>NZ_CP064795.1:3098635-3765169 GCF_015644725.1 Salinimonas marina
CTGGCCTGTTTGGGAGGGGAAAACCGAAACAGCATGCCGCAGTCAGAGCACAAAGATTTTCTGAACATCAGTCCCTGTGCCCGTTGCTGCGGGCTTTGCGCAAAATCTACCGCGTAGGTCTGGCCATTTAAGGTGACGCTGGCTTGTTCAAACTCCACCGACTGCCTGGCTTCAACACTGCTGTTTAACACCAGCCAAAGCGCCAGCAAGGCAATGATTATGGGCGCTGATAATTTGTAATGCATTTACGTTCCTTGAGCAAACCGACCTATAGAAGAGCTACCACTTCGGACTTCGCATAGAAAGTGGGCCTTGTCGCAGTCTACCTATGCCGTGAACAATTATCCAGTGGTCAGCCAGCCATAAAAAAAGCCGGGCCCCTTACGGGTACCCGGCTTGCTGATTACCTGCGGTTAATCAGGCAATATTCAGGGTTGGAATGATCTTCGCTTTGGCGTCTGCTTCTGCCTGCTTGAAGCTATCCATCTGGTCAAAGTTCAGATAGCGATACACATCGGCTGCCATCGAATCAATCTTACCGGCATACTCCATGTACTCTGCTGCTGTTGGGATACGACCGACAATCGCGCCTACCGCAGCCAGCTCAGCTGAAGTCAGGTACACATTGGCACCGTCGCCCAACCGGTTCGGGAAGTTACGGGTAGAAGTCGACAGTACCGTTGCGCCCGCATCAACCCGCGCCTGGTTACCCATACACAGTGAACAGCCTGGCATTTCAGTACGCACACCCACACGCCCGTAGATGTTGTAATAGCCTTCTTCCATCAGCTGCGCCTTATCCATCTTGGTTGGTGGAGAAATCCACAGACGGGTTGGCAGCGTCTTACCGTAGTTGTCCAGCAACTTACCGGCAGCACGGAAGTGACCAATGTTGGTCATACATGAACCAATGAACACCTCATCCACATGGTCACCGGCGACATCAGACAAAGTCTTGGCATCATCAGGATCGTTCGGGCAACATACGATAGGCTCTTTGATGTCTTCCAGGTCAATCTCGATAACCGAAGAGTATTCTGCATCTTTATCAGCACGCATCAGCTCTGGGTTAGCCAGCCATTCTTCCATCTTCTGCGCACGACGCTCAAGGGTACGTGGATCGCCATAGCCTTCGTTGATCATCCAGCGCAGCATGGTGATGTTAGAACGCAGGTATTCAGAGATCGATTCTTCTGACAGGTTGATGGTACAACCGGCGGCAGAGCGTTCTGCTGAGGCATCTGATAATTCAAACGCCTGCTCTACCGTTAAGTCTTCCAGACCTTCAATTTCAAGAATACGACCAGAGAACTGGTTGATTTTGCCTTTCTTCTCTACCGTCAGCAGGCCCTGCTTGATGCCGTAAAGCGGAATGGCGTGTACCAGGTCACGCAGGGTAATACCAGGCTGGCGCTTACCTTTAAAGCGCACCAGAATAGACTCTGGCATATCCAGCGGCATTACACCGGTTGCCGCGGCGAAGGCCACCAGACCCGAACCGGCCGGGAATGAAATACCCAGCGGGAAGCGGGTATGTGAGTCACCACCGGTACCTACCGTATCGGGCAGCAACATGCGGTTCAGCCAGCTGTGGATAATACCGTCACCAGGACGCAAGCTAACACCGCCACGGTTCATGATGAAATCTGGCAGCGTGTGCTGGGTTTCAATATCAACCGGCTTCGGATATGCCGCGGTGTGACAGAATGACTGCATGGTTAAATCGGCAGTAAAGCCCAAACATGCCAGGTCTTTAAGCTCATCACGGGTCATTGGACCGGTGGTATCCTGAGAACCTACCGTGGTCATTTTTGGTTCACAGTATGTGCCAGGACGGATGCCGTCTACACCACAGGCTTTACCGACCATTTTTTGCGCCAGCGTGTAGCCTTTACCGGTGTCTTCAGGCTGCTCCGGGGTACGGAACATCTCGGTTGGACCCAGACCCAGTGCTTCACGTGCTTTGTCGGTCAGACCGCGACCGATGATCAGGTTGATACGGCCACCGGCACGTACTTCATCCAGAATCACTTTTGACTTGTAGCTGTACTCAGACAGCACTTCGCCGGTTTCGTGATTGGTGATTTTGCCTTCATACGGGTAGATGTCGATGACATCACCCATATTCATTTTTTCAACATCAGCCTCAAAAACGAGTGCGCCGGCATCTTCCATGGTGTTGAAGAAAATTGGTGCAACTTTATTACCAATACACACACCGCCGCCACGTTTATTTGGAACGCCAGGCATATCTTCACCAAAGAACCACAGCACTGAGTTGGTGGCTGATTTACGTGAAGAACCGGTACCTACCACATCACCCACAAAGGCAACCGGGTGGCCCTGATTTTTCACTTTTTCGATTTGTTTCATCGGACCGGTCACGCCATGCTCTTCAGGCTCTAAACCATCACGCGTCATCTTGTAGGCAGCCAGCGAGTGCAACGGAATATCCGGACGCGACCAGGCATCGGGTGCTGGTGACAGGTCATCGGTGTTGGTTTCACCGGTTACTTTAAACACCGAGTAGGTGATCTTGTCGGCCATTTTGTCACGTGCAGTGAACCATTCGGCCTCTGCCCACGACTCAATCACTTCAGTGGCAAACTTGTTACCGGCTTTGTGTTTTTCTTCCACATCGTGGAAAGCATCAAACATCAGCAGGGTGTGTTTTAATTCTTTGGCCGCCAGTGGTGCCAGGGCGTCCTCATCTAATAGCTCAATCAGGGTGGCAATGTTGTAACCACCGTGCATGTTGCCCAGCAACTCGACCGCTTTTTCGCGGCTGATCAGTTCACAGCTGTCGTCACCTTTTGCCAGTGCGCTTAAAAAGCCAGCTTTTACATAAGCCGCTTCATCAACACCAGGAGGAACACGCTCAGAGATAAGCTCCAGCAAGTTTTCTTCTTCACCCTTAGGCGGATTTTTCAGTAGTTCGACCAGGCTGGCCACCTGTTCAGCATTTAAGGCCTTAGGAGGGATACCTTGTGCAGCACGTTCTTCTACGTGTTTGCGATACTCTTCTAACACGATGTCTTCCTCATGGTTAGTCCTGTCGGGGATAAGTTAACGGTCTTGGCGACAGGACGTGACTTAATAAAACGCCGGAATTATATCGGCATATAGCATTAATTTGAATGATAATACGCTTTTGCTTACTTATAGCCGCTATTCAGCCAGCCTATGTGCTGCTTTTTCAGACACTTTACTCAGATGCAGAGGCTGGGCCGGCCGGGGTTACTTTGAGAATTTCGGCTTTAGCGCCGTCGGTCAGCACATAAATTGCGCCATCCTTCCCTACTGCCACATCACGCAAGCGTTGGTCTATGGTAGCAAAAATTCGCTCACTGCGGGGCGGCTGTGCTGACATATTTACCCGTAACAGGGCCTGGGCTTTTAAGGTGGTCACTAATAGCTGACCGGTGAGGTCAGCAAATTTTGAATGGCGGTAAAGTGCCATGCCCGACGGTGCCACCGAGGGCGTCCAGTCCAGCCGGGGTTGCGCCATGCCCGGGTATTCTTCAAATGGCGAGATACGGGCCCCTGAATAATCTTTGCCATTGGTGATCACCGGCCAGCCATAATTGGTGCCAGCCTCAATGATATTCACCTCATCGCCACCCGCGGGACCATGTTCATGGCTTATTATCTGCTTAGTTTGAGGATCAACCACTAACCCCTGCGGGTTGCGATGGCCCAGGGAGTACACCAGCGGCGCCTCAGCAAATGGATTGTCTTTAGGGGCACTGCCGTCTTCCCGAAAGCGTAAGATTTTGCCCAGCTGACTGCTTTTATCCTGGGCCTGTTCACGATAATCAAAGCCGTCGCCTGAGCTTACCAGCCAGGTCCCATCAGCCAGTTTTGCCAGACGGCCGGCAAAATGTACCGGCGTAGCCTTAGCCGGCTGCACGGTTACAATCGGCGTGATCTGGCTTAAGCTGTCATCATCTAAAACGGCGGTAGCCACCACCAGCTGATTTGCCGCATCATTACCGGTTGCATAGGTAATCAATACCCGGTTAGAAAGTGCAAAGTCATGGGCCAGTGCGATATCCAATAAACCGCCCTGCCCTTTAAAATACAAGCCGGGTAGCGCTACCTTAGAGCGGCTGAGCTGTCCGTTTTCATCAATAACCACCAGGTTCCCTTTACGCTCAGTTACCACCCAACGGCGGTCGGGTAACTGCAGTAACGTCCAGGGTTTATGTAAAGGTTTGGAAGTAAGGCTTTGTACCTGATAATCGATTTGCGCAAACACTTCCCCCGTGCCCAGCAACATCAGCCATGTGCCAAGCCATACCCGCCATTTACAATGCATATAGAATCCGGTCTGATAAATAACAAGAGCCAATAGCCTAACACGAAATCCCGGTAAAGTAGGTGATATACGGTGAAGGCATGGATTCTACCAGCCGGGCAGGCTAGACTGACCGCCACTTGTGTTTTTGGCGGAGCCTTTCATGTCTTTTTTGTCCCTCTTGTGTCGTATGGTAGTGGCCCTGCTACCGGCCTGGGTAGTGACCTATGTGCTGGCCTGTGTGTTTCATTCACAGCGGGTTATTCATGCGCTGACCGAGGTGGATGTGAAGGTGGCTGTTAGCGAACGCCTGTCGATGAGTGCCTACGATTTGTGGGGCCTGCTGCCAAGCTATGGCGCCGCCATTGCCTTGGCATTGGTGTTAAGCATGATGGTGGTGGCCCTGTTGCTTCGCTGGATGCAACCCTCGTCCTTAATTGCCGCGCTGGTGGCTGCATTAGGTGGCGCGATGGCGATGCTGGTGATGTTGCTGTCCATGCAGCCCATCATGGGCGTCACACTAATTGCCGGGGCCCGGGAAATCACCGGAATTATGCTGCAATGTTTTGCCGGTGCCGTTGGCGGCGTGGTGTTTCAGTATTGCTTTAAACCAGGAATGTCTGCCACACCGTAAACCGCCATCGCCTGGTCGCGATTTAGTGGTTTGTTATTCCAATAAAGGCCCGCTTGCTGTTCTTTGTGCCCGGGCAATACCGGTTTTTGCCGACGAAATCTGGCGCCGGCGTGCCCCAGGTAAGAGGCCACCGACTTTTGATTAAACAGACCGGAACCAGTCTGATTCTGGCGTATACACCTGCATAAAAATCAAACACTCTATTGGTTTTGAGCTTTAGCGTGTAACACGCGTAATACCATTATTACTTATTGTTTGCGTACCATACTAAAGCATGACGGAGGTTACGCGAATATCAAAAGGGGCGGACTCTATTATGCGACAACACCTAGCTTTTCTCTTTACACTGGTAGCGACATCGTTTGCCACTGTAGCGCAGCCTGAATCGTCGGCAAAGATTGAGCTGGCGGGCAGCCATGGCACCTCGCTGACCGGTGCGGTGATGACATCATTTGATCAGCCCTGGGCCATGACATTTTTGCCGGATGGGCATAGCCTGGTCACTGAAAAAACCGGCAACATGTGGTTGCTTGATGAGAATCAGCAAAAACGCTTTTCTGTAAGTAACGTGCCTGAGGTTACCCCCGTGGTCAGGGCGGTCTTGGGGATGTGATCATTCATCCTGAGTTTGAGACCAACAAGACTATTTATCTTTCTTACGTAGAACGCGATCCGCAAAATGATGCATATAGTGGCGCTGTGATTGAACGGGCAACGCTGAATCTTTCCGATAGCGGGGCAAGCTTGTCACAAAGAGAGCTTATTTGGCGCCAGTCACCAAAAATGACCGGCAACGGACATTATTCGCATCGCATGGCGTTTTCGCCCGACGGCTACCTGTTTATCACTTCCGGAGAAAGACAAAAATTTTCGCCGTCACAGAATATGGCGATGAATCTTGGAAAAGTCTTGCGTTTAAATGCAGATGGCAGCGCACCGAAAGACAATCCATTTTTTGGTAATGGCAGCGTTACCAACCAAATCTGGACCCTAGGTCACCGCAACCTGCTTGGAATCGACTTTGATGAACAAGGTAATTTGTGGACTCATGAAATGGGCCCCAAACATGGTGACGAACTCAATATTATTGAAAGAGGCCGCAACTATGGCTACCCGATAGTGTCCCAGGGGGACCATTATTCAGATGTGAAAATACCCAACCATGAGGATATCCCTGTTTTTAAAGCCCCGGCTAAAGCCTGGGTACCCGCCATAAGCCCCGCCGGTTTTATTATCTATAAAGGCGAACTATACGATGCCTGGACGGGTAACGGTTTTATCGGTGGCTTGTCTTCCAAAGCATTAATACGGGTGACCTTTAGCCAGACTGATGAGGGTGACTGGGACGTTGCGGAAGCTGAGCGATACGAGTGGGGCAAACGAGTTCGCGAAGTGGAACAGGATGGCAAGGGCAATATATACGTCCTTGAGGATAAAGAAGGCGGGCGTTTAATCAAGCTTCAGCACAATGGTTAGTCAGGCCTGCTAGTATTATGCTCACCCTCGTATTTGGTTGAACATAGTCGCCGATTCAAGGCTCTGGCAATTGGTACAGAACATGTATAGGAAATAGTGTCTTTGCCCGGCCATAAACACGCCTTTCAGGCTCGGCCCCCCTGTGTATGGATTTAGCAGTTTAAATTGAGTCGAGCACCTCGTTTCTGTATCCTTCATATCCTCAGAAAAGTTTTAGAACGCCATAAGCTTTTTTTGTATGTTCTTTCGTATAAGCTTTCGAATTATCAGAGGCGTGCTGATAGATGCGCACATTTAACCTACAACAAGGCAAACTAAAATCTATGAAAAATATAATCAAGTCAGCGTTACTGGCCACTCTCTTTTGCACGTCATTTTCTTCAATGGCATCTTCAAAAATGGCCAAAGGGACTTACGTACCGGTAAAAGGTACGGTGGAAACCTTCGAAGTATCCGACCCTTCCTTAGGAGAAGCGCCCGAGCAACTGGGTACCTACAAAATTGAGCTTGTTAACAAAGACTGGAAAAGTCTTTCGGGGCAAGAGCGCAAAACAACGCGCCATAAGATAAAAGTTGAAGGCCTTCTCGTTGGTAAGTTTAATCCTATGACTGGCCTTGCTTCGCATAAATTGGTAGGGGAAGACCGTGATTATACTTTGCGTTCAGAGAATGATGTGCTTATTCCACAATCCGGTGACTTCTTCTGCTCTGGTGGCACGCCGTTAGTGATTAACGAACACATCAACCTGGTAAAAGGAACTGGTCGCTACAGTAATCTTCACACTGGCACTATTGTGCTTACCGGCGTGGTTAATAACTGTCCTGGCACTGAAGGGTTCGGTGAGAATAATTTAAAAATCGTCGCCCATGAGGGCAGTGTCACGTTCGATTAATCGTAACTTGGCAAAAAAGACCGTTTCAGTGCCCTGAAACGGTCTTTGCATAAGCCAGGCCTGCGACATCGAAAAAAAATTTCTTTCATCGCTCTTTTACCTTGAGAAGTCTGAAGTCACCATGGGCTGTTAGCGTTTCAGGATAACGAGGCAGACGTAACTTATAGCTCCCTTCAATGCCGCCTATTGTCGGCCGCATAATTAACTCATTTGCAAATAGTGAGCCTTCCAGTTTTGTAATGAATTCGCCTCTGTCTTGTTTAATATCTGTCGGGTTGAAATTCATTTCAGCTCTACCTGGCAAACCAGGAGTGTAAACAGTAAAACGAGCTAATTCATCGGGTAAAAATCTTAAAGATACTACTTTTAAGTCTTCATACCCTGAAGGTTCCAATACCCCCACCCAGAAGCCATACCATGCACTGGCATAGTCAGCCTTATTCAGATTAACGTCCTCAGATGCGTGTTGATGGAATTGCTCTGGGATAGTTAACTTTGCGGCTTTCTTTAAAGTGTAAGAGCTACTGTATATTTCCTTCGTTTTTAGTTTTTTTGCCTCTACTACTTCAAAGTCTTCCCCTGCATGCTGCGTAACACTCACTTTATATGGGAGGCCTCGCTGGGTTGTAGTCAGAATATGACAATCAAATTTTCCGCAGGTGATGGCGTTGTCATCGAAGTGTATTTCGGAAATCAATTTAAGACCAAATGCAATCTTGTATGTCGCTAGAGTATGGCGATTGCTACTGGTCAACTTTAAGACTTTTAATTCTCCGGTTTTTTGCTCTATACCTTCCCAGGTTCCGACCGGATAACCCATTTCGCTAATCTCTTCGGTATTTCCAGGAAAGCCAGCCTGGTTCGACTCTGCGACATTGGCCGTTTTGTCCCTACTGACATTATTGGCCGAGCAACCTGTTAAAATTGAAACAAACACAATAATCAGAATCTTCATTTTGTTTTCCAAACGTCCTTTTTTGGCAACAATAACATCTAATATAAAGTGAATCCCGTTCCCAGATAATAAATACACCCTCACAAAATCGCCTAGGCTCTTAATATTTGCATAGGGTTTTAGGTAGGCTTGCTTATAATCTTAACTCTGAGCCTATAGCCGCAAGTGTGCTACTCTGCGCGCCAATATTTCGTATAAGCAAATATCACTGTTAATCAGTGTCTCAACATAGGGTAAGCCTGCAGATGGTTCCATGGGTTAAATTGGGCACAGCTCAAATTCCAAATAATGGTGGTGAACTAACATTTTCCCGCCGTGATGAAGAGTTCAGCATCCGGCTTTCCGGTATTCGCGGCGAATTGATGAACAGCCGGGTCTACAACTCAGAAAAAGAACTTTCTCAATTAGGCTGTGCTCATCTTAAATCTAACCCTGACGCGCATGTGTTAGTGGGTGGTCTGGGAATGGGCTACACGCTTGCCGCTGCGCTAAATGAAGTTACACCAAGCTCGCGAGTCACGGTGGCTGAGTTAATCCCGGAGGTCGTGGAATGGAACCAGGGCCCATTAGGTCAATGTGCTAAAAACCCACTTCAGGATCCCAGGACCACGGTTAAAATAGGTGATGTAAAGCATCTTTTGAATACCAGAATACCCACCTACGATGCCATTTTACTCGATGTCGATAATGGTCCTGAAGGCTTAACGCATTCTGATAACAACTGGATTTATTCGTTGGATGGTTTACAAGATATCTATGAGGTTCTTAAACCCAGGGGCATGCTAGCCATTTGGTCGGCCGGGCCTGACTACCTGTTTACGGTGCGCCTTAAAAAAGCAGGCTACAAGGTGACCACTCATATTGCCAGGGCACGCAAAGGTAAAGGAAGTAAACACACCATCTTCCTGGCCAAAAAGCCGGCTTAATACCACCACGGTAAAGACACATTTTTGCATTGTATGGCGATTCTGATTGCCGCTGCTGACGTCACTTGTAAAAAAGCCCATAAATAATGACACAAATGACAGGCACAACACGTATGATGGCGCCAATTTTTAATGAGTTGTGGGCTCCCCTTTTATGTCATTTAGCGCTTTAGGCCTATGCACTGAACTTTTGAACACTGTTGCGAAGAAGGGCTATACCAAGCCATCTCCCATTCAGCAAGAAGCCATTCCTGCAATATTAAATCAACGTGATGTTATTGCAATTGCGCAAACCGGGACCGGTAAAACGGCAAGCTTTTCATTACCGATTTTGCATCTTTTGGCCGCCAGACCGCCCGCCCAGGCCAACAGCATACGAGCATTAATCCTTGCCCCTACCCGCGAGCTTGCTGCCCAGGTTGCCGCCAATGTTGATAACTACAGCCAGAATATGAATCTGCGCACCACGGCGGTATTTGGTGGCGTACGGATTGAGCCGCAACAATATGCAATAGAGCAAGGTGTGGATATCCTGATCGCCACTCCCGGGCGTCTGGTAGATTTATATGAGCAAGGGGTGATTAATTTTGACCAACTCGAAATACTGGTGTTAGATGAAGCCGACCGCATGCTGGACTTAGGTTTTATTGACCATATTCATCACATACAAAGCTTGCTACCCGAAAAACGACAAACCCTTTTGTTCTCAGCCACCTTCACTAAAGAAATCAAAACACTGGCCACGACGATGCTCAATAACCCTGTGATTATAGAGTTAGCCACGGCGCAGGATCACATTGAAACCATCACGCAGACCTTGCATCCGGTCGACAAAGAGCGAAAAAGCGAGCTTCTGCTTCACCTTATCAAAAACAATAACTGGTCTCAGGTATTGGTATTTACCCGCACGAAACGTGGCGCAGATAGCTTGAGAAACGAACTAGAACAGGCCGGCATTGCTGCTGAGTCTATTCATGCCAACAGAACTCAGCAGGCACGCACACAGGCGTTGGATGGCTTTAAAGGTGGCCGCATCAAGGTTCTGATTGGAACAGACCTTGCCGCAAGAGGCATTGATATTGAGCAATTGCCCTGTGTCATTAATGTTGATTTGCCCTACGTACCCGAAGACTATATTCATAGAATCGGCCGCACCGGCAGAGCATCATCCAGGGGCTTAGCTATCTCACTCTTTAGCGAGGATGAATCGAAGCAATTAACGGCAATTGAACGTTTTATTGGCCGGCAGTTTAAAAAAGTATTTATTCCCGGCTTTGCACCCAAACCAAAACCAACGGTGGTTAAAGCCGAAGAAGAGTTATACGGAAATTTTGAAGCTGATGATAGCTCTAAGCGCAAACGCAAAGCGAAGGGACGTAAAAAGCGACGCTAAAATTCCTGCTCAAACGCTGTCGCTTTTTCAATAATACTCAATTAATACCACTCAAATAATCTGAGTATAAAGGCTGGTCGATTCACAGGGCGACCTGGATCCCTGATTTTATAAGGGTAAGAAGTGACTGTCCTATTCACCGAGCGCCATCCCCCGCTTATTGATGACTGACCTAACAACTATTTATGTATATAAACCTTTTTTAAAGCCACTCTATAATAATAAACGCAGGCTTCAACTTCGATATAACAAAGGCCGTCACGTGCTTCTTGAAAATTCGACGATGATATAAAAAGTGACTGTCCTACTCACCCGCTCCTACTCACCCGGTACTATTCACCCGACCAAGGGCAACGAGCCTGAGCACTATGCTCTTTACAAACGAGCGAAAAGCGAATTGGCGACGCCAGACCACTACCGTCTATTGAGGTCAGAGAAGCCAAAGCAGACGTCATCAAAAATTCACTGAGATACATGCAATAAATATAAAATCATTGCAGATCAACAGCGCAGTGCTGATACTAGCATTTGAACCGATTCAGCCTTCGTGCTTAAAAAAACAGGGAAAAAATCATGAAGTTAAATAGAGTACTAAAGGTAGTGCCAGCATTGTCGCTACTCATTTGCAATGTAGCGCAAGCCAACGAAGGCATGTGGCAGCCCCATCAATTAGAGGATATCAGCAGCAAGCTTAAACAAGCAGGCTTAAAGCTAGATCCCGCTGACATGGCAAATCTCAATCAATTTCCAATGAACGCGATTATAAGCTTAGGCGGCTGTACTGCATCGTTTTTGTCTGACCAGGGCCTCGTGGTTACCAATCATCACTGTGCCTACGGGTCTATCCAATATAATTCATCGGAAGAAAATAACCTGATTGAGAAAGGTTTTGTTGCACCACAAAAAGACGCGGAATTACCTGCGGCGCCAGGCTCTCGGGTATATGTGACAGAATCGCTGACCAATGTCACCGACAAGATTACCGGAAGTATTGATGCCTCTGTTGCGGGCGAAGCTTTTTACAACAAAATTGAAAACAATCAAAAAAAGCTGGTTGCCGAATGCGAAACCTCGCAGGACTACCGTTGTGAGGTTTATAGCTACCACGGGGGCGCAGAATATTTTCTGATTAAGCAATTAGCTATTCGCGATGTTCGACTGGTATACGCACCTTCGGCCAGCATTGGAAAATTCGGTGGCGACACGGACAACTGGATGTGGCCGCGGCATACTGGTGACTGGGCGTTTTACCGTGCCTATGTCAACAAAGATGGCAAACCGGCAGACTATTCGAAGGATAATGTCCCGTTTGAGCCAGATGCCTTTTTAAAAGTAAACGCCAGTGGCGTAGCAAAGGATGACTACGTAATGGTGCTGGGCTATCCCGGACGCACCAATCGCTACCGCACCGCGCTGGAAGTAGAAAACCAGTTTACCTGGGTTTATCCAACAGCAAAGCAGTATCGTGAACAGTACATTGATGTCATAAAACAAAACGCTCCGGCAGGCAGTGATGCACGCATCAAGTATGAAAGTACGCTGGCGGGTCTTGCGAACTACGCTAAAAACTATGGCTCCATGATTCAAAGCTATAACCAGGGTGACATGCTGGCGCGCAAACAAAACGAACTGGAAGCTCTGCAAGCCTGGATCACCAGTTCTGATGCACGTAAAGCGAAATATGGTGAAGCACTTGAAGACCTAAACACGCTTCTTGAAGGGGGCTACGAACATCAGCAGCGTGATTTGATCATGTCTTACATGGCCCGCACCAACATGATGAGTGTGGCAAAGCGCCTGTATCGTCTGGCGCATGAGAAAGCCAAGCCGGATGCCGAGCGCAAGCAAGGGTATCAGGAGCGCGATATGAATCGCTTCAGCCAGGGCATGAAGCGTGTGAATCGTCGCTATGACCCCACCGTCGACAAAGCGGTACTGGCACACTTTATTGAACACTATACATCGTTTCCTGATTCACAGCGTAATACCACCTTCGATGCATTCTTCGGGCTGGATAACGGGTATGACGCCAGCGCAGTAAAAGCGCAACTGGATAGTATGCACAGTCAGACCGAACTGGATAACGAAGCGGTGCGCTTGGCCTGGATGGATAAACCGGTGGAAGCATTCAAAGCCAGTGATGATCCCTATATTCAGTTTGCAGTATCCCAGTACGATTATGATAAAGCACTTGAAAAGCAGGAAGACAAATTATCAGGCGAGTTGCTACGGGCCCGGCCTGCGTTTATGGAAGCCATGATTGCGTTTAAACGCAGTAAAGGCGAGCCGGTGTATGCTGATGCCAACGGCTCTTTGCGCATTACCTATGGTAATGTAAAAGGGTATTCACCACAGGATGGCCTTGAAGCTAAACCATTTACCACCCTTGAGGGCATGCTGGCTAAGTATGTTGAAGGTGACGACGAATTCGACTTACCACAGAAGGTGCGGACCGCTATCGCCAATCAACAATATGGTGACTATGTTAATCCGCAGCTTGGCTCGGTCCCAGTAAACTACCTGTCTACCGTTGACATCACTGGCGGCAACTCAGGCTCACCAACCTTGAACGCCAAGGGGGAGTTTGTCGGCCTGGTTTTTGATACGGTGTATGAGGCAATTATTGCCGATTGGGACTACGATCCTAAGGTTAATCGCGCAATCCACACCAGCGTGCCGTTTATGCTTTGGACCATGAAGCATATTGATGGTGCTGACAATATACTGGACGAAATGACTATCGTTGAAAAATAAAGACAGCTCCTAGGTCCGCAAACGCAGCTCATCCCCCGGAGAGCTGCTTTTCTTATCTCTGAGCTGATAAGGGTATGCTCGCCGAAATTCACAAAACCTGAACCTGACTCGGCGGCACAACGAGCGGCTATACAGAACAAATTTAAGAATTTGATCGCCATACGGACCAATATTATTACCGGCTTTCTTGCCGCGAGAAAAACAGCGCGATCCTATCGTTTCTAGATTCCCGGCTGGCAGATGAGTGCTGGGCGGCATTAGTTAACGTCATAAACAGGACCATAAACAGGACAGGCACTTACCGTCTGTTAAATATAAGAAGTGACTGTCCTATTCATTTCTTATCCATTTGTCATAAAAAAGGCCGGCAGTGCATTACGCTCTGCCGACCCTTTTACACATCTCGGGTTAACCTTTCTCGCTAGCAATCCAGCGTTCTATTTTTTGTTCCAGTATTGGCAGGGGCAGCGCACCTGTGCCCAATACCTGTGCATGAAAAGCTTTAATATCAAAGTTTTCGCCCAGGGCCTCTTCGGCTTGTTGGCGTAGCTCCTGAATTTTCAGTGCGCCCACCTTATAGCCCAGCGCCTGTGATGGTATCGCAATATACCGCTCCACTTCCGCCACCACTTCGGTGCGGGTCATACCGGAGTTTTCCAGCATAAAGTCAATTGCCTGTTCCCGGCTCCAGCCCTTCGCGTGGATGCCAGTATCTACCACCAACCGCATGGCGCGTAATTGTTCGTCTTGTAGGGTACCGTAGCGGTTCCAGGGGTCGTCAAAGAATCCCATTTCGTACCCCAGGGTTTCAGAATACAACGCCCACCCTTCAATATAGGCATTGTTGCCACCAAAACGCATGAATGCCGGCAGATCTTCGTTTTCCTGAGCCAGACTTAGTTGGAAATGATGCCCTGGCGCGCCTTCATGGAGGTACAAGGTCACATTGCCAGTGGTTAGCCGGCTGGGTAAATCATAGGCATTGAAATAAAACGTGCCCGGGCGAGAACCATCGGGTGTGCCACGCTGGTACGAACCGCCGGCACTGAATTGCTCGATAGCTGGATCATAGGGTTTAATTTCGAGCTCTGTTTTTGGCAACAATGAAAAATAGTCATCAATTTTCTTATCAACTTCCCGTCCAATACGGTAATACGACTCCGTTAACGCTTCACGACTTTGCGGCTTAAATTGGGGATCCGTTCGCACGTAATCAAAAAATTCATTGAGCGTGCCCTCAAACTCAACTTCTTCCATAATCTCATGCATGTCGGTTTTGATTCGCTTTACTTCCTGCATCCCTAAATCATGCAGATAATCTGCGCTCAGCGGCAAGGTAGTCGTTTTTTCAATCAGGTGACGGTATAGCTTCTCGCCGCCTTTCATCTGACTAAGTCCAATACTTTCTCTGGCCACAGGCAGGTATTCATCGCGCAGAAAGTTACGCATACGCTCAGTGGATGCGTATATCTCTTTGGTCGCTGCCATATACTCTTTAGTCAGACGGGTTTTGTCTTGTTCACTGAAGCTGTCAGGGAACATCGTGACTGGCCCCCAGAACTGCGACTCTTTGATGGGGATTGCCAGCTGGGTGTCAAACTGCTTAATGACCCTGTCTATCGTTAGCCTGGTTTCCAGTACACCCGTGTCCATGCCCTCACGAAATTTTTCGATGGCGCGCTCGCTGATGTCGATGTAATCCTGATGGCGCGAAAGGTTGTTTTCGTAATCTTCAATGGTTTTAAATGGCGCCGCCCCTTTCCCGCTGGCAAAGGTAGGATAAAAAGTATGGAAGCCACTAAAATGATTCACCGGGCGCACTTCTGTCAATGCAAGTATTTCATCGCTGGTAGCTTTCAGGCTCTTTTGCTGGTCGTATTCAAATACATCGTAGGCCAGCTTATCGGTGGCGCTTAGTTGTGAGCGATCTATTTTTGACAGCTCAGACAGGTTCAGCAGCGTACTGGTGCGTGTCGCAATAGTATGGGCGTCGGTAATAAAGTCGCCCAGCCGGTCGGCGCGGCGCATATCGCCCCGGAACAATCCCGAAATCGGGTTCAGCGCCAGCTGGCGTTCATCGGCAGCAGCAAATAGTGTAAACAAGCGGTCATGCGCGCTTTGCTGTTGTCCGGCTACCTTGCTGGAAGTGTCAGATTGCGGCTGTGCGGTTACCGGCATGGCCAGCGCGGCAGCCACCGCGCCACTTATTACTAGTGTTCGAAATACACTCACATAATTCTCCCTGAATTGTCAGATGGTTAATTGTTATTGTCTGCCAAAATGTAGCTTATTGAGTGACCAGCGTCGACGTGTTTTAAACCATGCTTGCAATAACTGTGTGAGAAATGCTGATGGCCCAGCAAGAGTAATAACAGGACAGGCACTTACCGTCTGTTAAATATAAGAAGTGACTGTCCTATTCATTTCTCTATTCATTTCTTGGCTTAGGCACAGATCCATTTTTTGTATTTGAAACTTAACGTGGTTTTTTTCTCGGCAGGCCAAAAGAAGAGATAAGCCCAAATGAATGAGCTTGGAATCATCAAAGTGATAGGTGCGGGTAGGCCTGTTGGCGGTGTTGATAAGCCAGAATATCCGGCTTTTGGATAACACCTTTATCAATATTAATGGCCCGGCGTATGGTTTCATTTTGGTGCCATCCATCTGGTCCTGCGGCTATGGCCGGTAAATGGAACACCAATGCGGCGGAAATTGAACGAGAGGCGCTTTCCCATAAATAACTGGGGGTATGATCAACAGCGTAGTAGTCCACTTTTTCGACCTGGAACATGGGATCTTTGAAAGTGGTGGGCCTGGCAAAATAAAAACCCATACCTTCGTCACAACTGACATCAATGATTAAGCAACCCGGTTTAAGACAGGCTTTTTCTTGTTCGGTGACAAAGTCGATAGGGTGATTGGGGTCTTGATAGATGCCATTGATAATAAGCCCCGATTCGCTGATTAAATCAGCCAATGGCCGTTCTGTGCCGTCATGCTCAACCACCATCATTCTGGCCTGATCAGCAGTGCCGGCTTTTAACCAAACATAATGACAATCAAGAATTTCTTCACGGACCTCATGGTCGGGTCGCTGAATGCAAATAGTGATATCGCGAAAGCCATGGGCTTTGAGAGCGTAAATAGCACCACGACTGACGGCACCAAAGCTGAAGATTATCGCTTTACGCTGATTACCATAATGCCCGTCTATACCCTTAAGCTGCAACGCATGAATGACCCCGCAATATCCCGCCATTTCGTTGTTTTTGTAAAATGTATGGCGCCCCACCTGACCCTGAGGTCCCCAGACATACATATCCTCAAATGCGATTAATGTCTGTTTTCGGTCAATGGCAATCTGAGTGATCTGTCGTTGCTGAGTGCAATGAGGATATCCCCAGAGCACACCGCCCACCCGTAACTGCTCAAAATCGGCAAGTACCGGTTTGGCAATAATGACAGTATTCATGGTTTCCAACAGCTCGTCTCTTGAGGCCAATCCCCCACCTGAGCGGCGAGTTCAGTATCATCAATACCAAAGCGTTCGCCATAGCCAGTTTCAAAAATGAGTTGCGTACGTATCTTTTCGGGGATCCTGGATAAATGTTCCGGATGTATCGGCACCCGCCGTTCATCTTCCTTTTTAGAGCTACCAATAACGCCTAGTGAAGTCATATTCATGGTATTGCCTTGTGCTTGAGCGTTTGAACCAACAGGGGTTGGCAATCCATACTGCAAGCGAGAGTGAAGTGTGCAGGTATACTAAGATGGAGAATAAGTGTTGACTGTTAATGCGAGGAGCCTGAAGCCTGCTTAACCTAAAGCCAGACCTGAAGCTTAACATGGTTCGCCTTTTATATCCGGATATTAACAGCCAAAGTATCAGGCTTCACACCAGGCTCGAGGGCTACGCCAGCTTCATCAGCAGCTTGCAGATAATATAACAGCTCCATCCTGTGAAAACCCTGCTAAAGTTCAGTCTCATCGAAGGCGTCATGCAGGCTACTGCCTTTACCACTACATTGTTTGAAGGTTTGAACGGGATATATGGCACGCGATAAATCCTTTGTCTATTTCCCTTGGTCAGAAAAGCAGGCATATGCTCCGGCCACACTTTTCTTGCGCTTATTGCCCAGAGCAGACCTCAAAACTTGATACGATTGTAATATGAAGGCTGGCCTGACCCAGTTAATAAAGGTCAGATGCAATTGATGGGGCCTCCAGACACCAGCTTCAATTGCAGCATACGAATAAAAAAGCCGCGTATAACCACGGCTTTTTGTAGCTATTTGTATTGATACCTTACAAAGATAACTCCGTCGACAGTTGTTCCTGACTGCTTTTCTCTGTTTCTACAAACTTCAGCCATTGCTGTGCCATAGCACGGCTTTTATCATGGGCTTCTGCTTCAGCCAGCTGTTCCATTGCCGCCACATACTGCTGCGTATTGTAAAGCGCCATACCTTTCACCAGATGAGGCATACCGGGGTTACGTAGCTGGCCTTTTTCTATGGCTTTGTCGGCAGCTTCAATCGCCTGTTCCCACTGCTCATTATTAAGATAAATCTGAGCCAGCTGAACTTCCAGTTCGCCATCATCTGCCAGCGCTGCCGCTGCGGTTAGGGCCGGGATCGCTTTGCCGTTTTCTTTCGCCAGTTGCCAGCTTTGCCCTAAAAACTTCCAGTTACGTAAGTTTTTTTCCAGCACGCCATCTTCCAGCCCCTGCTCCATAAGTTTTGCCCCTTTGTAAGGCGCGCGATGATAGTAATACAACTGTGCCAGATTGAAGATATCGGCGCCGCTTTCCACAAACCCTCGCTGGTGGGCGGTTTCCATAATCGCCAGTTGTTTGCGCTCTTCACCCAGCTCACCATACATACTCGCCAATTGGATCCAGTATTTTGGTTTATCAAATAATCTGACCATTTTGACCAGAATATCTTTAACTTTTTCTGGCTCTTTCAATTCATAATGAATGGCGCGCTGCAAGATTAACCAGCCTTCGTCCGGCTCCAGATCTTCGGCTTCGCGTTCCGCTATCGCCTGATGGATGTACTCGGCGGCC
Source organism: Salinimonas marina (assembly GCF_015644725.1). Classification (NCBI taxonomy): domain Bacteria; kingdom Pseudomonadati; phylum Pseudomonadota; class Gammaproteobacteria; order Alteromonadales; family Alteromonadaceae; genus Salinimonas; species Salinimonas marina. The sequence goes on from NZ_CP064795.1 coordinate 3,117,032, forward strand.
GGCTGATATTGTTCATCGGAATACAAGGCCTGTGCCTTTAAAACTTTGTGCTTGGCTGGCACATCGCCACTATTCAGCGTTTTCCAACGGTCCAGATAACTGACCACCTGCGCGTAATTACCCTGCATTAAATGTAACTGCGCCAGGGTATACAGTGTCGACATCTCAAATTTTAGCGGTATGGGCTGTTGTTCAATCACCTGCGAAAAAGATTCCAGCGCTTTTTCGTACTGCTCATCGTTGTAATAAATGAAGCCATAAAAATTAAACATCATCGCCTGCTCATAGCTATTCATGGAATAGTCTTTACTTTTCACCTCTTCCAAAATCGAAATAGCTTCAGGCAGATCATCGTTATCGGCTGCCGTTTGCGCACGGGAAAACTGATCATAGACTTTAGAGCGCAGGGTCGGCACCTCCCGCGTTGCTTTATCACTGGCCTGTTGCTGAGCGGCGGCGTACGGACTAACCAGCCCCCACGACCCACCGCCTAAGGCGACAAACATCATCGCGGTAGTCAGGCCTTTGAAGATTGATTTTTTCATTTCTTCTTACCCGTCAATCTGAAAAGTGATCCGGTTTTGTACACCCGATACTTCTGTTGCTTCGCCATTTACCACCCGGGGTTTGTATTTGAATTTCAGTGCAGCATCAATCGCTGCCTGTTCAAAAATCCCTTCCGGCTTAGCTTGAATCACAATTGGATCTTTAACCGCGCCTTGCTTGCTTACAGTAAACTCCACAATAACAAACCCTTCGATGCCCCGTTGCAGTGCCCGGCGAGGGTATACTGGTGAGGTTTTAACGATGGGCAAATATTCACCATCACTGGAGTCCAGAGCAAGGCCGCCTTCAAGTTCACCGGCATCGCCTACATCGGAACTAAAATCCATCGAGGAGCCTTCGGCGTCGGGAGACGGCGAGTCCATTTGCTGTGGCTCCATCGGCGGTGGCGGCTCTTTGGGCTTTGGCGGCTTGCGTGGCTTGCGTTCTTTCTGCTCCACCGTTTCAGGCTGCTTTACCCGCACAAAGTCCAGCACGCTCCCCTTAGGAGGTGCAGTCATGGCGTTGCCGCCCATCTTGATCAACGACTGCATCAAAAAGAACAGACCCAGGGTTATCGCCAGCGAAACAATAAATGCGATAATAAATCGAGGCATTGCTTATTGCTCTTTTGCTGCAATGGACACATCGTAGACACCTGCGGCGCGCGAGGCATCCATAACTTTGATCAGCGTTTCAGTGGTAGCCTTGTTATCTGCCTGAATCACCACGGTGCCCTGGGGGTTTTCGGCCTGCAAACGTTCGATATTTGCCTGCACCGCACGGGCATCTACCTGCCGCTTATTGATCCAGATTTCGTTTTCGGCGGAAATCGCAATCAGCACACTGGCCCGATCCTTTTTCACTGCTGTGGACGCTTCAGGACGATTTACATCAATTCCTGCTTCCTTTACGAACGACGCCGTCACAATGAAAAATATAAGCATAATAAATACAACGTCCAGCATCGGTGTCATATCGATTTGGGCTTCTTCTTCGTCCACCAGATTTTGAAAATGCTGCTTCATAGTTTAACCCTTTGCTTAACGCCCTAACCGGCATTACGTTCAATAATAATTGCATCCTCAAGATGCGTGCGTTCCGATTTGACTTTACGGTTGAGCCAGGTCGAGGCAAATACGCCAGACAAGGCGCCCACCATCCCGGCCATGGTTGGGATGGTTGCTTTAGATACCCCCCAGCCATTGAGCGTGCATTGCCCGAACCTGAAATCGCCATAACATCAAAGACTTCGATCATGCCCGTTACCGTTCCCAACAAACCTAATAAGGGACACAGAGCAACCAACGCCTGAATAACCGGAATACTGCCGGTCAACTCGATGGATAACGCCGAAATCTTTTTCTGTCGAATCTGTTCGGCATTCCAGGAAGAGCGTTCACGGCGACTTTGCCATGCTTTGATCGCTGCTTTCTTTTTACCCTTATGCCAAATCAGGATGTACATCGCCCGCTCGAGGATCAAAAGCCACATAACGAAGATCAGCAGGCCGATGAGCAGAAGAACCTGCCCACCTGTCTCTGTAAAATCGCGAATTGCTTCAAGAAACTCGGTCATGGTTTAGCTCCGCTCAGCGCGCTCGGCGATTACACCTGCCGCTTGTTCCTGCAGGATATAAACAATGTTTTTGCTTCGTGTATTTAACAGGGCGTACAGCAAGGTCATTGGAATGGCTACCACCAGGCCTAATACCGTGGTCACCAGTGCCGTGGAAATACCGCCGGCCATCAGTTTCGGGTCCCCGGTTCCAAACAAAGTGATCGCCTGGAAGGTGTTTATCATCCCGGTAACCGTGCCTAACAGACCCATCAGCGGCGCGACTACGGAGATAATCTTGATGATGGTCAGGTTGCGGCTCAGTTTGGGCACTTCGCCTAAAATCGCCTCAGTCAGATGCAGCTCTAATGCTTCGGTATCACAGTTCGGGTACTTATCGCGCACCATCAACACCCGACCCAGCGGGTTGCCCTTTTTAAGCTTTTTGCGCTTCAGCTGGCGTTTCACTTTGTTGTGTATGATTGATAAGGAAACCAGACGCTCCAGGGCCAGCAATAAGCCGATGACACCCACGATTAAAATCACATAGCCGACTTCGCCACCTTGTTCCACCCGCTCTTTCAATGTTGGCGCCTGTACCAACAAGCCCAGAATAGAACCGCCTGTGGGGTCCAGCCCGAACTCCACCAGCTCACCATCAGAGGCTTGCAGTTCCGCCGCAGAATCCTGATAGCGGCCCGCAGGCTGACGAACCAGCTCGGCCACCGTACCGGTAATGCCGTTGTAATCTAGGTATTTTCCATCTGAGATAAGCGCAAAAGGACCTACCCGCACCACATCTTTGGTGACTTTTTCGCCACCGGCTTCCACCACACTGGTTTCAAACTTTTCTACGTCGCCGGACTCGGTCATCTCGCGCTGCATTTCAAACCAGACCCGCTCAATTTCTTCAATCGAGGCAAGTTTTGAGCTTTTACCCATTTCCTGAGCCATGGTGTCCAGAAATTCTGAACGGCCGGGAATTTGTGCAGAAATCACGGAATTCTGAAATTTACTTTTGGTATCGCCTGCCACTTGCTGCAATACCCCAAACAGCTCTTTTAACGAGCCCATGCGGTTATCAAGAGCGCCATTTAAATCCGCCAGTTTGAATTCATTTTCTTCAAACTGAGTTTCCAGTGATTCAGATTGTTGCAACAATGCGTCGCGACGTTCACGGGCTTGTTCGAGGATCTGGTCCTGTTGCGCCCGCTTTTGCATAAACTCTTGTTCACGCTGCTGATTTTGTTCTGACTGGGCAAACTGTCCCTGCTCAAGTTGTTTCAGCAAGGCATCCAGATTCACGGCGTTATCGTCCTGGGCAAAGGCAGAAACACTCAGGCTGACAGCAGCCAGACCAACCGCCCATTTTTTCATTTGTTTAAACATGGTCATTTACCTCTTAGTCTGTAATGGCTACTGGCAGCATTAACATATCGGGCGCAAGTTGCTTTTTAGCCATGCGCAAACCTTTGGTGATCTGGGTGCGATAACTGCCACTCAGCCTTTCCCACTGACCCGTTTTTTTGTTCCACGCGCCCTGGCTACTGCCATCGCGGGTTTGATAAATCAGCGCCGTTCGACCTAAACGTAAAAACTCCACATCCCGTTCCTGACCATTGATGGTGTGCATGCCGTTATACGCTTCCATCGTGCGGCCATATTCCATTTCCACCTGATAGGCTTCCATTACCCGGCGAAATTTTTCCGACGCGGCGACATCAGAGCGCCCCATCAGTTCTTTTAAACCTGCTACGCGCTTAGCACGTTCTTCAGGCAAAAACGGCACGTCCAGCTCGATAAACTGTTCCAGTCCGTCAATCATACGAATCATCAGCGGCGTGATTTGGCGTTCAATAACGGAAACTTCATCGATAGATTCGTTCAGGTCCTGCATTTCCTGTTGCTGATTTTCAATCTGTTTGCGCAATTGGTCGTTATAAACTTGCAGACCATCAACTTCTTTATTCAGGGTTTTAAACTGCTGAAGTTTGTTGTCGATTTGATCGGTAATCTGATTGATTTTTTCCTGGGACTGAGCGGCTGACTCATTGATTTTAGCCGCCTCGTCTACTACGGGTTTTAAGACGTCATCGTCTTGGGCCATGGCGGGGAATGCCACGATGGCACTTGCCAGTAGCAAGGAGTTAAAAAGCTTCATACATTCAAACCTTTTTGTTGAAACATCATCGGCAACAGCCGACCTTAAAAACTGCGCATAGTTTAGACGTAGATTGTGACAGTTTAATGACTCTGTGAGTCACAACGGTAAGGGCAAGATGAAACCAAAAGAGCCGCAGGACGCGGCTCTCAGAGAGGTTTGTGCAGATAAACCGGGCGCAGGTTAAAAGTTATAGCTGTAACTTAAACCGATTTCCATACCTCGTTCTTCACGCAACAAATCAAGCCCTTCCTGGGTGATTTGTTTTTCTTCGTTCAACAGGTTTTTAAGGCTCAGCTTAATCTGGGTGTTGAAGTCCGGATAGTACGAATAATTGAAGTCTACCGAGTGAAAGGTTTGCTCTTCAGCGTCCTGGTTACCCCGGGTGCCCGGCACAATTATGCGCGGACCAAACGCATTGTATACCAGGGTGGCAGAATGCTCGCCATTGGGAGAGTCATAGCCCATTTGCAGATTTAACACCCATTCGGAGTGGCCCACCAGCCGGCGTTCATTATTGGTGACAATGTTCGAGGCACTGGTAGCATTTAGCGCATCCAGCAGCTGTTCTTCAAACAAGCTGGTGACCCCGTCATCGGCCGCGCCAATCACCACATTAGAATCGGACATGGTGACGTTGCCGGTGACAAAGAAATCGACCAGGTCCTTATCGATAATGCTTAAGTCCTGTAAAAACTCGACTTCCATGCCGTACAACTCTCCCGACTCTCCATTAGCGGTAAGCAGGTTTGGCGCGGCGCCTCCTACTGTACCCAGCTCCACCAGCTCAATAGGGTTTTCAATGTCTTTATAAAACAGCGCTGCCGACAGGTTATTACCCGCTTCACGATACCATTCCCAGCGAAAGTCCACATTGGTGAGCTTAGAGCTTTTCAGCAAGGGTGACCCCCGTACCAAAAACTCGGTCAATGGATCGATAAAGAACGTGGTGCTGACATCGCGCAGGTCGGGGCGAATGGCCGACTCGCTAACATTCAGACGAAATTGCATTTCCTCATCCATAATGTAAGTCAGCGCCAGCGAAGGAAAAAAGTCATCTTCCATAAACGCCAGATCGGCCGCTTCCTCGGTGGTCACCGCAAAGCTGTTGGCATGAGCTTCAAACGGCACCGATATCTGACGAAAATCTTCATAACGAACCCCGCCGGAAAGCCGCCAGGTGTTGTCAATAAACGCATCTGCCATTAAATAATACGCGTCGATTTTGGTGCCGGCGGCGTATTCATCGCCATCGGCCATATTGGATTGTAAAATACCCGCCCCGGTGCTGCTGGCATAAAATTCGTCACTGGCCAATGCATCCGAACTAAAGATTTCGTCAATTTGATCACCCACCAGCGCATCATCGGCGATGGCCCGATGTGGCACCTGGATAGTGATATTTTCGGCTTTACGGGCCTTTTCAAAAAAGTCGGCGCCGGCTTTTATTTCTAACTCTACACCATCGATATTGATAGGGTAGCCGGCATTCCAACCCCAGGTATCCGACACATCACGCAGACTTTGATATTGGCGACTGACATTGGTGGCCGACACATCCTGCAATTGCTGCGATAAAAACTCGCCGTCCTGCTGGGTGATCTGGTAAGTCGCCGAGACGCCGCCCGGCGCCTGACGGTTTGCCCGGCTGGTGCCGGCGTACCAGTCAAAGTACAAAAAATTCAGCTCAGGAAAGTTATGCGTGCCTTCAATTTGGCTTGAGGTCATGCGACGTTCTTCAAACAACATATCGACCCGTTGTAATTCACGGACCCCGAATACCGTTTCATTTACATCCACAAAATCACGCACACGAACCCGATCGTTCATATCATGCAAAATGACATTGGTCAGTTCCAGACGATGGTTGCTGTTGTATTCATAACCCACATTGAACATGCCGCTCCAGCTGACGCTTTGCTCGGTTTCGACCCCATCAAAGGATTGGGCAAAGCATTTCGCGCCGGCGGTTTTTTCGTCCGGTAAATCTGAGCAGCCGACGGTGCCTAAGTTGGTGCCTGACTGCTCCTCGCCCACACTCCATTCATTGGCATAGGAGATGCTGGATAAAAAACCAATTTCCCCATAGTCAGTGACAAACCGGTCACCCAGGGTGGCGCCAATATCAAATGCCGGGTCCACCTCTTTGGCATCCGGGCCGATATCCCAGAACATAGAGCCTAGCATTTGCTGGCGCTGAGCCAGCGTGAGCGGATAGGTGCCGGAACCTTCGATGCCGTCATCCGCCTGAGCCTGATCCAGATTATTCTGGATCACCGAAGACAGGGCCCGGGTTCCATCGTCACGGCCGGTCCAGTCATCACCGCCGCCGCTATAGAAAAAACCCTCAGTTGAGTTGTTGGTATTGTAGTCCACTCCACCAGAGACTTTGAAAACAAACTCAGAAGGGATGGATTTGGTGCGAATATTCACACTTCCGCCCCGAAGTGCGCGGGCATATCGGGTGAAAATGACTTTTGCACATTCAGACTTTCGATAATATCAGCCGGAAATAAATCCAGTGGTACCACAGAGCGTGTGGGGTCCGGGCTGGGCACGCCCATGCCATTAAGCTGGGTGCTGGAATAGCGCTCTCCAAGACCACGGACATAGATAAATTTGCCGTCCACCAGGGTCAGGCCAGTGACTCGCTTGAGGGCGGCAGCCGCATCGCCGTCACCGGTACGTGAAATTTGATCGGCACCCAGGATGTCGGCCACAAATGCCTGATTCTGGCGTTCTTGTAAGACCGCAGAAGCGGTGCCTTTTAAACGGGTGCCAGTAGCGACGACCTCTTCAATGGCCTGCTGTTCATCAGCCTGCCCGCTGTCCTGTGCATGGGTCGGCAAAGACGTAATGGCGCCGGCGAACAACGCCATAGACACCGCTACACATAAGGTTGATTTGGCTGGCACTGAACGGTTTTTATGATTCATCTAACACACTCCATGAGGGCTGTAACTGAAATGCTGCGTTGCTAATAACTTAGGCGCCGAGCAGGCGCCTAAGTCTCAGTATCTTAAGCAATACACTACTCAATTAAGGCCCACAGTAACCCAGCCGGCAGTCCAGTCATCGGACGCATCCATGGCACCAATAAAGGTGGTGGCTTCAAAATAGCTGTTCTGAGCAGACATATCGGCTGCGCCTTCCAGTAATACCGAACCTGCGGCCGGCTGATAGCCGTTTGCGGCCAGACCCAGACCATCCTGTGCGACCACCTGATTACCGGCTTGCGCTTCAAACCAGCTTTGGGTGAAGCCCGGGCTACTCTCGTCATCACTGAAGTTGTTGCCTTCGGCGCACGCCACGATCGAGTTGGTCATGGTCAAATCGCCATTATCCGCATTTGCCTGAGACTCTGTGCCATTAATACGCAGGCAGTTGCTATAGGCATCGGGGCCGGTGATCACAAAGTTTGCCAACAAGCCGGCGGTACCTGCACGCAGACGCACGCCGTTGGCATCGTCAGCACCAATAATGGTGACATTAGCGATGGTAGGATTGGTCTGTGGCGTAGCCGCGGCATCAAACTCGCTGTTGTCAGATTCAAAGGCATTGTCACCGTCGGCCGCATCCTGTTTGATCAGCACATACTGAGCATTACCGGTCCAGCCGAATGACCAGTCAAACGAGTCATCACCATTAGCGGTTAATACCACGTGCTTTACATTGACAGTACCACCGAAAAACTCGATACCATCATCCAGATTCTGATGCACCTGAATATAGTCAACCTCAGTGCCCGAGCCCACGCCGGCAAAGCTAATTCCGTTGAGCTCATCACCATTTCCCAGGGTACGGCCGGCGTTTTTAACCACCACGTAATTGAGCACGCCCGAATTATCTTCCGGCAGATTGCCGCCAAACTGGCCAGCATCGCCTTCTGCCGACACCCCACAATTGTTCAGCTCATCGTCGGTGGTTTCGCCCACCTGATCGCCACAGGAGTTGGCCGGCGCGCGTCCCAGTATCACCAGACCGCCCCATTGGCCAATGGCTGTTTCCTGACCGGTGACATCCTGTACCGAGGTCATAATGATAGGCGCCTCGGCAGTCCCGTTAGCCATGATTTGTGAACCACGGCGTACCACCAAAAAGTCTTCACCGGCCTGACCAATAAGGGTTGTTCCTGCTTCGATGGTTAACACCGCAGAATTCTCATTATCGCCGCCCACCGCGGTCCGCCCATTCAATACCCAATGTGCATCGGCGCTTAACGTCACATTCTCGTTGAATTGTGTATTAGCGCTTAGTTGATACACCGGCTTATCAGCAATTTCTGGAAAATCAGCAGATACATCAGTGGCCAGACCCGCTTCAATTAAGGCGTTATCACTGCCATCACCCGGGGCTGGGTCTGGGGTGGTATCGGCTCCGGTCTGGTTGGTGACATCACCTTCATTGATATTAATATCGCCGCCACAACCTGCCAGTACCAAGGCACCGGCTACCGCTGAGATTTTAAAAAATTGCTTGATAGCCATTTGTTTCTCCACAAGGACAATTACGTTCAATTAAGACCTGTGGAAGCCTATATAATTATGATGACACTTTCGTTACATCTGATTAGTGTCATAAAAGTTTTATATTTGGATTTGAAGGGCGGTAAACCAACAAAGCTTAAAACAGCCGGCGCAGCAGAAACTATTAAAAAGAAGAACTTAGCGAAAGGCAGGGATTATCTGAGGGCGCAACCTAATAAACGCCGCTGATCCAGCAAAGCCTTCGTGCCCACCGGAAAATAGCCATCACGTTCGACCTGCCGCTGTCCCTGGGACGATAACACATAGCATAAGAACTCCTGCTCCAATACTGGTAAGGGTTTATCCGGTGCTTTATTGACCATCAGATACAAATATCGTGTGAATGGATAGGTTTCATCACTGACACTGTCGGTAGTCAGTTCAATGAACGAGCCCGCATCGGGTCCCACGGGTACTGCGCGCACCCCGGCGGTCTGGTATCCATAGGCCGCATAACCAATGCCCGCCGCATTGGCGGCCACCGACATCACCACCGAGGCCGAGCTTGGCTGCTCGTTAACCACCGGTCGGAAATCCCCGTCGCATAAAGCCATACCCTTAAACATACTGTATGTGCCTGACACCGAATTACGGCCAAACAGCCGGATAGAGGAGCGCCTGCCCTCAACTTCGGGCAGCAATTGTTGCCAATGGGTCAAGGTCGCAGGTGCGCCACAAAAGCGGGTCTGGGAAAACAGCGCATCCACCTGTGCCAGGGTCAGTCCCGGCAATGGATTTTGCCGTTGCACAAAAATGGCGATGGCATCCATGGCCACTTTTAATACGGTGGGGGATATCCGTGCCGATGCACAAATTCACGAACTTCGCTGGGCTTCAACGCCCGGCTCATGGGGCCGATGGTGGCGGTACCTTCGGTGAGCGCCGGCGGCGCGGTGGACGAGCCTGAAGCCTGAAGCTGAAATTTTACCTGTGGATAGAGTGTCTTAAACTCCTGGGACCAAAACGCCATGACATTGGCCAGGGTATCCGAACCTACGGAGGTAATATTGCCCGCAACGCCTGGCTGACGTTCGTATTCTGGCAGCGCCTGAGCCATTGCCGGCGCCGGTAACAGCACCGCCAGCGCGGTTAGCCACAGCCCCAGCCCTGACTTCTGGTAAGTCGCAATGCCATGCGAGGTTAATCCGAACCAGCCTTTTAGATACTTCATGAGGCAGCCAGCAACTCGCGGTTTAGTACAAAGGCAAATTGGCTTCCCTGATTCACCACGCTGCTGATCTCCAGTTGAGAGTTATGATGACTTAATACATGCTTAACAATCGACAGGCCCAGTCCTGAGCCGCCGGTTTTGCGTGAACGGGCTTTATCCACCCGATAAAAACGCTCGGTCAGACGGGCAAGATGAGCCTGGGAAATTCCCTCACCATTGTCGGCCACACAAAAGCGTACGCCTTCTGCCGTTTGCTGCCAATATACATCAATCACGCCGCCTGGCGGGGTATAATGGACGGCGTTAAATACCAGGTTCGAGCAGGCGCTGCGTAACTCTGTTTCCACCCCGTACACTTTAAGACCGTCGGTTACATGAAAGGTAATGGTGTGACCTTTGTCTTTGTTGAGTGCCTGCGCTTCGCGCTCAAGCTGCTGCAGCATCACCGGCATATCCACCACATGCTCGTAAATGCGCTCAGAACTGGCTTCTATTCGCGATAACACCAGCAAGTCCTCGATTAAATTTTGCATTCGCTGAGTCTGGGCAGTCATTTCGTTGAAGGCCTTGGCCATCATCGGGTTTTCCTGGCTATCCACCGGCAAAAATTCAAGATAACCGGTAATGACCGTCAATGGCGTGCGCAGCTCATGGGACACATTAGCCACAAAATCTTTACGCATCGCCTCCAGCTGTGAAATCCGGGTGATATCACGGGCAATCAGCAACAAATGCTCCTCACCATACGGCATGATGCGATATTCGAAGGTTTTATTAGGATTGGTCGGCGATGGCACTTCAATGGGATGATCAAAGTTATCGGCATGAAAATATTCAATAAACGCAGGATGCCGAATCAGGTTGTCCAGTCGGCGGCCAGCATCACTGGGCCATTTCAACCCCAGGTCAAGGCGGGCCAGACGATTACACCAGATGATACAGGCATTGGCATCCACCACCACCGCGGCATCAGGAAGCGCCTCTGAACCTTCCCGAAAACGCTTTATCAAGCCACTGAGCTCTTTACGCTTGGTGCGATTACGCCGCTGCAGATGATAAATTCCCTCATAAATGTGTTCCCAGACGCCGGTTACGGTTGGGGGTGACATTTTGCGGCTGTGCCAAAGCCAGCGATTCAGTTTATACAGATGCCAGTAGTTGGTAGCCAGCAGCATGACCACACCTAATAGCAGCAGTACCCACAAAGCATCCACATACCATCCCACCAGCGCAAAACTGAAGAAATACAGCACCAGTTTTAAACAGCTCTTCAGCCAGGAAAACGGATAATACATGGTGTGGCAATAAACTCCTGCAACCAACAGATAACGACCGGAAGCGACCTCATCTTCCGGAAACTTTGATGATGTTAAATGATTACTTTACTGAAAATCGGTAACCTGCCCCACGCACCGTCTGAATCATGGCATCGTGATGGTGTTTGGAAATAGCTTTGCGTAAACGGCGAATATGCACATCCACCGTGCGATCTTCCACATACACATTGGTGCCCCAGACCTTATCTAACAGCACTTCACGGCTATAGACCCGCTCTGGATGTGACATGAAAAAATGCAACAGTTTAAATTCTGTAGGCCCCAGATCCACCGGTTCCTCATTAGCCGTAACCCGGTGCGCCACCGGCTCCAGCGTCAGACCATTAATTTCGATCGGCGTTTCGTTTGAAGTTGGAGTCACCCGGCGCATTACTGCTTTGATACGAGCGATCAATTCTTTTGGTGAAAATGGCTTGGTGATGTAATCATCCGCGCCGGCATCCAGCCCGCGAATCTTATCGTCTTCTTCGCCGCGAGCGGTAAGCATTATAACCGGGATTTCTCGGGTAAACTCATGCTGCTTCAGGCTTTTGGCCAGCTGCACCCCACTTCCGCCAGGCAGCATCCAGTCCAGTAAAATCAGGTCCGGATACGGTTCACAGATTTTTTCTTTGGCAATATCGTAGTCTTCAGCCTCGATTACCGAAAAGCCGGCCTGGTCTAAAACCAGCTTTAGCATTTCGCGAATGGGGGCTTCATCTTCTACCACTAACACTGTTCGGGACATCGAGGGGATCCTGCTCATAATTTAACGCCGCCATTATTCATAGTTTGTATGACATTTTTATTAAACACATTCCAGATTGTGTCAAGCTACCGGCAACCTGTAATCAAGCAGCTTACCGCAAACCTACTTGTTTCAACATGCTTTTGCACCTATTCTGGATTTTATAAAAAAATTGAATAAAAAAACGGATTTGCCTTGTCCAAAACGCCTGTTAAAACGGGACTCTCCAGAAAATTACTGACCCGTGTGTTATCGGTGTATTTCATTCTCACCGTGGTGGTAACCGCTGGTCAGATTTTTACCGAATACCTGAGCACCAAACAGCACATTGAAGGTGAACTCCAGACCCTAAGGACGACCTTCTCCACCAGCCTGACCCGCGCGATATGGGAGTTGAACATCCCGCAGGCGATGTCGATTGCCGAAGGACTGATTCAGCTGCCTATCGTCGAAGGCATACAGATCCGTGATGAAACCGGCGAATATATAGCTGATTTGGGTAATACCGCCGAACGCCTGGGATCGCCGATCGAAAGCAGCAGACAGGAAGACCATCACGGCGGGGTTTTCAGCTACAGTTTTCCACTTGTTTTTGAATTTTCAGGGCGGGCGTCGTACGTGGGCGATGTCACCCTGTATTCCAGCTTCGACATCATATTCAGCCGGATTGAAGTAGGCATCTTCTTTTTGATTGGTAATGCCATCGTAAAAACCACCTTTTTGGTATTTTTATTTATGACCGCCTTTCGCCAGTTGCTGTCTCAGCCTATGGCCGAGATTACCGAGCAAATGAGCGCGTTTGATGCTGAGCATCCGCAACAATCAAAAATTGCCATGTCGGTAGACGACAACGAACTACGCCAATTACAGCAATCGTATAATCAGGTTATTGACGACTTAATCGGCTCGCAGAATAAACTGCGGGGCACCCAACAAAAACTGCAGCAGGCTTATCGACAGCTGGATGAACAAAATCTGCAGCTGGAACAGGAAGTGGCCAGGAAAACAGCTTCTTTGTCGCAGATTATGCTCGATCTTGAGCAGCAAAAGGATGAGCTAATCGCCAATCAGCGAAAACTGCGGCAGGAAAATGAACAGCGTAAGCGGGTTGAAAAAGAGCTGCGTGAACGAAATGCCGAGCTGGCGCACTCGATGGAAATGGTGAATCACACCCGGGATCAGCTGGTGGAGTCTGAACGGATGGCGTCTTTGGGCGGCCTGGTGGCTGGCATCACCCACGATGTGAACCCCCCTCTGGGCACCAGCGTCACCGCGGCCGGGGTGTTACAGGATCGTCTGGAAACCCTTACCGGCCAATATCAGCAACAAAGCATCACCCAACCCCAGATGCAAAGCTTTTTAGAAGATGCCAGCCAAATCACCCGGCTACTGCAGACCAATCTGCAGCGCGCCCGCAATCTTATTGCCAGCTTTAAACAGGTTTCGGTCGATCAGACCAGCGAAGCCGAACGCACCTTCAATCTCAAAACCTATCTGGATGAAATTGTGCAGACCCTGGCCCCACACTTTAACGCTTCAACCCACACCATCACCATCGATTGTCCTGAAGCACTGGAGATTCACTGTGCTCCCGGGGTCATTGCTCAGCTGCTGACCAATATGATTGAGAATTCATTGCTTCATGGTTTTGAGTCTTCTCAGCCCGGTACGATTTCGCTCACGGTAAACCTTGAAAACAAGCAGATTTCTATGGTCTATCAGGATGATGGCAAAGGGGTAAGCCCTGATGATTTAGCCCGCTTATTTGATGCCTTTTTTACGACCCGTCAGCATTTGGGGGCAGCGGTCTGGGCACCCATATTATGTACAACCTGGTCACACAGTCGTTGCAGGGTACCATCAGCGCCAGCAGTAATCCGGGTCAGGGACTGCGTTATGACATCGTTTTTCCCCAGTTTCAGCATACCGCCACAGGCCAGGCCTAACCCCCCATTCAGGAAGATAAAATAGCGCTAAAGTTCGTTGCGCCAACGCACGGTGGTTGGTACGCTTGCCGCCCGTACTGAACAATGAAGAATCTGGCAATGTGGTTTAAAAATATAAAAGCCTATCAACTTACTCAACCGTTATCGTTAGATGACGATGACTTGCAAAGTGCATTAAGTGAATTCAGTTTTCGCCCTTGTGGCAGCCAGGACCTTAACACCATGGGGTTTGTTCCGCCGTTGTCGGCCGCGGGCGAAAGCACAATGATGTTTCATCAGGTCCAGCAGCGTTACTGGATCACCTTAAAAAAGCAGGAACGTATTTTACCCGCAACGGTTATCAATAGTGAACTGGCTGAAAAAGTCGCGCAGATTGAAGCCGAAACCGGCTCGCCGGTAAACAAAAAAGCCCAGGCCGATCTTAAACAGGAAATCATTACCCGTTTGTTGCCTCAGGCCTTTACCAAAAACAGCTACACCCACGGCTTTATTTCTATCCCTGACAAGATGGTGGTGGTGGATAGCTCATCGGATGGTAAAGCAGAAGCCTTTCTGGCGATGGTGCGTAAAGCAATTGAATCCTTACCGGTAGTGCCGATGGCACGTCGCAGTCTGCAAAGCGAGTTAACCCACTGGCTGACTGATGGAGCGCCTGATCAGATTGAGTTACTGGAAGAAGCCGAGCTTAAATCCACTGATGATTTAGAAAGCGTCATCCGCTGCAAAAATCAGCCGCTGGACAGTGAGGAAATTGAGCTTCATCTTAGCTCTGGCAAGCTGGTACAAAAAATTGGATTTGCCTGGCAGGAATCATTAAGCGCGGTGATTGCCGAAGATGGCTCGTTTAAGCGAGTCAAATTTACCGATCGGGTAAAAGAAGAAACCGACGATATTCCTAAAGATCAGGTTCATGCCCGTCTGGATGCAGAGTTTGCGCTGATGTCAGCCGAGCTGTGTCAGTTTCTCGATTACATGCGTACCACGCTTAAACTTACTGACGACCACTAAAACACCAACCGTGCCGGTCTCCGGCACGGTTTCAGGCGGTTTAGAAGCGTTTTTGTACCCCCACCTCCACGCGACGCTGCGCGCCATACCAACAATTATTGGTATCGTAACAGGCCCCTACATATTCTTTGTCTGCCACATTACTGACACTGCCGGTCAGCCGAACATCATACTTTGGAATATCGTACGCCAGCACCATATCCACCACTGTGTAGGAAGGCACCACATCACTGTTGTATTTATCCGCCTGCTGCTCTCCGGTATAACGAAGCCCTGCGCCCAGCATCAGCCCACTTAGCGTGTCACTGAAAAAGTAATTGGCCCACAGCGACGCGCTTTGTTCTGCTACCCATACCGGTGTTTTTCCCACGACCGCCGGATCTAACGGATCTTCGGTTACTGCCATATCCAGGTAGGTTGCACTGGCCTGCAGCACCAGCGAGTCGGTAAGCGCAGTGTTAAGCTCCAGCTCAAGCCCCTTAGACTCTACCTCGCCATTTTGGGTCCTGGAAATAAAATCCGGGCTGTTCACCACCACATTTTCCTTGGTCAGGACAAAATAAGCGCCGGTGAATGTGGTCCCACCATCCTGACTTTGATACTTGGTGCCCGCCTCGATTTGCTGGGCCGTGGTAGGTTTAAACCCCTCCCCGGTTTGTGAATCAAACCCCACCACCGGTTCAAAAGACTCTGAGAAATTAGCATAAATCCGCCAGCCAGACTCAAAGGTGTACATGGCCGCCGCCCGCCCGGAAAACTCATTCTGGTCAATCTCGGCGGTACTCCCATAAGCTGAGGTGTTATAAATATTGCTAACTTCATCTGTGCTGTCGTAGTGATCAAACCGGCCGTTTAACAGCAAGGTAAAATTGCCAACCTGCATTTCATCCTGCAGATAGACCCCTAGCTGACGGATATCAATGGCATGATCTTCCTGATAGAAATCCAGCGGCAGTTGCTCAGGCTCAAACAGATTGTTATCGATATTGCTCAAATCAAGGGTGGGTGTCTCATTACCTAACGTATCACGGTAGGCGACCGTGGAATCCGAGCTCTGATAGTCCACTCCCAGTAATAAATTATGCACAATATCAGCGGTCACCACACGGCCTGCCAGTTGTGTATCTACCGTAATGCCATCTATTGCTTCATCGGTTGAATACGCTGAACGCAGTAACGTGATGCCGTCTTCAGCCAGCGCATTGTGATAGGTATTTTGTTGCTGCGCATCAGCATCGGTATAACGAAATTTCTGTAGCACAGACCAGTTTTCGTTGATTTGGTGATGTAGTTTGTAGCCCAGCATCAGCACTTCCCGCGAGAAACTATTCCAGTTTTCATCACCGGCATAGGCTGATGGCGTGATCTTGCCATAGGCCGTCTCATACAAAGTTCCCACCCCCGGTAATGGGGTCGAAGGCACCATTTGCGGATCATCCTGATAATAGGCTGAGAAGGTAAGCTCAGTAGCATCACTAAGATCCATCGTGATAGAAGGCGCGAACGTATAGCGTTCGGTTTCCGTGGTATCCTGATAGCCGTCCCGTGAACGCCCTAACGCCACTACCCGATAATGGGTATCTTCAGTGAGCGTACCAGCGGTATCCAGCCCCAACTCAAGCAGGCCATCAGACCCTACCATCGCCCGCACCAAAGAGGCATTATCATCGGTAGGAAACTTTGCCACCTGATTAACCATGCCGCCCGGAGGTACCAGACCATAAAGCGATGACGCCGGCCCTTTTAAAATTTCCAGCGCCTCGGTGGCAAATGCATCCACCTGCGGATACAGGTTCCAGCTATTGTTGGTCAGCAAGGGCAAACCATCGTAAAATGTTTGATACGTGGTGAAACCACGAATCGTAAACTGATCAAAAATAGTAATTGTAGGACGACTTTCTGTGGTCACCCCGGAGGTGTAACGAAGCGCTTTGTTAACCGAGTCGGCCTGACGAAGTTGCAGCAACTGCTGATCAATAACACTGATACTGACCGGTGCATCAATGGGTCTGAGCGAAGACTTAGTAGCCGTGCTGCGATACGCCTGCAAGGGTTTATCTCAATATGCTCGAGCTCATCGTCATCTGCGGTTTGCGCCATAAGCGCACCAGATATTGTACTTAAAGAGAATAAAGCCAGCGCCGGGCGCATCCAGACACATGAGTGCGTTTTCATGCAGGGTCCTTTCGATAGATAAAAAGCGAGTAAATCGCCAGATATGTAAATGATAATAATTATCATTTAGTTTTACACATCCCGATGCTCCCGTAAAGACACAGGTAGCTGCAAACTTTTCACAGGTGCGTACTTCAGCGCGCACTTCAGGGCACATAAAGCGTGGCTAAAGAAGCGCAACAGAGGGCATAGTAGCGAGCGTAGCAGCGGGCACCACAGAAGGACTGGGTTGGATATCAGGCTAATTACAAAGGCTATTGCAATCGATTTCAGAGCGGCGCTTGCCACATAGGAATTTGGTTGCATCAACAGTGTGTGTTTACAGATATGCGCGTTTCTTTGCCCTGCCATATGCCATATGGCATCTGCACTACACCAGGCTAGTTAATTACTTATCAAGTTGTCATGTTACCGGCTGGCTCATATGAGTGGGACCCCCACCAAAGTGCGCGGTTGGTACGTGCCGGTTAATCTTCAGACTCGCTTTTACATCTGAATGGATTACTTACGTTTGGATTGGTTTTTCTTTACCGCCATGATGCCGGCAATAAAAATAATAAAAATAATAAAAATGATAAGACCTGCGGTAAGCAGAATATCTATGATCTCGCTCATTGTTTTTCCCTGATGCTATACAAAAGTCAATTGCTATTGATACATGCCTCAATAAGAAAAAGACTAAGCCAGAGATTGGTTCGCGATTGGCATGACCGGACAGATATTTTACGCGGGGGTATTTTTATAATCGCGTTGTTGGCACCACGTTATTATGGCCGCGTTATTATCGCCTTGGTATCTGAGTCCCGATACCTGAGGCCCGATCTCTGAGCTCTGGGCACATTTTGCGGTGCCGGCGTGGCGCACACCATTTTTTAGCCTGACATGCTTTAACCATTAGCAACTCTGAACAATTTCGAAGACATAGTCCGTTGCAAAACCGGGTCTGATGGGCTTATCCCAAGGCGATACCCTGCTGCACGGAGGTAGGTTTTTGGAGGGAGCCCGGCTACCGGGGCTGATGTTGATGATGTTAAACCGCACTAGCAGGCTGTTTGTGACCACAAGTAGCGGCCCCAGTCATGGTGGCATCAATACGCATAGTTGCGAGCAGGTAAGTTCAGGCGCAGGCTTTTTTGAGTGCAATAAAACATGATTTAAATGACGGGCTCAATACACAAACCCGCCTTATAAGCGGGTTTGTGTATCAGTCATATTATTTACGCAACTGCTTTTAAGTAAATGCTTTTAAACAAAAATTTGTTTACCACTTTCACGGGCTGCTTTAAAGTCTTCTGAGTCCAGATCAGCCATATCCCGAATCGCACCGCGTTGCATCGCCAGATTCAAGACCGCATCTTTCTGAGTATCCATGCGGCCGGCCAGGGCGGCGCCAATGCGGACAAAGTCGATGTAACTGACTTTTTTCGGAATAAACGCCAAATCGTTCCAGTGTTCGGTGATATCTATAAAGCTTTGGTCAAAATCCCAAACTTTCATGATGTTAGCACCAATACGCCCCGAAACCTTGTCAATGGCATCATCCAGGAAGGTGGGGTTAGCAAACACTTCTTCATGACGCTCGGCTTCGGTCAGGATAGGCAGCACACCAATGTTATGCACCAGGGCGCTTAGCGTCATAGTATCCAGGCTTAGATCTCGATTTTTTGTCGCTTTGGTGTACATTTGCATGGCCGCCATGGCATTCGCCACCACGTCGATGGTTTTGTTCCATTCGCGGTTTATGTATTGTCCTACCAGGTCATTTCTTGAAACAAACAGCTGCTCCATAGCCAGGGCGGTAGAAATATTTTTAATCTGAAGCAATCCAATCCGCGTTACGGCCTGGTTGATGGAGGTCACTTTAACCACCCGGCCCAGATAAGCACTGTTTGAAATTTTTATAATCCGTGCTGTTAACGAAGGGTCTTTGCCAATTACATCGCCCATTTCGTTTAGATTGATATCAGGATTATCCGCTGCTTTACGAACCTTCAACGCAATTGCGGGTAAGGTGGGTAACACCAATGTGTCGTTATTTATTTTTTCTACCAGAATCGTAAGCAGTGCATTTTGTGTAGACATAGACCTACCTTTCTCATTATTAGTAATAGCCAACGGCTGACAAATTTTTCTAAGGCCATTGCAGCAAAATTATCGTCTGATCAGTCCTTTAAAATGGCTAAATGGCCATTGCTCAGAAGCTGTGTAAAATATATCAGTGAAATGAAAGATAAGCACCCTCACTTCGCTATTTTTCATGAGGTTATTCAAATTACCCCACCTATGGCGCAAACCAGCAGGGTTCGATATGCTATCGGCCATGATGATGCCAAACTTCAATAAATAAGTTTGCGAACGCTTTGTCGATAACCAAAACAAGAAAAGAAGATAACTATGCCAAAATTTGCAATTAAACCGTTGACCGTGGCAATAACCGCAGCCGTGTTTGCACTTTCGGGCTGTTCCAAAGCCCCAACCTCCGCAAATAATAGCCAGGGTCAGGCGTCCGGGCAAGAACAACAGCAAGCGCAACAAAATACCCAGTTACTGGTCGATGAGCAGCGCTTATCCATCTACCACCCCGTCGAGCTTAATGCCGATCTTAGTCACCTGAGTAACAATCAGAAGCAAATGATTGCCAAGCTTATCGATGCTTCGAAAATTATGGATGCTTTGTTCTGGCAGCAAGCCTTTGACGAAAAGCAAAAAACCTTTATGGATAGTCTGAGCCGAGGTGAGGTGAAACATTTTGCCAACATCAACTATGGTCCGTGGGATCGGCTTAATGGGGATGCCGCCTTTTTATCTGGCTATGACAGCAAACCGGCTGGCGCCCAGTTTTATCCGGCCGACATGACCAAAGAAGAATTTGAGCAGGCCGATTTTGAAGATAAAGATGGTCTTTATTCGCTGGTACGCCGGGACGACAACGGCAAGCTGTATACCGTACCTTATTCACAAGCCTACAAAAAAGAGCTTACCGAAGCGTCTAACCTGCTGCTTGAGGCAGCCAAGCTGGCAGAAGATAAGAGCTTTGCCAACTACCTGAACCTGCGCGCCGAAGCATTGTTAAATGATGACTACCTGGCGTCAGATATGGCCTGGATGGATATGAAATCAAATGCGGTAGAGCTGGTATTGGGTCCTATCGAGACCTATGAAGATCAGCTGTTTGGCTACCGTGCGGCCTTTGAGTCTTATGTTTTGATCAAAGATAAGCAGTGGAGCGATAAACTGGCCAAGTTTGCTCAGTTTTTACCCGAGTTGCAAAAAGGCTTACCGGTGGCTGACAAGTATAAAGCCGAAATGCCGGGTTCTGATGCGGATTTGAATGCCTATGATGTGGTGTATTATGCAGGGCATTCCAATGCCGGAAGCAAAACGATTGCCATCAACTTACCCAACGATGAACAGGTACAGCTAGAGAAAGGCACCCGCCGCCTGCAGCTTAAAAACGCAATGCAGGCCAAGTTTGAACATATCCTCAAACCTATTTCAGATGAACTGATTGTGCCGGAACAGCGCGAGCACATTACCTTCGATGCGTTTTTTGCCAATACCATGTTTCATGAAGTGGCCCATGGCCTGGGTATCAAGAACACCATCAATGATAAAGGTACGGTTCGCGGCGCGCTAAAAGAGCACGCCTCGGCGCTGGAAGAAGGTAAAGCCGATATTCTTGGCTTGTATATGATTCAAAGCCTGTTAGAAAAAGGCGAAATCCCCGAAGGAACATTAGAAGATTATTATGTCACCTTTATGGCCGGCATCTTTCGTTCGGTTCGGTTTGGTGCCTCCAGTGCCCATGGTAAAGCCAATATGATTCGGTTTAACTTTTTTGCCGAAAAAGGCGCTTTTGAAAAAACCGATGACGGCATGTATCGGGTCAATATGGATAAAATGGGCGATGCCGTGAAAGCCTTGTCGCAGGTTATCTTAACCTATCAGGGCGACGGCGATTATCAGGGCGTAAGCCAGTTGGTGGAAAAGATGGGCGTTATCAAACCCGAGTTGGCTAAAGATCTGGCGAAACTGGAAAAAGCCAATATTCCGGTAGACATTCATTTTGAACAAGGCAAAGAGGTGCTGGGGTTATAACCCAGGCTCTCGCGCATTAAAAAGGGAAGCTTCGGCTTCCCTTTTTGGTTTTAACCTGTGATGTTATTCCAGGTTTTTTGGCTTGTCGGTGTAAGGGGCCACCCCAGCAACTTCCCACCTAACACATGCAAATGAATGTGGTAGACACTCTGGCCTCCAAATTCGTTGCAGTTCATCACGGTCCGATAGCCTTCCTGGTCAATACCCATTTCTTTTGCCACTTTGGCGGCCACCATGGTTAAATGCCCCACCACCTCGCGGTCGGCTTCGCTGATGTCATTTATCGTGGCAATAGGCTTTTTGGGAATCACCAGAAAATGGACCGGCGCCTGGGGATTAATATCATTAAATGCCAGACACAGATCGTCTTCGTGGACAATATCAGCTGGGATTTCACGATTTAAAATTTTGGTAAAAATAGTCTCAGACACAGCGAGCTCCTTTCACAAAGAACAATAAGTTAGACTCAATACTGTATCAGGCAAACACAAACCACAACAGTACTGCGCCTAATCCCAGCCGATAAAGCACAAACGGCAGCATACCGATACGGGCAATGAAGCTTAGAAACAGGAAAATACACAGATACGCACTGACAAATGAAAAGGCCGCCCCGTACATCAGTGCACTCCAGTCTACCGACTCGTTAGACGCCACCAGTTCGGTGGTGGCCAGGGCACCGGCGCCTAAAATAACCGGAATCGATAGCAAAAATGAAAAACGGGCCGCACTTTCGCGCTCAAACCCCAGCATCAGGGCCGCGGTCATGGTAATACCAGAGCGTGATGTCCCCGGGATCAGCGCCATGGCCTGAGCCAGGCCAATAATCACCGTATCTTTTAAGGTCAGCGCTGTCAGGCTTTTGCGGTGCTGGGCGGCGCGGTCGGCGTACCACAGCAACAAACCAAAGATAATCGTGGTACAGGCAATCACCAGGGCGGTGCGAGCATTGAGCTCTATCCAGTCTTTAAACATAAAGCCGGCAATCACCGCCGGAATCGTGCCTATGGCGACAAACCAGGCCAGTTTGCTGTCCTGGGTCTGATTGGAGGAAAAGCCATGGTGAAGCCACGCCACCACCATATTGCTGATGTCGTGTCGAAAATAAATAATCACCGCCAACAGGCTACCTACATGCACCGCTACATCAAACGCCAGACCCTGGCTGACCCAGCCTAACAATTCTGCCGGTAAAATTAAGTGAGCAGAACTGCTGATGGGTAAAAACTCGGTAACACCCTGAACAATTGCCAGAATAATAATTTCAAAAAGCGTCATCGCTTATACATCTCTCCATGTAAAATCCACCGGCCACAGATGCTGGTCGGCGTCTTCAAATTGTTGCCATAACTGTTGATAGGTTCGCCCGGCCACCGGATGCGTGTCGTCGGGGACCAGTTCGGCCAGGGGTTTTAGTACAAAGGCGTTGTAGAGTATCTCTTCTCTGGGTAACACCACCGGCGTACTGCAAACCAGTTGGTCATAAGTAAGCAAATCCAAATCCAGGGTTCGTGAGCAAAACTTTTTTTCAGTATGAGTACGGCCATGCTCACGTTCGATACATTTTAGCGTGTCGTTAACTTGCGCCACCGGTAATGAGGTAAAGGCCTGAACCACTAAATTGTAAAATGCTGAACCATTAAAACCAACAGCTTCACTTTCGTATACAGAAGAACAACTTATATCACTAAAATGACACTTTAGTGACGCTAAGCCAGCTCTGGTGTGGGTTTCTCTATCAATGTTCGAGCCAACACTGATAAGAATTTTATGTAACGCCATTACCGGCCGGCGGAAATAGTGACAGTGACCGCCTGGGCATCAGCCAGAATCTCCGGTTTGGTGATGGCCAGAGTAATCTGTTGTACCGGAAAATTTTGCAACACTGCTTCGCACAAGGCGTGCCCTAAGGCTTCGAGCAGCTCAAAGGTAGCGCTGGCTGCCTGCTGTTGTACAAATTCGGCGAGTTTGGCGTAGTCAATGGTATCGGCCACCTCATCGCTGTGCCGGGCCTGGCTAAGATCGGCTTTTACCTCAATATCCATCAGCAATGTGGTAGGTCGGGTACGTTCCCAGTCATAAACCCCAATCAAACTACTGACCTTTAGACCCGATATTGTAATTTGTTCCATAGTAATGTTGTGAACCCTGAGACAAAAATGGCCGCAATGCTGCGTGGACAGCCGAATTACTGGCGCATTTGTATGCTTTTTAGTAGTGTGAGGCAAGTGTAACCTGAACCCTGGCAGTATGACATGATCCCAATAATAATTTTGATGGTTGGTGTGGCCTATCTATGCGGCTCGCTGTCCAGCGCGGTGGTCATCTGCAAACTGTATGGTCTGGCCGACCCGCGCACTGCCGGCTCTAAAAACCCCGGCGCCACCAACGTGTATCGGCTGGGTGGTCGCATTCCGGCGTTGCTGGTGCTGTTAATGGATATTTTAAAAGGCACGGTGCCGGTTTATTGTAGCTACTGGCTGGGTATTGAGCCGGTGGCACTGGGCATTATCGCCATCGCCGCCTGTCTGGGCCATATCTTTCCGCTGTATTTTGGTTTTCAGGGCGGCAAAGCCGTGGCAACGGCCTTTGGAGCGATGTTACCGGTGGGTCCTGAGTTGGCCGGACTGATTGTGTTAAGCTGGCTGGCGGCCCTGTTTGTGTGGGGTTATTCGTCGCTGGCGGCCATTGTGGCGGTGGCGCTGGCCCCGCTTTACACCTTCTTTATCAAGCCCGATTACACAGTGCCGGTGGCAATGCTGGCACTGCTGATTATAGTGCGTCATAAGCCTAATATTCAGCGTTTGCAGCGCGGTGAAGAGCCCCGGGTCTGGGACAAACGCGGCAAGCTTAAAAACAACGGCTGACCGGTCCGTCCTCCCCGATACTCGTTATTCCTCGTAACCGGCCTGGCTTTTTTCTGAGCTGACCAGGCCCTGGGCCAATCCTTCCAGTTTTCCGTCTATTGGCGCTATCAACGTTAAGCCCATAATCTGCGCCAGCGCCGGGTACACCTCCAGATTATGTACCGTCGGCAGTTGCGCCCCGGTTTTAAACGCGGGTCCGCTGGCAATAAACAATGCCCCCATGTCCGGATGTTCCGGCAGATAACCATGGCCCCCCGGGCTTACCTTGTCTCCGTCGGCATTCACAAAGCGACGCCCAGCTGTGGCTTGCAGTAGAATATCTCCACTGCGGGTAACCTTCTGCATCCCATAGCGTTGACGTAAGCGCCTGTCCAACACCTGAAACCTTGCTGCAGCCTGCTGACCCAATTGCTGCTGTAGATTATCGATACGATTGGCCGGTGTTTCGGGGCGGGCATAGATGTGCAGTTGTGAGCCTTCGTTGACCCATGCAAAATCTGCCGCATTGAGGTTAAGCGCAGCGATACTTATGCTGTCCTCATTGCGTACATCCAGCATGCCATGATCAGAGACCACCACCAGATTAACGTCGATAGACAATTGTTGCAGCCGGTCGTACAGCTGGCCGATCAGCGCATCCATGGTTTGTACGGCCTGAAAGGTTTCAGCGCTATCGGGCCATAGTCGTGCCCGATGGTATCGATAAGTGAAAAATATCCGGCCACAAACTGAGGACGGGCGATGGCTGGCAGCTGCAGCCAGCTAACAATTTGGTCGATACGCTGCTGATAGTCAGCATGTTTGGAATAGTGATAATGATACGTTGGGGTGGTACCAAAAAAGCGCGCGTCGGCTTCAGGCCAGAAGTAGCTGGCGGTTTTTTTGCCCTGCAATTCAGCCAGCGTCCAAAGCGGCACACCCTGCAGCCAGCTACTGTCTTTATAGCCCTTGCCCATATGATACCGCGCATAACCGTTATCTTCCGGGCGCTGTTTGTCTAAAAATTCGTTGTTTACCACCCCATGATTAGCAGGCAATAAACCCGTGATAAGCGACAAATGATTGGGAAAGGTGTTGGCAGGAAAAACCGGGGTAAGACGCTTTGCCCTGACACCTTGCCTGGCAATGCGGGCCAGTTCACTGGCCTGGTGTTGTTCTATGTAGTCGTGGCGAAACCCATCCAGTGAAATAAGCACCACATGTTGCTCGGTGGCAGGGGTGGCCGCTGCCTCAAAAATACCGGTTATTCCGATAAGGCCAAGCACTACAACAAATAAGCGCAGCATGAATAAGATTCCTTTCTTATAGATTATCTAGTTGGGATTAAAAGCAGCAGGAGCCCTCAGCAGGAACTCGTAGCATAACCCAGAGGCTATGCTGCAACAATTCGATTTGGGGCCAGCGACCTGAATTTTGGTTAAACGGCCGGCAGCGTGTCCAGAGCCCACCGGGGTTTGGCCGAGGCAGACAGCTCGGTGAACTCCCCGGCTTTAAGACGCTGCATGCCGGCATAGGCAATCATAGCACCGTTGTCGGTGCAAAATGCCAGGCTGGGGTAAAACACCTCGCCCTGGAGATCCTTCATCATACTGGCCATTTTGCTGCGCAAACGGGTATTAGCACTGACCCCGCCGGCAATCACCAGCCGCTTTAATCCGGTTTGCTTAAGCGCCCGGCGGCATTTAATCATTAAGGTATCGACCACCGCTTCTTCAAATGCGTAAGCAATATTCGCCTGCGTCTGAGCACTGTTGTCGCTGGCCCGGATAGTATTGGCCGCAAAGGTTTTTAAACCACTGAAGCTAAAGTCCAGGCCCGGCCGGTCGGTCATCGGCCGCGGGAACTTATAATGACCAGCTTCGCCCTGCTCGGCCAGCTTTGCCAGCAGCGGCCCACCCGGGTAATCCAATCCTAGCAATTTGGCAGTTTTATCAAATGCTTCGCCGGCCGCATCGTCCACCGACTCACCCAGCACCTCGTACTGACCAATGCCAGCCACTTTTACCAGCATAGAATGCCCGCCGGATACCAGTAGCGCGACAAACGGGAAGGCTGGTGCGTTATCTTCTAACATCGGCGCCAGTAAATGCCCTTCCATATGATGCACGCCGACTGCAGGCAGATCCCAGGCATAGGACAGCGATCGCGCCACCGACGAGCCTACCAGTAAGGCCCCCATCAGTCCGGGCCCCTGGGTGTAGGCGATCCCGTCCAGATCATTTTTCGTGGTATTGGCATCGGCCAGCGCTTTATTAATCAAAGGAATAATTTTACGAACATGATCACGGGAGGCCAGTTCAGGCACCACGCCGCCATAATCGGCGTGCAGCTTAACCTGTGAGTACAACTCGTGCGACAGTAACCCTTGGCTATCGTCGTATACAGCTACGCCGGTTTCATCACAAGAGGTCTCTATACCCAGTATGCGCATAATGTTAAGATCCGGTTGATTCATTGGAAGTGGAATGAGGCGCAGAGTTTACCGTTATTGCACTGCAGTGGGAATGGTGAAGCTGGGTTTTTGGTACAAATTGTCTATTTTTTGACAATTCCGGCTTTACATTTGGCTGGCGAATGATTAGAATTTCGCACCATTTTTAACCCGGGTGCCCTTTTGTGTACAACATTTCGCCCCGGTCCAACAGCAAAATTTTGAGGTGAGAACTTAATGCCCATCGTTAAAGTTAGAGAAAACGAGCCGTTTGACGTTGCTCTTCGTCGTTTTAAGCGTTCTTGTGAAAAAGCCGGTGTTCTGTCTGAAGTCCGTCGTCGTGAATTCTTCGAAAAGCCGACTTGGGAACGTAAGCGCAAGAAAGCTGCTGCGAAAAAGCGTCACATGAAAAAACTGTCTCGTGAAAACGCACGTCGCGTAAAACTCTACTAAGTTAGTGTTGGCTGTCAAAGGTGTCCATCGGGCACCTTTGTCGTTTTAACAGCCTGTTATTTAAATCTTACTGTCAGGTGTATAAGCATGGCGCTAATTGATGATTTAAAAAACGCGCAAAAAGATGCAATGCGAGCCAAAGACAAAGTGCGGTTGGGCACTATTCGAATGGCTGTCGCAGCGATACGTCAGCGCGAAATCGATGAGCAGATCACCCTGGACGATGCCGCAGTTCTCGCCGTATTGACCAAAATGGTTAAACAGCGTCAGGATGCTGCTGCACAGTATGATCAGGCTGAACGTCCGGAGCTGGCAGAAACCGAGCGCAATGAAATTGCGGTCATCGAAACATTTCTGCCCCAGCCTTTGAGCGACGATGAGCTTAACACGCTTATTGATGATGCTATGACCCAAACCGGTGCTTCTGGCATGCAGGATATGGGCAAAGTAATGGGCTTTTTGAAGCCCAAAGTTCAGGGCCGTACCGATATGGGCGCCCTGAGCGGAAAAATTAAGGCACGT
Source organism: Salinimonas marina (assembly GCF_015644725.1). Classification (NCBI taxonomy): domain Bacteria; kingdom Pseudomonadati; phylum Pseudomonadota; class Gammaproteobacteria; order Alteromonadales; family Alteromonadaceae; genus Salinimonas; species Salinimonas marina. The sequence continues at coordinate 3,144,554 of NZ_CP064795.1, forward strand.
TTGTCGGCCTGATATTCTGGACGCAATCGTCAATGGTTGCGTCCTTCCTTTAGCTTGTTAAAGTAGCTACATTCTTCTTATTTGAATCTTCTTCATGGCCGGAAAAATACCTCGGGATTTTATAGACGATCTGTTATCCAGAACAGATGTGGTCGATATTGTCGATAACCGGGTCAAACTGAAAAAAGCCGGAAAAAACTATCAGGCTTGTTGTCCATTTCATAACGAAAAAACCCCCTCTTTTACCGTAAGTCAGGACAAACAGTTTTATCACTGCTTTGGCTGTGGCGCGCATGGTAATGCGATCTCATTTTTGATGGAGTTTGATCGGCTTGAATTTGTGGAAGCCATAGAAGAACTGGCCCGTCATCATGGACTGGAAGTCCCCCGTGAACAAGGCGGCCCGCCCGCCATGAGCGAGGCTAAAAAGCAGCAACAGGAAGATGATTACGCCTTAATGGAAAAGGTGGCGCGCTTTTTTCAGCAGCAGCTGCGCACCCATGCTAAAAGTGGCCGGGCCATTGAATATCTCAAAGGCCGGGGCTTGTCGGGTGATGTGGTTAAACAATGGGAAATTGGCTTTGCCCCCAGTGAATGGGACGGGTTGTTAAACAGCTTTGGAAACTCGGGAAACCGGGTGCGCCAGCTTATTGACCTGAAACTGGTTAATCAAAATGACCAGGGCAAACGCTATGATTTCTTTCGCGATCGGATCATGTTTCCGATTCGCGATCGCCGCGGCCGGGTGGTTGGCTTCGGCGGCCGGGTGTTACCGGACGAGAGCGGCCCTAAATATCTGAACTCCCCTGAAACCCGGATCTTTCATAAGGGTCAGGAACTGTTTGGTTACTACCAGGCGCGCCAGAAAAACCGCAGTCTTGAACGTATGATTGTGGTGGAAGGCTATATGGATGTGGTGGCGCTGAGCCAGTTTGATATCAATATTGCCACCGCCGCGCTGGGTACCGCTACCACCCCCGAGCATCTGCAACTATTGATGCGTTCCACCTCCCATATTGTGTGCTGCTACGATGGCGATAATGCCGGCCGTCAGGCTGCCTGGCGGGCCCTGGAAAATGCCCTGCCGGCATTAAAAGACGGCGTGAAACTTACCTTCTTGTTTTTACCCGATGGTGAAGATCCCGATACCATGGTGCGCAAAATTGGCTCGCAGGCTTTTGTAAAGCTAACCGATGAAGCTTTGCCGCTGTCCCGGTTCTTTTTTGAAAGCCTGTTGAAAACCCATGAAGTGGGCACCCCTGAAGGCAAAATGGCGTTAAAAGCGGCAGCCCAACCCCTGATTGACAGTGTGTTGGGGGACAATCAAAAGCTATTGCTTCAGGAAGAACTGGCTAAACATACCGGCGAATACGATCGCTTTCGGTTACAAACTGATATCGCCCGGGCCAACCAACGTAGCGATAAACCTGCCAGTAAAAAGTTTGAAGCGATGCACAAAACCCGGCAGTCGCCGGTACGCATGATGATCAGGCTATTGCTTGACCAGCCTGCTCTGGCTACCGAGTGTGAAGATGTGCTGCCGCAAATGCTGGCCAATAGCGGCATCGCCGGGATGGACCTGTTGTTGCAAATTCATCAGTACTGCAGTAGCCATCCTCGCGCAAAAACCGCTCAGGTTATTGAAAACTTCCGTGATCATCCCCATTCTCCTGTCATCGCAAAATTACTGCATCAGGAACATCTGATCAGCGATGATGAGGCAAGTCAGGTGTATGCGGACAGTTTTGCCCGCCTGCTCGACTGGCATTTTGATAGCCGGATTGAAACATTGATCTCGCGCTCACGCATGCAGCCCCTGAGTCGGGAAGAAAAAGAAGAACTGAATTTGTTGATGAAAGAACGTCAGTCACAATAAGTTCTGTCAGACTTTTTTTGGTTAAGAAACATGCCGTAAGCCTAGTAAACATAGCGTTTTTACTGCTATACTGGTCAATTCGCTGCGAGTTTACGTAACAAAGGCAGCAGAGCATTTTTCAATCAATAAAGCCGTAAAACGGTGCTGACAGATGCAGTAACAAAACGACAGCAAGCATGACTGTGCAACGTATAGTGGCGGCCCGGGCGTGCTTTTTTGCTTAACTATTAAATGTGAGAAGTGTAGGTTCTATGGCGCAAAGCAAGCAATCTCAGATTAAACTCCTGATTGCAAAAGGTAAAGAGCAAGGTTACTTAACTTTTGCAGAAGTAAATGACCACCTGCCGCAAGACATAGTTGATTCTGACCAGATCGAAGACATCATTCGCATGATCAATGACATGGGCATTCAAGTGTCAGAGGCCGCTCCGGACTCCGACGAATTGCTTATGCAGGAAACCACTGCGGATGAAGACGCTGCTGAAGCTGCTGCTCAGGCACTAGCCACGGTAGAAAGTGAAATTGGCCGTACTACCGATCCTGTACGCATGTATATGCGTGAGATGGGTACGGTTGAGCTGCTTACCCGCGAAGGCGAGATTGAAATTGCCAAACGTATTGAAGATGGGATTAATCAGGTTCAGTGCTCGGTTGCCGAATATCCAGAGGCAATCACCTATCTATTAGAACAGTGGGATCTGTTCGAAGCCGAAGAGATTCGTCTGAGCGATATTATCTCAGGCTTTGTTGACCCGGATGATGAACGCGATATGGCGCCAACTGCCACGCACATCGGTTCAGAATTGTCTGATGAAGAGCTCAAGGAAGAAGACGAAGAAGACGAAAGCGACAGTGATGACGATGACGACGAAGATGATAGCGGCGTTGATCCTGAACATGCGCGCCTGAAGTTTTCTGAGCTGCGTGAACAGTACATTGTTGCCCGTGATGTTATTGAAACTCAGGGTCGTGCGCACAAAGATTCTCGTAAGGAAATCGAAAAACTAAGCGAAATCTTCAAAGAATTCCGGTTAGTCCCCAAGCAATTCGATCGCATGGTTAAAAACATGCGCGACATGATGGACAAAGTTCGTATTCAGGAACGTCTTATCATGAAGTATTGTGTGGTTAACGCCAAAATGCCGAAGAAAGACTTTATCAAAGCCTTTGCCGGCAACGAGACATCAACCAAATGGTTGAATGCCGCGATTGATGGTAGTCATGGCTACAGTGATACCCTTGGCAACTTCAAAGAAGACATTGAGCGCAGTGTCTCTAAGATGAACCAGGTAGAACAGGAAACCGGCCTGGTTATAGCGGACATCAAAGATATCAATCGTCGTATGTCGATTGGTGAAGCAAAAGCTCGCCGTGCCAAAAAAGAAATGGTCGAGGCCAACCTGCGTCTGGTTATTTCAATCGCGAAAAAATACACCAACCGTGGTTTGCAATTTTTGGATCTGATTCAGGAAGGTAATATCGGTTTGATGAAGGCGGTGGATAAATTTGAATACCGCCGTGGCTATAAATTTTCAACGTATGCAACCTGGTGGATTCGTCAGGCCATTACCCGCTCTATTGCGGATCAGGCCCGTACTATCCGTATCCCGGTACATATGATTGAGACTATCAATAAACTGAACCGGATTTCACGTCAGATGCTACAGGAAATGGGTCGAGAACCCAGCCCCGAAGAGCTGTCTGAACGTATGGTGATGCCCGAAGATAAAATCCGTAAAGTGCTGAAAATTGCCAAAGAGCCGATTTCGATGGAAACGCCCATTGGTGATGATGAAGACTCGCACTTAGGTGATTTTATTGAAGATAGCACCATTATTCAGCCGCTTGATTCAGCCACCGGAGGCAGTCTTAAAAATGCGACTCAGGAAGTATTGGCAGGTCTGACCGCCCGTGAAGCAAAAGTACTGAGAATGCGTTTTGGTATCGACATGAACACCGACCATACACTGGAAGAAGTAGGCAAGCAATTTGATGTTACCCGTGAACGTATCCGTCAGATTGAAGCCAAGGCGTTGCGTAAACTGCGTCATCCAAGTCGTTCTGAACAGCTTAAGAGCTTTTTAGACGAGTAGAATGGTTGCAGTAACATCGTGTTTCGAAAAGCCTGCTTTGTGCAGGCTTTTTTGTGCCTGCCAAAATCTGTTGAGTTTGGTTAGACATCAGCAACCTACCAGCCCTGCTGACCAGTGTCCAACCTCGGGACAGGTTGGCCCGACCTCATGCTTTGGCCACCCGCCACTAAAAAACGATGAGCCTACTGCTGAGTAGCTACATTTTTAATGTATGGCAGTAAAGCAAAAGCAGAATCCTGATAACGCGCACAGGTTGAGGCCTCCACATCCACTAATGTCACCATTTCTAAGCCAAACGCTTTTCAGCCGTGCGTCGCCACGATTTTAATACCCTGGCGGTGACCGTAAACTATTGGAGCCGTATTTTCATTTGCGGTTATAAAACCACTCGATGATATTGAACATATCGCTGTGAGATGTATTCGGGTTAAACCGATCTTTTGCTTAACTTGTTCACCTTGGGGTAGCGCGAAGAGCTTTTAGCTACGCCATTATGACAGCCGTTCCCGCCTCTGCTCATACTGCCTTCCAGCCCGCTCGCATTTAAGCAGGCCTGCGTTCATAACTGGTATACTGACGCTTTGTCTATGCCCACCACCACTCGCTGTTTAAGCTTACCCATCAGACAGCTATCCTTAGCCCGCTCTCATATGCTCGGTGCCTGTTACCCGTGCACATACTGATGCACCACTATATGTCTACCACCCTAGAGTTCCCTCGACTGTAAGCTATTATTTGTCGTCCTCCGGAAACGGAAATTCTTTAATAAACAAGTCGTGTTTTGCGTACGGGATCTCTATTTTGTGTGCTTTGAACTGGTGAACAATTTGACTGTTTAGTATGTCAATCAGCCGCCCCTTTAACGCTGGCTTGTCTACCCAAACCAACAATTCAAAATCTAACGCTGAGCCGCCAAACCGGCGAAACCTGACTCGCGGCTCAGGATCTTTACACACGAGCTCCTCTTGTTGAGCCACTGTCATCAATACGGCTCGCACCAAATCGATATCGGCATGATAAGCCACGCCGATGGGGATCCTGCAGCGAGATTTTTCATGTACGCCGCCGGATTCATTAATTATTTTTGAATTCCCCATCACCGAGTTTGGAATGGTAATTTCTACATCGTCTCGCGTTAGCATGCGTGTACTGCGTATACCAATATGGGTGATTTCACCCCGATCTGTTGAGTCTAAAATAACATAGTCACCCACTTTGTAAGGCGCATCAGCCATTATGAATACACCTGAAAATAGATTTGCCAGGGTGTCTTTGGCAGCAAAGCCAACCGCAATGCCGACAATCCCCGCCGAGGCCAGCCAGGCCGTCATGTCTATATCCCATTGTGAAAATACCACGTAAACAGATACAACAATGATGATGATGCTCAGCATATTCAGAAACAGGGGTAGCGTCTTGCTATTTATTGCTTTGAAGTGTTCCGGGTACTGAGCAAGCCGTTTTAACAGTACCCCACTGGCCTTTAATAAAAAAACCGTCCAAATGATCACCCCAATTGACTTTAGCACTGCAGACTCAATATACAGAATTTCCGCTGTCGGCTTCAAAGTTGTCAGGGCGATCCAAAGACCAATCATCAGAACACTGTAATAGATGGGCGCTCTTAACAGATCTAAAATTTCAGATCCCAAATTAATATCAGAGCGTTGAATCAGTTTCTTCAGGCTCACAATAATGACTTTCTTAAACAGTGTCGCCGCTAAAAAAGAAAGTAAAATTGCAACCGAGGCTTGGATTAGAGAATTGGTACCGAATGCCCCTAACAGGGTTGCAAACGACGACTGTATTTTTTCAAACATACTAACAATCTATTCGTAGAAGTGAGAAAGCGACGATCTTTTCGGTAAAACGTCGGTGACTCTTGTGAAAAGGGTCTGCTTATCATACCTCAACAACGTTTCTTTAGCCTTTGCCCTGTGTCCGAGTGCGATATGGCTTTGCATTTTTTTCGATAAACTGAAATACCAAATCAGCCACATCTTTCTTTGTTGCCGTCTCAATACCTTCTAATCCAGGGGAAGAGTTGACCTCCATCACCACGGGCCCGCGCGAGGAGCGCAGTATATCAACACCACACATATTCAGGCCCATAATATTGGCTGCGGCAACGGCAGTTGCTCGCTCTTCTTTGCTCAATTTTACTAATACTGCCGTGCCTCCTCGGTGCAAATTAGAACGAAACTCACCTTCGGCGCCCTGGCGCTTCATAGCAGCAACCACTTTGTCGCCTACCACAAAACAACGAATATCCGCGCCGCCTGCTTCTTTTATAAATTCCTGGATAAGGATGTTGGCCTGAAGCCCCATGAAGGCTTCTACAATTGCCTCTGCGGTCTTCGTCGTTTCAGCAAGCACCACGCCTATGCCCTGCGTGCCTTCTAGCAATTTGACGACACACGGCGCCCCGCCAACATTTTTGATCAAATCTTTTATATTGTCTGGTCTGTTCGCAAATCCGGTTCTGGGAAGGCCTATGCCTTTTCTCGACAGCAGCTGCATTGAGCGTAATTTATCTCGAGAACGGCTAATTGCAACAGACTCATTAATGCTATAACTACCTGTCATTTCAAACTGTCTGACCACCGCGGCACCATAAAATGAAATAGAGGCACCAATGCGCGGAATGATCGCATCGTAGGCGGGCAGCTCTTGCCCTTTGAGTCTTACTGCCGGATGGTTACTGGTAATATCCATATAGCAATGCAAGGTATCGATTACATCAACTTGATGACCTCGAGCTTCGCCGGCTTCTTTCAGGCGGCGAGTTGAATATAGTTTTTTATTTCTTGATAGGATTGCAATCTTCATTTAATTTCCCTTTGCCAACACTTGCAGGTGGAATTTCCGTTACTAATCATTATAGTTGGGATATTGCAATGTACATAATATATGACATTTACCTCCTGTAGTGATCAATAAATCTGCTTTCCCTTTTAGCTAATTTCTTTGCTTTAGCCGGTAGTAGTCTTTCCTTACATTGGTGCGCTCTTTCTCAGTGGTGTTAATTCATCAGGCTGGCCGCCACGTTATACGTCAACACCCGGGCGCTGTGCCAGCGGGCCTTTTTGAATAAACTTCAGGCCAAAAAATAACCCATAGTTCGGTCAGATGTTGGTACCAGAGGCCTGATTTGAAGCGGCAGCCTATTTCTAGCAACAGAATTAAAATTCTAAGCGCCTACCTCTGGACGCCTACGTATGGACACCCACTTTCTTTTCGAAAATCATTCTGCGGCGTGTTGTATTAACCACCCATAAAGACAGATGAAGGCGACGAAGACGTTTACCCTCTGGTAGGCTTATCCCCTACCCCGAAAAACAGTACCAATCGCATTAGCGACCAAAAAACAACGAGAACCTAAGGATCCCACAATGATTGAATGGCAATGGGCGCAACTGGATAACCTGACACCCCGGGCGGTGCATGCGATGTATAAGTTGCGACAGGCGGTATTTGTTTTAGAGCAAACCTGTTTGTACCCGGATATTGATGAAGATGATTTAAGCGCTTACCACCTGCTTGGCTGGCAGGACGGTGAACTGGTGGCGTATGCAAGAATACTGGCACCCGGGACCAAATATACTGAACCGGCAATGGGCCGCGTATTAACGGTAAATACACGCCGGCGCAGCGGCAGCGGCAAAAAGCTGGTAGCCGAGGCCATCAGACGGAGTGAAGATGCCTTTCCGGATACTGGTTTGCGTATTTCGGCCCAGGTTTATTTGCTGGCGTTTTACGAAGCATTTGGCTTTAGCACGGTAGGCCAGCCCTACGACGAAGATGGTATTGCGCACATCGAGATGGTGCGTCCCGCCACCGGCACTTAACTGTAAGACTTTGGTGGCGGCGAAGGCGCAGATATTGTGTCACCGGCGCCAGATATGGTAAAGCTAACAGCAACTTTATCAATACAGGAAAAACACCGCGTGCTGCAGTCTCCCTATTTACTGTTTATTGGCGATGCCACTGATCCGTTAAGTATTAAAATGGCCCGTAGCGCCGCTGACTGGCGCCCGGAAAAGTGTGTGGGTGAATATCGCCTGCCCGGGTGCGAGGTAAGCACAGGTTGTCCGTCCCTGTCGATTGACGAAGCGGTAGAGCTGGGGGCTAAAAGTTTTGTGCTGGGCTTTGCCAATAGCGGCGGGCATTTGGACGCACGCTATCTTGAGCATGTACTCAAAGCATTAGACGCGGGCCTGGATATTGTCAGTGGCCTGCACGATAAACTGTCCAGCTACCCGCAACTGGTTGAAAAAGCCGAAGCGATGCAGGCGCAACTAATAGACATTCGTCATCCAAGCACCACTTTCACCACCGGTACCGGCAAACGCAGGCAGGGCAAACGGCTGTTAACGGTGGGGACAGATTGTTCGGTTGGCAAAATGTACACCTCGTTGAGTATTGCCAGACACCTACAACAGCAAGGAAAAGCCGCGACCTTCCGGGCCACCGGCCAAAGCGGCATTCTGGTGGCCGGAGAAGGTATTCCTATCGATTGTGTGGTGGCCGATTTTATCAGTGGTGCGGCGGAATCGTTAAGTCCCGACAATGACCCTGAGCACTGGGATATTATCGAAGGCCAGGGTTCGTTATCCCATCCGGCCTTTGCCGGTGTGAGTCTGGGATTATTGCATGGCTCCCAGCCTGATGCGCTGATTGTGTGTCATGCACTGAGTCGCACTCATATGCGAGCCCTGCCCCACCAGCCTCAGCCTACCCTGGCCCGGACTATCGAGCTGAACCTGGCTGCTGCGCGCCTGACTAATCCGGAGGTGTATGTTGCCGGTATTGCAGTGAATACCTCTTCGGTCAGCGATGAGCAAGCGCGTGACTGGTGTGAGCAGACCCAAACGAAGCTGGGACTGCCATGTGTGGATCCGGTCCGCCATGGGGTAAGTGAACTGGTAGCCGCATTATGAGCCTGACCCTTGAAGCTAGTCATGAACGCCTGCCCCTGGCCCGTGAGTTTCGTATATCCCGGGGTGCTAAGACACACGCCGATGTGATAGTGGTGCAGCTTCGCTGGCAGGGCGTTACCGGTCGCGGTGAAGCCGTACCCTACGCGCGCTACGGTGAAACCATAGAAGCAGCGCTGAGCGAGCTGAACCAGCTTGCCCCCCAGTTAACCCATATCGATGATCACGCCCGTTTGCCTCAGCTTATGCGCGCCGGGGCCGCTCGCAATGCGCTGGACTGTGCGTTCTGGGATCTTATCGCTAACCACCGGCAAACCCCGGTAAGTACCCTGACCGGTCTGACGCCTCCCACACAGTGCCTTACCGCGCAAACGGTTAGCGTAGGTCCGGTGGAGCAAATGCAGCAGGAAGCTTTAAGCCTGGGTCAGGCGGGTCTCATTAAAATAAAGCTGGACCCGCAGGATGTGGTCGCAAAAATACGGGCGATTCATCAGGTTTGCCCTGACAGCCAGTTTATTGTTGATGCCAATGAAGGCTGGAGTATGGAATTGCTTAAAGAGGTGGCGCCCCAGCTCAAAGCGCTGAATGTCGCGCTAATCGAACAGCCTCTGCCCGTGTCCGACGATGCGGCGCTGGAGGGATATGAGTGTCCGGTGCCCTTATGTGCTGACGAGTCATGCCATACCAGTGACAACTTAAGCACATTAAAAAAGCGCTATCAGGCGGTGAATATCAAGCTGGATAAAACCGGCGGGCTTACCGAAGCCATATCCCTGTACAACTCTGCCAAAGCATTGGATTTTAAAATCATGGTGGGCTGCATGGTCGCCTCTTCACTGGCGATGGCGCCGGCTTTTTTGCTGTGTAGTGGCGTTGATTTTGTTGATCTGGATGGCCCGGTATTGATTAAAAGTGATCGCCCTGACGGCTTTGAAATTCACCACGGGGTTATGCGCCCTTCTACCAGGTTATTATGGGGTACGGGCATCACCAATCACACACCTTAGTTATTGACCCAAACCACAGGGATGTGACTCATGACCACACTGGATTATGTAATTATCGGCACGTATTTGGCGGGGCTGTTGGTACTGGGGGTAGGCTTTAGAAAACAATCTGACAAACAGGATTATTTTTTAGGCGGGCGTACCCTGTCCTGGCCCGCCCTGTCGTTGTCGGTAATGGCGACCCAGCTATCGGCCATCAGCTTTATCTCGGCCCCGGCATTTGTAGGCTTACGTGAAGGTGGCGGACTTATCTGGCTGTCTTACGAACTGGCCCTGCCGGCCGCGGTGGCCATTTTACTATGGCGACTATTACCAACCCTGCATCAGGCCGGCGTGGTAAGTGTCTATGATTATCTTGAGCGGCGCTTTGCCCGCTCAACCCGTCTGCTTATTAGTCTGGTGTTTCAGCTTAGCCGCTCCTTTGCCACCGCCATCATGATTTACGCCATCTCATTAATACTCCAAGGTACCATTGGCCTGGCGCAGTGGCATGCCATTACCCTCATCGGAGTTATCACGCTGATATACTCTGCCTTGGGCGGCATGAAAGCCGTGGTCTATGGCGATGCTTTGCAAATGGTCCTGATTGTGTCTGGGGCGGGGCTGTGTTTGTTGGTTGGGCTTGATGCTATGGGCGGCATGGCCGCGGTCATTAATCAGGCCGACCCGGCGCGACTGACCACCCTCAACCCGCAAGGTCTGGGGTTAAACGGTTCTGATTTTGGGCTGCTGCCCATGCTGTTTGGAGGCATCGTGTTGTATGCCTCCTACTATGGTTGCGATCAGTCTGAAGCCCAGCGTTCGTTGTCTAGCCAGAGTGTGGGAGACTTACGCAAACTACTGATTAGCGTTGCTCTGCTACGCTTCCCGATTACCGCTTTGTACTGCGCCACAGGCCTGGTGATCGGCACCCTGTTTTTGTCTGACTCACAGTTGATGAGTCAAATTCCAGCCGGTGAACCCGACTGGATGATGCCCGTTTTTATTGTTGAATACCTGCCCAGCGGGATGGTCGGCTTTATGGTGGTGGCGATTATGGCCGCCGCCATGTCCTCACTAAGTTCAGCAATAAACAGTCTGGCGGCGGTAAGTGTGGAAGATATCTGTCGGGTAACCGGTCAGCAGCCAGACAACCGTCAGTACCTGAAACAGGCCCGGCTGGCCGGAGTAATCTGGGGCTTGATAACCCTCACTCTATCCCTTTATGCCGGCGATATTGCCCCTACCGTAATTGAAGCCATCAATAAAATTGGGTCGGTTTTTTACGGCCCGGTACTGGCCACTTTTTTGCTGGGTATTCATAGTAAGCGGGTTACCGCGAGACAGGTTAATTTTGCACTGCTGGCCGGGGTTGGCTGCAATACCACGCTGTGGCTGACCGACAGCCCGCTGTTCTGGTTCTGGTGGAATGTCACCGGCTTTGGGCTGACCCTTCTTACCGGGATGCTTTTGCGTTACTGGCGACCCGCCGCAATTGGGCGTAAACTGGAGTCGGTTCGCGGTGCGCCGGCCAAATATCTGCTGATGCTGGTCTTGTGGAGTCTGATTTTATTGGCTTTTTGTATCTGGCTTTCGTGGTGGCTTTCCAAATTAACCGCCTGAGTGCGAACAAGTATCATCCACCCTGTACACGCTAAAGAGGTTATTATGGAACACGAGTTTTGGCACAAAAAGTGGCAGGAAAACGACATTGGTTTTCACGAAGAACAATACAACCCCGGCCTGGTCAACCATCTCGACAAGCTGCGCCTGGCCCCCGGTAGCCGTATTCTGGTACCGTTGTGCGGTAAAAGCCTGGATATCCGTTATCTGATGGAGCAAGGCTACAAGGTGGTGGGCGCCGAGCTTAGCGAACTGGCGGTAAAGCAACTGTTTGAAAGCCTGAATATCACTCCGATGGTGGAAGATCGCAGCTGCGGTAAGCTGTATACAGCTCAGGGCATTCAGGTATTTGTGGGTGATATATTCACCTTACAAGATCACCACCTAAGCCAGATAGACGCCATCTACGATCGCGCTGCTCTGGTGGCCCTGCCCGAAGACCTGCGGGCCGGATACACCACCCATCTGCGCCAGATCACCCACCATGCCCCGCAACTGCTGATTTGTTTTGATTATGATCAGAGCCAGATGACCGGCCCGCCATTTTCGGTGAATGCAAAAGAAGTTCGCCACCATTACGAGGCCCACTATAAGATGGAGTTAGTACAGCAAAGCGAGGTGAAGGGTGGCCTGAAAGGTCGCTGCCCCGCCACCACTAACATCTGGATATTATCTCTGAACACGATGGTGTGAGTTGAAGTTTGACTCAATCCGGGGCCGGTAACGCACAAGGGGTTAGTGGCTTGTCGTTATACCCAGAACATACGGCAGGAAGGCACGGGCCTACCTGCCTTGTCAGTTTTATAAATGCTGTTGAATGTTTACTTCTATACATTCGCTGTTCTCAGCGCTTTCGATGGTTAACCAGATTTGGCCGTCCTGAATCGTGACCTGAATTTGCATCGAACGCCCTACTGCGTTAGCGAGTGTAGCCGATAGCGATTCTGGTAAGGTAAACACCGACAGATTTTTCTTAGTCTGTAATTTATTTTGTTCCTTTTTCCACCACACGTCAAAGCTTCTGTCGGCATAGGAGTAAATCATCATCTGCTGACTTTGATTACAGCCCTTTTTGATACGTTGCTCAGAAGGTTGGCCTAACTCAAGCCATAGTTCGATTTCGTCGCTGAAACTTTTTTGCCACAAATCCGGCACTTCGTCATCAGATAAGCCTTTGGTGAACTGTAATTGCTCGTGGGCATTGACGATAAACGCAACAATCCGCAGCATCATCCGCGCGTCATTTTCAGAAGGATGCCGCGCAATTGTTAAGTTGTGATCATGGTAGTAATTGCGGTCCATATCGGTGATGGAAATATCCGCTTTAAAGATGGTTGCTTTAAGAGCCATGTAAATCCTGCATAATCTGCTAAGGCAAACAGTACTGTGCCTGATGGCGACATTAGGTAATGTTACCGAAGATAACGTTGTATTGCAGCGTATGGTATCAATTAATCGGCCTCTGCGCTCTGCCTCATAAACCTCAGGAAAATGCTGCCTATCGCCCGATAAGTGCAGGCAATTTGGTGATGGGTGGTATGTGTGTCAGAAAGTATGATTGTGGAAGTGAGCAAAATGCAACTGATTGACCACTACAGAAGCCGCCCTACGTGTATGTGTCCCAGCGAACGAAGTGAGTGACTTAATTTTTTTGTTATATGCCATCGTTTGATACTTCCACAAAAAAACCACTAACCTTTTGACCTTTAACTCTTGCGCACCACCGTTTATAAAATGGATACGCTACTAAGGCCATCATAACGCCATTTACAACCGAAATTGCCGGTGTCGCTATCACTGAAATTAAATCTACAATGGTCGGCTCGCCAAAAAGCGCAATAATAAAAATAAGAACTCCAAATACTAACCCACCTATAAAGTTGATAGTTGCAGATATTTTTATGAGTGATTTTAAACTGAGTTGAGTGTGAAAAATTCTAGCCATAGGTTTCTGGTCCTAAGTGGCACATAACGCCGCGCTCTGCGGTAAATTTGGAGCGCAGGCATGTGGGCTAAAATACGAACGAAGTGAGCAGCCCACATGTTTGCGTCCCAGCCCGCGCAGCGGGCGAACTTAATTTTTTTTCCAGCACACTTTCTACTGCCGCCATAACTTTACTGTGCCCAATAAATAAAACGTACCATAAATACAGCATATAATTGAGCTTACTAACCAAAAGGTTATTGAATTTTGGTGTACCACAGGGTCTGAAGTTAGAAAGGGACCAACTAAGCCTGCGATACCACGCAACAAATAGATGGCAGTAATTAAAGCTAAACAGGTTTTTAGTAGTGGTAATTTGATGATGATACCTGCACCAGAAAAAGCATATAAGCCCCAGCCAGTAAGAATTGAAGCAATTACCAAAGTTGCAATTGCGGGGTAAGGGTCGCCCTGGGCAGCGAGTTGAGCCATGCGTTGACCAGCACCAAAAAAGAGATACCAGTCAGGGCCGCCGAAAATACAACTAATGTGAAGTAGTGCAGCCAAGATGCTTAAACTGCCAGCGATTATTAGTTGATTATTCTTGTGCATTCAAATTCCTTTTGGCACATAACGCCCTGTTAACAGGCTAAATATTGTTGGCTAAAATTAGCGAAGAAGGAGCCAATGCCAAGAGTATTTTGTACTTGTATAACAGATTGTTAGCTGCTGTTGTAATGGTTTGAAAGACCAAATAGCCACTTTTCTATTTTGCTGGCGTCTTTTTGACTGAAAACCATTAGGCTTGAATGTGCTCGATTTTCAAATATTAGCTTTGTTAACTGCTTATTGTTGACCGACGAAAAGTAACTTGGCGGTGAAATTGAGTCGACATTCGAATTTATTAACAATGCTGGTTTACTGCTTTCAATTAAATTTATTAATAAATCCGTTTCTTCTAAAGTAACTGATGCTTCATTCATTGTATGGGTAACAATATCATCTACTCTATCAGAAAATAAACTGCTCAGTTTGGGAGCCTTATTTGGTAAATACTCTTTTGCGGCAATGTCGAATCTCATCATAGGAGCTAGTAAAATAGCTGCATCTACATATTCAGATGATATTAAGTTGCTTGCCGTTAGAGTTCCCATTGAGTGCCCAACAACAACTGATAATTCTTTGTCACCTTTTTTATTTGCTAATTGACTGAGCAGTTGAGAAAGCACCCGATGTTCTTTAGAACCGAAAGCAAACTTTTCTTGTGATTCGCCATGACCAAATAAATCAGGGATGATCACTTTCATGCCGAGCGCCCTAAAATAAATAGCAGTAGCTATCATAACTTCCTTTTTGCCGCCATATCCATGCAACAATAGAGCTGTCCCCTTGAAACGATTAAATGTATCAGGAGTCATTGTGTGAGATACCGTATTCTCTACTCCATTACCTACTGCGTGGAGGTTGTAATAAACAGAACTACCCACAGGAAAGTTTTCAGAAAGGTAAGGGGGTGCTGCAAGATATTGGATACACTCCTTTGAATTATGTGAACAGAATTCATGTTTTGTGAAACCAATTTCTTCAGGTTTAGCTTTGATAAATTCTGCCTCTGATAGATAAACATCAGGATTAGATATTATGTAGCTTCCAATTGAAGTACAGCCCGATAAGAACTGAGCGAAAATAATTAGGAAAACTAGTTTAATTTTGTTGTTCATCTTTACTACAGTACTTTAAGTTACTCACGGAACTCTGCTTTGGCAGCTAACGCTTACAATAACGGGAAAAGCTGAGCGACAGCGAGGCTTTTTCCCAATGAGTGAAACGAACGTGGCTTATTGTTTTGTTATGTTTCGTGGTTGATTGCTCCTGCAATTTTCAAAACCCTCCTCGCAAGAGATTGGGCACTTTTAAGGTCTGCTCCATCCACAACTCCATCGGTGCTGCACGCAGTTACACCAACCTGACAGCCTAACCGATTAATTCCTTCACTTGAATTATTGTAAGGTGTATCTAAACCGACCCACACCATACCATGCTGACTTGCTAGTACCGTTAAATAGTGAAGAGTTGATGACTGATCACCGTTTAAACCAGTGCCTGAAGTGATCCCAGCAGCAATCTTATCTGCCCATTTTTGATTTGACCAGAAGTCACTTGTTGCATCTGCGAAAGCTTTGAATTGTGCCGCTACGCCACCCATGTAAGTTGGTGAGCCAAAAATGATGGCGCGGCATTCGTGTAAATTTTTGAACAATTGGTTGTTTATGAAACGACCTTTGATAATTTCTTCACCAGATATCTTGTAGTCAACTACATTGGCATTACCCGCCAATAGTTCAGCTTTTACTGCTGACATCAATCTTCCAGTTACATCTGTGTTAGAGAAATAGACTAGCCCTATCTTCATAATTCATTTAGTCCATCAAACTGGAAAGAAACATAACGCCTGAGCTTACCGGCATATTTTGAGTTGCCGCAGGCAACGAAAAATATGTCCGAGTACAGCGATTTGTTAGGCGGCAGTCCTCCACGACCCCTGGAGCTCTCCCGAAACTGCCGACGCGGACGTATTGTTCTGCCACCGTACCCTCGTCATCAACTGTGTCCAGCGCTGTGCGATGCGTGGCATCTGTTCGGAGGCTGTGTACGTATAATAAATGCAATTTAAAATACTAGGAAAGATTATGACCGGATTCATTGCAGTGGTGCTTTACGTCGTATGGATACAACTTCTCGCGCTGTCTTACGCATTCCCTCGCGTGCCAATGGCGCTTTTCGGAGGCCGCAAGTTCTCAGACTGGGAACGCGCTGAGGTCAACCGCGACCCGGCCTTCATGGTTCGCGCCAAGGGCGCGCACCTGAACTGCGTGGAAAACTTTCCGCTTTTCGCAGGCGTAGTGGTGGTTGCCGCGCTCATGGGCAAGAGCCCCGTGGTAGATAGTCTTGCGATGTTCATCCTGCTTGCGCGCGTGGGGCAGAGCCTGTCACATCTCATAAGCACTGCCCCGGCGTTTGTGCTATCACGTGCTACGTTCTTCCTTGCCCAGGTCGGCATGATTTTCTGGATTTGCTTTCAGCTCATCGTCTGACTTTGCCCCTGGATGGGGGCGCCCGATACAGGACATCCCGTGATAATAGGGCCGAACCCGGCCGCCTAACACCCACATAAGGGGCAGTAATGCGTGGGCTAAAATTTGAAGCGTAGCGACAGAACCCACGTGTTACTGTCCCAGCGAAGCGCCTTAATGTGATTGTTATACGCAAAAGCTAAAGGGCACGAAAAACAGCCTTTATTTGCTCATTTGATAACGGACCATACTTATCCTCACACATAAAGCAGAAATGAGCACCAGCTGATTTACCAAGCTCTTGAAATAACCTCAACTCGGACGTTGTATAGCCACCCTCAAAAGTTGGAATTAAATGGATAAGAAAAACTGGCTTATAAATTTTATGAATTAGTTGGCAATGCTTACTCACTACCTGCTTCAGAGAGATTTTTAATGCCCTCCAATCACCGAGCAATGTTCGTGAGTTTGATAATTCATTGCACAAAGTAATTTCTTCGTGCTCATCACCAAATATTCGGCTCACAAATCGGTCTTGATAAACTTTAATGTAAATTTTTCTACGAAACTTCATCTTTGCGAATAACGCTTTGCCAATGGGCAAATGCGAACGTTGTTGGGCGAAGCCCAGTGAGTAGTTGTCCCAGCCGCGCTTTTTGCGGCGATATTAGGCAACTTGTTATATAACACTACGGCCACTGAACTTGCCCCATTAGGTCTTTGTATGATGCTAAAGCGCACCATATCGAAACCGCTAAATCCTGTTTCCTAATTAGAACTTGATATAGAAACACTGGTAACAACCACAGCAATAATATTGCCACTTGAACGAAAATTGCAACGATAACAAATTCTCGTTCACCACCCAAAGCTAGAAGCGCCACAAAAACATTTAGGATCAAGAGCACCCAGATAGCTTTCTTTGCATCCGATTTTATAATTGTGATTGATTCAGATGGTTCTTCGTTGCGCACTTGATTCCCTGTGTTATATAACACCCGCATTTGGGGCCGAAGTGAAGCTCAGCTGAACGGAGGTCCCAGCCCCGCAGGGGCGAACAACATGCGCTTGTTAGGTGTGGTGCTACCATGGGCGAACACCCTTTTTAGCAGGACTCACGCCACCTGTTTCTAGATTTACGATGAAATCCAAACCAATCCAGTTTCCAGCTATAAGTTGGCCATCTTTTACATGAATATCCATGTAAGCTTTATCCTCATTTGGAGCACCCGCTGGACACTCTTGGATTACCCAGGCAAGTTTGCCATCTGTTTTATAAGCCTCGATATTTCTATTTAGTTTCTCACGAGGATAATTTGCAAGTACATTATCGGAAGGATAACGCCTGATTATTTCCAGGCCTTCAATTTCAATTTTCTGTTTGATATTGCCGCTATCCATGAGTACACCTAACATCTTATTATGTAGACCTCACAGTAACACGCATCTACTGTCACTGTTATTCCCTACAATCCTTTGTTCTATTTCAACAGCTTACTTTAAATATTTAGCCTATTGCTACTGAATTTTTGCGTGTAACTAAGACTTCTCAGTAACTCTAGTCTTATTCAGAAATAAAAATAATATTTATCAACACTTTAGACTTAGCCAAAGCCGATTTTATGCACTTATTGAGACTTCAGCGTAATCACCTACCCCATACTGAACCAAAACCCAGACATAATTCAGGCTACAGCGCGCATCCTGCGATTTTATAATGTGTGTTACTAAGCAGTCTCAGTAATTACATATCAGATAAAAATTTGAGATATTTGATGACTCAAAGCCCGTTTCTTAATGACATACGCAAAATAATGAGAACCAGGCAATATTTTATTCAGACTGAAAAACCTGACTTCTATGGTTAAAGCAATCTATTCTTTTTAACTAAAGCGCCAAACTAAAAACATCACAAAGCAAGAAGCTACTGCTTTTCTCACTTACTTCCCACTAACAGGCATGTGACGCCAACACCCCAAAATCTGGCATTGTGCGCTATTCTATTTACTAACAAGCACCTAGGTTATTCCCTTTTGTACTATAGCCTATAGCCGCGTTGACCTTGTACGGCCTACCTCGGTTTGATACTTTGCATAGCACTTTCTTTCGATGACGAAACTAAAAGAGAACCGTCCGGTGTTTGAATTACCCCATGAAAGTTTAAAAAACTCTGTAAGTGAAGCTGAATGGCAAACCCGTATTGATCTGGCTGCCTGCTATCGACTGGTAGCAGATATGGGCTGGGGCGATCTTATCTATACGCATATTTCAGCCAAGGTGCCGGGCAGCAATCATTATCTGGTGAATGCCTTTGGTCTGATGTTTGATGAAGTAACCGCCTCGAACCTGGTCAAGGTAGACTTGCAGGGCAATATTCAGCAAGACACGTCTGCCACCATCAATCCGGCGGGCTTTACCATTCACAGCGCCATTCATGAAGCACGCAGCGATGCAAAATGTATTGTGCACCTGCATACCAAAGCCATGATCTCCGTGGCTTCATTAGCCGGAGGCTTGCAGCCCTGGAGTCAGTATTCGATGTTTTCGCTGCCCTCATTAAGCTATCACGGCTATGAAGGGCTGGCAGTGAATGATGATGAACGCACGCGCCTGCAACAAAACCTGGGCGAGACCAATCATATGCTGCTGCCTAACCATGGCGGCCTGACATTAGGCTCCACCATCGGCGATGCCTTTATGCGTTTTTACGATTTGCAGCGCGCCTGTGAGATTCAGCTTGAGTTGATGAGCGTTAATGCTGAGGTCATTCCTATTCCGCAGGAGATTGTCGATAACATCTATCAGCAGGCCAGCGTAGTACATTCAGGCGAAACCGGTGGGCAGAAAGCCTGGCCCGCCCTGTTACGTAAAGCCTGGCGGTTAGATCCTGGCTTTTGTAAGTAACCGGCACTGCCCCCGAACACAAGGATAAAACATGAAAGTCACCAAAGTAGAAATATTTGATATCGAATGTCCTGAGCGCCCGCCGTGGAACCCGGTGTTTGTGCGTATTTATACCGATGAAGGCATTACCGGCGTGGGTGAAGCAGGCCTGGCTTATGATCTGGGCCATAGCGCGGCGGCGCACATGGTAAAAGAAATGGCTGAAGCCTTTTTGATTGGCTGGGATGCCTTTAATACCGAGCATTTATGGAGCCGGATGCTGCGTGAAAGTTTCTGGGGCTTAGGCGGCGGTCCGGTGGTGTATGCCGCCATGAGCGCCATTGATACCGCCCTTTGGGACATTCGGGGCAAAGCCCTGGGCGTACCGGTTTATCAGCTGCTGGGTGGTAAAACCAATGAAAAACTGCGCTGTTATGCAAGCCAGCTGCAATTTGACTGGGATAGCGAGATCACCAAGCTGGTGCAGCCAGAAGACTATGGCCGTGCCGCTGAAAAAGCCATGGCTGACGGCTATACCGCCGTGAAAGTCGATCCTATTGTCTACGACAAAGACGGCGTTACTCATTTTGACCGCACCAAGCTGTTTGGCCGGGCTGAGATGAAATTGTTTAAGGCCCGGCTGCAGGCGATTCGCGATGCCATGGGCGATGAAGGCGATATTATTTTTGAATGTCATAGTCTGCTGGGCGCATCTACCGCCATTCAGCTGGGCGAGATGGTAGAAGAAATCGGTTGTCTGTATTACGAAGAGCCCGTGAACTATCTTAATGCCAAATTACATGACAAGGTCGCCAAAAGAGTCAATGTGCCCATCGCCGGGGCGAGCGGTTGTATAATCGCTGGGATGTACGCCCCTACTTAGAAGACCAGTCGGTAGATGTGCTGCAGCCTGATGTTGGTCTGTGCGGTGGCTTCACTGAAACCAAAAAAGTGTGTGATTACGCCGATATTTATGATGTGCGGATTCAGGCCCATGTTTGTGGCGGTCCGGTGGCCACCGCGGCCAGCCTGCATCTGGAAACGGCCATTCCAAACTTTTTAATCCACGAGCATCATACTTATGCCACCAAATCGTGGAACCGCGAGTTATGTGTGCAGGATCCCCAGCCTGAAAATGGCTACATCAGCGCTCCCGATACCCCTGGCATCGGCATTGAGCTAAATGACGACATTGTTTATCGTTCACCGAACATGACCGTCACGGCCTTAAAGTAATCCCGCCTTAGTCCTCTTGCTAACAGGGCCGACAGCATTGTCTGGCGGCCCTGCAAAACCTGAATCCTGGCACGCTTTTCAGTAGCGCATCGGCGCATGAATACGTATGCATAGTGTTTATAAAATGATAACAAGATGTAAACATGCTTTTTAACCCCTTACTTTGAAGGTTAGAAACTATGTTGCGAGATCGTCGGCAGTCTGTTCGAAACAATAAGCATTACCTGAGCCTGGCAGTGGCTAGCGCCTTGTTTGCCTCCAGTACTCAGGCAGATGTTATTTTGCATGCCTTTAACTGGCAGTATGATGAGGTCGCCAATAAAGCGGCTGAAATTGCTCAGTCAGGGTATAAAAAGGTGCTGGTATCGCCGGCCTATAAATCCACCGGCGATCAGTGGTGGGCGCGCTATCAGCCCCAGGATTACCGCGTTATCGACAATCCGCTGGGTGATACCAATGATTTTTCGCAGATGGTGGCTGCTTTAGCTGCACAGGGTGTCGAAACCTACGCAGATATCGTATTCAACCATATGGCCAACGAGGCCGCTCAACGTAGCGATCTTAACTATCCGGGCAGCGCCGTGCTGGGTCAGTACGCAGCAAATCAGCCTTATTACAACAATATTACCTTGTTTGGCGATGTTGATAACGGCTTATTTGGCGGTGGTGATTTTCACGGAACCTACGACCCTCAGGGTCCGCAGTGCATCAGCGATTACAGCAATGTCGGCGATGTGCAATACAACCGGTTGTGTGGCGCGCCACCCGATCCGGGTTTGCCGGATTTAGACTCCAATAGCTGGGTGATTGAACAGCAAAAAAGCTACTTACAGGCACTTAAAAGTATGGGAGTAAGCGGCTTTCGGGTAGATGCAGCTAAGCATATGACCAACTGGCATATCAATCAGATTTTTACGGCACAGATAAAAAATGATGTGCATGTTTTTGGTGAAATCATTACCACCGGCGGGGCCGGTAGCGCTGAATATGATAATTTTCTGGCCCCGTATCTGAGCCAGACTGGCCACTCGGCCTATGATTTTCCGTTGTTCTCACAGATACGCAGTGCATTCAGTTATAGCGGTTCGATGAACAACCTGGTGGATCCCGGCGCTTATGGGCAGGCGTTACCGGCCGCCAAGGCTATTACGTTTAGCGTGACGCACGACATTCCTTTAAATGAGGGCTTTAGGTATCAGCTACTGGACCCCACCGATGAGTATTTAGCCAATGCGTTTATCCTGGGCCGTGATGGTGGGGTGCCGCTGATGTATTCTGACCACAATGAAAGTGGTGATGGGCGCTGGGAGAACTTATACAACCGCAGTGATGTTACCGCCATGGTCGGGTTTCACAATGCTACCCAGGGCCGCAGCATGAATGTGCTTAACAATAATGACTGTATTTTGCTGTTTCAGCGCGAACACCAGGGCGTTGTAGGGATAAACAAGTGTGGTGAGGGTCAGGATGTCTGGGTCGATACCTCAGCCGCCGGGTTGTGGTGGGATCGGGAGTATCGGGACACGTTAAGCAATGACACCCAGGTCATCACCAGCCAGTGGCATAAGTTTTATCTACCGCCACGCGAAGCCAGAATGTGGCTGATGCAATAACCCGGTTGAATTCACAGTCTGGGGACAGGCTGTGAATTACCCTTCTTCGTCAGCCTTATCGGCATAACCGCTGCCAATCGCCCGAAATGGCAGCTCTAATCCTAGCTCGGGAATTTGTTTGGCCAGCCAGGCCGGAAAAGTATTACTGTTGGGACCGGGGAAAACCTGATATTGATCTGCCCATGGGTAGCTGTCTGCCGCCTGCTCAATATCAGCAATCAAGGCACTGGCTTTATCGCCTTCAAGCGACAAAATGCGTTCTGGTCTGGCGCCATACCAGTATCGGTCCGGCGTTGAGGTCTGGTACTGTTTTAACGCCGGCAGGCCTTCCTCAATCCGCCATCCTACTACTTCATACACGGTATACTCTGACGCATTTTGCGGCTTAACCGCGACCCAGGTATGCACCGCAAACCAGCCCCGCCAGCTAAACGCATCGGCCACATAAACATCTATTATCGCCGCCGGCTTAGTGGCCGGATCAGCCGCGATACCGGCCGGTTCGCGACTGGCGGTGCGCCAGTCCTGTCCTGCACAACTGGTTAACATCAAAATGCTGAAGAACATCAAAAAAACAGATTTCATGACTCACACACTAGCTATGTTGAAGGTAATCAATACCGGTTAATACGGGCCCCAGTGCGTGCGGGTTATTAAACCTGTGTCAGATTCGTTTTATGAAAACTGATACCAGTGCCGGGCATTTTCACTTAGCAGTGCCTGCTGAGTTGCCACCGGCAGTGACAATCGGCTCATCAGGGTCATATACCGCTGCCATAACTGCCGATATGAGCAGCTTAGCAAGCACACCGGAAAATTACTGGCCAGCATCACCCGGTGCTGGCCAAAGCGTTGTAACAGCGCCTCAAGAGCACGGGCCATAGTCGCTTCGCTGCAGGTGCGCTGACGATTAAGCATCTCAAACCCGGATACTTTTACTGTGCACTCGGAAAACCCGGCCAGCTGGCTCATATTATCCAGCCAGCGGGGATAGCTATTAGCATCCGGCGCAGGCCAGCCGGCATGATTCACAATGCAGCGCAAACCGGTACGTTTGATAACCTCACCCAGCAGGGCTACTGCACGAGTATTGGCCACTGGCATTTGGACCTCAAAATGCAATTGCTGCTGTACCAGTAATGCTAAATTCTGCTGCACCAGCGGTGAGCTTAACAGCTCGCAGGCCGACTCATCCAGTATATGCCGTACGCCCACCACACTGGTTCTGCCGGCCAGCTGAGCAAGAGTGGCAGCCATATCCGTAGCCAGTAAATCCACCCCGGCCACGGTTTTAAGAGGCAGCGTAACGTGGTTTTCAAGATAATCGATTTCACGCCACGGCCGCGCATTATCAAATCCGGCTTCGATATGCACGATGCCCGCTAACGTATGAGCATCATTAATTACCAGGCTGTGCTCATTAAAGTCACGGTGTAACTTCTGTTTATCGGCCCAAAAGGGCGGATTTTGTGGCTGTAGCCAATGGTACTGCCCTTCTTCAAGGGCAAAAAAATGCAGGTGGGGGTCAATAATTTGCATAAGTTAGCGGGCGGTATAGCCTCCATCAATCACCTGCAAACTACCGGTGATAAAACGGGCTTTGTCACTGGCCAGAAAATACACCAGCTCGGCTACTTCTTCCGGCTGCCCCAGGCGCCCCAGCGGTTGTTCGGCGGCCTCGCTCGCATGCACCTCGGCGGCATCAGCACCTGAGCTTTCGACATAGCGGTTTATCGCATTGTGGTACAGAGGGGTTTCAATGGTGCCCGGACAAACGGCGTTCGCGCGAATGTTGTAGCTGGCATAATCCAGCGCGGTGGTTTTGGCCATCGAGGCCAGCGCAGCCTTGCTCATATTGTAGGCAAACGAGCCGGTCTTACCCACCAAAGACTGGTCTGAACCCATTATCACAATCGCCCCATGTTGTTGCTGCTTCATCACCGGCAGCGCATTTACGATAGCGGCATAGGCACCTTTCACATTGATGGCAAAAACCCGATCCAGATCGGCTTCGCTGGTGTCTTCAATTGTGCCGGAAAAATGGACGCCGGCATTAGACACCAATGCATCGATCCGCCCGGTGTTTTCTATCACCGCAGTCATGGCTTGCTGCACTTGCCGAACATCCGACACATCGCACTGCTGCCAGGTGACCTGAGGCTGTGGGATGGCCGTATCTTCAATATCTAAATTGAAAACCTGGTAGCCATGTTCAGCAAATAACCGGCACACAGCCAGTCCAATACCGTGACTACCACCGGTAACGACGGCAACTAAAGAAGAGGTTGTCATAGAGTTCAGGCTCCCGAATAAATAGCTAGCAGATAGCATGACCGCCCCACCCCGCAATTGCAACCTGGCCGTTGGGTTTGAAGAGGTTCGGGAAGCGGTAAGTGCAGGATTGCGCAGGTAGCCGGTGCTGGGTTAAACGGTCAGATAATTTAAAGTGGGTGTCAACACTTAGGCCCTCTACACATTGAATTTGGGATTTTTAGCTCTCAAGTCTTTTTTGTTGGGGATAGCCTTTGACTTATACCAGACGAGCAACAGGTGGTTGGTAATGATTCAAAACCATCATTCATTCACGATCGCATAGTCATTATCGTTAAGCATGCAGGAAACAGTTTTGCGGATTCTCGCTTTTTCAGACATACACAACAAAACCGAGCCAGTACAACGATTGGTGGCCATCGTTAATGCCAAAGATTATGACTGCGTGCTGGTAGCGGGCGATATCGGCTCCAAAGCCTTCAGTGAGATTATGGGAATTTTAGATACTCTGAACTTACCGGTTTATTATGTGCTGGGAAACTGGGACAGCAAGGTTGATTATCACCATAGCACCGCCGACAACGGTATCCATTTACACGGAAACCTTATTGAACTGAATGGCTATTGGTTAACAGGTTTCAGTGGCTGCCCTAGCCACTGGGGCAATAACCCTTTTGCTATCCATTTGACCCGCGAGCTCGAGCATAAACACCAGCACTACCTCCTTGAAAAAAACAAAAAACGACACGGCACCGCCCATAAAAACTATCTGAGCGATTTAAAGCAAACCAACAAAGAAATTTTGCATCGCAACAAACAGGCATTATTTGAAAGAATCTATGCAGATAAGCACTGTGATCCCCGTCGTACCATCATTATAACCCATGAGAAACTCACCCGGCTGGGCGACTACTCACCCACTGCACCGCTGCTGCATATGTATGGGCACATCCATACCTTTGAGCATAAAGTCTGGCAGCAGACCCATTTTGTGAATGTGTCTGCCTTAGATGGAGAGCCTTCGGTGATGGCAAAAAGAAAGGGTAACAGCACAATATCACCCGGCAACTATTGCGAGATAGAACTTAACGCTGGACAAGTACTATGTAATAAAAAGCTTCTGCCTGAGATTGTGTAATAACAAGGATCTGGATTTAGCATGGCGCTGCGGTAACCCGATGCTCTTAGATTGTTTGACACAAACCCGTCACCTCAATAAAAACACTGTCTACCGACCAGTCAATTCTGCAGTGCTTGCCCTTAACTGAGAAATATAAAATCCTAACGGATGGAGAAATAAAACATCAAAAAATGGTCCGTGTTTATTTTTACTTTTCTATTTTTCCCACCTTTGAAATCCTCTTTGAGCAGCATTTATTCAACTTTTGTCTATGTCCAGAATCTTTACATTATTCGGATAAAAACCAATGTATTTTTAATGTATGAAATCCAAGCCATTGAAAGTGCTTATATATATATTTATGGCCCAGTCTATGCCTTAGCTGAATAGAGTGCACTCAAATAAACATCCACCAACTGGCTCAATATAATTTTTAAAAAAAGGATTAACGCGATGAAATTCACAAGTGTAATTTCAACTATGGCGGCTTCCTGGTTACTTATTTCCGGAACATGCCAAGCAGCGCTTATTACCGAAGACTTTGATGACGGCTTAGCCCAGGGATGGACACTCACAGGATTGTGGCATGTTACGGACAACAACCCCAATGGCAGTGCAGGCGCACTGGGGTATGTAAAGGATGAAACTGCCGGGACTACCCTTAATGGTAATTTTAACACCGGTAGTGCTAATAGCGGGACCGCCACCAGCGGCGCATTACAATGTGCTAACCCGGGGAATCAGGGCTGTAGTCTTAGCTTCGATAGTCTCGATGGCTCAGAAGCCTCCATCTGGGATATCCTTGATGTTTTTCTAATTCAAAACAGTGTTGCGACGCAGATTTTGGCTAACAATGGTGGTGCCGCCTTCAATGATAATATGTATCGCACCTCGGTGTTTAACATAGCGGACTTTTTAGCCAGCAACGATCCGTTTCAGGTAGAGTTTTCCTTCGACACGGGAGACGCGATATTAAATAACTTCCCCGGTCCCCGTGTTGATAACTTTGCACTGCAAACCAGCAACGCTAATATCCCAGAGCCTGCCACGATGGCACTGATAACCTTAGGTTTAATGGCACTATCGACTCGCAAATATCGCCAGACTATCGTATTAAAATAATCCTTGCTGGCATTGGTCTGAAGCGCTGCATTTTTAATGCGGTGCTTTTCGCGTCGGGTAAATCCCGGCGTATTTGCTGAAGATAAACAAGCACCTTTATAGTGGACACCCACCTCTTAGATAAACCCAACACCCCGTCATCTCCAGCTCTGTAGGCTGATGACACACAATCCAAATTCCTTAGAACAGCCCCCTGAGTTTGTGCTTTTTATTCGATGCAAAAGAGTTTTTAGACAGACCAACCTTGGGTAAGAAGGTGGGTGTCCATGTTTTTTCTTTCACTGGCCCTGGGTAAAAAAGTGAGTGTCCATATTTTTCTCATATGTTTCTATCTCATCATTTTGGGCTGGCTGCACTTTGCTGGGGCTGTCATGGTTGGGCCTCACTACCACAACTGGTTTCTTCACGATTTGTCACATTAAGCTTTTTACAAAACGCTAACACGAGGCTTGGCGAGGCGTATTTTCTGCGTATAATCACAAATTCAAACACCCGTTTAAATTTATCAGGAGTGGGCTATGCCTCAGTATCAGGCACCATTAGCAGACTATCAGTTTCTTTTGAAAGACTGGCTGTCGCTGGATTCACATTATCAGTCTCTGGGCGTTACCGATTTTGACTTTGAACTGGCCAGTGAGGTTATGGCCCAAGGGGCAAAGTTTGCCGAAGATGTACTGGCGCCGTTAAACCGCCCCGGCGACGAGCAGGGCTGTACGCTAAAAGATGGCCAGGTTACCACCCCGGATGGTTTTGCCCAGGCGTATCATGAATACATTGCCAATGGCTGGAACAGCATGCTGGGAAGCGCTGAGTATGATGGTCAGGAGCTGCCCTATTCGATGGCGGTGCCGGTGCACGAAATGTTGCATTCGGCCAATTTAAGCTGGCGTTTAACCAGCATGCTGACCGAAAGCGCAGTACTGGCGGTGACCCGGCATGCCACCCAGCAGCTTAAAGATACCTATCTGGCTAAAATGATCAGCGGTGAATGGACCGGCACCATGAATCTTACCGAGCCCCAGGCGGGCACTGACCTGGCATTGCTGTCTACCAAAGCCGAGCCACAGAACGATGGCAGTTATAAAGTCACCGGCAACAAAATCTTTATTACCGGTGGTGATCACGAATGGACCAGCAATATCGTGCATATGGTGCTGGCCCGCACGCCCGATGCACCGGCGGGGGTAAAAGGCATCAGTTTATTCCTGGTACCTAAATTTTTACCCGATGCCCAGGGCGAGCCGGGCGAAACCAATGCCGTCTCGGTTGGCAGTATTGAACACAAAATGGGCATTAAAGGCAGCCCTACTTGTGTGATGAATTACGATGGAGCCACCGGCTGGCTGGTCGGCGAAGAAAACCAGGGCCTGGCCTGCATGTTCACCATGATGAACGATGCCCGCTTTCAGGTAGGACTGGAAGGGCTTGGCGCCAGCGAAGCCTCATTTCAGGGGCCCTTGCCTATGCCCGCGAACGGGTGCAGTCCCGCGCTCCTCAGGGCGTTCAATGCCCGAATGAAAAAGCTGATCCGATTGTGTTTCAGCCTGATGTGGCGCGCATGCTCCTTACCCAAAAAGCCCTGACAGAAGGCTGTCGGGCGTTGTCGGTACTTTATTCGGGGTATATGGATGCCGAACGCTTTGGCGAGGGGGAGCAAAAAAACACCGCTTCACAGGTACTGCAATTTTTAACGCCGATATGCAAAGCGTTTATGACCGATATGGGGCTAGAATCAACCAGTTTGGGCGTGCAGGTGTTTGGTGGCCATGGCTACATTCGCGAATGGGGCATGGAACAACTTATGCGCGATGTGCGTATTGCCCAGTTGTATGAGGGCACCAATGGCATTCAGGCGCTGGATTTGATTGGCCGTAAGCTGACTCGCAATAAAGGCCAGATGATGGAGGTCACTTTTAACGAGCTGAGCAAAAGGGTCGACGCGATGACCGATACCACCGCGCAATCCCAGGCCAAAGCACTGCTAAACGACTGGCGGGCCACCTCGGCTGACTGTCTGGGCATGGCCCCGGAAGATGTGGCCAGTGCCGCCTGTGACTATCTGGCGTACACCGCATATTCTTTGTTGGGCGTGCTGTGGTACAGCATGGCCGATGCTGCTGCACAAAGCGATAACACCACCCTGGCCAGTGCTAAACAAAAAACCTGTGATTTCTACCAGGCCCGGATACTGCCGCGTCGCGATGCTCATAAAGTTGCGATGCAGGCCGGAGCCCAATCGGTATTAAGCGTCAGCGGCAGTGAGTTTGATTACCTCTGACCCTTTATTAGTCTGATTCCCCTGCGAACGAAAAGCCCGCTTCAGAACCATGAAGCGGGCTTTTTTAATGGTGTAGTTGGTAGTAAAACCTCGGAGTTGGCGCCGGGTAAACCCGCACCAACCCCGGACTATAGCAACTTACCGGCTTCCCCACAGGCTTAAGCGGCTTTCCCGGCCCCTGCGGACTGGCTTTTCACCGGTAGAACAGCCTGGACGGGTACACAATTTACGCATAGCCGCCACATCCCGGGTGTTGATCCGGCCGTCCCCATTGATGTCGAAACTGGCATCTACCGGCAAGCCACGAATTAACGCAAACAACAAGCCGATACTGTCGCGCATATCCACATCACCATCGCCATCCCAATCACCGATGAGGGCAAACCGATAGGTTGCCAATACCGGATCATGATCCGATGCCCGATAGCGTAAGGTGTTTAACCAGCTTTCAGGCTTTCTTTCTTCGTTATAGTCGAAGCCGGGTATTTCGTCCGCATTAATGTGCCAGATGGTGGCGTCCACCAGCAGTTCGGTCATCGCCGGGTTAGCCAGCTGATAATCCAGTGTGCCCAGTTCACCTTTAAAGGTATAGCTGTAAGCCGTGTCTTGCTTAGAGGCGGCTACCGTATTAGTAAAACCAGCATCGGTGAGATACACGATAGGATCTTCTTTGGCATAGGCGTTCAGGTCTCCCAGCACCACGGTCGGCGTATCTTCGTACGTTGAACCTAGCCATGCACTTAAGGCAATGGCCGCCCGCGTACGGGTAAGATTACAGTTACCCGCCAGGGTATCTTCACCGGCTTCACGACACGCACTGCCTTTAGATTTGAAGTGATTCACATCCACCACAAAGGTATTACCTGTGGCTTTAAATCGAAATTCCTGGGTCAGCGAGGGGCGATTATTAAAAGCAAACAGCGGGCCGTTATCATCCCGGATGCTATTCTCGGCAGTTAAAATCTGTGCTGCCCCTACGGTAGCTACCTTGTCGGCGCGATACAGTAACCCCGAGGCAATAGCATCACTGCCAATGGTGGGTGTGCCGGCATCGACATAAGCATAACGATTATCACCGGCGGACCGATTAAGTGCCTCGGTCAACTGAGCAATGCTACTTAATGGTCCAAAACCGTCATTTTCCAGCTCCATCAATCCGATAATATCGGCATCCATGGCCGCTATAGCCGCGACAATTTTGGCTTGTTGACGCTCATATTCACTAAAGGTATCGGCACCACGCGACGTCGGGAACCCCTGGCCCTGGCCATCACCATTAAACAGATTCAGCACATTGAAACTGGCAATAGTTAAGTTGCCCTCTTCAAGCTCGGGTGAGTCTGTACGAGAATTTTGCGTCGCAACCTCAACACTGCTGCTTGGCTGAATTCTGAAATTGCCAAACCCATAATCCAGCGCACCGGTCACCGCGAGCACTTTATCGCCCAGCCGAACAGGGTTGTGTGGCATTACTCCGCCAGCAAGTAACAGGTCGCTGGGGACAAAACCGCTACTGCTATTGTCATCGATTAACAGAACATCCAGCGTATTACTTTCGGCAAGATCTTCGGCTTGCTGAGTCCCTGCCCGAACAACTGGGTCGGCGTGAATAGTCGCTCAGAGCCAACCTGGATTTCACCATACTTGCCATACGAGTACACATTATTGACCAGCCAATCTGACTGATTGGTCACCATCATCCCTTCATAGGCTTCAAACTCACCTGCAAATGCTTGCGGTAAATTAAGCACCACCGGGGTCACCGAGCTACTGGCATTTGCACAAACCAAAGGGTCACCCTGCGCCACCAGCTGGGTACGGCCGTAAGACTCTTCCACCACACCTTTAAGCCTGACGACATCGCCCACCATTAATTCCCCGGTATTACCAGCCACAAAAACCCCTTCCGAGGTATTGTCATTACTATCATAGTCGGCACTTTCTTCCTGCATGAAGAAACCTGACAGGCCAGGGGTTACATGAGAAACCACGGCCTCGATGATGACACTTTCTCCGGTCCGCGGAGAACTAAAACCGTCGCCCTGGACCTCGTGAATAAACACCGCATCTTCATAACATGCGCCCAGCTCATTGCTGCCACCCCCGTTACCGCCGCCATTGTGGTAACGGCCCAGGTCGTCGAAGGTATTTTGCGCAAAGCCATTCCATTCGGTAGCCGGGTCAAAGCTGTCATAGGCATTGTCATCCCCGATGGAGATGCCGTCCTGGCGGCGCAGAGTACGGTTTTTGGTAGAGGTGTCGCCACTTCCCCAATTACTGCGCACACCAATTTGCCCAATAGCGTCAACAATGTTGTTTTTTAGCCAGAGCACCACCGCATCGTCACCATTAAAACTAATCGCCCCGGTTACGGTGTCGGCTTCAGCCAGAATGGCGTTATCTGCCTGATTGTTGGCTATCACAAAAACCTCACCCGGGCTTAATGTGCCGCTCAAACTAATCAAATCATTAGGGGTGGTGTTGCCATTGGCGAAAATCTGAATGCTGTAGTCGGCCAGCGCCACATCGGTACCGCCCAGATTCACCAACTCCAGGGCTTTGTTGTAGCCACTGCCTTCAATATATTCTGAGAAAAATAACGTGGCCGGGGTCAGGCTGAATGTGCCCACCGGGATGGGAATAGTGGCCGTGGCATTGGTGGTTTGATTATTAAGCGTGTCGACACCGGGCACATTCCACTGGGCCACATCAAAGGTTGCCGACGCTGCACCGCCGGTACGATAGGCAAAACTGTTGGTGTATTCCCAGGCTTCACCGTTACCATCGGTATTGATATCGCCATAGGTATCCACCACCGCGTCATCACAAAATACTTCGATGGCATCATCCCCGTTGATGCTCATGGCACCTGAGGTGTAATCCGGAGCAAAGCCAAAAAAGCTCAGGAATTTGTCATTCTCACTGGCCAAATACAGGTAGTCGCCGGCACTGGCACTTACGGCATCAAAGGTAAATTCCTGACCATCAGAACCGCCACCATTGTTGGCAGAGCCCACCCCACAAATACTCAAATCATCGATATCGCGGGTTACCAGCAGTTCAATCCCTTTGGGTACGCCGCCGCGCAAGGTAGCATCAAATACAGCAGTGAGCATGATGGGGGCAGCCGGACTTTGTGGCTGCAGTTCAGGCTCGACCGGAGCCGGAGCGCTGTTGTCACAGGCCTGATCCGAATACAGCAACGACACCCATTCCGGGTGGTCCACAAAAGGGTTGCGGTTGCCCTGATACTCGTAAATACGATCTGCGCGTGCTGACTCGCTGGCATCCACCGGGTCATTTTCGTGCCATTGCAACAAAGTACATAGCTTGCCCAGTTCCGCATCACCGCCGGCGGTAAGATAATTGACCAATCTCAGGTCCGGGGTAACATCCGTGTTGCCTTCATAACGCACATCCATGTACATCATCATCCGGGCGACATCGCCTTTTATCGCGTCGCGCGGTTCAAAAGAATCGCCATCGACCCTGTTTTCAGGCGCTTCGGCCAGAGGGGCATCACTGTAATCAAAATCCAGACTGCCGCGACTGCTGTTCACCGAAATATCGGTGGCGCGAAGATGCTGAATATCGGTGTAGGCTTCGTTGTTGCGCTCTGAAAAACCATGACTTTTAGGCCAGCTATGTTCACGATTCCAGTTATCCGGGTTGGACGAGGCGGTCCCTGAGCCATTGCTGCTCTTGGCAATAGAGCGATTTGAGTAGAACAAAATGACATTGTTGTTATTGGCCGGATCTTCGTCGGTCTCGGTCAGCGCTGTCCATACTTCATCGTAGGTCAGCTGACGATGACCGTTAGCCAGAGTTTCACTTAAGCGCTGACGGACAATGGCGCTGTCACTGCCGGCATTAATTTCAGCCTGGACCGCGGCGTAATAGCTGGCGGGGTCAAAATCACTGGCCGCAGCAACTTTGTCCAGGTCCGGACAATTGGTGCATACGCCGGCCAGGCTGCCCTCCTCACCGCCACCGCTGTCATCCGGGCTAAAGGTGTGCTCACCTAACCCGCTGAAATCATCCTTGGCCAGTCCACGGTATTGCGCAGCGGGGTTAAAGGGGTCATCGGGATTGGTATCGCCCTGGCTGACGGTTTCCAATCGAATCAGGGAGTTATCTTTGGTACTGGTTAGCCCGGTGCCCCATTCAGAGCCTGGATCAACGCCTTTTTGGCCTAGGCTGTCCACCACTGTGGTGCTTCGGCTTAACACAATGGCATCGTTACCATTGAAAAAGTTCTGGCCGCTTAGCTGATTGGCTAAACCGGTAATGGCACTACTTGCATTCTGGCTGGCTACCACATAGGTAGCGCCGGGGTTGATACTGCCGGTCAAATCAATAACGGTACTGGCTGAAGTATTGCCATTGGAATAAAAAGAAAGGGTATAGTCTTTTAAGTCCACGGAGTTGCCGGAGGTGTTATACAGTTCAATCGCTTTATTATTACTGCTGCCCTCAATGTACTGTGAGATTAATACATCGGCGTTGGTAGCCGCAGACACACACAATGCCAGAGGAAGCAGAGCTATGATTTTCATGGTGCAATTCCTGTTTGTTTTTAAAAACTGTCCAATTGTTCAGGTAGGGTACGAAAGCTATGCTACAGAAAAGTGACAATTTTTCGACAATTTATGACAACTTTTTGACCAACTGCTAACCAAGCCAACAAAATCGTTGGATGGGGCTGGTTTTGACGTGAATAAAAAACAGGAAGTAAATAAAAGGCAGGAATGGCAGAGGAAATGGCCGACGTTAAAAAAACAGTGACGAGATAAAACGCCGGCCGGTTAAAAAAATAAAAAACCTTACATCATTAGTTGGCGGCGGTTTGCTCTAATGTTTTATCAAACCAGTCTTTGATCATTGCTTTTTCGTAGCTCAGGTTTCGATACCGGCGATTGGTGCGCACACCACGATCCATAAAGGCCATATCTTTAAGTTTAACCTGGGCATCTTGCAAGGTATTGCCCGCCCCATCGGTCAACGTGTACGAAAAACTGATGCGTGGAATATAAACTGATTTTACCAGCCGTACATCTGTGCCACCCATCCCGCCAAGAAAGCTGGAAGGCCAGACTTGGCCAGCAAGATCCAAGTCCGTCACGGTCATGGTCAGCACCTGTTCTGCAGGCAGTTGTTCTGCCAGCTTGGTGAAATACTTCTCAAAATCAGCAAAAATCATTTTCCGAAAAGACTGACGAGACTGATTAGAGGGCTGGATATCCCGATACGAATCAGGATCCTGCCAGGTCACATTGACCTGCGCTGCGCTTGCCGGTCCACCAATAAGACCGCTGGTAAGCGCCAACACTGCAAAAGATTTGTACATAATAGCCCCCACTGGGAATACTAAGAAAAAATACACAGTATTAAGAGTCTACAGGCGGCCGCCAAGTTCAGTTTATTACCTTTATTTAATCACCTGAGCCTTTAGTAAGAATATGCCGCACCGCGTATCTTTGTGTCGGTCTTACCATAATGGCTTAAGCCTGAATGAAAACTGAATAGCTCATCGACGTTATTAGTGAGCATCAAGCAGGCCGGTCAGTTCCAGTTGCTGACAAAAATATGCCAGCGCCGCCCCCTGCAGATACGGGTTTTTATCCGGTGTCAAACAAAACGAGCGATGAAACGCATTCACACTGTCCCCGGATTCCAATACATCATTGATGTAAAGCTGTTGATAGGGCCGTAAGGTCGCCTGCCACGGGGTAAGCTCATCAGCAAGCTCGGCCAGTTTTTGTTGCTCCGGCCAATCAATGATGGCGTCGACAGCTTCGCCACCCTGCTCAATGGCGTCATGAAAGAAGTTCTGCACTTCCGGCAGACGAAATATCAGCACCAGTAGACCAACCTGTAATAGTAATAAAAGCCAGCGCCGCATAATGGTGAAACCTGTAAAAGATTAACTATTGACCCGGTTAGCTTAGATGATCCTTAGTATCCTTACAGTAAGCCCATTTATACGCTGGCATCGTAATTTATAAATAGTGCATATATTTGGTCGGCAGGCGCACAGCTATTTATTTGATCTGCATCAAGCTTTGAGATAATAGTGCAGGTAGAATGGATGAGCATTTAGTCACAGGGTGAACCCATGAGCGAAAAAATACCGGTCAAAAATGTCACACCGGTGAAAGTGCATAAGCCAGCCACCACCGAAAAAAAGCACCATAGCGCGCGCAGCCGCATTTATGTAAGGGCGGTAAAAGGACCGCTGGAAACCTTTCGCCGTTTTTTCGGGTTGTTCTTTCTGGGGTTGTTTGCCGTTATCCCCTGGCTTACCTACAACGGGGAGCAGGCAGTATTGTTTGATATTGCCGAGCAGCGCTTTACCTTATTTTCGTTGACCTTGTGGCCCCAGGATCTCACTTATCTGGCGTACATTTTTATTATCTCGGCCTTTGCCCTGTTTTTTGTGACCACCTTTGCCGGCCGGGTGTGGTGCGGATTTATGTGTCCGCAAACCACCTGGGTCTATGTGTTTACCTGGTTTGAAGAAAAAATCGAAGGGACCCGCAATAAACGCATAAAGCTGGATGAACGGCCCATGGATTTTGATAAATTCTGGCGCAAAACGGCTAAACAGTTTTGCTGGTGGAGTGTGGCGCTACTCACCGCGTTGTTGTTTGTGGGCTATTTCACTCCTGTGCGCGACCTTTTTGTGGATTTTTTTACCTTTAATTCCGGCTTCTGGATAAGCTTCTGGGTGGTGTTTTTTGCGTTGTGTACCTACGGCAATGCCGGTTACATGCGCGAGATAATGTGTACTCATATTTGTCCTTATGCCCGTTTTCAGTCGGCCATGTTTGATAAGGATACCTTTACCGTGGCCTACGACCCCAATCGGGGTGAGTCACGGGGCCCCCGCCCGCGTAAGCTATCCCGCGAAGCCGTTCATGCACAGGGCCTGGGTGACTGTATTGATTGTCACTTATGTGTGCAGGTGTGCCCCACCGGCATCGACATACGCAATGGTCTGCAGTATGAATGTATTAATTGTGGGGCCTGCGTGGATGCCTGTAACGGGGTAATGGAGAAAATGAATTACCCCAAAGGGCTGATTCGGTTTACTTCAGAAGAAGAACTGGCAGGCGGTACCACCCGTATTTTCCGGCCCAAACTGATTGGGTACTTTGTGGTGCTTATGCTAATGGTGACGGTGCTGGTGGCCAACTTTATGTGGCGGGTGCCGCTGGATGTCGACATTATTCGCGATCGTAATTCGCTTTATCGTGAAACCAACGACGGGCTTATCGAAAATGTTTATACGCTGAAAATCATGAACAAAACACAGCGCGATACGACCTATCAAATCCGGGTCAGTGGTCTGCCTGACCACCGGTTTATCGGTAACCAGACTATTACCGTGGCCGCAGGAGAAGTGGCAACATTACCGATTTCGGTTGCCACCGACGCCTATAATCTGGAAGATCCGGTAACAGAAATTCAATTTACGGTTAGTTCGGTTGACCAGGATGACGCTGTCAGCCTGACCGAACCCAGTAAATTCCTTTACCGATAGGGTGTTATGTCAGATTTTACTTTCACCGGGCTCACCCCCGATGTGTTACTGGATGCCATAGAGTCATGCGGCATTTATCCACAAAGCGGACTGCTGGCGCTTAATAGCTACGAAAACCGGGTTTATCAGTTCCAGGCTGATGACGGTCAGCGCATGGTGGTTAAATTTTATCGCCCGGCCCGCTGGAGCAACGAGCAGATTCTTGAAGAGCATGCTTTTGCATTGGAGCTGGCGGACGCGGAAATTCCATTGGTGGCGCCGTATATTATCAATCAGACCACCTTACACACCTATCAGGGATTCCGGTTTGCGGTATTTCCATCGGTAGGCGGACGCCAGTTTGAAATAGACAATCTGGATCAGATTGAATGGATGGGCCGGTTTATCGGGCGGATGCATCGGGTGGCGCAGGCCAAACCCTTTGTCCACCGCCTACCGCTGGATACCGAGCACTTTCTGACCCAGCCGCTGGCTGAACTGGAGCACAGTGAGCTGTTGCCT
Organism: Salinimonas marina; assembly: GCF_015644725.1. NCBI lineage: Bacteria > Pseudomonadati > Pseudomonadota > Gammaproteobacteria > Alteromonadales > Alteromonadaceae > Salinimonas > Salinimonas marina. The sequence goes on from NZ_CP064795.1 coordinate 3,181,634, forward strand.
GATCATCTGAAAACCGCCTTCTTTGCCATTGCCGAACCGGTGATTGCGCAAACCCGAAAATTATACCAACCCTTCGGGCAGATTCGTTTGCATGGTGATTGCCATCCGGGCAACATTTTGTGGCGCGACGGCCCCTTGTTTGTAGATTTGGACGATTGTCGAATGGGTCCGGCGATTCAGGATTTGTGGATGATGCTAAGCGGCGACCGGTCACAGCAGCTGTTGCAACTGGATACGATGGTCGAGGCTTACGAAGAGTTTCATGAACTGGACCGCCGCGAACTGGCTCTGATTGAGCCTTTGCGGGCAATGCGGATGGTGCACTATATGGCCTGGCTGTCGAAGCGCTGGCAGGATTCGGCATTTCCCCGGGCCTTCCCCTGGTTTGCCGAAGACAAGTACTGGGAAAATCAGATTCTGGCCTTAAAAGAACAATTATCTGCGCTGCAGGAGCCGCCGCTCAGTTTAGGCATGTAGAGACTCGCCTTGATGCTTATCAGTCTGGGCCTTAGCGGCATGTTTGTTAGTGCCTTTCTGGCCGCGACCCTATTGCCGCTGGGCTCTGAAGCCATGCTGATTGCTTTGCAGCAGCATGGCTATTCGTGGCTGGCGCTGCTGATGGTGGCCACCGCCGGTAATGTGGCCGGTTCATGGGTTAATTACCTCATCGGTTACAAAGCCGGCCGGCCCGGTTTGAAACGTCTGCTGAAGCTCAGTGATCATCAATTTGCCCGTGCCGAAACCCGTTTTGCCAAATACGGCGTGGCGTCACTCTGTCTGGCCTGGGTGCCGGTGATTGGCGATCCCCTAACCATGCTGGCCGGGGTAATCCGGGTCCCGCAGGTGCTGTTTCTGGCGCTGGTCACCCTGGGTAAAGCCGCTCGCTATGGGGTTATTTTACTGCTTTTACCTGCCTGATATTTCATCCTTTTTTTGCCCTTAGCAAGCAAACTCCGTATACTTTGCCAGGTTCAGGTGCCTGCCTTTGTGCAGGGTAAACGGGAAGTCAGTGCAAAGCTGACGCTGCCCCCGCAACGGTAATCTCACCCGGTTATGGGTTTATGTCAGTCAGCAACTATATGCTGATGTTCACCACTGTGCCTGAAGGCATGGGAAGGTTCGACATAGCTTTGGTCACAAGAGCCAAAGAGAGAAAGCCCGGATACCGGCCTGATAGGTTCATCAGCCCCTGAGCTGATGGTTCGCAACGTTACACTCGGGCGGAGTGTATGAACGAGACTTATCATGACTTATCTTTTATCCCGTACCATCTTAACGACCGGCGTGCTGTATAGCGCACTTACCCCAACCTTTGCTGTTGCTTCCCCGGCGCCGTCCGATATGGAAACCCTTACGGTCACCGGCAGCCGTTTACCGTTTGATTTAAATCAATTACCCGCTACCAGCACGGTCATCGGCGAGCAGGAAATTGCCCGGTCGGGGGCGCTGCAAATTACGGATTTGTTGCGTGCCCTTCCCGGCATCACCATCGCCCAGGCTGGCAGTGCCGGGGCCCTTACCGAAATTCGTATGCGCGGCAGTGAAACCAACCACCTGCTGGTGCTCATTGATGGGGTTATTGCCAATGATATTGGCCAGGGCAGCGCCATTGATCTGGCGCATCTTACTGCCGCCAGTGTGAGTCGCATTGAATTGCTCCATGGTGCACAAAGCGCCGTGTGGGGCAGTGGCGCCATCGCTGGCGTGCTAAGCATTACCACCAAAGCCCAGAGTCAGGGCTCCTATTTCCAGGTCCAGGTGGGAACGGGCAGTGACCATACCAGTCAGGTTGCGTTGAATGCGTCAGGTTCCAGCGGTGATATGCAGTTTTCCAGTTATGCAGAACTGCTGGAGACTGATGGTGACAATATCGCCCTGAAGGGCACCGAAAAAGATGGTTATCGTAATATCACCACTGGCGGCGCGCTGCGCTGGACAGCATCTGCGGCCCACCGGTTTTCAGCCAGTGCCCGAGTGGTAGACTATACCACCGATTATGATGCTATCGACTTTGTGGTTACCGGCTTACCTACCGATGCGGCGAATGTGACCGACGGTAAACAGCTCAGCGGCCAGCTGGACTGGCAGTTTACCCCAGCAGACACGTCGTATCAGAGTAATCTGGCGCTGCACTACCGTGAAGATAAAAACAACAGCACAGCCAATGGCGTGTTTGATGGCGGCACGACCGGGCAACGCTATCAGTTTCGCTGGACCCACCGCTACCAGATAGCCGACTGGCAGCTGGCCGGCGGGCTTGAGTATCAGCGGCGCCAGTTTAAACAACGGGGCCTGCGCACCTTTGCCGATCCGAATCAGCACCAACAAAGTTATACCACCAGTCTGTTCACAGAAGCCGGCAAGGCCCTGCTGGACGATGTTATCGCCACCGTGTCGCTGCGCTTTGATGACAACAATGAATTTGATAATGCCTTTAGCTACCGCGCGGGGCTCACCTGGCAGCTTAGTCCCCGCTACCAATTGTTTATCAGTAATGCCAGAGCGGTGAAAAACCCCACCTTCACCGAGCGTTTTGGTTACTTTCCCGATACGTTCACCGGTAACCCCGACTTAATGCCAGAAAAAAGTCAGCAGTGGGAAGTAGGGGCGCGCGCAAAATGGAGCCGACAGTGGTCGGGTAAATTGAGCTATTATCAAACCCGGTTGCAGGATGAGATCAATGGTTTTGTGTATGACCCGCAGACCATGCTGACTACCGCCGCCAATAAGCCTGAAGATAGTGAGCGCGACGGTATTGAGGCTCAGCTTCAGTTTCATTCGGACGCCGTGGGTGTGCGAGCCACCTACAGCTATGTGGAGGCTCAGGAGCCGGGCCAGGCCGAACTGCGCCGGGCCCGTCATCAGGCTTCTTTAGTGGTTAGTGGTGAGCTGCCTGTCCCGGGGCTGAGCGCTTACACCAAACTGGCTTACACCGGCTCACGCCAGGATATTTTTTATCCACCGTTTCCCGACCCTGCCCAACGTATTGAGTTGTCGGCGTATACTCTGCTTAGCGTAAACCTGGCTTATCAGTTAACGCCTGCCTGGCAGCTTAATTTGCGCATAGACAATGCGTTGGATGCACATTATCAGGATATTGTCGGGTACAGTGAAAATGAACGACGCTGGCGCCTGAGTGCCGGTTATTCCTTTTAAAGCCTGCCTGACGGTGAAGCCGCGCCCTACCCGGTAAGAGAGCTGCGGGTATGGCGCATTTACTATAGTGGGCTATAGTTAACAGGAATTCCTGGGTTTAAATGCCCACACCCCAAGGTTAGTGTTACCACGGCTGGCCAATTTATCTGCCTACTATAAGGATATCGACATTAGCCATGACACAAGATTATGCGGTGATATTAAAGCAGCTCCCCGTGTGTTTAATCTTCAAACCTGTCAATACTGACACGTATGGCGTTTCGGACGAATTTCGCCGTCAGTTTGAGGTAACCAGCACAGATTGTCTTGCCCACTTTTTATTTTTTAATGCCTTTACCGGCGCCGCCATTACCGGCCCGGACTCCCCATTAGTAGTAGCGGAACAGGCACAGGATTTATGTCAGCGTGTGCATATTGTGGTAGGAACCAAACGCTACACCTGTATTTTCCGCAGCTCTTATGCTGGTGATGAACAGCAGCATTATCTGGTCATCCGGGTAGATATTGACGATGTCCAGGATATGGAAGCGCGCACCGTAAACTCTTCGTTGGCCAGTCACTTGTCATTTTCAATGTTGCTGTCGTCAATTTCCACTCAGTTGATTAATGCCACTTTTGATCAGACCGATGCTTTAATTGAACAAAGCCTGGGTTCCTTCGGTCAGTTTTTCAATGCCGACCGGTGTTACCTGTTCCGGTTTTCTGCCGATAAACGCAAAATGGACAATACCCATGAATGGGTTGCGCCTGGCGTGGTGCCATACAAGGATGAGTTGCAGCAAATACCATTAGAGCAACTACCTTACTTTGAGGCCGCCATCAAAGCCGACATGGTTTTCAAAATAGATGATGTACAAACCCTGCCTGCAGAGGCGAGCCTTGAAAAAGCCGAGTTTGAACGGGAGGGGATCCGCGCGGTGCTGTGTGTGGCGGTGTACCTTAATGATGATTTATTCGGGTTTATCGGGTGCGATATGCTGTCTAATGTTCATCACTGGCGTCACTATGAAGTACGTTATCTTAAACTCATCGGTGAAATGGTAAGCGAAACGCTGATCAGCGTGAACAACCGCCGCTCGTTACAACTGCTGCAAAAAGAACTGTTAGAAGCCAACAAAGCATTAGAAAAACAAGTGAATATCGATGGTTTAACCGGTATAGCGAATCGCCGTCTGTTTGACATGAGCCTGGCGCGGGACTGGTCCAATGCGCAGTTTAACCGGCTGCCACTGAGCCTGATGATTATCGATGTAGATTTTTTCAAGCGCTACAATGATACCTACGGTCATGTTAGCGGCGACGAAGCATTACAAAAAATTGCCCAGGCCATCAATGCGACGACCCGCACGCAGGGTGGACTTACTGCGCGCTATGGCGGCGAAGAATTTGCGGTGATATTGCCGTCTAAAACCGAACAAACCTGCTTTGTGGTGGCCCAGCATATTCTGGAAGCCGTCCGCAGTCTCAACATCGCATTTTCTGGAAATGAATCACTGGGCGTGGTTACGGTCAGTATTGGCTGTGCCAGCACCACCCAAAAAGCCAGTGAAACCATTCCTAAACTGATAAAACGCGCTGACGATGCTTTATACCAGGCCAAATCCAGCGGCCGCAATCAGGTATCTTTTGCTACAGCGAAGGTCCGTTGTCCCGCTTGATGGTTATGGCCTAAAAGCCCGGCTGGACCTATTAGGCGAAAAGCTGTTTGAAAAACCGCTTTTATAGATTACATCAATCTATAAAAATAATTGTCATAAAACCGTCATATTTCTTTGGTTAAGTTACTAAAAATGAAAGTTTTCTCAAACTATTAAGATAATGTCACAATCACTTTATCAGATAGGGTGAAACCTGCTTTCATGATAAGCTTAAAGCATAATTTTGAACGTTTTTCGGCCTTTTTTTGTACAGGTTTGTGGCCATTCCGCTACCTTGTTGCTGACTTGTTGTCTTACCGAATATCGCGTTTGCTCTCGTTTTATCCGGAGATTCATTTATGAAACGTTTATTAGCACAAATAGAACAATCTGGTGCTGGTTCAGTTCTGCTTAACAATGATGTGACCACCGTTATATCTATGTTTTGCGAAACTTTTTCCTATCAGGTTCAGGAAATAAGTACGGTGTCTGCCGAAGGCTATATGAAGGTGACGCTGCATGATGACACCCCGGTGTATTGCTATGTCGATACCGATGGGGATGTATTGATTGAGCTGGAACAGGGCGTGCATCTTGCGGTACACACCTTTCGTAAACAACACGGCCGCTGGCAGTATGTGGGTTTAACCCGTTACGACATTGCCAGTACTCAGACCCCGGCCGGAGCGCAGCTTGCCGCCAGAATGTTGCCGGCTGATTTGCAAGCTTGTGGCTAATTTTAGCCTTCGTTAGCTTATTTATCACCAATCGGTGTAGCTTAGCGTATTTCCCCCGCGGCTAACCGCAATCCTGATCACCACGCTTGTTTTACCATTGTTTATCCCAACCTAGTTGAGCATAGTCACTTTTTAACCGGAGTCGTGCATGTCTCAGCGTGTTCCTTTTTCTATTTTAGATCTTGCTCATATTGGTGAAGACCAATCCGTGGCGCAGGCCATTGAGCAATGCAAACAGATGGCTCAGACCGCTGAACAGGCAGGGTTCGAACGATTCTGGCTGGCCGAACATCATGGTATGCGCGGTGTTGCCAGTGCTGCTACGGCGGTGATGCTGGCCGGGGTCGGCCACGCCACGAACCGCATCCGGATAGGCTCCGGCGGGGTGATGCTGCCCAACCATTCGCCTTTAGTGATTGCCGAGCAGTTTGGCACGCTGGCCGCGATGTTTCCCGACCGGGTAGACTTAGGTCTGGGGCGCGCCCCGGGCACCGATATGGCGACATCCCGGGCATTACGCCGTAATCTGGAATCTTCGGTCGATAATTACCCCACCGATGTGGCCCAACTGCAAGCCTATTTGCAGCCCGCGGCTGATACGATGGACATCATTGCGGTGCCGGGCGAAGGTTCAAAGGTACCGCTGTGGCTATTAGGTTCCAGTCTTTATTCGGCGCAACTGGCCGGCAAACTGGGATTACCATATTCCTTTGCCTCACATTTTGCGCCTGAAGCGCTGCACGATGCTATCCGAATTTATAAGATGAACTTCAAACCATCCGCACAATTGAGCCAGCCCTATGTCAGTGCCGGAGTAATGGCGGTGGTTGGCGACACAGCGCAGCAGGCGCAATATTTGTTTAGCTCGGTACAACAGCAATTTGCTAATCTGCGCCGGGGTCATAATCGGCCAATGCCCGCCCCGGTTGAGCACGTAGAAGCCTCATTACATGAACACGAACTGGCCGCCATCAATCATACGTTGCGCTACGCAGTGGTCGGCACGGTTGACGCGGTAGAACAGCAACTGGCGGGGTTTGTGAATGCCACGGATATAGATGAAGTTATTTTGTCATTTCCGATTCACGATCCGGCGCTGTGTTTAGACGCCGTATCACAGGTGGGTAAAATGACATCGGTCAAGGCTGGGGCCTCCTGGAGCTAGCGGCGCGCCTGTCACCGTAGACAGGCCTGCCGCAGCAGGTTTCCAGCCGCATTTTGCTCAGGTTGCACAGGTGGCTAGGCGAACGGTTTTGGCTGTGGTAACCTTTTGCTCAATTACGCTTAGAGGAAAGTAATGCATGAAAAAATTTGCCCTGTTATTGGTTATGGCTTTATTAGTGCCATTGCAAGCTTGTGCTGCAGATGAAAAATGGAAAGAAGGCACGCACTACACGGTGCTAGACGAACCGGCGACTGAAAAGCCCGAAATTCTGGAGTTCTTTTCGTATTGGTGTCCGCACTGCTATCAATTCGAACCCCTGGTAAAAGACATCAAAGAAAAGGTCAGCAAGGAAACCAAGTTCAACAAAATCCATGTGAATTTTATGGGCTTCACCTCAACCGATATTCAGGATGATGCTACCCGTGCCATGATGATTGCCCGGGCCATCAAACAGGAAGACGAGCTGAACAGCGCTATTTTTGACTACATCCATAAGCAGCGTGCCAGTGTTACCGGTATGAAAGATCTGCGAAATATCTTTGTGGTAAACGGCGTAGATAAAGCTGAGTTTGATAAAATGGCCAGTAGCTTTGGTGTGAATAACATGCTGAAGAAAAACAATAAGACCCTGGAACAATACCGCCAGTATGTTCGCGGTGTACCAAACTTTATTGTTAACGGTCGTTACCAGGCACAGTTTACCTCTGATATGTCTAAAGACGAGATTGTGGACCTTATCGTGTGGTTAAGTAAAAAAGACTAAACCATTCGCTGGTTTTTATTGTTTAAAACGCGCCCCCTTTGGCGCGTTTTTTTATGTTTAATCTGAATTCGGAAATTTTATGACCCAAATCCCCCAGGCCGCTTTTATTCACGAAGTTGATCAGCTGAAGGCCATTAAACGTCAGCTGCGATTACCCCACGATGAAGAACGGCAGGAAAATAGCGCTGAACATAGCTGGCATGTGGCACTAAGTGCATTGATGCTGGCTGACTATGCTGAACAGTCAGTGGACATCAGCCGGGTGATTACCATGATTCTTATTCATGATTTGGTAGAGATTGATGCAGGTGACATGTTTGCTTTTGCAGGAGCGGCCGATCATGCGGAACAGGAACTCAAAGAACTGGCAGCGGCCAAGCGCATCTTTGGCTTGTTACCTGCAGAACAGGGCCAGCACTATCTGAAATTATGGCTTGAGTTTGAAGCCGCTGAAACCAATGATGCCCGCTTTGCCAAAGCCATGGATCGGGTATTACCGGTGTTTCAGAATATGCAGAATCAAGGCGGAAGCTGGGCCCGGCACAAGGTAAGCCAGCAACAGATTTTAGATCGCAACACCGAGCTGCAAACCTGCGCCCCCAAACTGTGGGATTATGTCAACGAACAAACCTCGCTGGCAGTAGCCAAAGGCTGGCTGAAAAGCTGATTCTGGTAAATTACAGGCATAAAAAAAGGTAGCTCGGAAGCTACCTTTTTTGGTATCGAATTATCTTTAACCGGGTTGCCCCGACAGGATAATTAGATAGCCTGAATATTTTCAGCTTGTGGACCTTTCTGGCCTTGGCTGATAGTAAATTCTACTTGCTGGCCTTCTTTAAGAGTTTTGAAGCCATCACCAACAATTGAACGGAAGTGTGCGAACACATCTGGACCGCCTTGCTGCTCGATGAAACCAAAACCTTTATCTTCGTTGAACCACTTAACGGTTCCAGTAGTTACATTAGACATAATAATATCCTTTAATTTTAAATAATAACGCCTTCAAGGCAAAGAGTAGCTTAAATATAGACTTGAATTTAAATAAACCGCAGGACGTGGAGTTACGAATAAAACAACGAAATGAAGGATGTAAATTTGAGCACTTTCTTTAGCTGCGGTGACTATACATTGACCTTATGGGCGCGTCTACCCTTTTTTGATCTTTTTCTAATCTATTATGGTCTTTTTTGCGGTTCATTTGCGCATCCCCCCGCCAAACAGGCCATGCAGGCTAACCTGACTAGTCATCGATTTTTGTATCTACAAAAAGACGCCTGGATCGCGTCTGTTTAAGCTCAAAGCTCTGAGGCAGATGTTGTGCCTTAGCGTGAGGCCGCCGGGTTATTTAAATTAGCCTGCCCCGCATTATCCGGAACGCCGCCGTGACGGTGGTTCTTATTAAGTGCATTAATCTGAGCAAGCTCGGCGTCGGTCAGGGTAAAGCTATCCAGTTGAAGATTTGCCGTAATGTTGTTGTCGCTTTCTGATTGGGGCATACCAATACTCTGACGCTGACAATCCCATTTCAAAAATTATCTGACCCGCCGACACCTGATGTTTATCGGCCAGACTACAATGCGATCATCAATAATGGGCTGGCCTTCTTTCGCCAATCCACTCCATGAGCCAGTTTCCATTATTGACCAGCACGACACCACCATCCCCTTACTCTGACAGTATTCAGTCAGAGTAAGGGGATGGTACGGATGCACTTCCAGCTGATTGTACATCAATTCAATTGCAGCAAACGCCAGTAGCTACTGAATATCGGCTTTGGGGACATTTGCCCCCAGGGATTTGGCCAGCCCTTCGCGATGCAGCTTTTCCATGGCTTGCCCGGTCGGACGTATTTTTTGCGGATAAGACCAGAGCACTTATTACTAATTGACATAGTCGTCACCAGAGCCTCCAGACTTTGCATCATTGCAGTTAATGTCGGTGGATAGCCTTGCCGGGTGTCTCACACCTTAGTGGTGATAAAGAAAGAAGAAAGGTGGGTTAAAATGTTGGTTCAGGCTGAATTACAGGCATAAAAAAAGGTAGCTCGGAAGCTACCTTTTTTGGTATCGAATTATCTTTAACCGGGTTGCCCCGACAGGATAATTAGATAGCCTGAATATTTTCAGCTTGTGGACCTTTCTGGCCTTGGCTGATAGTAAATTCTACTTGCTGGCCTTCTTTAAGAGTTTTGAAGCCATCACCAACAATTGAACGGAAGTGTGCGAACACATCTGGACCGCCTTGCTGCTCGATGAAACCAAAACCTTTATCTTCGTTGAACCACTTAACGGTTCCAGTAGTTACATTAGACATAATAATATCCTTTAATTTTAAATAATAACGCCTTCAAGGCAAAGAGTAGCTTAAATATAGACTTGAATTTAAATAAACCGCAGGACGTGGAGTTACGAATAAAACAACGAAATGAAGGATGTAAATTTGAGCACTTTCTTTAGCTGCGGTGACAATACACTGATCTCAAGGGCGCGTCTACCCTTTTTGATCTTTTTCTAACCTATTGCTTCCTTTCTTTCTGCTTATTTGCTTACAGCGCTCGCCATATAAGGCCTGCAGACAAAAACAGGGAATTATAGTTTTTTGCATCCATAAAAAAGACGCGTAACCCGCGTCTTGTAATCTTTAATGCTTTGATGCGAATTAACGCGAGGGCACCGGATTGTTGAGGTTGTCCTGCCAGGCATTGTCCGGGTCGCCGCCATAACGGTGGTTTTTATTGAGTGCATCAATCTGATCAAGTTCGGTATCGGTCAGGGTAAAGCTGTCCAGCTGCAAATTCGCCTTAATGTTGTCGTCACTTTCAGACTTAGGAATCACAATACGCTGTCGCTGACAATCCCATTTCAAAATTATCTGACCAGCAGACACCTGATATTTTTCGGCCAGGGTCACAATGGTGTCAGCCACAATCGGCTTGTCTTCTTTAGCCACCCCACTCCATGAGCCAGACCCGAGTGGCGACCAGCACGAGACCACCATGCCTTTGCTTTGGCAATACTCGGTCAGGTGCGGCTGGGTATGATACGGATGCAGCTCCAACTGATTGTACACCGGCTTAATTTCGGCAAACTCCAGCAACTGCTGAATATCAGTTTTGCGAAAGTTTGATAGTCCCAGCGATTTAGCCAGACCTTCACTGTGCAGTTTTTCCATCGCCTGCCAGGTGGGCCGGGTTTTGTCCGGATAGGGCCAGTGCACCAGATACAGGTCGGCATAGTCAGTGCCCAGTCGCTCCAGGCTTTGTTCCAACGCCGTTAATGTTGACTGGTACCCCTGCTGGGTATCCCACACTTTGGTGGTGATAAAAAATTCCTTACGGGCAATACCAGACTCCTGCACGGCCTGACCGACGCTGCGCTCATTGCCATAAAAGGATGCCGTATCCAAATGCCGATAGCCTGCCTCGATGGCTTTGAGTACCGTATCTTTCACATAGCCATCATCCTGATGCATTGCTCCGATAGCAGCGGTGCCAAAACCAACTTGTGGAATATGCCGGCCGTCAGCCAGTTTGATTGATTGCATTTGCGTCTCCTGAACCGTGGGTTGTTGTAGGGGTTGATAGGCCCGGGCCGCAGGTTCAGATCAGCATTTCAGGCAAACGGCAGCCGGGCTTTGTCGCGTTGTTGCCATAACTGGCGGGCCTGCGCGGCAGCTGTGGTGTAATCCAGTTGCCGGATGAGCATCAGGTAACTGGTAAGCGTAGGCACGACCGAGTTATCGGCGTACTTATGGGCAAGTTCGCCACGCCAGTAGCCCAGCATGTCGGCGACCGCCAACGCTTTATCTTTCATTGCCCAGCCGTATTTGGTGGCCGGTAAGGTCACTTCAGCCGTAGCTCCGGCACGGGTGATAAATAAGGTGGTTTCGCGCTCGCTGTTGACCTCCGGATCGCCACCATCCCCGCGAAAACACAGGGAATCATAGTCGTCAAACTGCTCATTAACCCGGCCATGTTTATCATCCAGATGGGTATGAAACACTCCTTGTACGCTATAGGGTGCCGCGCTGGGGTTCAGCAATCGACCCAGGGTGTTGGCGCACGAACGCAAGCCAAATACTTCACGCAGCTTGATAATGTCGTTCAGCGCCGGTAATACCAGACTTAAATCCAGATAAGTCGCGCCACGTTGTTCAAGCTGGCTGGCCGCCTGGGCAACATTGCCCACCGCGGTCAGCCCCAGTTCGGGTAACACCTGACTGGCGTACAACCGGCCAGAGCCGGGTTCGTGAGCGCCGTGCAAAAACACCGGGATCCCAGCTTGTGCCAGACAGGCTACGGCCAACAGGTACCAGGGAAGCTGACGGCGTTTGCCTGCATAGCAGCCTATGTCTATGGTGGCGGGAAGCGCGGCAATCGCCTGATTTTCTACCGCCCGACAGGCATCCAGAAAACCACAAATCTCATCCGGGGTTTCTTCCCGGGTACGCAGCAGCATTAAAAACGCACCGCGCTGCTCTCCCGTGACCTGTTGGTTAAGCACCATTTTCATGGCAGTACAGGCTTCTTTACGGGTTAAACTACGGCTGCCTTTTTTGCCCTTGCCGATGATTTTTATAAAATCGCTGAATGCCGCTGACATTGCTGTTACTCATATTATATCGAGGATTCCAATACCTTACTGTAGCATTGGCCGGGCCGCCCACAAAGCGGTCGAAGACGTGGCAGCAGGATAAAAAAAGACCCGCCACGATTAGCCCGGGCGGGTCTTGATATACCAGTGACACAATGACCGCGCAGATCAGCTGCGCGCCGCTGTCCGGTTTAGCCTAACTGGTCGGAGGCAACCTTATAACGCGGATCCTCCACCACATTGATTTCCACAAACTTGTTGGCTTTTTTCAGTAATGCCCGACAGTCACTGCTGATATGTCGAATATGCAGCTTTTTGCCCTGCTGTTCGTATTTATCGGCCAGGTTATCCAGCGCATCGATACCCGAAGAATCCCAGATCCGGCTGTTATCAAAGTCAATCACCACATCCTGCGGATCATTGGCCACATCAAACTGGTCTTTAAAATGGGTTATCGAGCCGAAAAACAGCGGCCCTTTGAGTTCGTACACTTTCCAGCCATCGTTATCGATATGGCTGTGTACCTCAATATGACGAGCGTGTTTCCAGGCAAACACCAGCGCTGACACAATCACCCCCACCACTACGGCAATCGCCAGGTCAGCAATTACGGTGACGCCGGTTACCAGAAACAGCACAAAGGCATCTTCACGGTTAACACCACGAATGATTCTGAATGAAGCCCATTCAAAGGTGGCGATAACCACCACAAACATCACCCCCACCAGCGCTGCCAGCGGAATCATTTCAATCAGCGGCGCAGCAAACAAAATGAAGCCCAGTAGCACCAGCGCCGCCGAAATACCGGATAAACGTCCACGACCGCCTGAATTGATATTAATCATACTCTGACCAATCATGGCACAGCCGCCCATACCGCCGAAGAAACCGTTAACGGTATTGGCCACGCCCTGACCCACACATTCTTTGTTGCCATGGCCGCGGGTATCGGTCATTTCATCAATTAATGACAGGGTAAGCAGCGATTCAATCAGTCCTACCAGACACAAAATGATAGAGGTAGGCAGGATAATCATCAGCGTGTCCATGGTAAAAGGCACCATCGGAATGGCGAAACTGGGCAGCTCTCCGGCTAACGTAGCCGTGGCTTTCTGATCGGCCGGCAACAGATCCCGGACAAAATCGATGACAGTACGGGCTTCCAGATTAAGGGCATGTACCAACACCGTAACCACAATAATGGCCACCAGCGAGGCCGGCACGGCTTTGGTGAGCCTGGGTAATAAGTAAATGATGGCCATGGTCAGCGCCACCAGTCCCAGCATTATGTACATCGCGCTGCCTTGCATCCACTGCCATTCACCGGCGTCATTTAACACCTTGAACTGGCCCAGCTGGGCCAGAAAAATGACAATGGCCAGGCCGTTCACAAAGCCCAGCATAACCGGATAGGGGACCAGCCGGATAAATTTGCCTAGCTTGAAGACCCCGCACAGTATTTGCAGAATACCGGCCAGTACCACCGCAGCAAACAGGTACGCCACCCCGTGTTCGGCCACCAGTGCCACCATCACTACCGCCATGGCGCCGGTAGCACCGGAAATCATTCCGGGTCGGCCTCCAATGGCAGAGGTAATCAGGCCCATCATAAATGCCGCGTAAAGGCCTATCATTGGCTCTACGCCCGCAACAAAAGCAAAGGCGACCGCTTCAGGAACCAAAGCCAGAGCCACGGTAATCCCTGACAGCACATCATTTTTCACATTGCTGTCTTTATTGGTGATTAGGTCAAACATGTGTTTCCAATAAGTGTGTTGGTTAAAAAAACGGCGGCGATTCTATCACCATAATCCGGCAAAGTCCTTTAATAGATTGTTAAAACCAAAGGGCTTTATGCTTTGAGTGTAGCTACTGCAACGCGAGTTGACCTATCGATAGCGTTGCAACCTGCGGCTGGCAAAGGCACACTAATAGGGTAAATGCTGGTCGTAACCGGCCAGCTTTGATGTGTTGTGAAGAGGATATAAATTTTGGTCGCTTATTTACTTACCGGGCTGTCGGTGTTGGTTGCTGGCGTGATCCACTGGAGTGCACCCCGAGCATTCTGGCGTGCAACACTGACCTCTACGGGTACCATATTATTGCTGTCGGTAGCCGCATTATTTATTTTTCAGTCATCGGGGTTACTGATAAGCGAAGAAACCGGCGAGTCCGCGGATATCACCAGTTCGTTATTGGTGGTGACCGCTCTGGTTACTTTTTTTGGATTCCTGATTTCGGTGTTTGTAGGCTGGTTTTTGCGTACTATTCGCAGCTGAGCTGAGAAAAATGTTACATGCGCGACGCCATCTATGTCGCGCATGTAAGTCCTTTCCTTTTACCTGTCACCTGAACTCTGAATACTCAGAATGATTCCGGGTCAGGCGGGTCCAGGCTGCTACCCACATGCCTCCTGCTGCCCAGCCGGCGATAATATCGCTGGCCAGTGTACCCCCAGATAGACCCGACTGAAACCGACCAGAAAAGTGGTGAGCGCGGCCAGACAAAATGTCAATAATACAATATTGCGCCGCTGGCTTAATCTGACCACGATGACGGCCAGCGTAAAGTAGGTTACAAACGACATCATCGCATGAGCCGAGGGAAAGCTACTGGTAAACACCCGGGTATGCTGGCCCACCAGGTCAGGACGGGGTCGGCTAAAGCCATGCTTTAATGCAAAGGTAACCGCCAGCGCCGCCAGGATCCCGATGGCCAGCTGCCAGGCCAGTTTGGTACGATTCGTCATCTTCAGCCACAGCACACTGATGCCGCTGACATACAATAATGCCCAGTTACTGCCCAGCGCAGTAGTGTCGCGCATGCCTTCTTCCAGCCAGCCAGGCCCGAGGGGATCGGACAAATCGTCCATGTGCCGCAGGCCTTTAATAATCGCTTCATCAATAGCGGGGATGGGTGTTTGTGTTATCCACCACGCCAGCACCGCGAATACCGCCAGACTGCCGGCGGCCAGCGTCACTAAAAATCGATCGCTAAGTTTATGCTGCATAATGACTTATGGTTGCTTTGCCTTGCTATGGATACTGGCAAAATCAGGCATCAGATTACTCCACGGTTTGACACTGGTTGGCGCGGCCGCGCGGCTAACCAACCCTATTTTGTGCTGGCCCGGGGCGACCCAGGCCATTTTTTTGATACACTTGGGGTTGTTTTCCCTCGCCTGCAACGGTCATTTTTTTATGTACGGATTTATCACTAACACCCTGGGTCCGGTGCTGGTGCTGCTGTTTATGGGGTATTTTTTATTCCGGCGCGGCATGCTCAACGAAAAATTTATCGAAGCCGGCTCCAAGCTGGTCTTTAATCTGGCATTACCGGCCTTGTTGTTCCTGTCCATCGCGCAGGCTGATTTTGCCAGTGCCGCCAATGGCAAGCTCATTGTGATCGGGCTACTGGGTACCTTAGGGTACTTTGTACTACTGATGGCATTTTGTCAGGTCACGGTAACCCCGGCAAATGCTCGTGGGTGGTAATTCAGGGCGGGTTTCGAGCCAACATGGGCATTATCGGGCTGGCTTATTGTGCCAACACCTATGGCGCTGAGGGCCTGGCGACCGCCTCGGTTTATCTGGGCGGGGTCACCATCTTATTCAATGTGTTATCGGTGTTCGTGTTAAATTTTTATCTGGATGCCCAACGCTCGGTGTTACAACACTTGCTGGGCATTACCACCAATCCACTGATTATCGCCATTTTGCTGGCCTTGCCCATCTCGTATCTGCAACTGCCCTTACCTACGCTGGTTCAGGCCACCGGCGAATACTTTGCCCAGCTCACCCTGCCCCTGGCGCTGATATGTACCGGCGCCTCGTTGCAATTTCGTGCCTTTGGGGTACATCGTACCAATATCATAATCGCGGTAATCAGCAAATGCTTGCTATACCCGGCGCTGCTGGTTTCCACCGCCTATCTGCTGGATTTCAGAGGTATGGAGCTGGGGGTGATCTTATTATTGAGTATTGCGCCTACTGCGGCCGCCAGCTATATCATGGCCCGTAATCTGGGCGGCGACCCCACATTGGCGGCCAGTATTATTGCCGTGTCGACACTGGTGTCTTTGCCTGTCACCGCCGTGGCCTTTAGCGTACTGTCACAGCTGGCACTGTTGTAAGACTTTACTGCGGCGAATCCGCCTTGCTACCGCCGCGGCATTGCGGCGATGGATTAATCTCGTGGCCGCGCTGCAACCATTGCTCGGGCGTGTAGGTATGCAACGCCAGGGCATGTACCGGGCCGGCCAGGGCCTCTGCCAGCAAGGTATTAACCCGGCGGTGGCGGGCAATCAGACGTTCGCCCTCAAACTGCTCGCTGACCACGGTAACCTTGAAGTGACTCTGGGCACCGGGGCCACATTGTGCATATGGCTCTCATCGGCCACCTCTAAAAACACCGGGTTCAGTTCACGAGTCAGAGTTTGTTCAATAAATTCTTGTACATGCGTCATAATTTACTACCTAATATTGCCTTCATTTGCCGGATAAACATAGCGAAAGGTGAGGTTGATCCTGTCATCGATGGGCCGGGCCGTTTTGTTAATGCCATGCTGATAAAACCGCTGGGTCTGGCCCTGCATCAGCAACAGGCTGCCATGTTCCAGCGTATACACCGTACGGGCTTTGGTGGTTTTATGCACAAAGGCAAAGGCCGGGCTTGGCCCAGTGTCAGTGATGCAATCGTGGGCGTCGGCCCCAGTTCAGGCTCATCATCGCTGTGCATACCCATGCTGTCTTTGCCATCACGATACCAGTTAGCCAGCACACTGTTAAACCGGCAGCCGCAGTGCGCTTCCAGTTGTGTCTTTAGCTGGCTTAACAATGGATGCCAGGGCTGCGGGGTCATGGCCAGTCCAGAGTATTGATAACGGGCATCGGCATCACCATACCAGGCCTGCAGGCGTGGAATTTTTACCAGCTTGCCGAACAGTTTAATGGTATCCTGCTGCCATTGTAATTCTGTTTTTAAACGGGCAGCAAACGCAGTGGCCTTGCGGCTATCCAGCCAGTTTGCCTGATAACTGACCTGGGCATCAGGTAATGCCAGCTCGATAGCCGGTGTTGTTGCTGATGAGTTGTCAAACAAGTCAAACTGCATATGCCCTCCTGTTTCAACCATTAAGATCGCTTATGAACACCTGTTTTTCTTTGCTGGACCGAGAGCTTGAGCTGGTTCGTTATCCAGCCAAACATCAACACAAATCGTTGCAGGCCTGGGACAGTGCCGATGAGTTGATTATCGAACATCTGGCCAGCCAGGAGCTTACGTTCCCCCAGGGTAATGGTATCATATTAAATGATGATTTCGGGGCCCTGGGCACCTGGTATGCCGCCGCCCGGCCGCACTGGTACAGCGACTCGTGGATTGCGCACCGCTCGCTATACGCTAACCTGAACCACAACACGTCGGCGTTTCAGGGTGAGCCGCAATGTGAGCTACAGTGTGACGACAATGGCGTGGTTACGGCCCCGGTCAGTACCCATGGTCAGTTGTCTTCGCTGCCCGCGAAGCCACAGCTGGTGATCATAAAAATTCCGCGCACATTGGCACTGTTAGAACAACAGCTTTTAGTGCTGCGTGACAAAATTGACGAGCATACTCGGGTGCTGGCAGCGGCCAAGGTAAAAAGTGTCACAAAAACCGTGCTGGCGCTGTTTGAAAAATATCTTGGTCCGACGTCCACCTCGCTGGCACAAAAAAAATCCCGGCTGATTTTTTGCCAGCCGCAGCAAAGCACACTCACCCAGCCGCAGACCTCGCCCTACCCCACGTGTTGGGAACACCCCGCCAGCACCGGGCAAACGCTGACTCTGTACAACCATGCTAATGTGTTCTCCCGGGCGTCGCTGGATATTGGTGCCCGCTTGATGCTGGATCATATGCATGTGACCAATCAGGAAAAAGTGATAGATCTGGGGTGTGGTAACGGCATTTTAGGGTTGAACGCATTAGCGATTGCACCCCAGGCCGCGGTTACGTTTGTGGATGAATCATTTATGGCACTGGCCAGCGCCCGCGACAATGTTACTGCTAACTTTCCCGACGCGCTGGCCCGTTGTGACTATGTGGCCAGTAATTGTCTGGAAACCCTGTTGCAGCAAAATGGTGATCAAAGCTACGACAAAGTATTGTGTAATCCGCCTTTTCATCAACAAAATGCGGTGACTGATCATATTGCCTGGCAGATGTTTAATGACAGCCGAAAGGCACTGCGTCGGGGCGGACATCTGATTGTCGTGGCAAACCGGCACCTGGACTATCACGTAAAACTCAAAAAAGTGTTTGGCGGGGTGAAGGTACTTGCAAGTAATCGTAAATTCGTTATTTTGAGTGCAGCCAAACGCTAGTTTAAGGACTTTTTATGTTTCGTTACCTGATGTTGATTTTAATGGTGGTTACCACCTCGGTCATCGCCAAAGACAAAGAAGATGGCTCTAATGTGCAGCCTGATAATTTTTATCCCCGGGTGAAAATGCAAACCACCATGGGCGACATTGTAGTAGAGCTGGATCGGCGTCGCGCGCCCATCACTAGCAATAATTTTTTACGCTATGTTTCCAAAAATGGCTACAACGGCACCCTGTTTCACCGGGCCGTGCCTGGATTTGTGGTACAAGGTGGCGGCTATAATACCGACTTTGACGAAAAGCCCAGTTACCCTGAAATTTTCAACGAGTCTGGCAACGGCATGAAAAATGAGCTGTATACCATCGCCATGGCGCGCCAGAACGGGCCCCATACTGCTACGCGCCAGTTCTTTTTTAATGTGAATGACAACCCCTCTTTGGATCCGGGCAAAGAATGGGGCTATGCGGTGTTTGGCATGATTGTAGAAGGCCAGGAAGTGGTGGATAAAATGATGGAGGTGGAAACCGAATATCAGTTGCGCTTGCGTGAACCCAATAGCCCCATCGAGCCTATCGTACTGGAAAAAGCCACCGTGTTACCGGCCGAACAATAAGTCTCTATTTCAACGTGCGCCAGAACAAGCGCTGGCGCGCTAGTTTGGGAATACAAATTTGTCCGTAGCCAACAAAGCCCAGGCGGTTTAGCACATTACACGAGGCGGTGTTTTGCGGATGAGCCAGGGCACTAATGGCGCTGAAGCGGTAACGGACCCGGGCCTGCTCCAGCACCGCCTCGCTGGCTTCGCAGACAAAGCCTTTGCGCCGATACTTTTCAAGTAACGCAAAACCTAAATCAGGCGCACTAAAAATACCACGGTTCACCAACCCGCATAAGCCCATAGGCTGACCGTCCATCCGCCGCTCCATCACCCACAATCCATAACCCCATTGCCGAAAATGGTTCTGTGTCATCATCACGTAGCGTTTAGCGCCACGTAATGTATGCACGCCGCGATTGCCAATAAACCGCTCCCACAGGGGATCGTTGTTGAGAGTATAGAGCCAGGGAGCATCGTCTTCGACAGGTTGGCGTAGCCCTACCCGCCCGGTAGCAAACGCATACCTCATTACTGCGCAACCTGCTTCAGTAAGTTGTCAATCTGCTGGTGCTGGCGCTGGGTAACCCGCCCGGGTCGCGGATAGACCGGCTGCGTGCGATCATCGTATAACGATGACGGCCAATAGGTGGTACTTTGAATAAACTCACGCGCACTGGCTTCGCCGCCACGCTCCAGACATCCCGCCAGACACGTATCGACATAAGACTGGGACACCGGAAAGTCGGCATTGGGCTGTTGTTGATGCAGCGACTGACAGATCCAGATTTTTTTAGCGGCCAGCCGGTCGTGAAGCCAAAGGTGGGCCTGCTCATCCAGATCAGTACGCAGTGCCTGCGGGGAAACCTGCACAAAGGTATAGTCTTTTTCACGCCGCGCCAGCGACGGACTTAGCGCTGTAGGTAACATCAGCGCATTGAGGCTGGCCCCGGTTTCAGGCCAGGCACCCACATAAGTTTGTTGTTCCTGCAAACTGCGGGTGATCCAGCCGCGGGCAAAACCCGCCACCTGAACCAGCAGCCCATCATGGTGCATATCTGAAAATCGCCGCCGGCTATCGGCGTTGATCAACGAGCCATAGCCCAGAATCAGATGCTCATCGTCAAATGAGTCAAACCAGCGACCTAACTGCTGTAGGGTCAAAACATCATCCTGTCACACGATTTCTCAATGCCTGCCATTATAGCAGGGATGGACCGAGGCCTCATCCTTACAAGCAGACGTCTTCGCGGCTAGAACAGTGCTCGCACGCCAACGGTGACATTACGACCTGGCAAGGGTGCCTTGTCTTTTAAAAATGAGGTATGCACTCTTGCTTCTTCATCAGTCAGGTTATCGGCATTGGCGAACAATACCCAGCTCACGCCTTTTGCCATCATCTCGTACTGAATATTGGCATTTAGCAGCGTGTAACTGTCGGTGACGGACTCGTACGGGGCGGTATTATCCTGTGCATCATTGTAGGTTGCCCCAATTTCGCCACTTAAGCGGGTGCCGGTATAACTGATTTTGGTCCCTACACGTAGTGGCGGGATCCGCGGTAAATCCTGATTATCCAGTTTGGCGCGAATCATGTCGGCGAACACGTCTACTCGCCACTGGGTATCCAGGTCATAATAAACCTCAGCTTCCATCCCGTAGAGGTCTGCATCAGACTGGTTAAACGCAAACACCGGCAAGCCTTCCTCTTCGTGCTCGTCATGGGCTTCATCTTCAGCATGCTCGTCGTGCTCTTCATGCTCGTCGAGAGAGGTTAAGCCGGTATCTGTCTGGTAAATATAGTCATCTGCCTGGTTATAGAAGAAGGAAGCTGTATAGCCCCAGTTACCGGTGTACTTACGAAACGTCAAATCGATATTGGTGCTGACCTCTTCGGTAACCTCGCGCAGCCCGGACGCCACTTCGTTGTCCTCATCCAGGGCAAACACCAGACCTAACTCGTAAGTTTGCGAAGCTAAGTGCGCACCGCCTGAAAATAACTCCTGCTGACTGGGTGCCCGTTCATTGCGAGACACGGTTAAAGCCACCGACTGGCCTTGCTGATACTCCCAGTTAGCACCAGCGGATAAAGAGGTCGAGGTAAACTGGTAATCATCAAAAGCAAACTGCAGTGGCAATTCTTCGGCTTCACCTTCGTGTTCTTCGTGTTCTTCGTGTTCTTCGTGTTCTTCGTGTTCGCCAGTATGTAAATCTATCTGGGTATCAGCCACAGTATATTTTGTCCGCTCTACGCGTCCGCCCAGCTCTGCTGTCACGGCTCCGAAACTTTTCTGCTCCACAACATAAAGCGCATAAGTGTCGGTTTCAGTGGGCGGCGAAAAAGCTTCTGCACCTACGGCTTCATAGTCACTGGTACTGGCCTGAATACCGACAATACCGTGCCAGCCATTCGCTTTGATATGATTGGCGGTAACACGCAAATTGGTGCTGTCGTTGTTAAAACGGGTGCCAATATCACCTTCTTCAATCTCAGCATGGGTATAGTCGGTATGCGCGGCGGCAAATTTGATGCTATTTAGAAACGCTACCGGAGAATACAGCTCGCCGGCTATTTGGTAACGCGTCATTTCCACATCGATTTTGGTGCCTTCTTCCAGCTGTTCTTCGTGCTCATTCTCATGATCGTGGTCATCTTCGTGATCGTGAGTGTCCTCTTCGTGGGCAGCGTGTTCTTCCTCTTCGTCGTGATGATGACTATGGCCAGGCACGCCGTAGGTATTATCAAGACGCTCTACCGCAAAACCGATATAGCCCTCATCCTGCACATAACTAAGACCACCGGTAACGCCCGTGGTGTCCATGGCGCTGTTTTCCAGTGTTCCATACGGCTCATCGTCATCTGGTGCCACCGACGCAAAACCGGGTATATCAATATCCTGAGTATCCCGGGTAAATCCGTCAACATGATACGCCACCACGCCTTTACCACCGGTAATGTCTACCTTGGCAAATTGACCATTGTCGGCGGTGGAGTAACGGGCTTCAGCCTCACCTTCAAGTTGCTGGGGCACGGTTTTGGGAATGCGTTTGTCAACCACATTAACCACGCCGCCGATAGCCCCGCTACCGTATTGCAAGGTGGCCGGGCCCCGCAGAATTTCAACCTGAGTCGCGCTGGAGGTATTGGCCGCCACATTGTGATCAGGGCCGATTCGCGATACATCCGATATATCCAGGCCATTTTGAACAATTTTGACTCTGGGGCCATCGTTACCCCTGATCACCGGGCTGGAAGACACCGGCCCATAATAGGTGCTGTGAACACCAGGAGTGGATTTAAGGGTTTCACCAAAGGTGGGAGCCTGATTCTTGCGTAATTCCTCTGCGCCTAACACCGATACCGGGGTCACCGATTCCAGGATAGAAGATTGCATTGCCGTGGCGGTGACCAGGATATTTTCAACCGAGGAAGAGGTGAGCGTGAAGTTCACCACTTTGTCGCCTTCGATGGCGCCCAGATCTTTGTCACCATGCAGATATTGATCAGAGGACACATGCAAATGCACATCTCTGGGCGCCACATTTGTTAATGTGTAACGCCCCGCTTTATCCGTATAAACTGATTTCCGCGAGCCTTCTACGCTGATTTGGGCACCGACTACCGGGTTTCCCGCTTCATTGGTAATCGTGCCGGTAATCGTGTTAGCCAGCGCCGCTGGGGCGAACGCCAACACCAAAGACGTGGTAATAAGTTTACGTTTGAACATGTGTTTTTCCGTAATAATGTTAAAGCAGAGAAGACTTGTTGTTATGTTATAACATTTTTGCGTGGATTGAAGCAGATGTCAACGGCTGCTGGTCGGCAAACTCATCCTGTTCGTCGTCGGTAGACTCGTCGCCGGTAGACAGGCACCCCAAATAAATCAGGGGCCCCATACGAAGATGCAGTACCGATAATGCCAAGCCGGCGGATTCAGGCGCGTCAGTTTGAGCAGCACACCGGAAGGGTCAGGATAAAAATCAGGGCAAGACCAGGACAAGAGTGAGAACAGGCCAAGGCCGGGTGAGATATGCTCACACACTGAGTCTACCGGTTCCGGCCGGTCGGGGCCGCGCCGGTTGAGGCCGTGCAGGTTGAAGACGTGCCGGTTCAGAGCCTGCCCGCGCAGCCTTATCAGCCAGTCAGCAAAATGATGTTCAAGACAAGCTGAAGCCAGGCCACAAAAAATAGATTTGGATAGGATGCAACGCGCCCTGGCCCATCAGGCCCGGTCCACCGGAAAACTAATCACCTGGTCTATATGGCTGGCCTGGGTTTTGAGCATCAGTAACCGATCAATGCCCATTGCCACACCGGCACAATCAGGTAACCCGGCCTTTAGCGCCGCCAGCAGATTCTCATCCAGCATGGCCGGCGGGTAGCCGGCCTGCTGACGCAGCGCATTATCGTGCTCAAAGCGGCGGCGCTGTTCCTCGACATCGGCCAGCTCATAAAAGCCATTGGCCAGTTCAGCCCCTTTAAAGTACACCTCAAAGCGATCTGCGACGCGGGGATCTGTATCGTTAATCCGTGCCAGTGCCGCCTGGGAAGCCGGAAAACCATACACAAAACAGGGTTGTTGCTGACCAAGCGCCGGCTCTACGGTCATCGAAAAAATAAGCTGCAACAGGCCGTCATTTGACAGGGCGTCGGCATCATCAATATTAATCCCCAGGGCGGGTAATGCGGCGACCAGCATCCCGTGGGACGCACTGAGTGGATCCAGGCCAGCATGGTGCTTCATCACCTGCTGATAGGACATCATCTGGGCAGGGGCGGTGTCCAGAGTGGCCTGTAATAACGCATCAACTTCCTGCATCAGCTGCAGATGGTCAAAACCGGGACGATACCATTCGAGCATGGTAAATTCAGGATTGTGCCAGCGCCCGGCCCCTTCATGACGAAATGCTTTGCACAGCTGATACACCGGGCCGCTGCCGGCGCACAGCAAGCGCTTCATGGCATATTCAGGAGATGTTTGCAGGTACAACGGCAGGCGCTTGCCACTGGCATCATGGCGAAACTCACACGCAAAGGCATCTAAATGCACATCGGTGACGGTACCGCGGCTTAACAAGGGGGTATCTACCTCAAGCACCTCCCGCTGATAAAAAAATTCGCGAATGGTGCGCAGTAACTCGGCCCGAGCAACTCGCTGGGCATGGCTGGTGGTGGGTTGCCAGGTCATCCAACACATTCCTGGTAGTAAGGCGGT
Organism: Salinimonas marina; assembly: GCF_015644725.1. Taxonomy (NCBI): domain Bacteria; kingdom Pseudomonadati; phylum Pseudomonadota; class Gammaproteobacteria; order Alteromonadales; family Alteromonadaceae; genus Salinimonas; species Salinimonas marina. Next base: position 3,205,858 of record NZ_CP064795.1, read on the forward strand.
GGCCGCCTTTAAAAATTTTGCTTCCGGGCCACTTTGCGTGGTCCGGAAGTGTCAGTCGCTGTTATTTTTGAACGCGGGACGCGTACTCACCGGAACGAGTGTCAATTTTGATCACTTCGCCGGTTTGGACAAACAGAGGCACCCGTACCACCGCGCCGGTACTTAAGGTCGCAGGTTTGCCGCCAGTGCCCGCGGTATCGCCCTTCAGACCCGGATCGGTTTCTGTGATCTCAAGCTCCACAAAATTGGGCGGGGTCACTGTGATGGGCGTACCATTCCACAAAGTGATGGTGCACACATCATTTTCCACCAGCCATTTCACATTGTCGCCCACGGCTTTTTCGTCCGCGGCAATTTGCTCGAATGTTTCATTATTCATAAAATGGTAGAATTCGCCGTCGGTGTACAGGTACGCCAGCTCGGTATCCAGTACATCAGCGCCTTCAACGGTTTCCCCGGAGCGAAATGTTTTTTCAAGCACTTTGCCTGAAATCAGCTTCCGGATTTTGGTGCGGTTGAATGCCTGGCCCTTACCGGGTTTGACATACTCATTTTCCATGATGTTGCAAGGCTCGCCATCCAGCATAATTTTCAGGCCAGCTTTGAATTCATTAGTGCTGTAATTAGCCATAAATCCTCTGCTAAAACAAAAGGTGTAAAGAACGAAGTGGTGCAAATAATACCTAAAAATCGGGTGACTGTAGAGCATAACTGGCAAAAAGAGTTGGCTTATTGCTTTACCGACCCGCAAAAGCTGCTGGAACATCTGCAATTAGACCCGCAGAAGCTGGGCCACCATGGAGCCGCACGCAAGCTTTTTCCCTTGCGGGTCCCCCGTCATTTTGTCTCGCTAATGGAACCCGGCAACTGGCACGATCCCCTGTTACGTCAGGTGATGCCGCTGGACGCCGAATTTAATGAGGTGCCCGGATTTAGTGCCGATCCACTGGCCGAACACAATACCGCGGGTAAGGGCTTACTGCACAAGTACCAAAGCCGGGTGTTACTGCTGGTCAAAACCGGTTGTGCGGTAAATTGTCGGTATTGCTTCAGACGTCACTTCCCCTATGCTGAGAATGCTGTGAGCCGCTCACAGTGGCAACAAAATATTGATTACATCAAAGCCCACCCAGATATTAATGAAGTCATCTATTCCGGGGGCGACCCGCTGATGGCCAAAGATGAATTTTTAGGCTGGCTGACCGGGCAACTTGAAGCTATCCCCCATCTTACCCGGTTGCGGATCCATACCCGCCTGCCGGTGGTCATGCCCGAACGGCTCGATGAGCACTTTGGTCGGTGGCTGACCGGGTCGCGGTTAAAGCCGGTGCTGGTGCTGCATATCAATCATGCCAATGAGGTAAGCGAAGCGCTAAAACACCGGCTGCAGCCCTTAAAGGCAAAAGGCGTAACCGTGTTAAATCAGGGAGTATTGTTGCAAGGGGTTAACGATACCGCGGATGCCCAGGTGGCTTTGAGTGAAGCCTTGTTTGATGCAGGAATCTTACCTTATTATCTGTTTTTATTAGATAAAGTGCAGGGCGCAGCGCATTTTGAGGTGACCGAGAATAACGCCCGACGCATTATGCAGGAAGTGATAAAGCGCCTGCCAGGCTTTCTGGTACCAAAACTCACCCGTGAGATTGGCGGCCAGCCCGGCAAGACGCCTATTGACTTGCAGTTACCACCACAAAACTAGGCGTAGGTATTAATGTTGGCGCCTACCGCCGGGTTTGCAGAGGTGGGTTTTGGTACGTCAGCGGCTGATTCAAGCAGCTGAAGCGTCGCCTGTCCCTCTTGTTTTTGCTGATTTTTCGCCAGCTTAAGAGAGGCCAACTCAAGCGAGGCACCGGATGTTGCAGAGCCGCTGGCTCCTGATATATCCATACCCGTTTCCTTTGTTGCTTGTAGCAAAGCTAAAAAGCAGGCAAAATTGCCCGCCTCATCAGGCTATCGGCCTGTACAGACTTAACTTTAGACAATATTTGAAAGGGGCGCCATGCAAGCGGTTCATCAACAACTTCAGGACACCATTCAGACGCTTTACCGCAAAGCGGTAGATGCAGACAATAAGCTGGATGCTTTGCAGCAGGCTCAACAAGGTAAGTTCGTAGCTATCTTTACCGCCGACAGTGGTTTTCGTACCGAATCAAAGCGTTTCACGCCCTATGTGCAGGAAGTGACCGAGGACTGGCAGGCACTTAAAGAACAGGACGAAGAGGCCATGAAAGCGGCCCTGGTGCCTTTGGTCGAAAAAATTCAGCTTATGCTTAAAACCCTCGATCAGTTTAAGCAAACCGTTTAACCCTGCGCCTACAAACGCTGGTACAATGGCATTTGTGCCAGCCGTTGCCGAATCTGTTCCACTTCGCTTAAATACGCTTCGCTGTCCACCGCTTCATAGCGCTCGATAAACTGTTGCTTGCTCAAGCCTTCGGTCAGCCCGGTGATAGGGGGCATATACAGATCTTCACTGGCGGCTTTTGCCAGCGCATCCTGGGTCGCCAGCGCGGTGTCTTCATCGCTTAGCAGTATCGCCAGCTCGACCCCTGCCATATCGGCTGTTAAATCGATAAAGCTATAGCCACTGCCGCCCATGCCCCGGTCCATCAGTTCTTTAAACTCGCCAATGGCAAAGGTGACTTCCTGTTCGCTCAACATTTGCAGTGCCGCCGAGATAATAAAATGCCGGGCCAGATCGTTACGCCCCCGTAACAGGGGTGGCGCGGCCGGTTTCAGCGCCCGCTCTATATCGGGTTGCACATCCCCACAAAATTAGCCATGCGATGATGTCCGATAAACACCGCCAGTGCCAACACCGAGGCTTTGTTGTGAAGCAGGACATTATCCTGATTACTTTGCTCCCGGGCCCGGGCCATGATGAGTTTAAGATATTGATTGAAAGGCTGTGGCTTTTTGGCCAGGGACAGTTCGCGCCCGGCTATATAGCGCAAATAATAACCGGTCAGTTCGGTAAGCTCGTCATTATCGTGACTGCCCATATTGCTGCGAATGTAATTAAGCTCTCGCAAAAAGTTGTCCATGGGCTTAATAGTGACCGCGATAACATTGGGCTGCATCGCCACCAGCGAAATTTGTTCACGGGCTTTACTGCCAATCTTACTGTCGGTGTACTGATTGATGACAAACTCCACCAGCTTCACAGCGTACTGGCCAGGAAGATACAGGCTACCGATCTTGATATACTCCAGGTTCAGGCCGGTGTCTGGCAATAAACGCATATCCACATTTAAATACACCGACTGATTCAATACCGGCAATGCCAGGGTGCCTTGAATCTGGCTGGCCTCAGGGGTGATGTCCACATTCCCCTGAATATCAGGCACCGCCCGCTGTACAAACCCCACGAGGCTGGCAGCCTGTTTTTCGCTGATTTTTATGGTGTGCTGGGTGTGTCGGTCTGAGATGCTGCGTTTAACCTCGCGGATAAGCTGCTTGACCGTGTCGGCTTCATCAATTTGTTCAGACGCCGTCGACTTGACCAGCGCGGTGGTATCTAACGCCAGTACCACCAGCCCTACCAACACCACAGCCATCACTGCCACCACCGCACTCAGTTTGCGTAATACAGACAACACTTCAACCTACCAGAAATTCAGAAGTCGACATTTTTCGTTATGTCGCGATTAAATACAATCCTATTTGTAAAATAAGTCGGTCAGCACCGGCTACCAGGCCCACGCCTTAGCCTGGCACGCCAGCCTTATCCAGCCACTGGGCTAACCGGGTAAACCGGCCACTGGCCAGACTAAAATCGTGATCCTGCGAATGTTCGGTAGGGATCACCGCACAGGCTATTCCGGCACTGCTGGCGGCCTGCAAGCCGTACATGGTGTCCTCTACCGCTACCGCCTGCCCGGCAGTTACCCCCAGTTTATGCAGCGCCTGCAGATAACACTGTGGGTTGGGTTTACTTTCAGGCACATCTTCTGCGGCCACGGTAACCCTAAATACGCCCTGCAATTCGGGGCGCTGCAAGGTTCGCCGTAACGAATGACGCCCGCCGCCGGTCACAATACCTAATACCAGCCCGGCCCGCTGGCAACGCAATACCGCGTCAATTGCCCCCGGCATCAGGGGAAAGGGTTGTTGCTGCAGATACTCATCCAGCGCAGCATTTTTAGCCGCCGTCAGGCTGGCAGCATCGGTATCAGGCTGAAACTCGCGCATAATATCATGAGCATTTTGCAGTTCAGGCATACCGGCCATCACGTCATTGTAAAAAGTCTGTTCCAGCACTATATCAAACCTGCTGAGCACGTGCTGCCATAGGGTAAAATGAACCTGTTCTGAATCAATCAGGGTGCCGTCGTGATCGAACAATACGACCTTAGTATGTTGAGTAAATCCACTGGTGGCGTGCAAAGCATCTCCTTTTTTAAACCCTTTGATAATGGCATTACGTGGAAAAGCCCGTAATCAGACTGATTTGTTTTGTCTGTTATCAAAAAAGCCGTGATACAAATGCCGGCTTTCGACGTGTGGATGCTGGTTTTATGCTTCACCACCTGGTTCACCGTGACGCCATGGCCAGTGATGACCCACCCGTGCTGGCTCACCCAGACAACCATGACAAACAAGCTGGATATAGAAAAACAGGCACAGACAAAGCAAACACAGCAAACGCAGAGACAAAGAATACAGTGACAGGAAAAATCAGAACCGACAGCGTTGGGATACTATTACGCCTTCAGGGTGCGCGGCATTGTCTGGTAATGGGCTGCTGGCCGGGCACGGGTCATAAGATGCTGGAAATCAGGCATAAAATGCCGCGCCCCAGCCACCAAATAACGCGATAAAAACCTGAACCTCTGCCCTAAACTGGTTGGGCTTTCAGCCTGGCTGCACACTGGTGTGCAACAAACCATCATACCGCTAATGCTGCGCCCGAACAGTACCCAGCCATTTTGTATCCGGCGTCGCGCCAGACAGGGGGGTGTGGTATTGCGCGTCGCCCAGGGACCCCAGCAGCCAGGAAAGAACCTATACAGCCCTAAGCCATCAGAAATTTGTCTGCTTCGCGTAATATCACCGCTCTGACCTTTTTGGCCAGCAGCACATTTTCCCGGGTCCATTCACGGCTGGCTTCCCCGCGCGCTTCGGTCCATTTTTCAAACGAAGCACGGGGAGACAAGGTGCCGGTTTCGTCCGCTTTTTGCTGGGTTTTATCGGGGTTACCGGCCCACACTGAATACTGCGCTTCGGGCAATCTGAAGGCATAACAACGTAATGCGGTGGTTTCAAAGTTTGGCTTTATGGCCAGCACCCCGCGAACGGCCGGATCATTTACCCCGTCCCCGTAGTGTTCGGTAATATTCTGGGTCTGAAAAATAAAATCGGAAAAGTCATTTTTTATTTCACGGTCCAGCTGATTCAGTGTGTGTTCGTCGACGTCGCGGCCGGCCTGATACCAGGTGCCGCCTAACAGTAAGGCCGTGGATGAGGCATTAAGCTCGTATAACAAAATGTCGGCCAAAAACTGACAACTGGTGTCTGGATCCTGACCGGATAATACCCGCACCATTTCATCCACCCGCTGTTCTATATTGCGCAACAGACTCAGCCGTTTACGCGAGCGATAGGTATTAAACAGCGAACAAAACTGTGAAACCAGCTTCTCTGCGGTCTGGCGACTGGTGACATCCATCGAAACCGCTTCTGGGTGATGGCAGGCCACGATGCCCCATAACTTACCTGAGATAATCAACGGGATAGAGTACGATGCCCCTACCTCCATATTGGTAAGATATTGCAAATGAACCGGCGATACGCTGCGTAAATCCGACCAGGTCAAATCCACGGTGTCCTCGTCGATGCTCATCACCTCCACGGCCTCAGCCTCGACATCGGGGATCAGCCGCGAAGGATTCTGAAAATACAATTGCCGGGCAATGGCCGGAATATCTGAGGCCGGAAATTTAAGGCCCTGATAGAGTTTATCGCCACCAGTGACCGCCTCGGCCACTACTTCCCCCACCCAGTCGCTTTCAAACCGGTACAGCATCAGCCGCTGATAGGGTAATACCTCATGCAGGGTGTTCAGCAACTGATTAAAATAGTCAGCTTCCTCCCAGACCTCACTGGCTTCTGGATACAAACGGGCTTCTAAGGCCTGATAGCTCATAAACGACTGTGGCGTCCGGGCTTCTTCCAGCTCCACCACCACCGCCCCTTCGCTGCGAATCAACCGGATATGACAAATATGCGGGCCCACCACATAGTCATAGAAGGTGACCCGCTGACCGGGCGACTGGGGCAGATCGCTGAGCATATCTTCACGCAGCCACTCCAGCTGACCAATGTCCGTGCCCAGCAGCCGCCGCGCCCCGCCGGCAATAAAATGCTCTATATTGCGACTGGCATGGGTCACCATCAGCGATTCTTCATCCAGCACCATTAAGGCGCCAAATGACTGAATTTTGCCTGACAAATGTAATTGTTCTTTTTCACAATTGGCCAGCAGCTGGGTAACATCCATGGGACCTCCGGTCTTATCGGCTTATGTTGAGAGTGCGTTGTCGGGCGCAGACGATAACATCTGGGCGGTTTCTTTGCTGCCCATGGGTTCATACAAATAAAACCCCTGAATGATCTGGCATTGCTCAGCTTTCAGAATTTCCAATTGTCGGGCGGTTTCCACCCCTTCGGCAACGACTTCCATATTCAGCGCCTGCGCCATCCTGATAATGGCCAGGGTAATATTATGGGCTTCATCGGACTCGGTCATCCCCGCCACAAAGCTTTTATCAATTTTCAACTCCTGAATCGGCAGGCGGCGTAACTGGGATAATGACGACTGCCCCACCCCGAAGTCATCCACACTTAAGGTAATGCCCATTTCTCTGAGTTTATTGAGCTCTTCAACCAACACATCCATGCGCTCGGCCAGCACACTTTCGGTTATTTCAAATTTTAGCTGGGATGGCTTAATTTTGTACTTATTCATCATATGTTCGGCGTGCGTAACAAAACTTTCGTCCTGCAACTGCTTCACCGAAATGTTAATCGCCACTTTGGGGATATCGATATGCTGTTTGCGCCATTCATGCATTTCTTTAAAGACCAGCTCCAGCGCATGTAAGCCAATTTCTTCGATAAGCCGGCCGCGCTCGGCGACTTCGATAAATTTCTGAGCCGGCGTGCCTTCTAAGTCTTCGCTATTGCATCTGAGCAAGGCTTCTACTCCCACGATAGCACCGGTATTGATATCAACCTGGGGTTGAAAGGCAATACTGAACAAGCCATCGGCCAGCGCATTACGTAATGCTTTTTCGATTTCCATTTTATGTACCGCATCCTGTTTCATCTCTTCGGTAAAGAACTGATACTGGTTGCGTCCTAACTCTTTAGAACGGTACATGGCCGTGTCAGCATTTTTAAGCAGCACAAAGTTGTCATGACCATCATTTGGATACACCGAGATACCGATGCTGGCGGAAGCAAACAATGTGTGCTCGTTAATCTCAAAAGGCGCATTAATTACTTTTATAATGCGTTGTGCCACTTCATCAATTTCATTAACACTGGTGGACTGTAAAATTGCCACAAACTCATCGCCGCCCATCCGCGCCAGAATATCGGTATCGCGAATACACTTTTGCAGTCGCCGGGACACCTGCTTCAGCAGCAAGTCGCCCACATTATGTCCCAGGCTGTCATTGATTTTCTTAAAGTCATCTAAATCAAAAAACAGCACCGCACACATGGACTCCTGACGTTTGGCGGTGGTGAGCATCATGCCCAGTCGCTCCATCAGCACGCTGCGATTAGGCAGACGGGTCAGCTCGTCATGGGTAGCCAAAAATTCTATTTTGCGCTGAACATTTTTAATCTCGTTCACATCACTATAGGTCACCACAAAATTGGTATGCTGATTATTGTTGTCTTTAACCGCATTAATCGTGACCCACAATTTGATTTCGTCGCCATCCGCTTTCAGGTACGTAACCTCGCCCTGCCAGTAATCCTGCATATTCAGCGCTTCATCAACCTGCTCAAAAAAGGCCGGCGTATAAATATCGGCGGTAAACTCACGGGGGTTTTTGCCCATGAGCTTATCGATGCCGTATCCGGTCAGCTCGGTAAAGGAATGATTAGAGGTAATAATTTTTCGCTCTTCATCGGTCACCAGAATGGCTTCGCCAGTCCGGTCAAACAGTTTGCCGGCAAGCTTTAACTGCTCATTGGCATGGCGTGACCGGGTAATGTCGTTGGCCTGGGTACAAATAGATTTAACGGTGCCATCATGGTCAAAGATGGGAAAGCGCACACTTTCAAGCACTACCGTGCCATCATCACGCTCAAACTCATCCACAGTACGTACCGGCGACAGCGATCGCATGGTGTCCAGGTCACGTTCACGCAACATTTTGGCAATCTTTTTGTCAAACACATGATTATCCGCTTTGCCGATCACCTCATCAGAGCTAACCCCGAAAATCTCTTCAAAGCGGGCATTCACAAATTCATACCGCCCGGAACTGTCCTTAAGCGCCACCACCGATAACGAATTATTCATAATGGATAACAGTTGATCCTGATTTTTCTCTACATCTTCGTGGGCCCGGACCAGCTCGGAATTATCGATGATCACCAAAATGGCACCGGTAGCCTGGTCTTTGGCATTGAGCAGCGGGGTGATAAACAGATTCAGTGTTTCAGCATCGGTGGGCTTGATGATGATATTCATCTTGCGGGCGGATTTAATGGTGGCCCGCAATTTACTTTCAATATCAATAAAGTACTCTGGCAGGTGCAGCTCTTTTACCCGCTTTTTATAAATGCCGGTATTCAGATGGTACTTTCGGCTGGCGGCCTCATTGGCGCGGTTGAGCTTCAACTCATCATCAAACACAAACAATGGAAAATCGAGGGTGTTGTAGACGCTTTCCAGCTCGCCATTAATGGCTGACAACTCACCCGATTTACGCATGCTTTCTTCGTTAACGCTGATCAGTTCTTCGTTGGTGGCCTGCAACTCTTCATTGGTTGCTTCCAGCTCCTCGTTATTCGCCTGCAATTCTTCATTGGCGGCCTGCACCTCTTCATTCAGGGCCTGCATTTCTTCTGCCGAGGCTGCCATTTCTTCGGTCAGGGTCTGTAGCTGCTCGCGGGCTGCGATCAGCTCTGCCACATCCGCGTTTTCAGTATCATAGGTCCCATCACCGGTATTGGAAGGCAGCTCTTCTACACGGCGAAAGTTAACAATAAACAGATTATTGTCCGGGCTTTCCAGCGGAATGACCGCCAGTTTCCAGTGATTCTGGTCATCCTTTGCCACCTGCCGGGGCTGACTGACGACCACCTCACTTTCACGTTTGGCTTTGTTAAAGGATGAAATCAGTTCCGCGGCAAATTCAGAAACAATTAACTTCGACAGATTTAAATCCGGTGAGCCAGAAGGAAAATTGACAAACGGCTGCAAATCGCCCCGGGAATGCAAAATAGTAAATTGCGGGTTGATTAATACTGAGGCCCCAAATTCCCGAATGATGGTCTCGTTAAAAAGCCGTTCATAACCTTGTCCGGTACTTTCACGCGGCCGGCTGGGCGTGACCACGCCTTTGAGCATTCTGGGCACGGCCGGGCGTTTTGAATTCTGGCACACCTTAAAAATACGGCTGCGACGATCCACCGCCACAAAATAATCTTCTTTTAGCCCGATGGACTCTGACTTACCTAAAAATAAAATACCGGTATTGAGCAGCGCATAACGAAATAATGACAAGACCCGCTGTTGAAGCTCGGTATTGAAATAAATCATGACATTTCGAAACGAAATCATGTCCAGGTGTAAAAAGGGCGGATCCCGGGTGATATCCTGCCGGGAAAAGGTAATGATATCCCGTAGTTTTTTGGTCGGATAATACGAGTCATCTTCAAACCGGAAGTATTTTTCAACCAGCTCAGAATCCACATCACTAACGGCGTGGGCCGAATAGCTGCCTTTGCGGGCGACGGCCAATGCATTTTCGTCGATGTCAGTGCCAAACACCTGCAAGGTGAGTTTTTTGTCCTGCTTATTCATCTCTTCTAAATACAGAATCGTCAATGAATAGGCTTCTTCACCCGTGGCGCAGCCGGCAACCCATACCCGGACATTTTCACCGTCTTTTTTGGCTTCAACCACATCGTGAATGTAATTTCGAATCGATTTAAAAGCTTCTTTATCGCGAAAAAAGTTGGTCACTGAAATCAGCAGTTCCCGTGACAAGGCTTTAACCTCATCCGAATCATGGTGCAACTGCTGTAGATAATCTTTGAGCTTTTTATTATTGGTAGCAATTAACCGCCGGTTCACTCGGCGTAGCAGGGTCGACTGCTTGTAAAAGCTGAAGTCGATTTTGGTGGTTTCACGCACGACCTCATACAGCTCGCTCATCATCCGATTTTTTTCTTCTTCGGAATTAGGAAAAAAACTCTTCATCAGATTACTGCAAAAATTCGCAATTTCATTGCCGATTTCATCAGGAGATAACACCCGATCGGCTTCAACAGCCTGCAATGATGCGGTAGGCATGCCATCGTATTTCGCGGTTTCGGGACTTTGCACAATCACATAGCCCCCTGCACTTTTGATTGAGCGCAGACCCCGCGACCCGTCGCTGCCGGTTCCCGATAACACCACGCCCAGACTATGGTCACCCAGCTCATCGGCCAGTGATTCAAACAAAATGTTCGCTGAGGGTTTGGGCGTCACTTCATCGGGGTGTTTGTCCAGCCGCAAGCGACCACTACGGTAGATAATATGCCGGCCCGGCGGACCCACATAAATAACATTCACCTCAGGCTGGGTATCATCCTCCAGCTCTTTGACCTCGTATTTGGTTTCACGGGTGAGGATATCTGCCATCTGACTTTTATGGCTGGGCGACAGATGCTGCGCGATCACCATGCTGGCATTTAATTTTTCTGGTAAGTTTGACACCAGACTGATGAGTGCTTCAATGCCACCCGCGGATGACCCTACCCCCACAATAAACGGGGTATTTACGGTTTTGTCACCTTGCGATGTTGTGGTGTTTCCCATACTTAAATTTTTCCGTACTATCACTGCACCCAGCCGAAAAGGACAATTGACAACGAAATCGACCTGGTGTCTCAGTTATTCTATTGCAAGCGGCAGCTAATATTGGGGTGTGTGACTCACACGCCCACGACTTCAGCCATATTGCCCTTGCTTTCCAGCCAGTTTTTGCGATCGCTGCTGCGCTTTTTCGCCAGAAGCATATCCATCAGTTCAAGCATGTGGCTTGTATCGTCGATGGTCAGTTGCACCAACCGGCGTGTATTTGGATCCATGGTAGTTTCACGAAGCTGAATCGGGTTCATCTCACCCAGCCCTTTAAAACGCTGCACATTAACCTTGCCACGTTTTTTTTCTGCTTCTATCCTGTCTAAAATGCCCTGCTTTTCACTTTCATCCAGCGCGTAAAATACTTCTTTGCCTACATCCACCCGGTATAACGGGGGCATCGCCACATACACATGGCCCTTTTCTACCAGCGCCGTAAAGTGTCGAACAAACAGAGCACACAACAAAGTTGCAATATGCAGGCCATCGGAGTCAGCATCGGCCAGAATACAGATTTTGCCATAGCGCAAACCGGTTAAGTCAGCAGAGCCCGGATCGATACCCAAGGCTACCGAAATATCGTGAATTTCCTGCGATGCCAGAACCTGGCCGGAATCTACCTCCCAGCTGTTCAGAATTTTACCACGCAACGGCATAATGGCCTGAAACTCCCGATCCCGGGCTTGTTTTGCCGAGCCGCCGGCAGAGTCCCCTTCCACCAAAAACAATTCAGAATAGTTGATATCCTGGGAGGAGCAGTCGGTGAGTTTTCCAGGTAAGGCAGGGCCCTGCGTGACCTTTTTACGGGCCACTTTTTTATTTTGCCGCAGACGGCGCTGAGCATTGCTGATACACATTTCTGCCAGCGCTTCGGCGATTTCTGTATGCTGATTCAGCCACAAACTAAAAGAATCTTTGACTACCCCTGAGACAAACGCCGAGGCCTGCCGTGAAGACAGACGTTCTTTGGTTTGCCCGGCAAATTGCGGATCCTGCATCTTGGTTGACAGAATGTAGGCGCAGCGATCCCAGATATCATCGGGGGTGAGTTTTACCCCGCGCGGCAGCAGGTTTCTGAACTCACAAAATTCGCGCATCGACTCCAGTAAGCCCTGCCGCAAACCGTTTACATGGGTGCCGCCCTGCGCCGTGGGGATGAGGTTTACATAGCTTTCGGTAACCACATCGCCGCCCTGAGGCAGCCACATGACCGCCCAGTCTGCCGCTTCGGCATTGCCACTAAAGGCCCCGACAAAAGGCTCTTCACCCGGTATCGTTTCAAATTGTTCCACAGCCTGGTACAGATAATCTTTCAGACCATCTTCAAAATGCCATTCATGCACTTCTTTGGTGACTTTATTATCAAATTTAATCCGCAGGCCAGGACACAATACGGCTTTTGCCCGTAAGTTATGAATCAGGCGCGAGGCTGAAAATTTGGCTGAATCAAAATACTGACCATCTGGCCAGAAATGCACCCGGGTGCCGGTATTGCGTTTACCACAGGTATCAATGACCCGTAATTCTTCGGTTTTATCGCCATTAGCAAAATCAATCTGGTACACCTGGGCGTCGCGACGAATCGTGACCTCCACCTTAGTCGATAAGGCGTTCACCACCGAGATACCCACCCCGTGCAAACCGCCGGAAAAGGCATAACTCTGATTGGAAAATTTTCCCCCCGCATGCAGCTTGGACATGATCAACTCCACCCCGGAGATCTTTTCTTCAGGGTGAATATCCACCGGCATACCCCGGCCATCATCCGTCACTTCCAGAGACTGATCTTCATGCAAAATCACCTTGATGTTGGTGGCATGCCCGGCAAGGGCCTCATCCACACTGTTATCAATGACTTCCTGCCCTAAATGATTGGGCCGGCTGGTGTCGGTGTACATTCCTGGCCGCCGCTTTACCGGGTCAAGACCATTAAGAACTTCAATTGCATCTGAATTATATTGAGTGGCCATAATTATCTTTTTCTCACAACACGGTTAGCCGGTAATAGTGACAGTATATTTATACAGGTCCCAATTAACGAGATGGTAACAGGGGTGTCAAGGCCGGGCAATTTTGTACGACCTTAGTATTATACCGCCAGAAAGCGGGCAATGTCGGGTAAATGTTGTTCATAGTTTTCAAAACTATGATCGCCGCCTTGCTCAATGCGTAACTGTGCCCCCTGATATTTTTGTTCTGCCTGCCGGTAATCCAGGGTTTCATCCCCGGTTTGCAGTAATACCAGATACTGTTCAGGCTGGCTTACAATGGGGGTGTCGAGGGATTTTAATATGTGCATATCGTCAGTCACCAGTGAAAACGGTTCCTGGGTATAGGGATTAATATGATCGCCCAGATACTCCAGCAGCAGCTCATAAGGCCGTACCGCCGGATTCACTAGCGCCGCGCGCCCACCATAGTGTTCCACCAGATGGCTGGCCAGGTAGCCGCCCATTGAGCTGCCAATGACTTTCAGCCCCTGTTCAAGCAGCTGCGGATGCTGTTCAATATAACGTTCAAGCTGTGGCCTGACCTGCCCCGGGCTATTAGGCAGTTGCGGGGTATGCAGGGTTACCTGCGGATAATGACGGGCAAACCAGGCCTTGGTAGCCTGGGCTTTTACCGATTGGGGCGAGCTTAAAAAACCGTGCAGATACAACACGTCACTCATGAAATTCTCCTTATTATTGAGTGCCAGTGGCCCTCATCCGACAACTCGAGCAGGCGAAATCCGGGCGGTTGCGCACTGACCCCAAATTCAGGGGTCATCGCCCATTGCCAACTGGTGGACGGCGTACCCAAAATTGTTTGGCGGCCATGGGCATGCTCACACTCGGCATGGGTATGGCCATGCAGCACCACCCTGACAGGCTGGGTATGCAGCCAGTCAAGTAAGACCCCGGCATTAACCAGGCAGTGGGTGTCCATCCAGCTGTTACTGGCAATGGGATGGTGGTGCAAGGCCAGTGCGTGGTACTGGCGGGGCCTGGCACCAATTGCCGCGGCGACCTGCTGTAGCTGACGCTCATCAATCTGACCCTGCGCGCCCTGGTAGCGGGTATCCAGACCATGCACACACCAGTTACCCAGCTCTGCCGGCGCCCCCGATTGTATTGCATGCGCCGCCAGTGTTTCCTTAAAATAAGGGTTATTATCATGATTACCGGCAATAACATACAGCGGTATGTGGGGGGCATATTGTTTGATTAGCTCACGCAACCAGACATAACTGGTCTTACTGTCATCGCCACTGATATCGCCGGTGCATAACAGCATGTCCGGCTGGTATTCCACCGCGGATTCTAAACACCGGGCCAGGGAATGATAAGGGGCGATGGCGGCGTAACCTGACTGTTCAGGATCAGCAAATAAATGACAGTCAGTAAACTGCACTAACCGCTGCGCTGCGCCCATCAGACTTTGCTGGTGACAGAGGGCTGATGGTTCAGACAAAATTGCAGCCATTCACCCAGAAACTGATTAACCAGCTGCTTTTCATTGCGCTGGCGCATGTTGCGATTGGGGTAGGCATAAGATGGGGCAAAGGCCCCGGTATTCTGGCTGCTGATGACCTCTGCCATACGCGCATCATGATACAGCCTGACCTCCATCGACGGCTTTAGGTAAGCCGGCGTATGGGCGTTTAACTGCTCCACCAGCAAGGTGGTGGTGTAACGGGCAGTATCCGTCAGGGTAATACGGTAGCTCAAATGCGTCCCAATGGTAAATTCAAACGCCAGATCCTGAGTGTCGCAGTCGGGCAGTACCTGCAAAAAGCGCGCGTAATTCACCTCACAGGTGGCCTGCATACTGGGCAGATGGGGGACGTATTTTTGCTGATGATTACTCACTGTGATGCCAGTTCTCCAACAATGTCTGTTTGTGTATAAAAAACCATTGTAGCGCAATGATTGCGGCGGCGTTGTCGATTTGTCCATTCTGTAGCCATTGCCAGGCATCCTTTTCGGCGACTCGGTGCACCCTGATATCTTCAGACTCTTCTGCAAGACCATGAATACCATGCGCCTGGGTAGCATCGGTTCGGCCCACGAACACATGGATACGTTCCGTGGTGCCGCCCGGACTTGCTAAATAGCTTAACGCTTTTGTCAATTGACTGAATTCAATTCCGGCTTCTTCACTGGCCTCGCGATGACATACCGCCTCAGGCGTTTCACCTTCATCAATAATACCAGCAACCACCTCAATGAGCCACGGGGTATCTGAGGTGGGTAAGGCGCCGATGCGAACCTGTTCAATCAGCACAAATTCTTCGGTATGCGGATCATACGGTAAGACCGCCACGGCATGACCCCGTTCAAAAATTTCACGGCGCACCGTTTCAGACCAGCCTCCGGCAAACAGTTTGTGGCTGAAGTCATAGCGCACCATTTTAAAAAAACCATCATACAGTTTTTCGGTGTTTGTTATGTTTACGTCATCTGAGGTAAAGCTATTGAATTTCTTGTTCACTTACATTCACTCTCGCATGTAAAAAGGTTAGTATACGTGCAAAATAAGAGTCGTGGATCCACACGAACATGGTGGCAGCGCATTGGGGTGGCAAATGTTAGTCAGCTGCTCAGCAGGTAGGGTCATAAAATCCGTAACATATTCTGTTACAGTTAAATACCTGCTGAAACGACTATAGACTATCGGTTTGCAGTTGACTTTCATACACTTTACAACCTTAAGCAGTCTGAAGACTCAATTGAATACAAAGAAGGCGGATTAATGAAACGAACACTTCTGTCGTTGGTGATAAGTTTAGGAGTGACCACTTCAGCTTTTGCAGATGACTTGGCGCAGGTATATCAGCAGGCGCTGGCCAATGACCCGGTGGTGACCGGTGCCAAAGCCCAGCGAGATGCCGCTTTTGAAGGCATCCCCATCAGCCGGGCCAACTTGCTACCACAAATTTCCGGCACCGTAGGTTATTCGATGTCCAGCCGCGAGCAAACGCAGTTTACCGGTTCAGATCAAAACCTGACGCTGATCACCTTCGACTCCGACACCGATACCATGAACTATGGGGTGGATTTGCGGATGTCATTGTACGATCACGCCAACTGGCTGGGCCTGAACCGCGCCGAAACGGTGGCGCAACGTAGCGATGCGCAATTGGCTGCGACCATGCAGGAGTTAATTGTACGCACCGTGAATGCCTACTTTGATGTATTGCGTGCCAAAGACAGCCTGGAATTTGTGCGTGCCGAAAAGCGAGCTATCGAACGCCAGCTTGAGCAGACCAAACAGCGTTTTGAAGTCGGTTTGACCGCCATCACCGATGTTCATGAGGCGCAGGCCAATTTTGACCGCACCGTGGCGCAGGAAATCCAGACCGAAAATCAGGTGGAGCTGGCGTTAGAAGCATTGCGCGTCATTACCGGTAAATATCATGATGGTATCTACACCCTGGATACGGACAGCTTTTCCGCCTCTATGCCAACGCCATCGTCAGCGGAAGGCTGGCTTAAAATTGCAGAAGATTCAAATCTGGCGTTGCTGGTTAACCGTTTAACCCTGGATATTGCCAAAGAAGACATTGCATTGGCACGCTCCGGGCATTACCCGACCCTGGATTTATCAGCCGGTGCCAGCCGTACCAAGAATGATATTTCGGGTTCGCAACTGGAATTTGAAACACCCTGGCTGGACAGCTACAGCGTCGGCATAAATCTGAATATTCCGATTTTCCAGGGGCTGCGGGTCACAGCGCAAACCCAGCAGGCAAAGTATCAGTATATCGCCAGCGCCCAGGATCTGGAGCAAACCTATCGTCAGACCGTACAGTCGGTGCGCAGCTCATTTAATGATGTCAATGCGTCTATCTCGACAATCCGGGCCCTTGAGCAATCAGTGGTCTCTGCTCAAAGCGCCTTAAAAGCCACCGAAGCCGGATTTGATGTGGGCACCCGAACCATTGTGGATGTGCTGGACAGCACCCGTAACCTGTTTGATGCCCGTCGTAACCTGTCCAGTGCCCGGTATGACTTTGTGCAGTCCGTGGTAGATCTGAAACAGGCCGCTGGCACCCTCACCGATGAAGACGTAGCCATGATCAATGCCGGTTTACAACCGCCAGAAGCAGCTCGTCAGAATCAGCGCGATAAGCAAAACACCAATTCGCAGTAATGCCGGTGATGGTGTGTGGATAACAAAAGCCGGTGGTTGTTCACCGGCTTTTTTGTAAGTCCTGCCCCGTTAAAATTGGCGCTGTTACCCAGTCCCACCGCCAACACAAAAAGCAGGCACTGAGACAATAAATCAGTATCAATTTGCCAGCAACACGCTAAAATCCACGGCATCAGATTACCCGGCGGTAACCTGGCCAACATACTCATATTTTCGTTTTAACTATCCGATACAATAAGATTTTGCATGCACGCTGAAGCACTTCAGAGCCGGTTTGAAACTATCCGCTCCAATAAACTTTTCGAAACTTTTGTTATCACCGTAATCGTTTTTTCGGCCTTGCTGGTCGGCGCGAAAACTTATGATATTCCGCAACCGTTCAGCACCATTGCCCTGCTGCTTGACTGGTTTATCAGCTTTTTCTTTTTAACCGAAATTACCATTCGGTTTATGGCCGAACCGCGCAAACGGGACTTTTTCAAAAGCTTCTGGAACTGGTTTGATACGGTCATTGTGGTGGTCTCGATGATTCCGGCTGACAATACCGACTTGGCCGTTATCGGCCGCCTGGTGCGGGTATTCAGGGTACTGCGTATGATCTCATTCATACCTGAGCTGAGAATTTTACTGGTGTCGCTGGTCAAAGCTCTGCCGCAGCTAGGCTATGTGATGCTGCTGATGTTTATTATCTTCTACATTTACGCAGCCATTGGCAGCACCTTGTTTGAAAGTATTAATCCGACGCTGTGGGGCGATATCAGTATCTCCCTGCTGACCCTGTTCCGGGTGATGACCTTTGAAGACTGGACCGACGTCATGTATGAAACCATGGCGGTGTATCCGTTAAGCTGGGTATTTTACTTAAGCTTTATCTTTTTCACGGCCTTTGCGTTTTTAAACATGGTGATTGGCATTGTGGTCAATGTGATGGAGCAGGAAAATGCCAAGGCGCGTGCGGCTGAGGCAGAACAGAACCATGAACCCACCCTGGCGGATATCATGCAGGAAATACAACAGCTTAAAGCCCGTTTGCCGGCGGACAAGGCAGTTTCTGAGCCAAAACGATGAGCCACTTTGGTGAGCCGCCCCGCCCGCTGAAGCCCTGAGCCTGCTTAGCAGCAGGCACTACCCACTTAGCAACAAGGCGCCTTTACTGAAGCAAGGGCGCTTTTTTCAAACAGCTTGCCTAAAAGTTTCTACAGCGCCTGGCGCAGCTTATCGGCACGTTTACGGCTTTGTTCATCCGCAAACTCCCGGGACTCCAACCGCCGCTGAGCCAGTTGCAACTGGTTATTGTCTATCAGTAACTCAACATAATTGAGGTAGACCAGATCGCTGCGGACCTTTTGCATATCCAGCGTTTGATAGAAGGTCAAGGCTTCTTCGGTTTTTTGCTGCTGGCTTAACACCTGTGTCAGGGTGTCGATAGCTTCAGGGTTATCTGATTGTAACTCCACCGCCCGACGTGCCAACGGCTCGGCGTCAGCCAACCGGCCCTCTTCAAGATACAGATACGCCAGGTTGTTCAGCACCACAAAATTGTCGGGGGCCACCTTGAGCATGTGCTGATATAAGGTGATGGCCTTATCTTTATCCGTGGCCAGCACCCGCTCAGCGTATATCATGGCCGTGCGGATGTCGTTGGGATGCTGATCATAGTGGCTGGCCATAAAGTCCAGCGCGGCGTCGCGCTGCTGCAGATTATCGTAAGCTGCAATTACCAGCCGGGCGTGTTTAGAATTTGCCTCGTGCTTATACGCAGGCAGCGCATCTTCGAGCGCCGCCTGATAGTTTCCTTCAAGCAGGTTTAACCGCGCAGTAACGCCTTTTACAAACGGCAGGGCCAGGGCTTTGTCTGAGACCTGCTCCAGAGCCTGTCGGGCTGGTGCCACTTTTTTCTGCATCGACAGAAAATGGGCTTTCAACACCTGAATCTGGGTATCGGGACGCTTTTCCAAAAAGGCATTGATGGTCGCCAGACCTTCATCGTATTTTCGCTGTGCTTCGTTAAGCAGCAGTTTGCCCAGCACCGCGGTTTTATCTCTGGGGTAGCGCTTTACCCAGGCTTTGTAATGATCATTGGCCTGACTGATGGCATTGGTCTGGACCAGTGCCTGGCCTTTAAGATTCCAGAATATCGCGGGCGCGTTCTTATCTGCAGTCACCGGCTCAATGACGCTCAGGGTCTGCTCATAGTCACCCTCGCTGAAATACATTTTTGCCAGCACCATGCGCAGTGCGGTGTTATCGCTGTTCGCGGTTACTGTCTTTGCGGTCTGGGTCAGTACGGTCTCGGTGCTGACCACCTCACTTTGCCGGGCTAGCGCGTACCATAGCGACACCGCCTGGGCATCGGTCGGTTTTTTTTGCAGGTAGTTATCCAGTTGGGTTGCCGCCTGCTCGTACTGTTTATCCATCATTGCCAGTTTTATCTGTGCCAGGGTCAGCTTGCGGCTTTCAGAGGTGCGCTCGGTAGCCTGCTCCAACAATTTCCGGGCTTCATCCAGATTTTTGTTTTGCAAAGCAAATTCAGCCAGATACAGATACGGGTCGGCATCTTGAGGCTGCTGCTCTATCCAACGCTGGGCCAGTTCACGGCCTTTTTGCTGTTCACCAGAGGTCACATAGGCAGTCATCAGGGTTTTGCGGGCGGCCACACTGTCAGGTGCTTTTTCCAGGGCCGCTTCAAGGTTCACAATCCCCTCAATATCATTTACCGATAACTGCAACGCGCCCAGGCGGGCCAGATCCAGCGCGCTTTGGCTGGACTGGCTGGATTTTTCAATCATCTTTTTAGCATCGACCATATTGCCTTGCTGCAACAACTGAAAACCGGCTTTGGAAAACAGCTGGGCATCCTGACCGGCACTGCCATCGAGCTGGGACAGAATTTGGGTGGCTTCATCGCTTTCGCCCTGCCGCAACAGGCTATCCGCCAGCATTCGCAAAGCAGGATGATTATCGGGCAGATTAGTGGTGACCATCGACAGATGCTGACTGGCTGCAGCATAATCCTGTTGGTGGTACGCCGAGAAGCCCGCCATCAGCCGCAATGCCGGAGAGTTCTGGCCTGCCTGAATGGCTTTTTCAAGGTGGGTCAAAGCGCTTTCGTGCTCGTCGTTGGTAGCATCAATAAATCCCTGATACTGATTCAGCAGACCATTATCAGGGTATTGTTTTAATAGTGGCGTGACATAGGGCTGAGCATCGTTCATACGCCGGCTTTCAATTAACAGACTGATCAGCGCAAATTGTTTGGCGGTATCGTCCGGGTACAATTCGACATAACGCTGATAGGTCTCAATGGCCTTGTCGGGTTGTTCGGTCAGCGCGTACAAACGCCCCAGCTGTAATAGCACATCTTTGTTTTCCGGCGCTTCTGCAGCCAGTTTTTCGGTTTGTTGTAGCGCCGCCGGATATGCTTTGTCCAGCAACTGTCGATAAGTCTGGGCCAGGCGTTGGTAAACCGAGCTGGTCTCCAGTGCCAGCAGATCATCAATCAGCGCTTGTGCTTCATCTTGCTGGTCCAGCTGCACCATGGCCTGCAGTTTGTAAAACCCGACCTCGGCCTGCTCGTCGGCATTCAGGCCCGATACCTCATGATCCATCTCCACCAGCGCATTTTCGGCCCCGGTCTGTTGATAGGCCTGGGACAACAACGGCACGATTTTAGAGGGGGAATACCCCAGCTCCATAGCCCGGTTCAGCTCTTTTTCGGCGGCTTCAAAACGATTGGTGAGCAGATACAGCCGACCCAGTTCATAGCGCGGCTCGGCCGCCTGGGGATCTTTGGCAATGGCATTTTTATATTCGATGATCGCAGCATCGGGGTTTTGCTCGGTGGCAAAACTACGGGCGGTAGTCAGATGCTCTTCCATGGATTTTTCGCTGCATCCTGACAATGTACCCGATACGGCTAATGCCAGTGTCAGCGGCATTAGCGCTTTTTTACTCGCTGTAAATAGTTTCATCCTTACACCTGTCATATTGTTATGTTTTTGATTGGCAACCAAGAGTTTACCCTTCGGTCTGGAATAATCCAGCTGGCTGCAGAAAAAATAATCCACTTTTGTAGTGATCTTGTCCGGTTTAAATGGTATCTGAACGACGAATGGCTTATAATACCTCTTTTGCAACACATGCCAGCGTTTAGAAGCTGTGCCCGCCATACCCATCAGGATCCTGAATGACCACTACTGTCGACTTGACATTTAAAGACCTCAACCTTCCACAACCTATCTTACAAGCACTGGAAAAAGTTGGCTATGAAAAGCCTTCGCCAATTCAGGCGGAAAGTATTCCATTGCTTATGCAAGGCCACGATTTGCTTGGCCAGGCCCAGACCGGTACCGGTAAAACCGCTGCGTTTGCCCTGCCCATGTTGGCCAACATTGACCCAGAAGCCAAGCTGCCGCAGCTATTGGTTCTGGCACCCACCCGTGAACTGGCCATTCAGGTTGCTGAAGCCTTTCAGGTTTATGCCAGCTTTTCACAAAAAATTAAGGTGCTGCCAGTATACGGTGGTCAGTCTTATGATAATCAAATTCGCCAGCTTAAGCGTGGCGTTCAGGTAGTAGTGGGTACCCCGGGTCGAATCATTGATCACATCAACCGTAAAACACTGAACCTTAGCGAATTGCGCTTTTTGGTGTTAGACGAAGCCGACGAAATGCTGCGCATGGGCTTTATCGATGATGTGGAAACCATCTTATCTAATGCGCCGGATACTCGCCAAACGGCGTTGTTCTCGGCGACTATGCCAGGACCGATTAAAAAGATTACCCAGCGTTATCTTAAAGATCCCAAGCATGTAAAAATTGCCTCTAAAGTATCCACCGCCTCGACCATTCGTCAGCGTTATTGTCAGATTGCCGGGCATCATAAATTAGAGGCCCTGACCCGTATCATGGAAGTTGAACCATTTGATGGTGTCATCATCTTTGTGCGTACCAAGACCGCCACCGTTGAGCTGGCCGATAAGCTTGCAGCCCGCGGATACGATGTAGAGCCGCTAAACGGTGACATTCCGCAAAATGCCCGTGAGCGTACGGTTGAAAAGCTGAAGCAGGGCGCCATCGATATTCTGGTCGCCACCGATGTCGTGGCCCGGGGTCTGGATGTTGAACGTGTCAGCCACGTTATCAACTACGATGTGCCTTATGACACAGAATCCTATGTTCACCGTATTGGTCGTACCGGCCGTGCCGGACGCGCCGGTGATGCGATCCTGTTTATATCGCATCGTGAAAAGCGTTTGTTGTTTGCCATCGAAAAAGCCACCAAGCAAACCATTGAGCAAATGCCGATCCCGTCTATCAGCGAGCTGAACGAGACCCGTTTGTCACGCTTTAAAAACTCTGTGGCTGAAGCCTGTAACGACGATAGCATCGAGTCGCTGATGTCGTTGGTTGATACACTGCAAAGCGAAACCGAAGCCGCGCCTGAGCGTTTGATGGCGGCACTGATTAAGCTGGCCCAGGGTGACGAGCCATTGTTCTTAAAAGAAGGCGATCGTCCTGACCTGAACAGCAAGCCGCCACGCAATGATTACGAGCGTTCTGAACGTGGCGACCGTGGTCGTGGCGATCGCCGCAGCAAGCCAGGTAAAGGCCGTAGTAAGCCGGATGCCGGTATGCAGCGTTTTCGCATTGAAGTGGGTCACACCCATGGCGCGAAACCGGGTAACATCGTGGGCGCTATCGCCAATGAAGCCAACCTGAAAAGCAAAAATATTGGTGCTATCGAAATCTACGATACCTTTAGTACCGTCGATTTGCCTGATGGTATGCCAGAGCCAACCAAAGATATTCTGCGTAAAGCCCGGGTAGCCGGACAACGCCTGAATCTGCGCGAATGGTCTGACACCCCGCCAAAACGCAAAAGCGGTCCAAAGCGTTAAGCGCCGGGCCCAAGGCATATAACAAAAAGCAATAATAATTTGGTTTTTGTTGTTTCTATTAAATAAGTAAAAGCGTCAGAATGACGCTTTTCTTGTATGTGGGGTTAGGTAAAAGCCATGCGTTATTTTCCGGTATTTATTGATGCGCAGAATCTACAGTGTCTGATTGTAGGAGCTGGAGAGGTGGCTGCCCGCAAACTGGAATTGATGCTTAAAAGCCCGGCTCAGGTAACCCTCATTGCCCCGTGGATGTGTGACACGGTGCAACGGTACCACAACCACCCGCAGGTCACCCTGATTCAGCGCCCCTTTGAAGATAACGATCTGGCGCACAAAGATATGGTTTTTGTAGCCACCGATGATGAAAGCCTGAATGCCCGCATTCATACCTTAGCCAGACAGCTGAAGGTGTTGGTGAATGTGGTGGATAATACCCCGCTGTGTCAGTTTATTACGCCATCGATTATTGACCGTTCGCCCATCACCATAGCGCTTAGCAGCGGCGGTGTGGCGCCGGTGCTGCTACGCTATTTACGCCAAAAGCTGGAAAGCGTGATTCCGGCCAACATCAGCCGCTTGGGTGAGTTTTCAGAAAAATTCAGAAATAAGGTAAAGCAAACCCTGAACGGCGTCACCGCCCGGCGTTATTTTTGGGAAGATGTACTGGATGGCGATATTGCGGAACTGGTAGAAAAAGGGCAGACCGAGAAAGCCGAGCAGCAGTTTTCTGAAGCCTTAGAAGCCGCTGCGACCGACCAGCAGCCCCAGGGGCAGGTGTACCTGGTGGGCGCGGGGCCCGGCGATCCGGATCTGCTGACCTTTCGGGCTTTGCGGCTGATGCAAAAAGCCGATGTGGTGGTGTATGACCGGCTGGTATCACCGCAAATCCTGGAGCTGGTGCGTCGTGATGCGGAAAAACTGTATGTGGGCAAAGCCAAAAGCCATCATTCGCTGCCCCAGGATGACATCAATATGCTGATGGTCAACGAAGCGAAAAAAGGCAATCGGGTGGTTCGTCTTAAAGGCGGCGATCCGTTTATTTTTGGCCGGGGCGGTGAAGAGATTCAAACCCTCATCAAACATGATATTGAATTTCAGGTGGTGCCGGGCATTACCGCCGCCAGCGGTGCGGCCAGTTATGCTGGCATCCCGCTCACCCACCGGGATCATGCCCAATCCGTGTTATTTGCTACCGGTCATCTCAAGGACGGGACTATCGATCTGAACTGGTCAGCCCTGGCCCATACCAATCAAACGCTGGTGTTTTACATGGGTCTGACGGGGTTGCCTATTATTTGCGACCAGCTTATTGAACATGGACTGGCCCCAGACACCCCGATTGCACTGGTTCAACAGGCAACGCTGGCGCAGCAGAAGGTGGTTATCGGGACTCTGGCAGATATCAACCAGCAGCCTGAAACCGCAGCGTTGAAACCGCCGACGCTGGTGATTGTCGGCACGGTGGTGTCTTTGCACCATCAGCTCGACTGGTTTACACCGGACAAAAACTAAACAACTGGCAATTCCCTCATCCCATAGTATAGTAAAACTGAACAGGAACTGAGGGGTACGTCATGCTGGCAAAATGGATCCGCTGCGCCGTAGTAGCGGTGATTGCAGGTGGCGGTGTGGAGGCTGGCGCTCAGCAAATTGGCTTTTCCCATTCACGGGATGACGGTCAGCAGTTGTTTCAGTACCAATGGCTTGATGCCAGCCAACAACCCCACACCCTGAGCTTTTCACTGGATGCTGCGGCGCTGGCCGAGGCGCCCCCCGAACCTATCCGCTACACCCAGGCCCGGGTTCAACGGTTTATTTATGTTGAGCTGATGAAAGCGGCTAAGCAAATCGATCCCAAACAAGCCAGGGTTCGCATTGAGCAGCAGCCCCGCGGGGTGGAAATTGCGGTTCGTTCTACCAGTCGCGAATTAAATCAGCAGCTTACCGATGAGTTAAAAGGCACCAAAGAAGCCGCGTTCGATGAGTTTTTAAAGCGACATTATTATACCCGCTATACTACGGTGTTTAATGAAAAAGCCGTTAAGCCGGATCACGCCCGCTATGTTGAAGCTTATACCAAGCCCCTGGTACCACTGTCACAGGCCATTTACGAGCAGGTTCAGCAACAGTCAGATGCCCGGCTGTACCTAAACTTATTGCTTAGCTGGGTGCAATCTATCCCCTACGACACACTTGAAGACAGATCAGAACACAGTGGCGCCGGGTTTAATCCCCCGGCGCGATTGTTACGTTCCAACCTGGGAGATTGTGACAGTAAGTCGGTGTTGGCGGCCGCCATCATTCGTGCATTTTTACCCGACACCCCGCTGGTGATGGTGCTGTTGCCAGAACATGCCTTGCTGGGCATTGCTCTGACCCCTAAAAAGGATGAGCAAACCCTGGAGTACCAGGACGAAACGTATATCTTATTTGAGCCCACTGGACCTGCATTACTGCCTTTTGGTGAAGTGGCCTCCAGAAGCTACCAGTCTATTGCTAATGGTCATTACACGCTGGAAGCCTTGTGATTTCAGGTGCCCTGGTTGTCAGCATCGAACTTACCACTCATATGACTGTAGAGCTTTGAACCGGTACAGGTGATCAGCAAAAAGCCTAAAGCAGATTGCAAGCCAGCCACCATTTTCAAGTCGCCGCTGGGTTCGGTACTACCCAGCCCCAGGGTAGTGATGGTGGTCAAAGAAAAATAAAAAATATCTTTCAGGTCGCCGCCGTCTTTAAACTGCCCCAGATTCAGTTCAATCCCTGCCACATACGTCAGACAAAACAGTCCCGCAATGGAAACCTGGTTCACCGCGGCCGCCAGCATCACAAACTGCATACGCCAATAACGTCGACGGGTCCGGTGACATAAGGTGTCTACAAGCCAGGTAAGATTAATGTAGTGCAGGGTTAACGCCAGCATTAAGGTAACCAGCGTGATAAAAAACATGGGTAACATAGTTTGCCGGAGTTTCCTCAATAAGCAGGTCTGGCCGGGATGGCCCACCTGGATGCTTATTCACTACCTTGCCTACCGTTAATGTGATCAATTGCGAAGCGCCTGGCGTGTGGTTTTGATGGTTAAAACCCTGAGTGTAAGTAACTACCCACTTCTGTTTAACTTTCTAACGGAGGGGCTTAAACTGCTTTTCGAGGGTTTTAAGGGCGGCTTAATACTTATCAGAATGCCGCTACATCCCCTGAGCTCATAATAAGAAAAACCTATTGCCTGACATATTCACTAAGCCCGGCCCGCTTGCGTGCGATGCGATGTTGATGATGCTGGCGCCGGTGTAGCTAAGGCTAAGAAAAACCATTTTCGCGATGTGGCTTTACCCCAGCCGCCAGCAGCAATATTTATTTTGCACGTCGGGGATTCTGGTTTAGGATATACGGTGACGGGTAATGAGAGTGCAATGACCAGATTTGTTTTGCTGATGACAGGGATACTGATGCTGTTCGCGTTAAGCGGCACGGCCCAGGCTCGTGATGCTGAAAACTGCGATATGAATCACTCGCCAGCTCTCATGATGGAAGCTTCTGAAGCTTCCTCCCATCATGCATTATCCGAAACCTCCATGAGCATGGAAAAATGCTGTGAACAAGAATGTCAGTGCCCTGCCGGGACCTGTTCAGTTTCTTTCTCATTACTTCACAGCACAGTTTTAGGCATACCGTTTGCCACTACTGCCGGCGCTATCATTAGTGCCAGTGACCAGGCCCCGCTGACCATCATCAAGGTCTTTTTTCGTCCCCCCATTGTGACCTGATACAGCACAGTTACGTCCAAAATCCGGCACGTCTGTGACCGCTTTCAAACTTTTCAGGCAGTCACGCTGGCGCGTTTTCCATTGTTGTTAAGGTCAGTATTATGAATTTTTATCTCAACTTGCGCACCGTTGTGGTGGCGCTTTGTTTTAGTTTATTTTGTGCAGTCACTGGTGCAGAGTCCTCAACCCAAGGTAAAGAATCCTCAACCCAAGGTAAAGCCTCCTCAACACCAGCCGTTGAGTTGCAGGTGTTCAAGTCAGCCCAGTGTGGCTGCTGTAAAAAGTGGATGGCCCACCTGACCTTGCGTGATTTCATCATTCATGGACAAGACACCACACAGTTATCCACGGTAAAGCAGCAACACGGAATCGCTGCCGAGCACCAGTCTTGTCATACCGCGGTGAGCCAGCAGGGCTTTGTGTTTGAAGGCCATGTGCCGGCCAGGTTTATTCGTCAGTTCTTACAAGATCCAGTGCCTGATGCTATTGGCCTGAGTGTGCCCGGCATGCCCACCGGTTCTCCGGGGATGGAGATGGGGCAACGCTTCGAACCCTATGCGGTACTGGTGTTGTTTAAAGATGGTTCCAGCGATATTTACGCCCGGGTAACCAACGCCAGCGAGCAATACTAATGAAAAACGGGGCATGGGTAAGCTGGTGGGTGGCGATTAGCGCCTTGTTACTACCGTCTGTGGTGCAGGCGGCACCCGTATTGCAATTGCGTGATGCCATAGCGGCGGTGCTCGCCAATGATCCCTGGTTGCAAGGCAATATGTTACGTGAGCAGGCCTTGCAGCAACAGGCTGGCGCGGCGGCCACCTGGACCGCCCCCAAAGTGGGGCTGAAAATGCAAAATGTGCCGGTGGATACCTTTGCCCTCGATCAGGATAACATGACACAATTACAGGTCTCCGTAAGCCAGCTGCTGCCACGCGGTGATACCCTGCAACTGGCCGGTGATAAGCTAACTCTGCAAGCACAGCTGCGCCCGATGCAACGCAAGGAGCGCCGGGCCCGCCTGACCCGGGATACCACGCTGTTGTGGCTGGATGCGTATCTGGCTAGCCGCAGTATTGCTCTGATAGAGCAAAATAAAGCGCTGTTTATTCAGCTTGAGGAAATAGTACACAGCCAGTATCGCAGTGGTCAGGTCAGTGCCGGGCAGCAGGCGCTGATACGCGCAGATTTGGAGCTGGCCCAGCTGGAGGAACGGTTAGCACAGTGGCATCAGCAGCAGGAAGCCACGCTGGCGCAGTTGCAGGTTTGGATGACGGCAAACTCGGCCCTAAGCAAATCACCGGTGTTGCAAACCGGGGCCCTGCCACCGTCCTTACCCCCCCGGTTACAACATTCTCCTGCGATTGCCGCTATTGATATCCAGCAGATTATCACGCTACTGCACGAACACCCGCAATTACAGACAGCCCGGCACAATACCCGTATCCAAAGCCGTGACGTGGCCCTGGCCCGCCAGCAATTCAAACCACAATGGCAGCTGGAGGCCAGTTATGGGCTGCGCCAGGATAGGGCGGGCGAGCAGTCGCGGGCCGATGTTATGTCGGTGGGCGTCACCGTTGATGTGCCCTGGTTCACACAACAGCGCCTGGACAGCAATGTCACTGCCGCCATCAAGCACCATCAGGCCAGCAAAACAGACGAACGTTTGCTGTTGCAACAGCTGTTGGGAGAAGCCCGCCAGGCAATGAGCCAGGTTCAGCAGTTCAGCCAGCGCCTGAAGCGGTATCAGCAACGAATATTACCGGGCGTAAATGCTCAGGCCGACGCCGCTTTGCAAGCGTATACCGCCGACAATGGTGAGTTTGCCGAAGTAGTGCGGGCACGTATTGCCCGACTGGACGCACGGCTACAAACCGAACAGATAAAGGTGGGATTGGCAAAAACGCTGGCACGCCTGAGGTACTTGTTGCCGGCCCTACCCCAGCCTCGTAAGACAGGAATTCAACACCATGAAGAATAAAATCACAGCGCTGTTTATGCTGGTGGCAGGTATGCTTATTGGCGCCGCCCTGTTGGCCTGGCTTACCCCTGGCGCAAAGACCACAGCGCCGGTAGCCAATGAGCATGCCGAGCCGCTGTATTGGGTAGCACCGATGGATGATAATTATCGCCGGGACCGGCCGGGAAAATCCCCCATGGGAATGGATCTGGTGCCGGTTTATGCAGATAGTAAGCAGTCCTTAAGCCCTGGAACGGTCACTATTTCGCCCGCAATACAGCATAATTTTGGGGTCACTGTGGCCCCCGTGACCTATGGGAAGCTGGAGCCTTCCCTGACAACGGTGGGCTATGTGGATTATGATGAATCTCTGCTAGCTCACTTACATCCGCGCACCGCCGGCTGGATAGAGCAGGTGTTTGTTAATGCCACTGGCGAGGTAGTCGCAGCCGATCAGCCGCTGTATACCCTTTACTCTCCTGAACTGGTGAATGCGCAGGAAGAGCTGCTTATTGCCCTGAAGCGTAACAACACAAATTTGATAACCGCCGCAAAGGCGCGCTTACAGGCCCTGGGCTTAACCGCAAAACACATTCACGATTTGACCCAATCGCGACAGCTTCAACAGTCGGTGACTTTTCTTGCCCCGCAGGCAGGGTTTATTAAACAGCTCAATATTCGGGAAGGTTTTTACGTGGAGCCTGCCTCCTTAATGATGAGCATCGCCAGTCTGGATTCGGTATGGATTAAAGCCGAAATAAGTGAGTCGCTCACAGGGTTGGTGGCCATAGACAATACCGCCGATATTTCTGTCACCGCGCGCCCCGGTGAACGCTGGCAAGGCAAGGTTGTGCATGTACATCCGGCCATGAATCCTGCCACCCGTAGTTTGCGGGCCCGAATTCAGGTGCCCAATCCGACGCAGCAATTAAAACCCAATATGTTTGCTACGGTAACCCTGCACACACAACCGTTACCCGCTACGCTGCTGATACCCGAAGCGGCGTTGATTCGGGTGGGCCAGGAACAGCGGGTGGTGGTTGCCCTCAGCAATACAACATTTAAATCCATCGCCGTGACTGCCGGACGCAGCGCTAACGGCCAGGTTCAGATTCTCAAAGGTTTACAGGCCGGCGACAAGGTTGTCACCTCTGCCCAGTTTTTAATTGATTCTGAGTCCAGTAAGGCTTCCGATCTTAAACGGCTGGCCCCCGACCAAACCCACGCTAACCAAAACCAATCAGGGCATGCTGTTGAACCGCCTACTCAAACCGACACTGCCGATTCGGTATGGGTACAGGCTACGGTCATCGAGACGATGCCTGCTATGCATCAGCTTAAGGTAAGCCATCAGGCGGTTGCCGACTGGGACTGGCCGGTGATGACCATGATGTTTAAAGTGACTGCAGATATTGAGCTGCGGGCCCTCACCGCCGGTCAGAACGTGCAGATTGAGCTGACCCGTTATGCTGATAACGCGGTCACCATTACTCAACTTAAGCCGGTTCCCGAACACTCGCCCACCGGGCATGACGACCAAAAAGACACGGCACAGGAACACGCCCATCATGATTGAAGCGATTATCCGCTGGTCGGTGACCAACCGCATCCTGGTTTTACTGGCTACTTTGATGGTGCTGGTGGCGGGAATTTACGCCATCAAGCACACGCCGGTAGACGCCCTGCCCGATTTGTCTGATGTACAGGTGATTGTTAAGACCAGTTATCCCGGCCAGTCGCCCCAGGTGGTGCAGGATCAGGTAACCTACCCGTTAACCACGACCATGCTGTCGGTGCCGGGCGCCAAAACCGTGCGCGGATTTTCATTTTTCGGCGACTCCTATGTCTACATCATTTTTGAAGATGACACCGATATGTACTGGGCACGCAGCCGGGTACTGGAATACCTGAGCCAGGCGACGAGCAGCTTGCCGGCCGGCGTTCAGCCAGAGCTTGGACCGGATGCCACCGGTGTGGGCTGGGTGTTTGTGTATGCGCTCACTGACCCCACCCACCAGCACGATTTAAGTGAGTTGCGAAGCCTGCAAGACTGGTTTTTAAAATTTGAGTTACAGGCGGTGCCGGGGGTTTCAGAGGTTGCCAGCATTGGCGGCATGGTTAAGCAATACCAGGTACGTATTGACCCGCTGAAACTGCAGGCTTATAACCTGACCCTTAAGCAGGTGCAGAAGGCACTGCCCCGAGGCAACCAGGAAACCGGCGCTTCGGTCTTAGAGATGGCGGAAGCAGAGTATATGGTGACGGCCACCGGTTATATTAAGTCGCTGGAGGATATCCGGCAGATTCCGCTGGCGACCAATGCTAACGGGGTGGTCACCACGATTGCCGATGTCGCCACCGTACAGTTTGGCCCGCAAATGCGCCGGGGGATTGCCGAGCTTAACGGCAAAGGGGAAGTGGTTGGCGGTGTGGTGGTAATGCGTTACCAAGAAAATGCCCAAACAACCATTGCAGGCGTAAAGCAGCGGCTGGCGGAGCTGGCGGACTCGTTACCGACCGGGGTTGAGATTGTCCCGGTTTATGACCGTTCTCAGCTGATTGAACGGGCGGTAGATAATTTGAGCTCGAAATTACTGGAAGAATTGGTCATTGTGGCGCTGGTCTGTGTGGTGTTTCTGTTTCACCTACGCTCTTCACTGGTGGCGGTGATCACCCTGCCGCTGGGCATTCTGGTGGCCTTTATCATCATGTATTGGCAGGGTATCAATGCCAACATTATGTCGTTGGGTGGGATTGCCATTGCCATTGGTGCAATGACCGACGGCGCCATCGTCATGATTGAAAATATGCACAAGCATAGTCAGCGCCGTGGGCTGACCCGGGACAACCACTGGCAACTGGTGATTCGCTCTGCCAGTGAAGTGGGCCCGGCGCTGTTTTTCAGTTTGCTGATTATCACGGTGTCCTTCTTGCCCGTGTTTATTCTCGAAGCCCAGGAAGGCCGAATGTTCGCCCCACTGGCCTATACCAAAACCTATGCTATGGCCGCCTCAGCGGGGTTAGCCATCACTCTGGTGCCGGTACTGATAGGTTATTTTATTCGCGGGCGTATACTCGATGAAACCCGAAATCCCGTCAACCGGGCCTTAATAGCCGTCTATGTACCGGTGCTTCGAAAAGCGCTGCAATTTCCTAAAGCAACCCTGGCTGTAGCGCTTGTTATTACCCTCGTGGGCTTTTATCCGCTGGGTAAAATTGGCAGCGAATTTATCCCGCCACTGGATGAAGGTGACTGGATGTATATGCCCACGACTTACCCCGGCCTCTCGGTTGGTAAGGCCCGCGAACTGCTTCAACAAACCGACCGGCTGCTAACCACTATTCCTGAGGTAAAAACAGTATTTGGTAAAATTGGCCGGGCTGACACCGCGACGGATCCTGCGCCCTTAACTATGATTGAAACCTTTATTCAGCTGAAACCGCAAAGTGAGTGGCGTGAAGGGTTAACAGCCAGGGCTTTGCAACAGGAGATGGACGCGCTGGTGCAGTTCCCCGGCCTCACCAACGCCTGGGTTATGCCTATAAAAACCCGTATTGATATGTTGGCCACCGGCATCAAGACTCCGGTAGGCATCAAGGTTGCCGGCCCCGACTTAGCCCGAATTGAAGCTATTGGTCGTCAGCTTGAAACGATTTTAGCTCAGGTGCCGGGCACTGAATCCGTTTATTCAGAACGCGTCGCCGCCGGGCGTTATCTCAAAGTAGATATTTCCCGTGAGCGGGCCAGTCGTTACGGATTAAATATCGCCGAGGTACAACAGGTAGTGGCCACCGCTATTGGCGGCGTCAACGTTACCCAGACAGTGGAAGGCTTGGCTCGTTATCCGGTAAACGTGCGGTATCCTGAACGCTATCGTGATAATCCTGAGCAACTCGCTCGATTGCCTATTGTCACCGCCCGCGGTCAGAATATTGTGCTTGGCGATGTGTCAAAAGTGTATATTGAAACCGGACCGCCAGTAATTAAAAGCGAAAATGCCCGTATCAATGGCTGGACCTATATTGATATCAGTGACACCGATGTGGGAAGTTATGTGATCCGCGCCAAAGCCGAGCTGGCCACCAGTCTGAGCTTACCAGCCGGCTATTCATTAACCTGGGCCGGCCAGTATGAGTATATGGAACGGGCCAAAGAGCGCCTGAGCTATGTGGTGCCGCTGACCCTGGCCATTATTATATTACTGCTTTATCTGAATTTTCGAAACTTCACGGATGTGGCGATGATTCTGATCACATTGCCGATGGCGATCATTGGGGGGCTGTGGCTCATCTACCTGCATGAATTCAACTTTTCGGTAGCCGTAGGGGTTGGCTTTATAGCGCTGGCGGGGGTGGCAGTAGAAATTGGCGTATTGATGCTGGTGTATCTGAATCAGGCCTTAGCAAGCCTGGAGACGGGTGACGATAAGCCCCCCATACGGGTATCGCCTGATCATTACCATGAAACCCTGCTGCAAGGTGCAGGCTTGCGGGTACGTCCGGTCACCATGACGGTAGCCACAATTATTATTGGCTTGTTGCCTATCCTGTATGGGTCGGGCACCGGCTCTGAGATCATGAGTCGTATTGCTGCGCCAATGGTGGGTGGCATGGCCAGCGCCTTAGTACTGACCCTTATTGTGCTGCCAGTGTTATACAGTCTGGTGCACTATCGCCGGCTGGTACAACGCTAGCGGCAATATTGGCGCTGGGGTGGTACCAGCCGGCGCATACGCTACTTGCTGAGCTTTTTGCGAAACATGTGGGCCACAATGTAAAACAAGACGCAGGCGCAGACCATCATGGTTACGCCTGCACATTTAATTACATCTGTTCTTCAGCAAACTGAGCCAAGCGTGAACGCACTACCCCATCAAGGTTTACCGCCGCGCTGCCCGAAAAGTTTTTAAATTTTTCCACCAGATAGGTAAGCCCCGAGGTCACCGGCGACAAATAATTACTGTCGATTTGGGCCAGGTTGCCGCTACAGATAAGCTTGGTGCCTTCACCGCATCGAGTGATTATGGTTTTTAACTGCGAGGCGGTAAGGTTTTGAGACTCATCTAAAATCACGATGGCATTTTGAATACTGCGACCGCGCATAAAGTTGACCGACTTAAACTGAATATTGGCTTTTTCCATGATGTAGTTCATCGAACTTTTCGCATTTTCATCATGCTTATGCAGTACCTCTAGCGAGTCGGTAATGGCGGCCAGCCAGGGTGCCATTTTTTCTTCTTCGGTACCGGGCAAAAAGCCGATAGACTCGGCGATTTCGGGGGTACTGCGAGTCACGATGATTTTGTCGTACATATTTTTTTCAATCACCATTTCCAGCGCCGCCGCCAGTGCCAGCAAGGTTTTGCCACTACCGGCCGGGCCGGTAAGTATCACCATATCAATGTGGGTATCCAGTAATGCATGCATGGCCATCGCCTGGCCGATATTTTTGGGATGAATACCCCAGGCATGTTTACTCATCAGGCGTTCATAGCCAAGGTCCAGAACTTCCAGATGATCGTCGTCTACCGACTCCACCAGCCCGGCAAACTCTCGGCTATCGTCGAGCAGGAACTCATTCACATACGCTTCTGGCAGCACGCTGCGAGTCAGCGTATGAATCGTATCGCGACCTTCACTGCGACTTTCTACCGTTTTTACCTGCTCCCAGAAGTTACCTTCAAATTTGTGATAACCCCGGGACAAATATTTTATATCACTAATAAGCTGATCGGTGCGGTAATCCTCTACATGGGCCAGCCCCGCGCCTTTAGCTTTAAGCCGCATATTCAAATCTTTGGTTACCAACACCACCTGCTGGGGCGCAAAGGTTTTTTGCAAATGCAGGGCCACATTAATAATGCGGTTGTCGTTTTCGTTGCTGGTAAAAATTTGCTGCGTTTCGGCCATGTTCAGGTCAGCATAGATAGATAACGAGCCGGTGGGGGCATCTTTGCCCGCGCCCATCCCTTCCAAATCCACCCCAGCGAGCATTTGTTCAGGGGTCGCATCATGCAACAAATCTTCCATCGCCCGTATCGACACCCGGGCATCACGCGCCACATCTTTTTTACTGTCTTTGATATAATCAAGCTCTTCGAGCACCGTCATTGGTACCACAACATCGTGTTCTTTGAAGGAGAGAAAAGCGTGGGGTTCGTGCAGCAGAATATTGGTGTCGAGGACGTAAATCTTGGTTTCGATAGCTTTTTTTCTTGGCATCCTACACTCCGGTAAACAAAGACCAGGGCCGCCATAGGTTCCAGCGGCAGCAGCGGCTGAGACATCGAAGAGGCTGCAGGGTCGAAGAGCACGACCCGTGCCGCATCGCATCAACTTACACTTTCACCATATGTCAGATTTGGCGGCTTAGCACGAAATTTCACAATTTATTTTTGTGACCATACTCGCCTCCCCGGCAATTGCTGTGCTGCTGCAGCTTAGGTTAACCTGGTTTGAGCCCACTGCTATATGGCACTACATAACGGTTATTGGCGGCGAAATAAGTTCGATACCCGCCCGGGCTTATTACCGAAGGCTTATTACCAAAGGCGTGTTAGCAAGGGCTGTTTATCCTGAGCCTGTTAGCCTCTCGCCTACGATTCGCACGAGCCAGCAGGCCCCACGCCGCAAAGGCGGCCCTCTCCTGATATTGACGGGTCCGTTCCCTCAGGATCATTAGCGTTGTGCTAATAATATTAGTCGCCGGGTTAGCTATATTGCCTATCCCCCCACCCGGTCTGTCGCTACCGCCAGCCTGAGATACCTTTTCCAAATACGCTTTTTTACTGCCGTGTCTGTGTGATTTAACCCTATTCAGCGCTGGTTTTGGACTTATGATTATTTTTTCACTAAGTAAACTTTATTCAGCGCTACGGGATAAGTACAATACCGCCCCATTTTTATCATAAGCGACCAGACACAAGATGACTTCAGCAAGCGACTACGCTGTGGGCCAGCGTTGGCTAAGTAATACGGAATCAGAGCTAGGATTAGGCGCGATTATCAATCAGGACGGCCGTTCTGTAGAGGTTTATTTCCCCGCCACCGGCGATAGCCGTAAATACACCAAGCACGATGCGCCCCTGACCCGGCTGACGTTTGCCATTGGCGATGACATAAAAAGTCAGGATGGTTGGAGTATGACCATCACCGACACCGAAATCAGTCGCGATGCCATTATTTATTATGGTGAACGTCATGATAGCGGCGAGACGGTGAAGCTGCCTGAAACTCTGCTGGATCATCAAATACGTCTGAATCAGCCGGAACAGCGGCTGATGAGCATGCAACATGACAAACCTAAATGGTTTGATTTGCGGCTGCGTGCTTTTTCTTATCTGAGCGAATATTATCGTTCGTCTACCATTGGCCTGGCCGGCGCCCGTATTGAGCTGATTCCGCATCAATTGCATATCGCCTCGCAGGTAGGGACCCGCAATGCCCCCCGCGTGTTGTTGGCCGATGAAGTTGGATTGGGAAAAACCATTGAAGCGGCGCTCATCATTCATCAGCAGCTGACCACTGCCCGCGCCCAGCGTGTGCTGATTGTAGTGCCTGACTCCCTGGTGCACCAATGGCTGGTAGAAATGCTGCGCCGGGTGAATCTGGCCTTTTCTATTTTTGACGAAGAGCGCTGTCAGGCGATGGATGAAGACCAGAGCAATCCATTTGAGCAGGAACAATTGGTGCTGTGCAGTCTGAGCTTTTTGCGAGACAACGAACAGCGCCACGCCCAGGCTCTGCAAGCCGGCTGGGACATGCTGGTAGTGGATGAAGCCCATCACCTGGCCTGGTCAGTGGACGCACCTTCGGCCGATTATCAATGTATTGAATCCCTGGCTAAGCAAATCCCTGGCGTCTTACTATTAACTGCCACCCCCGACCAGCTGGGCCACGAAAGTCACTTTGCCCGGTTACGTTTGCTCGACCCGGCCCGTTTTCATGATTACGAGCGCTTTTTAGAAGAAGAAAGCCATTATAGTGAGCTGGCCGATGCGGTCGCGCCCCTGCTGGAAGATGCGCCGTTAAATGATGCGCAGTTACAGCGTTTGGAAGAGCTGGCCCCGGACAGCACGGCAGCACTGGAAAATCTCAATGACATGGATGAACGCGATGCCTTGCTGCACCGCCTTATTGATCGTCATGGTACCGGACGGCTGTTATTCAGAAACCGGCGCGCGGGGATCAGTGGCTTTCCGCTACGTGAACTGCACACGCATCCACAGCCGCTGCCCGATGTCTATGAAGATGCCCTGGCCAGTGCCACCGAGCTTGAAGAATCGTTGTTTCCGGAACGCCAACCGGCCCTGGTAGACAGCTGGACTGATCTGGATCCTCGGGTCGAGTGGCTGTTGTCGTTCCTGCCCACCATCAAGCCAGAAAAAGTTTTACTGATTTGCGCCAGCGCGGTTACGGCCCAGCAGCTGGGCGAAGCTATCCGCCTGCGCACCGGCATCCGCCATAGCGTTTTTCATGAAGGCATGAGCATTGTCGAACGTGATAAAGCGGCGCATTTTTTTGCTGATCCTGAAGAAGGCGCACAGATTTTACTGTGTAGCGAAATTGGCAGTGAAGGGCGTAACTTCCAGTTCGCCCATCATCTGGTCTTGTTTGATTTGCCTATGACACCGGATCTGCTGGAACAACGCATTGGCCGGTTGGATCGCATCGGTCAGACGGAAGATATAAAAATTCATGTGCCCTATTTGCAGGACTCGGCGCAGGCAGTATTACTCAAATGGTACGATGAAGGCTTAAACGCGTTTGCCCACACCTGTCCCACCGGTTCTGCTGTGTATGAGCAGGTTGAAGATGACCTGCTGGGCTGTTTGCAAATGCCCGAGGACAGCGACAGCCTCGACCAGCTGGTAGCCCGCAGTGCCACGCTTGATGCCGATTTAAAGAAGCAGCTTGATGCTGGCCGGGATCGCTTGCTGGAACTTAATGCCTCTGGCCAGGGCAAGGTTGAAGATTTGCTGGACGAGATTATTGCCGAAGATGCCAATAGCAAACTGCCGGAATTTATGTCCTGGTTGTTTGATGCCATTGGCGTGAATCAGGAAGAGGTTGGCAATAGCTGTTATGTCATCAGCCCGGGCGAGTCGATGATCAATAATTTGCCGGGGTTAGACCCCGATGGCATGACCATTACCTTTCGCCGGCGCGCCGCCACCACCCTTGAGCATGTGCATTTTATCAGCTGGGATCATCCATTGGTTCACAATGCGGTGGATCTGATTTTGACCGATACCGTGGGTAAAGCCAGCTTAGGCTTTATCGGCGATCGTACATTGCCCAAAGGTGCGTACTGGCTTGAAGCATTGTTTGTATTAAGTGTGAACGCCCCGGCCCATTTGCAGGCTGGCCGCTTTTTACCGCCCACACCTATCAAGCTGTGTATTGATGCTGAAGGCAATGAGTCGGATACCAGTTTTGACAAAACCCGCCGGGCCAACAAAAAGATCGGCCAGCAACTGTTGCAGGCCCTGAAAAAACCGGTCACCAAGCAAATTGAAACGGCCCGGGAACTGGCGCAGGAGCAGGCCGATACCCTACTGCAACAATCCCGTGCACAAATGCAGCGCTCTCTGCATGATGAGATGACCCGCTTACGGGAACTGCAACAGCAAAACCCGGCCATTCGTGATAGTGAAATTGAGTTTATTGAAAACCAGATTGAGCAACTAACCGCCGCGTTTGAAAATGCCGAAGTGCAGCTGGATGCCCTGCGTATTGTGGTGAATAACCCTTAATGGCCAACCCTGCATTTATCTACAATCCGCCAATGTCGCCTTATCTTGATATTTTGTATCAGGATGAGGCCATTGTGGTAGCCAACAAGCCCAGTGGCTTGTTGAGCGTGCCGGGTAAAGCCGTCGCCCATCAGGACTCGCTGATTTCCCGGGTGCAACGGGTCTATCCCACTGCCTCGGTGGTCCACCGGCTCGATATGGCCACCTCCGGTATCATGATCATGGCAATGAACAAAGACAGCAATCGCTATCTGTCGAATCAGTTTGCCACCCGACAAACCCAGAAACGTTATTTTGCCAGGGTGAAAGGCAAAATCACCCAGCCGGGCGGCATGATAGATCTGCCATTGATTTGCGACTGGCCCAACCGGCCCAAGCAAATGGTGGATCATGAACGAGGTAAGTCATCACTTACCTACTACACCGTCATTGAGCGAAGCCATGCAGAATCGCTGGTATCGCTTAAGCCTGTGACCGGACGCTCCCATCAGTTACGGGTCCATATGCTGGCTTTAGGACATCCGATCCTGGGCGATCGGCTGTACGCCGATGAGCAGGGCAAAGCAATGGCACCAAGGCTGCAATTACACGCCCAAACCTTAATAATCCGCCATCCGCATACCCAGCAGTGGTGTCACTTCACTACGGCGATACCGTTTAGCTCACATCAGCCCCCCCGCTGACATTGCCAGACTACATCGACGATTAAGTTTTTAGCCGGCGCGCCGATACCTTAACCAGGGTTTTATCTGAACAAGAGAGTCGTGATGCGCAGGGTAAGCAAAATGGTATGGCTGGTGCTGGGTTGGGCAATGACCAGCGCCCTGGCTCAGGCCAGTGTGTTTAATGAAGAACTTCGTGCCCGTTACCCGGCTTCACAGCGTCTGGAATTCAGTGCCGGCGAAAATCCGGTAGTCGCCCTACAGCAACCCGCGCAGGTGGCATTACCCAGAGGGGTGGCTATTGTGTTGCTGGATACCTATGCTCACGGGCTGACCTTACCGGTGGCCCGGCAACTGGCAGAACGACTCAGCCGCTGGGGCTGGCATGTCACCCTGCTGCCGGTAGAAATTGTGGCGGGCAGTGACGCTGGTCCAGCCAATCTGCTTCCAGATTCCCGTTATACCGATAATACTCAGCCGGGTCTGAGTCATACTGCCTGGAACAACGAAGTGCTGCTACGTTTAAACGGTGCGTTAAATGCTTTATCCGAGCAGCCGGGCTACCGTATTATCATTGGCCAGGGTATGAATGGCGCGGCCTTACTCAACCTGGATGCCCAGCAAATCCTGCCGGCCACCGACTCGCTTATCACCATTGCGCCGTTTTGGCCGGAAAACACCCTGAATGCCGCCGTAGCCAGCCACCTGAAAGACTCGCAAACTCCAGTGCTGGATATTAGCGGTGGCGGGTACAATCGCTGGTCAGAACAAACCACAGCGCAGCGGGAGCGCATTGCCCGGGTTAATTTAAAATTGCACTATCGCCAAACACAGCTGCACGAGACCACTGGCACGGCGTTGCATGATCCGGACTTTGTGTCGCCCTTTGTCAGCCAGGTCAGCAAAACAATTTATGGCTGGGTCGACTATCTGGGCTGGTAACTTGTGCCTGAGCCTCGTTTTTGTATAAAAATCACGCCACCCTGACTGCTGGTACCGGCAAATACTTCAGACCAATTACATATCCATTTGTAAAATAACCTTCTATACTAACAGCAATGACCACTATAAAACCGGCCGGGGCTTAGTGAAAGTAGACGTTTTTATAAATGATAAATCCAGGCAGCTTTGCTTTTACCTTCGGGCTTCTGGAACAAAGAAATTGCCTATACCGAACTTGAATTATTCTTTTGGGATATCCTGGAAGAATGGAGTCAGGTGGAGTACGATTTGGCGCAACCTTATTCTGGCAAAGAACGGGCGTTTTGGCATTTGCTGCATCAGATGCATTTTTGGGATGTTGAAAAACTGATGCATGACCAGGAACTGATCGAAGAGTTGCAAGGTTGTGCCAGTTATCTTGAAGGTCATGGTACCTGTCCGCAAGACTGTGTAGGTATCCGTCCGTAAACCTGCCCGGTTGCTATTTTTTTCACCCTTCCTGATAAGCAAATTTTTTATGTCGTTGCCGCAGTTCATTCACGCCTATCGCGATCGTCGATTATTAAGTATTTTTCTGTTTGGTATCTCCAGCGGTTTTCCGTTTGTGATGATTGGGTCGGTGATGGCCGCCTGGCTGTCAGACGAAAGCATTGAGCGCGCCAGTATTGGCTTGTTCGGGATTATCTTTAGTGTGTACTCGGTAAATTTTTTGTGGTCGCCCTTGTTAGACCGGTTACGTATTCCTTTTTTAGGACAGCGACGCGGCTGGATCATGACCATGCAGCTGGCTATCGCCGCCTGTTGCTTTGGTTTATCGACATTAGATATTCACGGTTCGCTGTTTACGGTCGCCTTGGTAAGCCTGGTAATTGCGATTCTTTCCGCTACCCAGGATATCGCCATTGACGCTTATCGCATTGATATTATTGGCGATCACGAGAAAGATAAACTTTCGGCAGGCTCCTCGCTGGCCACGGCGGGTTGGTGGACCGGCTATGGTGGCCTGGGCGCCGTGCCGTTTGTGGTGGCCGATTTTCCAGGATGGGGCTGGCCTGATGTGTATTGGCTGCTGGCGCTGATAATGCTGGGGGTGGCGCTATTTACGCTGCTGGCTAAAGAGCCTCAAATTGAGCGCAACAGTATTATGCACGAAGCCGAAGCTCGCTATGCCAAAGCTGTAGCAGGGACCAGCAGCCGGGTCCGCGCGTTGTTAATCTGGCTGGGCGTAACCCTGGTTGAGCCTTTCAAAGAATTCTTCAGCCGCAACGGGGTGCGACTGGCTATTTCCATACTGGCTTTTGTGTTTCTGTTTAAAATCGGCGAGGCATTTTTAGGCCGCATGAGTGTGGTGTTTTACAAAGAAGTGGGCTTTACCAACACGGATATTGGCTATTACTCTAAGCTGCTGAACTGGTGGGTCACTATTGTATTTTCGCTGCTCGGCGGGGTCATGAATATCCGTTACGGTATCTACCGGGGGCTGTTTATCGCCGGGGTGGCGATGGCCAGCAGCAACCTGATGTTTGCCTGGATTGCCGAAGTCGGGCCGGATAAAACCCTGTTTGCGGCCGCCATCGTAGTGGATGGTTTCACCTCAGCCTGGGGCACTGTGGCGATGGTCGCCTTTATCAGCCTGATGTGTAACCGGACTTTTTCGGCCTCTCAATACGCGCTGATGGCCTCGTTGAGCGTAGCGGGCAAAAACACCCTGGCTTCCAGTGGCGGCTGGGTGGTAGATATGTTGCAGGGCAACTGGAGTCTGTTTTTTGTGCTGACAGCGGTAATGGTCATTCCGGGGCTGATGTTGCTGCGTACCTTGCGCCATGATATCGCCGCCGCTGAAAACACCGTGCGCGCTACCTAGCTTGGCCTGCCCGTCTTCTGACCACGGGCTGCTAATTCCATCCCACCTGGTATAAAAAAGCGCAAGACCGGCAGGCAGAGTACTGACTGAAAAAGCAATGGCGGACCCGGTGGTAGTTATTTCAGGTTAACCGGTGTATACCAGCGCCATATTGCGGCCGCTGGCTTTGGCATCATACAGGGCCATATCCGCTTGTTCGAGCCAGGCCATGGCAGTGCGGGTTTGCTGTGAAAATGGCGCCAGCCCCAGGCTCACCGTAAAACAGATGGTATGGGTGTCATGCTGCACCTGCGTATTGAGCACCGCGGTACGAATGCGCTCTGCTACCAACAGCGCTTCCTGGGCCGTCGCATCGGGTAATACCAGAGCAAACTCTTCGCCCCCATAACGCCCAGCCAGATCCGTTTCTCGGATACATTGCTGGATGACTGTCGCCAGGGTCTGAATCACTTTATCACCGGCCTGATGGCCATAGGTGTCATTGATTTTTTTAAAGTGATCAATGTCCAGCATCAGCGCGGTTACATTGCTATCACGGCGCCGTGATAGTTTGTATATGGCATCAAAGCGCTCCTGCCAGTAGCGCCGGTTGTACAGTCCGGTCAGCCCGTCAATGCGGCTCATATACTGCAATTCTTCGTTTAGCCGTTCACCCCGCAACTTGCCCACCGCCTGATCGGTGACATCGTAAACCAGCATACAGAGTCTATCTACCCGGCCATCATCGGTGGTGATCAGCGGAAAAATAGTGACATTCTGGTACATGGTGGCAGAGTCGGAGGTAATGGGCCGGTTTGAACCGAATTTGAACAGATACGGGCGCTGCTCCCAGATTAAAAACACCGGGGTTTGCAGATTGAACACGGGCTCCGCTTTCGCGCGCAGCCAGTTTTCATCAATGTCATCAAAATGTGCAAACAATGACTGTCCGCAAATTTGTGCAGGGCGGATATCAGAATGGTTTTCCATAAACTGATTCCACACCACAACCTGGAAATGCTCGTTGAGCACCACAATACCCACTTCCAGTGAGCTTAATAACTCTTCCTGCCAGGGCAGTGATTGCAGCTTAGCATTTGTCATCAGCGGCTTTGTCCCATTGCAATCAGTCGGGTGTAGATCTTATCCATCGCATCATCCGGAAACAGCAGCAGTAAATCAAAACTGATATCACGACGTTTTATGCCATAAGCGATTTCCACCGCCATGACCTTACTCCAGCGTGAAATATTATCGCTTAACAAGGTATCCAGGCCCCGATGGCGGCCCAGCAATTCCGGCTGTGAATGGCTAAAATGCACATCC
Source organism: Salinimonas marina (assembly GCF_015644725.1). Lineage (NCBI taxonomy): Bacteria > Pseudomonadati > Pseudomonadota > Gammaproteobacteria > Alteromonadales > Alteromonadaceae > Salinimonas > Salinimonas marina. The sequence goes on from NZ_CP064795.1 coordinate 3,249,242, forward strand.
AGCTGGTCAGACAGCGCGTTTAAACAGGCCCCGGTCAGAATATTGGACACATCCATCAAGGCTTCAAGCTCTAACTGCGGATCATCTTGCTGACCGCTGTACTGCAGCAGCTCAATAATGTTGTGGGTATTGGTGTCGTTGAAAATCACCAGCGCCTCGCCTTTGATGCCGGCACTGACAAATCCCTTGGAAACCGCAGAAACCCGCTGGTTATGCTGAATCTCGGCAATGGCCATATGCAGCTCATTACTTTCAATGAAATTCACATTAGGGATCGGCAAATCGATAAATTCACCCAACAGCCGCGCCAGCTTATCGCCAGCCCGCCCCATCGCAATATTTACCAGCTCACGATAGGCATCGAGTTTATCTTCAGCAGAACTGTTTTTATCGCAGGCAAAGCGACCGGTATCCGGCTTTTGCTGGCCGTTGTAAATACCATAGTCGGCCAGCAGCTTGGTGAGTCGCGGATTATCAATGGGCTTACGCATAAAATCTAATGCCCCCATTGCCATCATCCGGTCGCGGGCTGCAGGCTGGACATCGCCTGACACCACGATAACCAGGCAGGGTAAGTCTTCGCGACGAATCACCGACATCGTTTCATAGCCATCCATCACCGGCATGGTCAAATCTAAAAACACCACTTCGGCTTTGCCCTGGCGAATAGCGGCGATGGCTTCTTCGCCGTTGCGGGCAAAATTCAGGGAAATATCCCAGCCAGCCGGTAAGGCGCGCGCCATTTGTTTGCGCGCAAAGCCTGAATCGTCACAAATCAGTACCGCTGTGGTCATTCCCTGACTCCTAGATGGCTACCGCTGCTTTGATATGGGGATGAGCCTGATAATCTTGCAGGCTGAAATCGTCAAAGCTAAAGGCAAATAAGTCCGTTATTTGCGGGTTAATGTGCATAGTCGGCGCGGCATAGGGCTCGCGCGACAGTTGTAAATCCGCCTGCTCCAGATGATTGGTATACAAGTGCGCATCGCCCAGCGTATGGATAAACTCACCCGGTTTTAAGCCACACACCTGCGCCACCATCATGGTCAGCAAGGCGTAGCTGGCGATATTGAACGGCACGCCCAGAAACACATCGGCACTGCGCTGATACAGCTGACAGGATAGCCGGCCATCCAGCACATAGAACTGGAACATGGTATGACACGGCGGCAATGCCTGCCGGCCCTGTTCTGCGTTTTGTTTTGGTGAAAGTCCGGACTCTGGAAGTACCGCCGGATTCCAGGCGCTGACAATCAAGCGACGGGAGTCAGGATTGGTTTTGATTTGTTCCACCACTTCGCTGATCTGGTCAATGGTAGTGCCATCTGGGGCTGGCCAGCTGCGCCACTGGGCCCCATAGACAGGCCCTAACTCGCCGGTATCAGTAGCCCACTCATTCCAGATAGACACCCCATTTTGCTTGAGATAATCAATATTGGTGTCGCCGTTTAAAAACCACAGCAATTCATGAATAATCGATTTCAAATGGCATTTCTTGGTGGTTACCAGCGGAAAACCTGCTGCCAGATTAAAGCGCATCTGATAGCCAAACACACTCAGAGTCCCGGTGCCGGTTCGATCTTCTTTTTTAATGCCATGGTCACGGACATGGCGCATCAACTGCAAATATTGTTTCATAGCTTATGACTTCTTAGCGGCACTGGTGGCCGCCTGTGAATCTTTTCGGTACGCACGAACAATCAGCCAGGTCCCCAACAATATCATTGGTAAGCACAGTAACTGACCCTGGCTTAAGCCAATATTATACAGGCCAAGATGGGCATCGGGCTGACGGAAGAATTCTACAATAAAACGAAATACGCCATACCCGAGCAAAAACAATCCACTCACCGCGCCAATGGGTCGGGGCTTAGCTGAGTAAAGCCAGAGTATGATAAACAGCAGTACCCCTTCAAGTGCAAATTCATAAAGTTGTGAAGGGTGACGGGGCACATTCCCAGCATTAGGAAACACAATCGCCCAGGGTACGTCGGTGGGCCGGCCCCACAGTTCGGCATTTAAAAAGTTACCAATGCGACCGGCACCCAAACCAATAGGCACCAGCGGCGCAATAAAATCGCCCACCTGCAAAAAGCTGCTGTTCATTTTGCGGGCACGCCAAAACAGCGCCGCCAGCACCCCTAACAAGCCACCATGAAACGACATGCCGCCAGTCCAGATTTTAACCAGGTAGGTGGGATCGGCCAAAAACAGATCGAACTGATAAAACAATACATAGCCAATACGGCCGCCTACAATAACCCCCACAAAGCTCCAGAACAGCAGATCGCCAAGCTGTTCCTTGGTCCAGGAAGTTTGCTCAAGCCGTTTGTGCGCCAGCAGGTAAGCCGCGACAAACCCCACCAGATACATCAAACCGTACCAGCGTACTTTTAGCGGACCCAGACTTACAATAATCGGGTCGATATTTGGAAACACCAGAAAACTACTTTCCACCATGGGTTACTCTATTCCTACAATCATACGAATACTGACCAGCACCAACAGTACGGCCAGCATTTTCTTTAAAATTCGGGTATCCAGTTTTTGGCCCATACGTGCACCGATGCCGGCAGTGATTATGGACGAGGCCACAATACCTACGGTGGCCGGCAAATACACATAGCCTACCGAGCCAGGCGGCAGGTCAGGTTTATTAAGCCCCGCCATAACAAAACTAACCGTACCAAATAAGGCAATAACCAGGCCGCTTACCGCGGCGCAGCCGATGGCCTTGCGAACATTAACCTGAAACCACACCAGCGCGGGGACCAGTAACGCCCCGCCACCGATACCCATCAGTGAACTCACAAAGCCGGTGACGGCGCCGATCACGGTCAGCACGGGTTTACTGGCGCGATAAGAAGACATACTGCTGCGCCCCAGCACCATTTGCAAGGCAATCAGCATGACCAACACCGCAAAGATATTTTTGAGGGTATGGCCCGAAATATTACTGGCAACCTGGGCCCCGGATACGGCGCCTGCGGCAATCCCTAAACCGCACCACAGCACCAGATAACGGTTAAGATTACCCAGACGGTAATGGGCAAAGGCCGAAGAACTGCCGGTAAAAATTATCGTGGATAAGGAAGTAGCCACCGCCATGGGCATCACCAGATCAGTGTTCAGCTCTAATGAATGAACCAGTAAATACGATAAGGCCGGTACAATAATCAGGCCGCCGCCAATACCCAGTAATCCAGCCAGCAGACCAACTACCACACCAATACCGATGCAGCTAAGAATGATCAGATAAACCGGCTCCATGTTTTGCTCCCACCCCGATGATGCCTGTGTTGTTGCCTCAGGCTTGGCGGCTGCTAGACTAACACAGAATAATTGGCTTGCGGGGACCGGAGCATGAAATTGCGTGGTAAAAAAGCGGCCATGCTCCCGGTATTACGACCCCGCCCGGATCAGTCCGCCCAGTCCCTTGTCATCCAGATAGTTGTTGATAAATTCAAACACTTCTTCGTGAGTGTGGCAGGTTAACGCGCATGCCAGCAGTTGCTGGCATTCCGCCAGATTGACATTGCGGATCACCCAGTTAATTTTACGCAGGTTATGGGTATTCATACTTAAGCGGCGATACCCCATCGCCATCAGCAAAATAGCGCCGCCGGGTTCACCGGCAATTTCGCCGCAGATGGTCACCGGGATCTGGTTGGCATCCGCCTGTTTGACAATATCATACAAGGCACTGAGTACCGCCGGATGATAACTGTTATACAGCCCCGCTACCCGGGTGTTGTTGCGATCTACCGCCAGCAGATATTGGGTCAGATCATTACTGCCTACCGAAAAGAAGTCGACATGCTTGGCCAGTTGCGGCAGCTGATACAGCACCGAAGGCACTTCAAGCATAATGCCCAGACGAGGTGGTTTGAGCTCGCCCTCGTCGGGTAACAGCTCATCGGTTACCTCGTAAAACGCCTGATTAATGAGACGTCGTGCTTCTTTTACCTCACTGACCGAGGAGATCATCGGTAACATAATTTGCAGATTGTTCAGACCCAGGCTGGCTTTTAGCATAGCGCGGATCTGCACCAGAAAAATCTCGGGATGATCCAGCGTGAGACGAATCCCGCGCCAGCCCAGAAAGGGGTTTTCTTCATTGATGGGGAAGTACGGCAAAGGTTTGTCGCCACCCACGTCCAGGGTGCGCATGGTCACCTGTTGCTCTGGGACACAACTTAAGACTTCCCGGTATAATTTTGCCTGCTCTTTTTCTGACGGAAAGCTTTCGCGAAGCATGAACGGGATTTCGGTACGATACAAGCCAATACCTTTGCCCAAACTGCGGGCCACCGTTTCAATATCCGCCGAGAGGCCCGCGTTCACCAACAGCGCCATTCGGCACCCGTCCAGACTTTCACAGTCCTGGCCGGCTTCGGCATCAATTTTTTCATCCAGCAGCGCTTCTTCGGCCACCAGCGTAACAAACTCGCTGCGAATGCTACGTTCGGGTGAAATAATGACCTCGCCCGAATAGCCATCAAGCAGAATTTCTTTGCCTTCAAGCAGACTGGGGGAGACGCTTTGGCACCCCATCACCGCAGGCACGCCCATGGCCCGGGCCAGAATGGCCGCGTGTGAGTTATTCGAGCCGCGGATGGAGATAATGCCTTTAAGATAGTGCTGCGGAAATTCAGCCAGCATGGTGGCCGACACTTCTTCAGCCACCAGAATGCTGTCCTGTTCTGCCTGCCGGGTGCGCGGCGCCTCCCCCTGCGACTGCAACAAAATATTGGTCAGAATTCGGTTGGATAAATCAACAATATCGATGGCCCGTTCCTGCATATACGGATCATCCATATTCTGAAAACGGGCCGCATAATCTTCTACCACCATCTTAAGGGAGGAGGCGGCATTCCAGTCTTGTTGAATTTTTGCCTCGACCTCGCGCCCCAGACTGTTGGCATCGAGCAGATGATGATACAACTGAAAAATGGCTTTTACATCTTCGGGCAGCCCCTCGTCCAGACGGCGCGACAGTTCATCTACCTGCTTGCGGGTGGTGTCCACCGCTTGACGATACATCTGAACTTCACGCGGTTTATCATCGGTTCGACGTAATGCCAGGCGTCGTAAGTCCACTGTGGCGTCGGTGGAATAACCGCGACCAATCGCCAGCCCGGGCGAGCCGGCCACCCCCGCACCTTTTTCTGGCGCGGCTGGGATTCTGGCATGGGCAGGCCCGACAGTGCACCGCGGATTTCGGCACTGGTAATTTCAAGCGCCAGCTGGGCGGCCAGTGTAACCAGAAATGCTTCTTCTTCTTCATCAAAAAAACGGCGCTCTTTGTGCTGCATGGTGATCACGCCAAGCACTTTGCGCTGATGAATAATGGGGGTACCTAAAAATGCCTGAAACGCTTCTTCATGCACTTCCGGGTAATGTTTGAAGCGAGGATGCTTGTGGGCATCCTCGATATTAAGAGGCTCTTCACGCTGGCCAACCAGGCCAATAAGCCCTTCTGAAAAGCCTATTTGAACGCGTTCCACCGCATCGGTCTGCAGACCATCGGTAGCTTTAAGGACAAATACCTGATGTTCGTAATCCGCCAGGTAAAACGAACAGGAGTCGACCCCGGTGACCTGCTTGACTCTGGCGACCAGCCGCAACAACGCTTCTTCCAGCACCGGAATTTGGGTTACTTCCTGCACTATTCGTTTGAGCGTGGTAAGCATGCTGCCCTGGCTAGTCACGTAGACGGTCTCCTGCCATCAACCCCGGCGACGTTTGCGCTGACGTTTCGAAGATTGGGCTGAAGGCGCTCGGCCCAGGGCAGGCATTGCCACAGGCACAAATTCCTTCATAACCTTACGATACACATCGCGTTTAAACGACACCACATTACGCACTGGATACCAATAGCTTACCCAGCGCCAGTCATCAAATTCAGGATGGCCGGTTTTAAGCACATCCACATCGGTTTCCTGACAGTCCAGCTGCAATAAAAACCACTTTTGTTTCTGACCAATACAGACGGGGTTGCTGCCCTGACGAATCAGACGTTTTGGCAATTTGTAGCGTAACCAATTACGGGTCACACCTAAAATTGTCACATCTTTAGGGCGTAACCCTACTTCTTCGTGCAACTCCCTGTACATAGCTTGTTCTGCAGTTTCCCCTTCATCGATTCCGCCTTGTGGAAACTGCCATGAATGTTGACCATAACGCCTTGCCCAAAATACCTGACCCATTTTGTTGCAAATCACTATGCCCACATTCGCACGGAATCCATCGGCATCTATCACTTAGACTCCCGGGCACGATATCTTTTAGTATTCTAGCATTTGACCATAAACTGTTAGCCTTTCAAAGTATTAATGGCGCTTTGCGGTGTAACAGCCGGCTAACCTGGCCTTGAACCATCTGGTGCGCTATGCGCCAGCCCTTTCCCCGCCTTGTATTGGCCTGCTGAGACGGTAGACTGGTAAGGTTAATCTTTTTCCAGCCAAAACTGAGTTCTTGCCAGAAGGAATACCTATGCAGCCGCCCCAGTCTCCGCCCCGTGATCTTGCTGACCTGCTCTCACGGTGTCAGCAAATCGCCGGTTTAAGCTTAGGCGAGCTGGCGCAGATGGCCAATGTTGTCGTACCAAAAAATCTGCAACGGCACAAAGGCTGGCAGGGGCAGCTACTGGAATTATGGTTAGGGGCCAGTGCCGGCTCCAAGCCCCAGCAGGATTTTCCGGAGCTGGGGGTGGAGCTGAAAACGGTACCTATTGATGCCGGCTGGCAGCCGCTAGAAACCACCTATGTTTGTTATGCGCCGCTTATGGGAGCACCAGGAATGACCTGGGCGCGCAGTAATGTACGTAACAAGTTGGGTCAGGTGCTGTGGCTGCCGGTAGAGGGTGACCGGCGCTTACCGGTGGCCCAGCGTCGGGTCGCCAATGCGATTTTATGGTCGCCCGATGCACGTGAAGATGAAATTTTGCGAAGCGACTGGGAAGAGTTGACTGAACAGATTGTGCTGGGTCAGGTGGAACAGATCACGGCCCGTCAGGGACAGGCATTACATCTTCGACCCAAAGCCGCTAATGGCAGTGTCTTTACCGATGCGTTAGGGCCCGAAGGGGAACGGATTCGCACCCGCCCCCGGGGTTTCTATTTGCGTAAAAGCTTTACCCACCAGATTCTTATAAATGCCTTTGGCTAATTGGTTTTGTTAACGGTTTCCTGCATAAGGGTCTGCTCGGCCTGCCGGTCATCCACCTGCGCATAATCCACCGGCGACGGTAAGGTGCGCTGGGGAATGATCAGTAACAACAACAGGGTCAGCATGGCGATCGCAAGCAGCAAGTCCATACCAACTTGCCACAAGATAATGTTCAGAAAACCAAAGGTGACGGCGGTTACCAATAAGGTCAGCAGGCCGCCGATGGCGACCATTACCGACATCGCCGGGATCACATAGCGGATTTTATACTGGTTGGGCTGCGTGACCCGCGCAATCAGGTGTTTATGGTATTTTTGCAATGTTTCGGTGATCAATAACCCCAGTACCAGCACCCCAAAACTTACCAACAAAGCAATGGCATACAAGGGCCAGAAATCCAGGGGATGCCCCACCGGCCCGCCATTCAGAAGCCGTTGTTTTTCCGGCAGTCCGCTTAAGGCCAGCGGCAGCTGTAGCACCAGACACAAGCACACCGGCAGCCAGGACACCCACTTTACCGGGCGCACCCGGGCGATGAGGCGGGGTTTCAACGCCCGGTAGAATAATGTCATCAACAGCACCGGTACCCAATCGCTCAGGCCATACAGATGCAGCCAGTTCTGCGGCGCCAGGGCCACCGCCTGGTCGGTCAGACACAGGGCCATACCAGCCAGCTAAGCCACAACCACTTGCGGCCCACTAATGACGACTGCATGCGCCAAAGCACGATAGCAGCACTGGCCCAGGCCAGGCCCAGCCCCAACAAGCTATAAAGCATCCATGTGGTAAATTCAGGCATTACAACATCCTTGATTCATTTGAAGGTTGATGGTGGCTACCAGTAGGTTTCGCCCTGCATGCCCATTAGGCGGGTACGCTCCATTACGGTCAGCAGGCTACGGGTTTTCTGGGCAACCCACTCATTCAGCTCAGCGGCGTTATCCGGCTCCACATCCTCAATCATAGTTTCCAGCATGGTCAGGGCTTTCAACTCTTCGATACCGGTCAGAATATCCAGCCACGGCGCCCGAAAAGCTTCCTTCTCACCATTAAATAAGTCTGCCAGCAAATAGCCATTCCACAGGGTCTGACGCAAAACAATTTCTACCGCTGTGTAGTTGGCCGCTGCCATTGACCGGGCTGAAGGCATGCTTTGCTGAACCGTTTGCCAGCCCTGAGACAACCAGCCGCGAGCATGCTCAATTGCCGGCGTGGCATAATGATTGGCTTCTTGGCGCCAGGGCAGCTCATGCAGCAAGCGGGTTACGCAAAGTTTGATTTCGGTAGATTGGGTTGAGTAAAACAGCCCCTCGGGATCATGAGCCTGCACCAGCCCGGCCTTGCGTCCCTGAATGTAACTTTGCAAAGAAGGATGACGGCTAAGGCATTTATTGAACAAACTTTTTCGGGACGCCAGATAGCGCAGCGATTGTAAGTCATCCTGCCACAACCACTGGGGCGTGTACTTCATCAGCAGGCTATGTAGCTCTAATAACTGAGGGCACTGTAACACCGGCAGATACAAAGAAACACACTGCAGCAATAACCGGATACTGCGGGCCACCTCGCCCAGCATTTTTACCGACCCGGTTTGCAGATAAAGATGTTCATGATGCTGCCAGTGGGTGAGCGCTTGTTGCGCGGCTGCCGTAAATGCCTGTTCGGTAGAGACCTGCGGTGGCAGGGGTAAAAAATCGGGCATGGGGTCTGTATGTGCTTTGACACCATTTAACAACTGGTAGCCCTGCGCCGCCTTGGAAACATCCGATACGGTAACGGGTAAAATGCTGTTGATGACCTCGGCAATGGCGAATACTGCACTGACCTCGCCCTGTTTTAGCTCCAGCTCAATCTCATTGATCGGCGATTGGGCTTTACCGGTGGTCGCTTCGCCTTCATCCAGCACTACTTCGACCACACTACCGTTGTAACTGACATCATAAGCAGTACGGGCAAAGTTGGTGGAAAACTGGCGCTCCAGCCTGGCATTGGCCGCACTGGCTTTAAACCCTTTTGGCCACACACTGGCATCAAAGAGGGTCAAATCGGGGGTGGCTTCATCCAAATCAATGTTGTATTCAGCCCGCTCATGTAAGCCGCCACTGATTTTGCCCCGGGTTTTTAAGGTTTGCTCAAACACGCCATCGTTACCACGCACCCGAAAACCAATTTTATGTTTTTGAAAATCGTGTTCAGGGGTATCATAGTAGTCGTTTTGCAGCTGCATTTGCTGCGCGGTGGCCACTTGCATGCCCAGTTGGGTTAACGCGGGTATCACATTGTCAGCAAACGCATTAACAGCGTGGCGCGGAGTAATAAATTTTAATTCAATTTCGGCCATGAAAGGTGTGTTTGCAGGCATCAAGGTTCATAATGCTGACACCTTACCCCTGCCAGTCAAAATTGGCAATGGGCGGGCATAGGTTCCTCAGAAAATCTGCCCGGTAACCGCAAGACCCGACAAAATAACAGATTCAATCGTTCTGTGGACGGCATGAAGCTTGCCTTTAGGATTCACAGTCTCTAACATCTTTTGCTGGTTTAACAAGTTTACGGATTCTTTATGTTACGAAAGTGGCTTACGATCATGCTGATCGCGTTGTCTTTTCAGGCTTTTGGCCTGCAGGATGCTCCGAAAATGGAGCCCTCGTCTTCTCATTACATCCGGGATGACTTGTATGTATTTATGCACACCGGGCCAGGACGTAACTATCGCATTTTAGGCAGCATTGAAGCCGGCACGCCTATTACGGTTCTGAAAAACAATCGCGATGCCGAGTTTATGCAGATTCGTGAGCATAAGGAAGATCGTACTGGCTGGGTGGAGTCAAAGTTTGTCAGTGACGAAATGTCGCGGGCTGAACAATTGCCCATCATCAGCCAGAAACTGGCAGACAGTCAGGCCTCACAACAAGGGTTACAGTCCGAAAATGGCCGGCTCAAACGCCAGCTATCTGAAGCCCAGCAACAACTGACCCAGCTTTCCAGCCAAACCGAGAGTCAGAGCCGGGAAATCAAGCAGCTCTCAACTCAACTGGAAAACCAGGAAAAGGATGAGATGATTAAGTGGTTCACCCGGGGTGGGATGGTGGCCGGCGCCGGCATTTTGTTAGGGTTATTCTGACCTACATCCCAAAACGACGCGGTCGTAGCAGCGAGTGGGTCTAGTTTGAGATAAAGATCCCATGGCAGAGGTCGCGGGGCTGGCCTGCTAGCCTCAGTGTAAGGCGTATAGCATCTTATCAGCCTGACAATTGCCTTGAGCGCCCTGCCCCCAGCCCAAAACGCCCTGTCCTTATCGGGGCGTTTTATTCATAGCATGCGGTTTATATCGCCTCTTTTAACCAGCAGGTCACCACCTATCCACACCCGAAGCTGAGTTAGCCCTGATTTGGCCCTGGCTTAGCCCTGACGAGAACATCATCGCGCTGGAATTAAAACCCCAGGCCAGACAGCGGCTGGCTCAGCGCTTACGTTTGCAGGCCCGCCAGCCGGCGATATAATTAATTTTGTGTGTTGGTTAGGGTGAGTCAACAGCCACAAAATGCACGAGCCTATCGGATGTTTTATCCCCATTGTACCAATCACATCGCCTCTTTCTACGACCAGGTACTTAGCTATCTGCCCCTAGGCCAGACTTAGCCCTGATTTAGCCTTGATTCGGCCCTGACTTAGCCCTGAAGTGGGCCTGAGCAGGGAATCCTGGACTTAAAATTAACCCCCCACGTCAGGCAGCGGCTGTGTCAGCGCTTGCGTCTGCAGGCCTGCCAGCCGACGATATCATCGATTTTGCATGCTGGTCAGGATAAGGCCACAGACACAAAAAAGCCCCGACCAGGTCGGGGCTTTTTATTCTCAAGATAGCGTTAGATATCTTCTTCTTCGTCTTCAACCAGCGTCATCAACGACGTATTACCGCCCGATGCTGTGGTATCAATACTCACGGTTTTCTCCGTCAGTACCCGTTGAATCAGATTATCATTATATTCTGAGGTGATAACCGGCAGAATAGCACCACCTTCACGCGATGCCAGCATCGCCGAGATTTGTGCGGTTCTTTCAGTGTGAGAATCAACTACCACACCTGCCAGATCTTCGTCTTTAAGCAAGGCATCCAGATGTTTGAGTCGTGCAACCTGTAGCACGCCCTTAGGTGCGCCGGTAGCATTAAACTTTTTCTGGAATTCCAGTGCTTCTTCATAGAACAGATCAGAGACCACTGATACCACGATGTTACCTGTGGCCAACGCGGTGACGACGGATAGTGTCCAGTATTCAAAGGTTACGCCTTTATCGGCGAAACACACCAGAATGCCGCGTGGCTCCAGATACAGCTTATTCGACTCACCCGTTGGCCCGGGCAGGGTTTTCGGATTTTTCAGTCGACGCTCAATGGAAATCAGCTGTTGACGCGAGGTGGCCAGGGTCCGGTTAAGGTCATCGGCCAGCTCTTCAACAATATCCACTTTGGCAATTTTGGCCAGCAGCTGGCGCACATTAGACAGACGATCGTTTAATGGTGTATGGCGCCATTTCGCCTCTACTGCCAGACCATTGTCCATCAAAATCGCGGCTTCTTTTGCGTCCTTCTCATCACCCGACAGGGCCTCATCCAGCTGGTCCGGATTTTCTACCTGAGACGGCTTAGGCGTGGCCCGCTCCATCATCAGTCGTGGCAGATAGTTCGGTCCGCCTGCTTTCGGTCCGGTGCCTGATAGACCACGGCCACCAAAGGGTTGCACACCCACGATGGCACCAATCATATTGCGGTTAATGTAGACGTTACCGGCACGGCTTAAAGCCGCCAGTTCATAGGCACGATCTTCAATACGTGAATGAATGCCCATGGTCAGACCATAACCGGTGCTGTTAATTTCCTTGACCACATTTTCAATCTCGGTGCCTTTAAAGCGCACGATATGCACTACCGGTCCAAATACTTCACGCTCAAGCACGTTGATGTTTTCAATTTCATACAAGGTTGGCGGGAAGAAGGTGGCGTTGTCTGTGTCTTCTGGCAACGGACATTCGTGCAACAGCTTACCCTTATCCTTCATGTACTCACGGTGATCTGTCAGCGTCTTCAATGCTTTTTCATCAATTACCGGACCGATATCGGTCTTCAGGTACATGGGGTTGCCCACATCCAGCTCTTTCATCGCGCCAATCAGCATTTCGGTCAGATGGTCAGCAATGTCTTCCTGAACATACAGCACCCGCAAGGCCGAGCAGCGTTGTCCGGCACTTTGGAAGCCAGAGAACACAATATCATCCACCACCTGTTCGGGTAGCGCGGTGGAATCCACAATCATTGAGTTCTGACCACCGGTTTCCGCAATCAGCGGCACTTGTTCACCACCACGGGCTGCCAGGGTCTGAGAAATCAGGGTGCCGGTTTCTGTAGAACCGGTAAACATCACGGCCTTGATACGCTCATCTGGCAGCAGTGTTTCGCCAACATCTTTACCCGGACAAATCAGCAGTTGTAATGCATCTTCCGGCAAACCTACCGACTGCATAATCTCGATACAGCGGCGGGCAATTATGCTGGTTTGTTCCGCTGGCTTGGCAATAACCGTATTACCGGTTACCAATGCTGCAGCCACCTGGCCGGTGAAAATGGCCAGTGGGAAGTTCCACGGTGAAATACACAGCACAACACCTCGAGGCTGCAGACGCTGATCTTCATCCAGTTCACGGGCTCGCACGGCATAATATCGTAAGAAATCAACCGCTTCGCGCACTTCGTCGATACTGTCCTGGGCCACTTTGCCGCCTTCGCGGATACAGATGGCAATCAGCTCGCCCATATGCCGTTCAAGGGCATTGGCGGAGCGTTCCAGAATATCAGCACGTTCTTCCACCGAGCGCTTCGACCAGCTGTTGAAGGCGGCATCGGTTTTATCCAGTGCCGTACGCATTTCGTCAGGCTTAGCGTACACATGGTAGCCCACGATGTCGGTATGATCAGCAGGGTTACGCACGGCGGTACCATCTTCGGGGATATCACTTTCACTGACGCTGTAAATCTTATTCCAGCGCTCCAGCTCATGCTGTAAGGCATTTACCGAGATATGATCGGTGAGATCCAACCCACGAGAATTATCACGTTCTGGTGCATAAAGACCACGCGGGGGTTTAATTTGGTTATTATAACGGTTTTTCAGACGCTGAGTCTTTTCTACCGGATCTTCAAGTAACGACTCAACCGGTTTTTCGTCATCCACGATAGCATTAACAAACGAGGAGTTGGCGCCGTTTTCAAGCAAACGTCTTACCAGATAAGCCAGCAGCTCTTCATGCTCACCCACCGGCGCATAAACCCGACACTGGATGTTGTCTTCTTTTACTACCTGGTCATACAGCGTATCGCCCATGCCATGCAGGCACTGGAATTCAAAGCCGTCTTTATCGTCACCGGCCAGCTCCAGGATCACCGAGGCGGTGTAGGCATTATGGGTCGCAAACTGCGGATAGATCGTATCGCGATAATCCAGCAGGCGGTTAGCACACGCATGGTAGGACACATCGGTAGAGGATTTACGGGTAAATACCGGGAAGGTTTCCAGACCCATTTGCTGGCTCAGTTTGATCTCGGTATCCCAGTACGCACCTTTCACCAGACGTACCTGCATGGTACGGCCGGTTTCTTCGGTAAGCTTGCGGACCCAGTCAATGACATGCAAACCGCGTTTCTGATACGCCTGAACCGCAAGACCAAAGCCGCTCCAGCCTTCCAGATCCGGATCTGTAAAGACTTTCTCGATGATATCTAATGACAGGTCCAGACGATCCGCTTCTTCAGCATCCACAGTAAGGCCGATATCATATTCTTTGGCCATCACACACAGCTCTTTTAACTGCGGTGGGATCTCAGACATAACCCGGTCGTATTGCAAAAATTCAAACCGCGGGCTAAGCGCCGACAGTTTGACCGAGATACCCGGAGAAGCTTTAGGACCACGGCCTTTGGCTGCTTTACCAATTATTTTAATAGCATGGGCATAAGAGTCATAAAAGCGTTTGGCATCCGCGACCGTGCGGGCGGCTTCGCCCAGCATGTCATAAGAATACACATACCCTTTTTTCTCTTTTTCACGAGCCCGGTCTACCGCGTCCTCAATGGTTTCGCCCATAACAAACTGGCGGCCCATTACGCGCATCGCGATATTCATCGAGCGCCGGATTACCGGCTCACCTAAACGCCCTAAGGTGCGTTTAAGCAGGCCAAATTGTTCGCTTTTACGTTTGTCGGCATAGTTAACCATACTGCCGGTTAACAGCAGGCCCCAGGCTGAGGCGTTTACAAACAAGGAGTCGGAATTGCCTAAATGTGGGGTCCACTGTCCCTGAGACAGCTTATCGCGAATCAATTCATCCTGAGTTTCTTCATCAGGAACCCGCAACAGTGCTTCGGCCAGACACATAAGCACTACACCTTCAGCAGTGGAAAGCGAGTATTCGTTTAGCAGCGCATCGACGCCACCATGGCCTTCTTCTTCGCGACGTATTTTAAGCACCATTTTGCGGGCACGCTCCCAGGCGCGACTACGGGCGCGGGGATTTACCTCAGCAATAGGCAGAATTTGGTCAATTGCCACGGATTCATCGATACGATAATGATCGCGAATCCGCTGACGAATTGAAGTCAATGTATTGAGGTCTTGGTTAGTAAGCATTACTCGCCTTCTAAAATTCAGTTCGAATATAATGTAGGGTTTCGTCAGGCACACCGTCTCGCTGTTTTGCTTATATTGCAAGCGAATTCGCCAAGCCAAAGAAGCTGCTAAATAGTGTGTTTTCGATTGCCTGTGCTGGTTATAACTCCTGAGTCTCTTGAAGAGATCAGAGTAGTGGTGAATATTTTGCCGATATTAGCACAAAATGAACGCCCGCCAACCCTTATTATTAAAGGCTTTGGGTCACCCATGACCGGTTGGTTTGATTCGCAGATCAATAACATAAATTATCGTCCTTCAGCTAAATTCTGCAAGCTGCTAAACTAAGGCAAGGACGCTGTTAAGATATTTTAATTTGTGCCGGAATTTTGGATGTGCGGGCGAAACGAGCTGATGGTAAAAAAACCGCTTCTTTGCTAAGTCCGCCAAAGGTGCTGTATAAATATCGAACTACAACTTTTTAACTAAAGATTTGGTTAAACGTTGATTTTTGAACCCTTTATCTTTTTTTAGGTTCCAACACTTTATTTTTGAAGCTTTTGTCTCGATAACAGGGCCTGTGTCATTTATCTTCAGGACCAAAACTTTTTGCTTATCTTTGGCTTTTGCCTATGCAATTTAAGTAGCAAACGGCATAATGACAAGCCGGACAAATAACAGGGGGAGGCTGTGGTGCTTAAAGACAAATGGATCCCGGTTTTACTGCTGGTACTGGTTGCGCTGCTTCAATACCGGTTGTGGTTCGGCAAAAACAGTATGCTTGATTACACCGAATTAAAAGAAGAGGTGCATCGTCAGTCATTACAAAATGCCAACCTGGCCCAGCGTAATGCGTTACTGGAAGCCGATATCAATGATCTGAAAATCGGCCTGGAAGCCATTGAAGAACGTGCCCGTAATGAACTAGGGCTGATTAAACAAGGCGAAACCTTTTATCGAATTTTGCCCTCAGAACAGCAGTAACATGACTCAACACCCCCCTATTATTGCCGTAGTGCCCGCTGCCGGTGTTGGCAGCAGAATGCAGGCGGATCGCCCTAAACAATATCTGACTATTCATGGTAAAACCGTACTGGAACACACTTTCAATGCGCTGTGTGACCACCCGCTGATTACCAGGGTGGTTGTGGCGGTAAGCCATGATGACCCCTATTTCGACGCATTGTCGGTGGCGCGCGCGCCCTGGCTTACCCGGGTAACTGGCGGGCATACACGCAGCGAATCGGTTCTGGCCGCGACTGCAACGTTACCCGATGCCAGCTGGGCGTTGGTGCATGATGCCGCCCGCCCCTGTTTGTCCCATAAAGATATTGATGCGCTGATTCAGACCGCGTTAACCTCGTCGGTGGCCGGCGCTATTTTAGCCACCCCGGTTCGCGATACCATGAAACGGGCACAGCCCGACCTGACTGAACCGGCGTTAATTGCACATACTGAAAATCGGGAGCATTTGTGGCACGCTTTAACCCCGCAGATGTTTCGGGCGGACCAGTTACGCGCCGCCTTAGAGCATGCGCAGCAAGCAGGGATCCCCGTCACCGACGAAGCCTCGGCAATGGAAGCATCGGGTCATGCGGTAGCCCTGGTGGATGCTAATCCGGCCAATATTAAAATAACCCGTCCGGCAGATATGCCATTAGCGCAATTTTATCTTTCTGCCCTTCACGACAACAGTTAGTTTTACACAGGTGAATTATGCGAATCGGACATGGTTTCGATGTACACAAATTTGGGGGCCAGGGGCCGGTAATTATTGGCGGTGTGGCGATTGAGCACGAGTCAGGTCTGATTGCTCATTCTGATGGCGATGTGTTGTTGCATGCCTTATGTGATGCGTTACTGGGCGCCGCCGCGCTGGGCGACATCGGCGCGCACTTTCCTGACACCGACGATAAGTTCGCCGGTGCTGACAGCCGTGACTTATTACGCCACGTGGTGGCCATTATCCATGAGCAAGGCTACACCCTCGCCAATGCCGATATGACGATTGTGGCGCAGGCGCCGAAGATGGCCCCACATATCGCTGCTATGCGCGCCTGTATTGCCAGCGATTGTCAGGTCGGGACGGCGCAAATCAATGTCAAAGCCACCACCACTGAAAAGCTGGGATTCACCGGCCGCAAAGAAGGCATCGCGGCCCATGCGGTGGTGCTGCTGGAAGTGAACCGCAAATGAATTTATCGACCCTAAACTGGCATTACCTGTCAGGTAAACCACAATCTACCGCCGTGTTTAAACAACAGGCCGAAGATTTTGTGGTGATTGAAGATCTGGGCTATCCGCTGACCGGCGAAGGTGAGCATCAGCTGATTCTGGTAGAAAAGCTGAATACCAATACCGCATTTGTAGCCGAAGCTCTGGCCAAATATACCGGGTTGCCGCTGCGCAACGTCACCTATGCCGGCCGCAAAGACAAGTTTGCCCTGACCCGCCAGTGGTTTGGTCTGCATGCCCCAGGGCAGGCTGATTTTGATTTCAGCCAGTTTGAGTTGCCCGGCGTCACCATTCTCAGCCACACCCGCCACAATAAAAAGCTGAAAACCGGCCAATTAAAAGGCAACCGGTTTACCATTGTGTTGCGTGAGGTAAGTGCCCCTGAGCAGGTCATCACCCGGTTTGAACAAGCTGCGGCCAATGGCGTCCCCAACTATTATGGTGAACAGCGCTTTGGTGTGGTCAGACACAATAGCGACGGGGAACGAACCGAAGGCGGCAATTTGCAATTGGCGCAGCGTATGGTGGCCGGTGAAACCATTCGCAACCGCAATAAGCGCTCGATGGCGTTATCGGCATTACGCAGCTTTTTGTTCAATTGTCAGTTGTCACAACGCCTTGAACAGGCCTGCTTTAATCAGGTGCTCACCGGCGATGCCCTGATGCTGTCCGGCTCTAATAGCTTTTTTATCCATGATGGCAGTGATACTAACGCCCAACAGCGTTATCAGGATAAAGACCTGGCGCCGTCGGCCGCATTGTGGGGTAAAGGTAACCTTCCTACCCATGGTGTGGTGGCCGGGCTTGAGCAACAAGTAGCGCAACAGTATGTTCCGGTGGCGGAGTTTCTGGCTGGGGCCGGACTCAAGCAGGAACGCCGTAGTATAAAAATCTGGCCGCAAAATCTTGAATGGGAACAACAAGGTGATACATTAACCGTGTGTTTTTCGTTGCCCAGCGGCTGCTTTGCCACCTCAGTATTACGCGAATGCGCGGTACTGACCCAGGCCACCCCGCCCGCCTGAAATTCCCCTCAAGAAATGGGGAACCGGGTTTGTATGATTGGAGTACAGCATGAAAATTCTATTAAGTAACGATGACAGCGTATTTGCCAAAGGGATCCATGCCTTGCACGAGGCCTTGCAACAACATCATGAGGTGACCGTTATCGCCCCGGATCGCAATTGTAGCGGCGCCAGCAATGCATTGTCGTTACATCAGCCTCTGCGCATTCAACAGCTCGACAATGGCTTTTACTCGGTGAACGGCACCCCTTCTGATTGTGTGCATCTGGGGGTTAACTGCTTTTTGGAAGAAGAGCCCGACCTGGTGGTTTCAGGGATTAATCATGGCGCGAACCTCGGGGATGATGTGATTTATTCAGGCACCGTGGCGGCGGCCACCGAGGGCCGTTACATGGGCCTGCCTGCCATCGCCGTGTCACTGGCCAGCCATGAAGGTAACTATTTTGAAACGGCGGCTCAGGTAGTGCTGGATATTATTTCCAAACTTAAACATCATCCATTGCCCGCTAACCAGATTTTAAATGTTAATGTACCGGATATCCCTTATGCTGAACTGTCGGGGATAAAGGTGACACGACAAGGCCGCCGCCATCGCGCAGAAGGCATGCAACCCAGTCAGGATCCGTTTGGGCGTACTATCTATTGGTATGGGCCGGCCGGCGCCGAACAGGATGCCTCTGAAGGAACCGATTTTCACGCCATTGCTAATGGCTATTGCTCTGTGACGCCACTGGATGTGGATATGACTGCCCATCAAAGTCTCGAAGAAATGAAAGACTGGCTAAACAAATAATAACAACAATGTTTTTCGTTTAGGAAACTTACACGCTCATGAGATCATCGAGAAAAGGGGAAACTCTCGCTGAACTGCTCTACCAGGAAGGGGTGAGAAATCAGCAGGTATTAAACGCGGTGGCGGCAACGCCGAGGGATTTGTTTTTACCCGACGCGTTGCGCCATAAAGCGTACCAGAACACAGCGCTGCCTATCGGTCAGGGACAAACCATCTCCCAGCCTTATATCGTGGCTCGAATGACGGAATTGCTGCTCGAAGCCACCAATCAGCCCCGTAAAGTTCTGGAAATCGGTACTGGATCGGGCTATCAGACTGCAATTCTGGCACAATTATTTAATGACGTTTACAGTGTTGAGCGAATCAAAAGCTTACAGTTCCAGGCTAAACGCCGAATGAACCAGCTCGATCTGCACAATATTGCCATGAAACATGGTGATGGCTGGAAGGGCTGGGCCTCAAAAGGCCGGTTCGATGCCATCATTGTCACCGCCGCAGCCAGTAGGGTGCCTGATGATTTGCTGTTGCAAATTAACGAAGGCGGCCGCTTGATTATCCCTGTCGGTGATGAGCAACAACAACTTCTTTGTATTGACCGTATCGATGGCAAATTGCTCACTCAAACCGTAGAAGCAGTGCGCTTTGTGCCATTGATCGCAGGAGATCTTCAGTGAAAATATTCCAGCCATGTTACGACATGGCCTTGAGGTGGTCGCGCCATCGTCATGCCAGCCGTTATTTAGGTGGCCTGAGCTTTGCCGAGTCTATGTTCTTCCCCATTCCGCCCGATGTCATGCTGGCGCCTATGTCCTTGTCACAGCCCAATCGTGCCTGGTATTTTGCCATGCTTACTACCCTGACCTCGGTGCTGGGCGGGATTGCCGGGTATATGCTGGGCTATTTTACCTTTGAAGCCTGGCTGGAACCCATCATTATGTCGGCTGGCTATGCAGACAAGCTGGCTACGGCTATGGGTTGGTTTGAGCAATACGGCGTCTGGATTGTTTTTCTGGCCGGATTTTCGCCTATCCCCTATAAGGTATTCACCATTAGCGCCGGCGTGCTGCAAATGGCGTTCTTACCCTTTATTGTGGCTTCGGCGATTGGCCGGGGGGCACGCTTTTTTCTGGTCGCCGGTCTTATGCGTTGGGGCGGTGCGCCGATGGAAGCTAAACTACGGCAATATGTCGAGGTGCTTGGGTGGGCTGTGATCGCGCTGGCGATTCTGGCTTACTTTTTTGTAAAAGGCTAACCAGATTGGCTGGCGGTATTGGGCGGGTAGGATGGCTAGTGTTATTGATGGCGCTGCTGGACGGGTGCGCCTCTGAGCATGCGCCTGCCCCGCTGGTGGTGCTTGATAGCCAGCCAGAGACCAAAGACTTTCACTACCGCGCCGCTACCTATACTGTGAAAAAAGGGGACACGCTTTTCGCCATTGCCTGGTATGCCAACAAAGACCACAAGGACATCGCACGCTACAACCGATTGTCTGAACCTTACCAGATATTTCCGGGTCAAACCTTAAGATTAACCGCCCCGGTGCAGGCTGCAAACAAGCCTGCACCCAAACCACAAAAAAGCCGCCCCTCTGGTCAAACCACTCAAATATTAGACAAAAGGCGTGTTGACCGGCCTATAGAGCAGGCGTATGTTGATAGTGAAAATAATGTTAACAACCAGCCGGTTAAAAGCGTCAGTAAACCGTCAAAAAGCGCCAAAAAACCGGTACGGCGGACCTTTCCGACCCAGGTCAAACAATGGATGTGGCCCGCCTCTGGAAAGTTAACAGGTACCTTTAATCGGGGTGAGTCAGGTCGCAAAGGAATTACCATTAGCGCAGCAGCGGGTACACCTGTTCTTGCATCAGCAGCAGGGAAAGTAGTGTACGCGGGCAATGGTTTACGGGGCTACGGTAACTTAATCATTATTAAGCATACCGATAGCTTCTTAAGTGCCTATGCCCATAATGAGTCTATCCAGGTTAACGAGCAGCAATGGGTTGGCGCAGGTCAGCAAATTGCGACAATGGGAAACAGTGGCACTGATTTCGTAAAGCTTCATTTTGAAGTGCGATATCGAGGAAAATCATTAGATCCTCTTCGCTATCTGCCGAAACGCTAAACTTATAACAATAAATAATAATTATATGCCAAGGAGAACGTCATAAGGTAACCATGTATCACAGGAGATGCCGCTATGGGACAAACAAAAACGGCTGTAACCCAGTCTAAGTCTCGCACTGAAAAGGACCATGTCGACACGATCGATATGAAGGCAGAAACCCCCTTAAATGAGGAACTGAATCAGGAAAACGATGTTTTCTCAATACCCGAAGAAAACTATAAAAATCTCGATGCCACTCAATTATATTTAGGTGAAATCGGGTTCTCTCCCCTGCTGACCGCTGAAGAAGAAGTGCACTTTGCCCGTCGTGCTCTTAAAGGTTGTGAAGCCTCTCGTAAACGCATGATTGTGAGCAATCTTCGTCTCGTGGTTAAAATTGCGCGTCGTTATAACAACCGTGGCCTGGCCCTGCTTGACTTGGTGGAAGAAGGCAACCTGGGCTTAATACGAGCCGTAGAAAAGTTTGACCCTGAGCGTGGCTTTCGATTTTCCACCTATGCGACCTGGTGGATACGTCAGACTATCGAACGCGCCATCATGAATCAAACCCGCACTATCCGGTTACCGATCCATGTTGTAAAAGAACTCAATGTTTATTTACGCGCCGCCCGTGAATTATCGCAAAAGCTTGATCACGAGCCCACTGCAGAAGAAATCGCCCACGCCTTAGACAAGCCGGTGGAAGATGTTACGCGGATGCTGCGTCTTAATGAACGTATCACGTCGGTAGACACACCCATCGGGGGGGAAAACGATAAAGCACTACTGGATATTCTCGCCGACCAGGCCGACCACGGCCCTGAAGGAAATCTGCAGGATACCGACATCAAATGCAATATCGTTAAATGGCTGGAAGATCTAAATCCGAAACAACGAGAAGTGTTGGCACGCCGCTTTGGTTTACTTGGCTACGAGCCCAGTACGCTGGAAGATGTAGGGGCTGAAATTGGTCTGACCCGGGAGCGGGTGCGCCAGATTCAGGTCGAGGCCTTACGCAGACTGCGGGATATGCTTAGCCATCAGGGGCTGTCACTGGAAAACCTGTTTGACCATATGGGCGAATAATCTTTGCACCATAAAAAAACCGCCTGACTGGCGGTTTTTTTAGGCTTTGCGCTCTAGCGTCACAAAGGTATAGTCGTACGGATTTTTTGCATCGGCCTTACAAGCCTTATGATGAACTTCCTGCCACTGCCCCTGATTGTGATAGTCAGGAAAATACGTATCCCCTTCAACCTGCAAATCAATATGGGTCAGGTACAACACATCGGCCTGCGGCAGTAAGGCGTCATACACCTTACCCCCGCCGATTACCATCACTTCCTCAGCCTCATCGGTATGTTCAGCCGCCAGCTTTAATGCGGCATCCAGACTGCTGACAATCACCACACCCTCGGCTTCAAAGCCCGGATTCCCGGTCACCACAATATTGGTGCGATTAGGCAAGGGCCGACCTATCGATTCAAAGGTATTACGACCCATCACCACAGGTTTGCCACTGGTAATCGTTTTGAAGTGACGAAGATCGGCAGGTAAATGCCAGGGCATACCATTGTCCGATCCAATCACCCGGTTATTCGCCATAGCGGCAATCATCGCGATTCTCATGCTAACCCTTACTTACGATACTCAACTTCAACATCGTAGTCATCATCATCCCAATCATCGTCATCAAGATCGTCATCGGCTTCCTGTAAAGCATTCTGATGATAGCTGTCCCATTTAAAGGTGACCTCTTCCTCATCAATTTCCTGCTCTTCCGGGGCCGGTAGGGTTTCGATAAAGTCCATAACATCACGACACAAGGCGTCGGTATGCATTTTTTGGAAAGCCGATATTTTATACACCGGTCCTTCCCAATTAAGGGCCTGGGTGACTTTCTCCACGACCTCGTCGACTTCATCTTCAAGCAGTAAATCTGCTTTGTTGAAAATTAACCAACGGGGTTTATCCGCCAGTTTTGGACTGTATTTTTCCAATTCCTCAACAATGATTTTCGCATTTTCGGCCGGATCGCTCAGATCCGCTGGCAGCAGATCAACCATATGCAACAGGATCCGACAGCGTTCCAGATGCTTCAAAAAGCGAATGCCTAAGCCGGCGCCTTCCGCCGCCCCTTCGATGAGTCCGGGAATATCCGCAATCACAAAGCTACGCTGAGCATCCTGGCGTACCACCCCTAAATTGGGCACCAACGTTGTAAACGGATAATCCGCTACCTTGGGTTTGGCTGCAGAGACAGAGCGAATAAAGGTCGACTTGCCCGCATTTGGCATGCCCAGCATGCCCACATCGGCCAGCAGCATCAACTCCAGGCGCAGGTTACGAATTTCACCAGGTGTGCCATTGGTTTTTTGCCGCGGCGCCCGATTGGTACTGCTTTTAAAACGCGCATTACCCAAGCCATGAAAGCCGCCTTGAGCAACCTTCAGCCTTTGCCCATGCCGGGTCAAATCGCCCAGCACTTCGCCGGTTTCAATATCAGTCGCCCGGGTGCCAACCGGTACTTTCATAAACAGATCTTCACCGCCGCGGCCGGTGCAATCGCTGCCCTGGCCATTCTGGCCACGCTGGGCCCGATGAAAACGCTCAAACCGATAATCAATCAGCGTATTCAGGTTTTCGTCAGCCTCAAGATACACGCTGCCACCATCGCCCCCATCGCCGCCGTCCGGACCGCCTTTAGGAACATATTTTTCACGTCGAAAGCCTATGGTTCCATTGCCGCCATCTCCGGCTTCAACACGAACTTCAGCTTCATCAACAAATTTCATTTATAACTCCGGATTTAACCAGTTAGAACTGAGCAGGCAGGATGACAGCGTCCGCCGGCGGTAAAGCCTGCAGTTTACACTATTACGCGGCCCTCATCACTGAACAAGGGTACAAAAAGCCAATACGAGCCTCATTTTGAGTACACGGGCCTGGTGTGTTTATGAAGTTTTATACCAACAGAAGGTGAGTTACGATCGTATAAACAATCGTCTTAAAAACAAAAAACCCCGCTTACGCGGGGTTTTTTAAGCCATAAAGGCAAATGCGTTCGCGCTTATTCAGCTACGATGCTTACAAATTTACGGTTGTTCGGACCTTTTACGTCAAACTGAACTTTACCGTCTTTTAGTGCAAACAAAGTGTGGTCTTTGCCGATACCCATGTTGTCACCAGCGTGAAAACGAGTTCCACGTTGACGAACAATGATGTTACCCGCAAGAACTGATTCACCGCCAAAACGCTTAACACCTAAGCGTTTGCTTATTGAATCACGACCGTTTTTGGTACTACCACCAGCTTTTTTATGTGCCATGTGTTCGTGCTCCTATTATGCGTTGATACCAGTGATTTTCACTTCTGTGAACCACTGACGGTGACCCGCTTGTGTGCGAGAATGCTTACGACGACGGAACTTGACGATTTTAATCTTTTCGCCACGACCGTGCGTTACAACTTCAGCAGTGATCTTACCACCGGCAACTAAAGGGGTGCCAATCTTAACATCGTCACCATTGCTAACCATTAATACGTTATCGAATTCAACAGTCTCGCCTGGCGCGACTTCGATCTTCTCTAGACGAACGGTCTGGCCTTCAGCCACACGGTGCTGTTTACCGCCACTTTGGAAAACCGCGTACATATTCTACTCCGCTCTGCGTCTCTTGACGCTTCAATTCAAAAAACAGGGCGCGAATTGTACGTGAAACATCCGCAATTCACAACCCCGTAACGCACAAAATTTGTTTGTTTTTCACACGGGCCACGACTGCTGTACCAATTCGCAACATTAGGTGGGCAAATTTACCACAGAGATAGGTAAATTTGCATAATTATCTTACCTCTAACCCAGACTTTTTTGACATTTTACCGACTCTGATCTGCCCGGATCGCCGGGGATCCCATACAATACTGACTGAAAATCACTCAACAAACTCACAAAAATCAGGCTTTTGTCAGAGTTTTACTCTGTGAGTACTACAACCAGAAGTTTCACATCCGCACCCGATGCAAACAGGCCGGTTACCGGTTTTTTAAGACAATCAGGTGGCGTAGCGGCGCCAATCAGGTACAATCGCCTGCAAACCCACTGTACCTGTGTTTTATTTTTGCCGATGCATATGGACTTAGAGCAAATTCGGGAGCTTACCGCCAACGATATGAAGGCGGTGAACCAACTGATACAACAACAAGTCGATTCTGAAGTTTCGCTTATAAATCAGCTCGGATTTTATATTGTAAATAGCGGCGGTAAGCGGTTACGGCCATTGCTGACTGTATTAGCTTCCCGGGCGATGAATATCGACAATAACGATCATCACACCCTGGCCGCCATTATCGAATTTATTCATACCGCCACATTGCTGCATGATGACGTGGTCGATGAGTCAACGCTGCGCCGGGGCCGGGAAACCGCCAATGCCATCTTTGGCAACCAGGCCAGTGTACTGGTGGGCGATTTCCTCTATACCCGCTCCTTCCAGATGATGGTCAGTTTGCAGCGTATGCAGGTCATGTCTATTTTATCTGAAGCGACCAATCAAATAGCCGAAGGTGAGGTTCTGCAGCTAATGAACTGCAATGACCCGCAAACCAGTGAACAACGTTATTTTGATGTTATTTACGGCAAAACGGCCCGCTTGTTCGAAGCCGCCACACAACTGGCGGCGGTGTTGACCGAACAACCTGAGCCGGTAGAACGGGCGATGCAAAATTATGGCAAGCATCTGGGCACCGCCTTTCAGCTGGCCGACGATATCTTAGATTATGCGGCTGAAGCCGGTGAAATGGGTAAGAATGTAGGTGATGATCTGGCCGAGGGGAAGCCTACCTTACCGTTATTGTATGCCATGTGGAATGCCACCGATCCTAAACAAAGCGCTCTCATAAAGGCGGCGATTGAAGAAGCCAACGGCATGGAGCATCTGGCTGAAATTCAGGCTATTATGCATCAGACCGGCGCGCTGGACTACACCCGCGCATGTGCAGACAAAGAAGTTGAACTGGCGATAGAAAGCCTGTCTATCGTGCCTGACTCGCCTTATAAAGAAGCATTGATTTCCCTGGCGCACATGTCGGTGGAACGCACCAAATAATGTGCTTCAGGCAGCGGTAGCATAAGCCGTTCTTTACAGAACACAGCCAAAGGATTAGCTGTGTTCCAGCATATAGCCCACCATTCCGACCATAAAGCCCAGCACCGCGCCTATTGGCGGCAACCAGCTGTTATCCATCTGGATCTGCGGTGCAATATCCTGAAATACCGAGTATAGAACGCCACCGGCGGCAAATAGCATAATGCCTCCGACCACCATCGGATAAGCCGACAAAACATAAAAGCCAATTACTGCCATCACCGGGCCCAGTAATGCCATGCCTGCAAATTTCAGAACCAGTTTTGCAGGTCGGTGCTCGCCGGCAGCCGATTGCATCTCACGGTAAGAATTGAAGCCTTCCGGCAGGTTTTGTACACCAATCAGAACCCCGATAAGCAGGGTGCTGCCGCCCATAGCGGCTGCAGTACCAAGGGCAATAGACTCTGGAATGAAGTCTGCCAGCATTGCCGCCAGTTGGCTGGCCGGACTGTCATGCGCAGCCAGATACCGGTCCAGTGCCATAAAGCTTAATGCTCCGCCCAGCAGGCAGGCTGCGGCGCTTAAGGGTCCGTGATGGGCGACGCCGTCGGGGACCAGTACCAAAGCCACTGCCGAAATCAGCGCCCCCGCCCCCAATGCCAGTACCCCATGTCTGACTTCCTGTTCAAGCCATTGCGGCTGTAATTTGTCAACTTTAGCTAACAAAGCGCCGGCGGGCATTGCCATTCCGGCTAACAGGGCAATTGCCAGTACATACAGGATACTGGATTCGGTCATATCCACCGTCCCGCACTAAGGATTAATTCAGGCCAAGATCCCGGGTCATGTTTTCATTGCGATCCCGGTGCACAATAATATTGTCTTCAATTCGAATACCACCATAAGGACGATAAAGATCCACCGTATCCCAGTTGATGTACTTCGAGGCCTCCGTGGCTTTCAAATCAGCCAGTAATGAGTCGATAAAATACAAGCCTGGTTCAATGGTAAACACCTGCCGCGGCTCCACAATACGGGTACAACGCAAGAACGGATGCTCCTCTGGCGCTGGCTTAGGAGTGCCGCGATCATCATTGACCATGCCGCCCACATCATGCACCTGCAGGCCTAAATGATGGCCAATACCATGAGGGAAGAAGGTGCGGGTGATACCTTGCTCGACAATATCCTGCGCCGGCAGATTCACCAGCCCGACATCGTGCAGAATCTGGGCAATGCCATCGTGGGCCAGCACATGAATATCGGTGTAGGCCACATTGGGTTTCAAGGTGTCCACCAGCGTGCGGGTGACTTTATCCACGCGCTGAATCAGCTCTGCAAAACGGTCATTTTCACGACTGTAAGTACGGGTAATGTCGGCCGCATAACCGTGATAGTTGGCGCCGGCATCAATCAGAAAAGACCGGTTGTAGGACGGTGCGGTGGTATCACACTGCATATAATGCAAAATGGCAGCATGCTCATTCAGCGCCACAATGCTGTTATACGGAACATCATTGTCGCCCTGGCGGCTGGCCGTGGCGTAAGCCAGATTGATGTCAAATTCGCTCATGCCTGCCTGAAACGCATCGGCGGCAGCGCGATGACCGGCGACCGCCAGTTTGTTGGCTTCGCGCAGACATTGCAGTTCGTAATCGGTCTTATACGCACGCTGATAATGCAGGTAATGCAGCACCCGATCCGGATTCACATTTTCAAACCCTAACGCTTTCGCCACTTCAATGTATTCGCCGATATATGCAAAGCGAGGCTTATCATAAGGCAGATGTTTTTCCACCGCATCAGCCTGCTTGAGCATGACAATATCAAAGTGTTCGGTCCAGAAATCATTGGGCTCAGGCGGCACTTTATGCCAAAAATCTACCGGGCGATAAAAAATGAGCTTTGGCTTATCAACTCCGTTCACCACCAGCCAGCAATTTGGGTTGTCGATGACCGGGAGCCAGGCTTTAAATTGTGGATTGACCTTAAACGGATAATGGTTGTCATCTAAAAACAGGCGCTTACCCTGACCTGAATGAATCACCAACCCATCCAGACCTTCACGCAGAAGCGCTTCTTTGGTGCGGTCCTGCAACGTGGCAATATGCTCTTTATAGGCGTCGTGATGCGTCGTCATAATTCCTCTTTGTCTGTTGGGGCGGCGTGCAGCCGCAAAGCTATGGCACACGGGGACAAGTTTTACTTTTTCAGGTCCCCGGCCGGGCGCAAATACGGTCTAGCTTACCATGATTTTGGTGACGGACCGAAACCGCCGGCCGGCCCTACCTTACCGCAAGCTTAACGAGGCGCCAGCTGCAGCTGGTTGCCGCTACGTTCAATTTGCGTAGCAGCCGGAATATCCCCCGCCGCCAGTTGCTCAAATAACCGCGACGGCGTGCCCAGCTGATGCTCATAAATATAACGGTACGCCATCACCGCCTTCAC
Organism: Salinimonas marina; assembly: GCF_015644725.1. Classification (NCBI taxonomy): domain Bacteria; kingdom Pseudomonadati; phylum Pseudomonadota; class Gammaproteobacteria; order Alteromonadales; family Alteromonadaceae; genus Salinimonas; species Salinimonas marina. Next base: position 3,277,761 of record NZ_CP064795.1, read on the forward strand.
ATAATGCCGGGTTTCTTTATAGGGAATGTTTTCAATCCAGATATCCGTGGCAATCTCCGCATTCGCCGGCAACCAGTCCAGCACTTTACGCCATCCGGCATTGTATGACGCTGATATCAGTACCGGGTTATCCGCTAACTTGTCTCCCAGATAACGTAAATACTGTACCCCGAACTGCAGATTTTGTTCTGGTTCGAACAGCACTGAACGTTTCAGATTTTTCTTGGCCAGATACTGGGCGGTGCCGGGCATCAGCTGCATCAGACCGGTGGCACCGGCCGGCGAGACCGCATCTGCCATAAACGAGCTTTCACGGCGAGCTATCGCCATGGCAAAGGCAGGCTGTATATCGTAGGTTTTGCCTACCGCCGAAAATTGTGAGGCATATGCCAACGGAAACCGCTTCTCCACATCATTAAGATAGCCACTGCGGGTGAAGCTGATTATGGATTGATCATACCAGCCCCATTCACTGGCAATGAGGGCCGCATCTTTAAGCTGCGCAGTATCCACATGAGTTAACAGATAATGCCACTCTCGTCGTGCTTCAAACTGGCGCCCCAGCTGTAAAAACTCATAAGCACGTTGCGCTGCCGGATGGTCGGCCACCTTATTTTTTTGTGCCGAAGTCCGGGTCACCGGCTGATGCAATAATTCGGGGGTAACCCCCGCCCGGGCACTGGCCATGAAGCCGTAAAAATGCCGTTCGCCGGCCAGCTGGGTAAATAAGGTTTCAGCTTGCTGGGTTTTGCCCAGGGCTGCCAGACTGCGGGCGCGCCAGTAGACAAAATTATCCGACTGCTGAACTTGCGCCGGCGCCTGCTCAATCAGCGCTAAAACCCGATCCCAACGCTGGTGGCGTAGCAAATAGGCCATGTGCCAGCGCTTCACATCCTGCCGGGCACCTTTTACATCGGCTTTTTCCAACCATGCCAACGCATCGGGATGGTTATCGATGGCCTTACTCAGCGCAATAGCCCGATGCATACCGTGTAAATCTTCCTGATTAAACAGCTGTTTACGTTTCCAATAATGATAAGCGCGAATGGCTTTGTCTGGCGCCTGCCAGGCCAGCTTTTTGATGCCATACACCAGCATGCGGGCTTCTTCATTTTTGTGGTCCAACGGAAACCTGCGATATTTCAGGACATAATCAGGCGCATTACGTACCGCCAGCCACAGGTCGGCCAGGTAACGACTGGATTTCGGGAGTTTTTTCTGTAAATAAGGCACCAGCCGGGGATTACCCGAGATCGCCGCCTTACGAATCCGGCCAATAATCAGGTTATCACTGAGCATCCCTGCCGCTTCCCATTGTCGAAAAATAGGATCGCATTCATTGGGCTGAGATTGACCGCTAAGCCAGATAGGTTTTACTTTATTCAGCCAGTATTTGGGGTTACTCGCCGCCTCCAGCTTATACTGCAAATACTGACAGGTAATGGTCGCGCCCATGCCCTCACGATAGTTGGCTAAAAATGCTGACTTATGATCGGTTTCGGCCAGATAACGCAACCATGAAGCACGAAGTCCGTAACTGGCAGGCTGCCCCGCATAGGTGGCAAGAAATGTTTCGATTTGGGGGCGCTGGCTAATATTCAGCTCGCGATATAACCGCTGACGCACCAGATAAGGATACAGTGGGTAGTCCTTTAAGCTGGCAATGTCATCGTCAAGACGACTAAGCTGGGTGCGCGCGGTAGCACGCAAGGCTGTTTCTACCTGTTCAAACTGAGCGCGCAACTGTGCCTGGCCGCTATCAGGTAATACCTGAGCCTGGGCAGACAGGGTGAAGAAGGAACACAGCAAAAGCAGATTTGCGAAAACCGGGTTTGCCCTGAAGATGTATTTGCCAAACTGCATAAATGCCATCCCTTTTGAAAACCAACAACTTTGTGCTTTGCACTTTTGCATGCAAAACATTACCACATGAGGGCATTACCCTCTATTCTGTCTGTTATGCACAAGTATAGACAAAAAAAATAGTGCAGACAGTGATGAAGAAACCGCCGTAGACAGGCACGTATCAAAAACCGCTTCAGATACGTGGCGGGTCGGTGTTTGCAACAACTCTGGCAGCTCAATTATACGCCAGATACCCATAATTTCGAGCTTGAATTGTCAATTGAGCACCACCATCTGTAAAATAAATTGAAACACGCGTTTGAATTTTTGTTGAATTTTTCGTTTGGTTTGTCAAAAATCAACGCACCCTAACGCGTTAATGCAAAACAGCACTTCCCCTGATAAGTAGGATTTGGCTGTACCCACATTAACAATCCGGCCATCGCCGAAGGAGAAATAGAATGATATACGAAGGCAAAAGTCTGGCAGTCAGCCTGCTGGACGATGGTTTTGCTGAACTGGTATTTGATGCCAAAGGTTCAGTTAACAAATTTGACCAGAGCACGGTAACAGAGCTGGATGAAGCCACGGTAGCCCTGGCTAAACGCGATGACGTAAAAGGCTTGATGGTACGCAGCGCAAAATCTGCCTTTATCGTAGGTGCCGATATTACTGAATTTACCTCCATGTTCAGTCTGTCAAAAGAAGAAATTAATGATTGGGTGGCGAAAACTTCACAAGTATTCGATCGATTTGAAGATCTTCCCTTCCCTACCATCGCCGCCGTGAACGGCTTTGCGCTGGGGGGAGGCTGTGAAATGGCGCTGGCCTGTGATTTGCGTATTGCGGATACCACCGCTGCCATTGGCTTACCTGAAGTCAAGCTGGGCCTGATGCCGGGCTTCGGTGGCACAGTACGTCTGCCACGTATCATCGGCGCTGACAATGCGCTGGAATGGATGACCACAGGTAAAGATCGTAAAGCGGATAAGGCCCTGGCAGAAGGTGCTGTAGATGCCGTGGTCGCCCCGGAAAAACTACAAAGCGCTGCCCTTAGCATGCTAAAAGATGCGGCCAGCGAAACCCTGAAGTGGCAACCACGCCGTGCTCAGAAAAAAGCACCACTGACATTGAATAAAAATGAAGCCATGATGGGCTTCTCCACCGCCGCGGCGATGGTGGCATCGATGGCTGGTAAACACTATCCTGCTCCGCACCTGATGGTGGAAACGGTTAAAAATGCGGCGTCTAAAGATCGCGAGGGTGCATTGAAGCTGGAAAATGAAGGCTTTGTTACCCTGGCCAAGACCGATGCAGCACAGGCACAAATTGGCATTTTCCTGGCCGATCAGCTGGTCAAAAGCAAAGGCAAAAAGATGGCCAAAGCTGCCACCAAAGAGCAAAAGCTCAGTGCGGTGCTGGGGGCTGGCATCATGGGCGGCGGTATTGCTTATCAAAGTGCGGTTAAAGGCACCCCGGTTATCATGAAAGACATCAACCGTGAGGCGCTGGATTTGGGCTTGAAAGAAGCCGCAAAAATCCTCGGTAAAGGCATGCAAAAAGGCAAAGTGGACGCGACCAAAATGGCCACCACCTTAAATGCTATTACCCCCACCCTGGATTACAATACCCTCAAAGATGCTGACCTGGTTATTGAAGCCGTGGTGGAAAATCCGAAGGTTAAAGCATCGGTCCTTAAAGAAACCGAGCAAACCGTGGCTGACGACGCCATTATTTGTTCTAACACCTCGACTATTTCCATCGATACGCTAGCCCAGAGTCTGGATAAGCCTGAGCGTTTCTGTGGTATGCACTTTTTCAATCCGGTACACCGCATGCCGTTGGTGGAAATTATCCGTGGTGAAAAAACCTCAGACGACACCATTAATGCCGTGGTAGCCGCTACGTTGAAAATGGGCAAAACCCCGATTGTGGTAAATGACTGCCCGGGCTTTTTGGTTAACCGGGTCCTGTTCCCTTATTTTGCCGGCTTTAGCAAGCTGGTGCTAGATGGTGCCGACTTTGCCCAGGTCGATAAAGTCATGGAAAAAATCTTTGGCTGGCCGATGGGCCCGGCGTACCTGCTGGATGTGGTAGGCATGGATACCGCTAATCATGCTTCGGACGTGATGGCCGAGGGCTTTCCCGAGCGTATGAGCAAGCTCACTAATGATCCGGTGACGCTGATGTACAATGACGAGCGTTATGGTCAGAAAAATGGCAAAGGGTTCTATGAGTATGGTACCGATAAACGCGGTCGTCCGACTAAGAATGCGGCTGAACGCGCCTATCAACTGATTCACTCAGAAGCCGCTCAGACCCAGGAATTCGACAAAGACGAGATTATTGCGCGTCTGATGATTCCGATGGCCAACGAAACCATTCGATGTCTGGAAGAAGGCATTGTGGGCAGCGCTGCTGAAGCAGATATGGCGCTGCTGTACGGCATCGGCTTCCCTCCCTTCAGAGGAGGTGTATTCCGCTGGATTGAAACTATGGGGGTCGACAAATTTGTCGAACTGGCCGATAAGTACGCGCATTTGGGACCGCTGTATGAAGTCACCGATGGCACCCGCGACATGGCTGCCCAAGGCAAATCGTACTTCGCTTAACCCCTTAGGAGAAAAAACATGAAAGATGTAGTAGTTATTGATTGTATTCGTACCCCCATGGGTCGCTCCAAAGGCGGGGTATTCAGAAACGTGCGGGCAGAAACGCTGTCTGCTCACCTGATGAGCAAACTGCTTGAGCGTAATCCTGGGGTTAACCCGGCTGAAATTGAAGATATTATCTGGGGCTGTGTACAGCAAACCAAGGAACAGGGCTTTAATATTGCCCGCAATGCGCAGCTGCTTACCGATATCCCCCGTAGCACCGGCGCGGTAACGGTGAACCGTCTGTGCGGCTCATCAATGCAGGCATTGCATGATGCCGCTAAAGGCATTATGACCGGCAACGGTGAGGTCTTTATGATTGGTGGGGTTGAGCACATGGGTCATGTGCCTATGAACTACAATCTCGACTTTCATCCGGGGCTAGCCAAGCATACGGCCAAAGCCTCGGGCAACATGGGCATGACTGCCGAGCTGCTGGGCCGTCAGAACGGTATCACCCGCGAAATGCAGGATGCCTTTGGCGCCCGTTCTCATCAGCGTGCGGCACTGGCCCATGAAGAAGGCCGCTGGGCAAATGAAATTGCCCCGATTGAAGCCCATGATGCCGATGGCGCATTGAAAGTTATTGATTATGATGAAGTGATTCGCCCGGAAACCACGGTGGAAACCTTAGGCGGTCTGCGTCCGGTATTTGATCCGGTCAATGGTACGGTAACCGCGGGAACTTCTTCGGCGATTTCTGACGGCGCCTCAGCCATGTTGCTGATGTCAGCCGACCGGGCCAAAGCCCTGGGGTTGAAACCCCGCGCTAAGATTCGGGCAATGGCAGTCTCAGGGTGTGATGCCGCCATTATGGGCTTTGGTCCGGTACCGGCGACCCAAAAAGCACTGAAACGGGCCGGTATGACCATGGATGATATCCAGCTGGCTGAGTTTAATGAAGCATTTGCGGCGCAGGCGCTGTCATGCATCAAACAGCTGGGCTGGCTGGATAACTATGATGAGAAAGTTAACCTGAACGGCGGCGCGATTGCCCTGGGCCACCCGCTGGGCTGCTCAGGAGCTCGTATCAGCACCACCTTGCTTAACCTGATGGAAGCAAACGATAAGTCTGTGGGCCTGGCCACCATGTGTATCGGTCTGGGTCAGGGCATCGCGACCATTTTTGAACGCGTATAAACACCTGATTTTCGGCAGGTCGCGTTAAAGAAGCCAGTCCGGTATGCCGGGCTGGCTTCTTTTTTTGGTCAACCAGCATCAGTACGCTATTTTTTACAAATTAATTTGCTTTGGTGCCCTCCAGTTTGGTTATATTCATTATTATGAATTGTTACCGGTACCAAGGACCTTGTTATGTGGTTAAGTTTTGTTCGGGCTTGCTGCGGTGCAGCGCTATTATTCACACTGCCAGGATTTGCTGAGCCGGTTAAATCCGTGTATCTGATTCGCCATGCAGAAAAGGGGATCACCGAAGGACATAGCCGGGATCCCCAGCTAACTGAATGCGGTCAACAGCGCGCCCAGGCGCTGGCGGGCTTTTTTAAATCCGTACCCTTGCAGGCCATTTACAGCACCGATTATCAACGTACCTTACACACCGCCGCCCCCATCGCTTCGGCCCAGCAGCTTGAGGTCAGACAGTATGACCCGAATCAGCTTGAACAATTTGCCCAAACTCTGCAGCAGCAGCCAGAGCAAAACATTCTGGTCGTCGGACACAGTAATACCACGCCCACTTTGGCCAAACATCTTACTGGCAGACCGGTAGCCGCGCTTACCGAAGCCGACTTTGACCGGCTCTATCAGGTACTCCTGACCCCGGCCCAGCCTCAGCTGAATGTGTTTCGTCAAACCTTCCGATGTGCCGGTTAAACCAGTTGTTTGTATCTGATTTTAAAAAGGTGAATGCTCATGACCACCAACAAAACTCAGCCAACCACAGCCAGTGTTGAGCAGTTTCTTGCCCAGGTAGAACATCCTGTGCGTCGCCAGGATGGCTTTACGTTATTGCAGCTGATGAAACGTATAAGCGGTCAGCCGGCCGTGATGTGGGGGCCTTCGATTGTTGGCTTCGGCGCCCATGAATATACGCTGGCCAGCGGCACCACCGGTACCATCTGTCAGATTGGTTTTTCTCCCAGAAGCAACGCGCTAGTGCTGTACCTGGGCAGTTTTAGCCAGCGACAAGCCTTGCTGGACCAGCTGGGTAAGCACCGGCGCAGTAAAGGCTGCATTTATGTCAACCGGCTTGAAGATATCCAGATGCCGGTACTTGAAGCCTTATGTGAACAGGCTTATCTGCACGGCAACTAACCACTGACAATGGTGCCTGAAGGATGGGTCCCTGAATAATGGGTGCCTGATTACCGGCCCCTTCCCCGGTAACCTTGTATGAGCCTGTTGCCGGGGTAGGCTACCAGCTGTATTGTCTTTTTGACCACCAAGGGACCTTTTTTCTGCTATGGAATTAAAGCTCGATATTATTAATGCATTTACCGATACCCAGTTTAAAGGCAACCCGGCCGCGGTGGTCATCACCGATACCCCCTTAGCTGTCGGGTTAATGCAAAACATTGCCAGTCAGAACAATCTTTCAGAAACCGCCTTTTTATGTCCTGCCACCGCGCAGCAGCCTGGATTACCGACAGCGGCCGACTATACCATTCGCTGGTTTTCGCCGGTTTGCGAAATTGACTTTTGCGGGCATGCGTCGCTGGCATCAGCCTTTGTGGTGTTTTCCCGCGAGCCGCAGCGCACCAGGCTAAGTCTTTATGCAGACGCCGTAGGCGTGTTTGAAATCACCCGCCCCGACCCGACTTCTGATCCAAAGCAGAAACAATTTGAAATGATGTTTCCCAACCGTATGCCACACCAGCTTGCGACGGTTCCCGAGGCATTGGCAGCGGGGCTGTCACTGCCACCTTCAGAAGTGTGGCAAAACACCCAGGCTTATTTTGCGATCTATGAAGATGAACAACAGATTTATGCACTGACCCAGCAGCCAACGGTGATAGCACAATTAGCGCCGCTGGATGTGGTGGCAACCGCGCCGGGCACCGACTACGATTTTGTGTCCCGGTATTTTTGGCCGTCTAATGGTTCCGATGAAGATCCGGTAACGGGTTCTATTCACACCGGACTGGCACCGTTCTGGAGTCAACGTCTTAACCAAGCCTGCCTGCATGCTTATCAGGCTTCAGCCCGCGGCGGTCAGCTGAATTGTCGGGTCACACCGCAAAAGGTATACATTCGCGGCGCGGCCGTGCACTATTTAACAGGCACCATTTCGGTGTAGGCGGTGGTAGAGTCATCGGCAATATGGCGGTTATAAAGGAAAGGATTAGTGAATGCCCAAGGTCAGTGTGTTTGTGGATGTGCAGAATGTGTATTACACCACCCGAAGTAGTTTTGGCAAAAATTTTGACTACAATCGATTTTGGGCCAAGGTTAGCCAGCAGCACACCATTACCCAGGCTTTTGCTTACGCCATCAATAAAAATGACGAAAAGCAAAAGCAATTTCAGAATATTCTGCGTGCTATCGGCTTTGAGGTAAAACTAAAGCCTTTTATTCAGCGTGCCGACGGCTCCGCCAAAGGCGACTGGGACGTGGGTATAGCGGTCGATATGATGGAATGCGCCGCCTACAGTGAGGCCATGATTCTGGTTTCCGGCGACGGTGATTTTGATATTCTGGTGACCCGCATTCAGCAAAAATACGGTATTCCGGTTGAGGTTTATGGCACCCCGGCCCTGACCGCGGCCAGTTTGCAACAGGCCGCTACCCGCTTTATCCCCATTGATCACGAATTACTGCTGTAACACGTCTGTGGCCGCCGGCCCGACGCAGGCATTAGTCATTCGCCCGACCGCGGCCAGCGCGGGTGACGGAGCCGGCGCTTAAGAAAAGGGTTGACGCCGTACCTCCACACTCTTAGTGCTTTTCGACTGCCAACGCTGTCGCTGCGGTGCTATTGCGAACGCTCATTCTGGCACAGGCACACTGCTGAATTTACCAGGCTAGTTTCCACCATAAGAACAGCGCCAGAAAGCCGAACAAATACACCAGACCCAGATAGCTAAACAGGGTCAGTAAGGGCCCGGACCTTACTTCCGGCGCCAGCGGGGCGCGTTTTACCAAACGATGATTAAGCCAGGCAAACATGGGGGTGGTGATAAAGGCCAGGGTCATGGCAAAACTCAGCATCGCCAGTAAGGCTGATTTGAAAAACAGCACAATAATAAAGCTCACCACCGCCACGATAAGCAAAATTATGGCGAAGAAACCATGCGAAGCCTCGGTTTTACCTTTGGCCAGCATCAGCGCCTCAGCCACTGCCCGGGAGTAACCATCATAGACCGTTAACGCCGAACCAAAGATACATAAAAAGGCAATCAGCGCGATAAGGGACTGGGACCATTCACCAATCGTACTTGCATACATACCCACCAACTGTTGCGCAAACCCGATGCTGCCAGTCGCCAATGCCTGAGGGCTACCATGTAAAACCAAGGCGCCTAACGACAAAAATACCAGCGCCAGAATGACAGTAGTAAAGTAGCCAAGATTAAAATCAAACATGGCCGAACGTGGGGTGACATCGGCCTCTTTACACTGGCGCTTTAGCCACAGTGAAGTAATTGCGGATATTTCTATCGGTGCCGGCATCCAGCCCATGGTGACCACCAAAAAGCCGATGGCGGCCAGGGTCCAGGGCGACGGTGAGACATGGTCAGCCGGGGCGACCGGGCCATTGCTGAACGCCACCGCGGTGGCGGCAACGGTGGCAATCACCAGTAAAATCATAATTACTTTTGCCACATTATCCAGCGCTTTAAAGTGCCCGGCGAGCAAAATAAACAAGATGGCCGCCAGCACGATGGCGCACATAATCGGCAGCGGCACCGCCACGGGCAGAAAATAACTTAACAGGCTGGCTGAAAACATCAGCAGCGCCGCCGCATTGACCACCGCTGATAGACTGTTCAGCCCCAGGGCCACCAGCAGGTATCCTTTGCCCATCTCCAGATAGCCGGTCTGCAGGGTTTTATGGGTGCTGATGGTATAACTCACTCCGGCCCGAAAAAACGGATACTTTAATAAGTTCACCATCAATACCAGCAAGGCCAGCTGCCAGCCAAATTTTGCCCCCGCCTGGGTCGAGGCAACCAGGTGGCTGCCACCAATGGAGGCGGTTGCCATCAATATACCCGGCCCCAACAAACGAATAAGACTGCCCAGTGTCGACTGCGCTTCGTTGACTGCTTTTTCCACTGCGACTTCCTTCACCGGTTTAATTAATATTTTGTAAGCTCTAGCATTGCACTTTCACCAGGCAGGTTCAATTGGGGTGTAAACAACTTGTTGCATAATTTCAAAAATACTCGCTCGACCGCTTATTTATTCGCCAGTTTGATGGACTTGGGCTTTTGAAGAACAGCAAATACCGGCTTTGCCCTCACACCTTGTGGGGTTGCTGAGCAAAATTACTGAGCAAAGTTACTTAACAACGTTACTTAGCAATATAGTTCCGGCTACCTCAGCGTCTGGCTGAGCAATGCGCCATTGTCTGTGTGGGTGTTACAGTAGTGGCCTGGCATAATGACGAACCCGGAACACAACATGAGCTATGTCTATTTAGCAATTGCAATCTGCGCTGAGGTGCTAGGCACCCTGGCATTAAAAGCCTCACAAGGCTTTACCCAGAGCCTTGTCAGTACCGTATGTGTTATCAGTTATGCGGTGGCGTTTTATTATTTATCGTTGGTGATAAAAACCCTGCCGGTGGGCATTACCTATGCGATTTGGTCGGGTGCGGGGATTGTGCTGATTACCGCATTGGGGGCACTGTGGTACAAAGAGGTGCCGGATGCAGCGGCGCTCATAGGCATGGCGTTTATTCTGATGGGCGTGGTAATTATTAATCTGTTTTCCAACACCGCGATGCACTGACAGAAAGTAACCGCGAGGGTACAGCCTGCCCCACCCCCAGGTGTTTAGGCCTCATCAATACGGGTTATTGGCATTGCCAGGCTTTTGGCGTATGGTGGATTTTTGGTCGTGAATTAAACAATCCTGAAATTGCTGCTATCACTTTGACCCCTATTGTTATGAATGCTGTATCAAATCAGAACAGGTTGGTCATGACGAAGGCGGAGTGATGGGAGCAGTGTGACGGGAGCATACCGAAGCGACCCTAACCGTGGTGGTAACGCAGAGACTAACTGCCCACCGCTTTGAAAGGCCAGGCACCATGCAAAAAGTTACCGGAATTGGCGGACTTTTTTTCCGCGCAAAAACTCCGTCGGAATTAGCTAAATGGTACGAAACTCATTTAGGTGTGAGTCAGGTACCCACCACTTACGAAGAACCCGGCTGGCAGCAGCGCGCCGGCACCACGGTATTTGCTCCTTTTGAGCAAGCCACCGACTATTTTGGCGACCCAGACAAGGTGTGGATGGTCAACTTCAGGGTGGAAGATCTTAACGCCATGGTGCAACAGCTTCGTAATGCCGGTATTGAAGTGGATGTGGATGAAGAAACTTATCCAAATGGTCGTTTTGCCCGCCTGTACGATCCCGAAGGAAACCCTGTCGAACTCTGGGAGCCGGCCACGCCCCAGGGTACGTAACCACAAAAGGAGATGTATGAACCACCCTCTTGCCTGCGAATGCAAAAGCCTGCAAGGCTATGTTAAGCCGGGCGGCACCTGCAATCGGTTGCTGTGCTATTGTAAAGATTGTCAGGCCTTTGCCTATTATCTTCAGGCCAGCGATCGTGTGTTAAATGTGCAGGGCGGTACGCATTTAGTGCAACTTTCGCCACGCCGCGTTGTATTCACCGAAGGACAGCACCAGCTAGCCGCCGTGCGGTTATCACCCAATGGTTTATTGCGGTGGTATAGTCGCTGTTGTAACACGCCGGTGGGAAATACCCTGGCCACGCCCTCTATCGCTTTTATCGGGCTTATCGACAACATCTTAACCCCCGCCGCGATCCCTACCGACTTTCCTGGCAAAATGGCGGTGGTGCATACTGACTCTGCCCAGGGATCGCCAAAGCCCAAACCCAAAGGCTTGCCAGGCACAGTGTGGCGTATGGCCACTATGGTTGCCAAGGCGCGGCTGGCAGGCACCCATAAAGACAATCCTTTATTCAACAAGGCGGGTGAGCCTATCGTCACACCGACGGTGTTAGACAAGGCTGAGCGAGCGGCGCTACCGCCCTACCGCTGAGCATAGGCTCGCCCGTCACGAATAAAGACACACCAGATCGCAGTGGCGAATTGATTCGTGCTACAGGCCTGTGTAAAACTATCTGCATCTATTACGACCTAATTCCCGGCTTGGCGGTTTATCCCTGCAAGTTCTGGTAACACATTGTTGGCAACTACAAAAATGAAAAGACGCCCCTTATCCTGCTTTTTAATTGTACGTAACGAAGCTGATCGAATTGAAGCCTGTTTAGAAGGGTTAGCCGGATGGGTCGACCAACTCATCATCCTGGATTCTGGCAGTACCGACGAGACCGCCCAGCTGTGCCGCAAGTATACCGATGAGGTCTATATTACCGACTGGCCGGGCTATGGCCCGCAACGAAACCGGGCTCTGGCGAAGTGCCACCACGAGTGGGTATTGAACCTGGATGCGGATGAAAACATGACCCCGTCACTGCGACAGGAAATCGATCAGGTACTCAGTGAGCCAGATTTGGAAGCCAATATTTTACGCCTGCCCTGGCAAACCTATTTGTTCGGCAAGCCTTTAAATCACGGGCGCTATTCCACCCCCCAGGGCAAACTGTTTCTGAATAAAAACGGTGCCCAGTTTAAAAATTCTCAGGTGCATGAAGTATTACAGATTGCGGATCCCAAAGTGCGCACCCTCACCCAGCCCCTGAAACATTTTAGCTGGCGCACCTACCAGCATTTACAGGAAAAACACCTCAAATACGCTTGTATACTGGCCGCCGAGAAACATGCAAAAGGTAAAACCGGCTCACTTAGCTATGCTTCGTTACGGTTTATGACCGATTTTTTGCAGCAATATATTCTGCGAGGCGGCTTTTTAGATGGCAAGGCCGGCTTTTTTATGGCGCTGGTGCTGGGCCAGTATGCCTTTCATAAATATGCTGCTCTGGCAGCACTGCAGATGCAGACTGACACCGAACAAGGGTTGTCGAAATGAACACCCCGATAAGTGTTTTTCTGGTGACCTGCAATGAGGAGCAGGCGCTGGCCGAGGTATTGTCTTCGGTGGCTATGTTTGACGAAATTGTGGTGGTGGACTCTGGTTCCACTGATGCCACGGTGGACATTGCTAAAGCCCATGGGGCTCGTGTTGTGCATCAGGAGTGGCTGGGATTTGCCAAGCAAAAGCAGTTTGCCATGCAGGCCTGTCAAAATGAATGGTGCTTTAACCTGGATGGGGATGAGGTAGTCCCTGAACATGTAGCCCGCGCTATTCAGCAGCAGGTCAACAGCGGCGAGGCCGCCGGTCTGCGCGTATTTTTTGAAGATTTGTTTTTAGGCGCGCCCATGCATCCGGCGGCGCACAAACGCTCTATTGTCCGGGTTTTTCAAAAATCAAAAACACACTACCCGATGGAGCGACTGGTACATGAAAATGTCCGTATCGAGGGCAAGGTGGCACGGGTGCCGGGCTGTATTATTCATTATGGCTACAATGATTTGGCCACTTACATGACCAAACAGAATCGCTACTCCTCATTAGGTGCCAAGGAAAAATTCGCCCGCGGCAAAGCCTGGTCACCGGTGAAACTGGTCCTGGTATTGCCGCTGATGTTCATCAAAGAATATTTTTTGCGCAAACATTTCTTATCCGGCTTTAGGGGTCTGATACATGCCAGCATTGATGCCATGTATGCGTTTTTAAAAGAAGCAAAATTGTACGAACTGCATCGGCAGCACAAAACCCAGTCAAAATAATCATTATTTCAGTCTAAAGTTTAGTTTCTTTTTTAATCTGGCTGCTCTAGGTTTAGCATAAGCACAACAGTCAGGAGACGGCTCAAACTGTTCTTGCCGGGAGAACCTCTGGCCTGCATGCAGAACTACGAGTCTTGCTATGGATAGCATTAAAAAAGTACAGTTATTGTCCGGATCCAGATGGTGGCCACTGACTATGACGGTCCTGGCCGCTACCGGGACGTGTCTCTGGTATGTCGATGCCCCGGCCTGGTGGTGGCTGTTCCCCGGCGGGCCGGGTGTATTGGTTGTTCTCGGCTGGGCGCTGTCCTGCCGACAGCAGCAACAGCAACCTGAGGCGCTTGGTAGCCCATGGCTGCGACTACGTTTTCACGGCGACAAACTGTGGATTGATAAAAACAGTTATCCTAAAGCCAGTATCGACATGGTGGTGATGGGCAAACATCATGGCCGGGCCTGGTTACAGATTTTATTTCACGATAACACTACGGAGGTAGCTCAGTTCAGTTTTGCAGAGCTATACTTTCCGGCGGTTGAAGCATTTTTGCGCCTGCGATTACCGATGGCCACCATCAATGTGATTTCCGAGCCTCCGGCACGTTAACACCACGGGGCCGGAGCATTTCAAAAATGTAACCTGGTCAGGTATTGCTACAATTTTCAATTAATAACAATAACTTAAAGCCAGGTATAAACAAATGTTGTCAGATGCAGGCTGCTATTGACTAGCAGCAGTGGCCACTCTGCTTGTAGGTCGGTGACATACATGCAATGGTGTACAGGATTTGTACAGCGACAGCTTACTGTCGTGCACAATGCGGTTTTGAAGTAAAAAGAGGGCAGACTATGTCTTTTTATCTTAGCATCAGTGCCAGCCTGTTCGGCCTTTATGTCATCATTAATCTGTGGGCCATGCATTCACGCCGGCTAAACCGGCCGGCTTATGTATTAACCGAATTTGACAGCATTGTCGGCGTTCGTCATAACAGCTTGTCGCGGCTGTCTGCCGGTTTTACTACCTTTGTTGTGAAGCACCATATTCGTCGGATTCAGGTTACCCGGGAATGTCTTACCCTGTTCACTGACACTGATGAATGTGTCGAAATCTGGCTTTGTGAAGAATATCTCACCTCCAATGCGACCCATGCGAAAGGTCTGTTTCCTGAAGCAGAATTTGTGCGGCTGCCAGCATAGGCAGGCAGCCCTATGGTTTGGCCCCCAGTTTAATAGCTAGCTTTCACACCCCTCACACAAGCTGTTTACGTTTTTGCTAAAAGTCGTAAAGTCTGGCTACCGAAGCCGCCGATCGTCCTCCACTTTACCTCGCCTGACTGACTATTTTCTCAACACAGGCTGCGTATAATTGGCCCGTCTTTTGAACCGCGTTCATTTACAGGTTTTTTTAATTATGCAAAAAGCAAAACACAGTTTTGTCGAAGATCTCTTTGCGCTGATGTGTGCCGGCTTGTTTGTCACGTTCGGAGTACACCTGTTTCAGTCGCAGGATTTAATGGTGGGCGGAGCGGCCGGTCTGGCGCTGTTAGGCACCCATGCGTTGCCGATGGATTTTAGTGTATTGTTTTTTTTGGTTAACCTGCCTTTTTATGCCCTGGCCTGGACCCAAATCAGCAAACGCTTCACCATCAATACCTTTATCTCAGTGACCACCGTTTCAGTATTGTCGGATCAGTTACCCCGATTTGTGGATATTTCACACGCAAACCCTATTTTTACGGCTGTATTTGGCGGCCTGTTGATTGGCACGGGGATGCTTATCATGTTCCGCCATAGCTCCAGTCTGGGCGGCGTAGGAATTTTAGGATTTTACCTGCAAGCCCGCTTCGGGGTGCGCGCCGGCATGTTTCAGCTCACCGTCGATACCCTGATATTAGTGAGTGCGCTGGCCTTTATTGCCTGGCCCCTGGTACTGATTTCTATTCTGGCAGCATTTTGTCTGAATTTGGTATTATCTTTGAATCATCGTCCCGAACGCTACGCGCCGGCAGAGCGCAATAAGCCGGTTAAATCACCAACCAGTAGCGATTCAGTAACGGCATCGAGCGCTGAAATGACAGCCGGTATGCAGCCTCAGAACAGTTAATCGCCGGGCTGTATGTCAATTATCTGCACCCATAAAAAATCCTGGCGATGGCCAGGATTTTTTTATTGAACCGGTTTGGGCGCGGTTTTGGGTTTCGGTTTTGAAAACATGCCCCGACTGACCCGACCTCTGGAATAGGAAGTGCGCATAATGGCCCTATAGTAGTAAGAGAAAATGGTGTACTAAGCCCGCTTTCAAGCTTAAATCAGCCATGACTATACGCCGGCGTGAGGTAACTTTCTCTTAGCCTTTTGGCTACCGTCTACAGGCTGGTATCCAGCAGCATCATAATGACAAAGCCAATAAGTAGCGTAAATGTCGCCAGGTTTTGGTTACCATTATTATGGGTTTCGGGGATTATCTCATCACTGATCACAAACAGCATGGCCCCTGCGGCAAAGGCCAGGGCCCAGGGCATCAATACTGCCGCAGACGATACCGCTGCCGCGCCAATCAGCCCGCCTACCGGCTCCACCAGCCCCGACAAAATACCAATCATCGCTGATTTTCCGGCGCTGTAACCCACCGACAGCAACGCCACTGCCACTGCCAGCCCTTCGGGAAAGTTTTGTAACCCTATGCCAATGGCTAAGGTCAGACCATTTTCCAGCTCGCCGCCGGCAAAACCTACGCCTACGGCAAGCCCTTCGGGAAAATTATGCAGGGTAATTGCCGTAACAAACAGCCAGATACGTCCCAGCTTGTAATTGTCACCGCCTTCGCGACCGGAAATAAAATGTTCATGGGGCACATACTGATGGATGGCAAACAGCGTAAATGCGCCCAGCAAGGTCCCTGCGCCCACAGCAAGGCCACCCAGGGTATCAGACTGATAATCGCTGCTGGCGTATTCCAACGCAGGCAACAGCAACGAAAAAAATGTCGCCGCCAGCATAATACCGGCCGCCAGACTTAACAGGCCATCTTCCATCTGTCGGGACAAGCGACGTATCGCGAAAACACCCAGACTGCCGGCCGCCGTGCCCAAACTGGCACAAAAACTGGCGATAAAACCCATCCATATTACTTCACTGGCCGACATATATTCTCAATCTAATTAAAAAGTATTTCTTTATAGCCGGAGTCAGTGGGCTTGGTTCAGTTCAACGGGGCTGAATCTAGCACCCGGGGCACGCGCGCCGACACACGCGTCATCAGCTCATAAGCAATGGTTTGGGCATACCCGGCAATCTCATCAATCGCCAGCTTTGCGCCCCACAGCTCTACCCTGTCTCCCACTTTGGCCTGCCCGATATCCGTCACATCAATACACAGCATGTCCATAGAGACCCGCCCGGCCAGAGGAGCACGCTGTCCATGGACCAGCACCGGCGTACCATTGGGGCAATGGCGCGGGTAGCCATCGCCATATCCAATTCCCACCGTGGCGATGCGGCTGTCCCGTGTCGCCTTCCATGTCTGGCCATAACCCACACCCTCGCCTTTTGGCACCTGGTGCATAGCAATGATGCTGGCTTGCAGCGTCATGGCGGCGTGCAACACCACACCACTGGGCGTAGGGTAAACCGGGTTCGCCCCATACAGCGCAATGCCCAGGCGGTTCCATTGCGCATGCGTGGTGGGCCAGTGCAACATCGCCGGCGAATTTGCCACCGACAGTGGCAAGCCGACCTTTTTTGCCAGCTGTTCTATTTGCCGGGTCTGCCCGGTGGTAAACGGGTTGTCCAGTTCATCGGCGCAGGCCATATGCGTGACCATCACACTACGTTCGTTGAGTAAATGCCGGTACCGCTGAACTAAAACAGGTACACGGGTTATCTCCAGGCCAAGCCGGTGCATGCCGGTGTCTACCTTAAGCCATAAATCTACCGGGTGGCTGGCCGCATCAAGCCATTGCAGTTGCGCTTCGCTATGCGCCACGAGAGTAAGCTGGTGCTGACCGGCCAAATCGCAGTCCCGGGGCTCATGGGGACCTTCTAAAACCACAATAGGGGCGGTAATACCCTGCTGGCGAAGCGTCACCGCCTCTTCAGTAATGGCTACAGCAAAGGCGCTTACCTGCGACTGCAGGGTTTGGGCGGTAATTAATGCCCCATGTCCGTACGCATCCGCTTTGATGATTGCCATGGTGGAGCTGGCGGGGGCCAATGTTTTCAATACATTGATATTATGCTGGAGTGCTTGGGTATGAATAATTGCCCGGGTTTGTCTGCTCAAGATGAAATGCCAGTCTGCTTACCCACTAATTGGTGAATTATATTATCATGTTTTATCTACGCAAGAAGGCTTTGCCATCGCAACCACACAAACCGGTTCGCAAAATTATGCTATGGTGAATGCGCCCTGAGTGGTGACAGCCATCAGGAATTTTCTTTTTTTGGTTTGCCGACATACAAGGATCATCATGAGCAATCAGCACGCCGACATCATGCAACAGCTCAACGACCTGCTTTCTGAAGGACGAAATCCTGACACCCTGCATATCGATACTGGTTCCAGCCTGGATATTGTCAGTGCCATTAATCGTGAAGATCATAAAGTGGCACCGGCGGTGGCCACCCAATTGCCCGCGCTCGCCCAGGCGGTGGATCTTACCGAAGCGCAGCTGCGGCTGGGGGGGCGACTTATCTATATAGGCGCCGGCACCAGTGGGCGTCTGGGCATATTAGATGCGGTGGAATGTCGCCCTACCTTCAGCGTGCCTGACCATTTAGTCGTCGGCCTCATTGCCGGCGGCAAAACCGCCATCGAGCATGCGGTAGAGGGGGCTGAAGATAACCGCGCCCAGGGCGCCGCTGACTTAACGGCCATCAACCTGACTGCTAACGATGTGGTGGTGGGGTTGTCAGCCAGCGGGCGGACGCCGTATGTAGCCGGTGCTCTGCAATATGCCAGTGAACAGGGCTGTGGCACTATTGCCATTGCCTGTTCGCCAAATAGCCAGATTCTGTCGCTGGCGCAGATTGCTATTTGTCCACAGGTCGGGCCTGAAGCTTTAACCGGGTCCACCCGCCTGAAATCAGGCACCGCTCAGAAACTGGTGCTCAACACGCTATCTACCGCGGTTATGATCCGGCTGGGTAAAACCTATTCAAATCTGATGGTGGATGTGCACGCCAGCAACAACAAACTTCGGGCCCGGGCGGTGCGCATTGTTATGCAAGCCACCGACTGCGATGAGGCCAGCGCGCTACAGGCCTTAAAAGCCGCGAATGGCCAGGCCAAAGTGGCGATTCTGATGTTGCTGAGCCAGTGCAGCGCAGCACAGGCAGAACACACCCTGGCTCGACACCAGGGTGGATTGCGCGCGTCGCTGGAACAGGAATAAACGCATGTTAAGAGTCTGGATGCTATGGGTCATGCTGCTCGCCTGGGGCAGCCAGGTGCAAGCGATTACAGTGGGTGCCGAGCAACCCGGTAAATATCTGCCCCTGCTTGAGGGTAAACGTGTGGGCCTGGTGGTGAATCACACCTCCCGGGTCGGCGACACCCATCTGGTGGATTTTTTACTCGACAACAACATTCAGGTTGCGCAGGTAATGGCGCCTGAACACGGGTTTCGGGGTAAGCTGGGCGCGGGCGAAAAAGTCCATGACGACCGGGATCCAAAGACCGGCGTACCGCTATTATCGCTGTATGGCGCGACCAAAAAGCCTACCGCGGCGATGCTCAACGGGGTGGATGTCCTGGTGTTTGACATTCAGGATGTCGGCGCCCGTTTTTATACCTATATCAGTACCCTGCACTATGTTCTTGAAGCTGCCGCTCAATATCAGACCCCGGTTATTGTGCTGGATCGGCCCAACCCCAATGGCGCATTTGTTGATGGTCCGCTACGGGAGCCAGCATTTGCTTCGTTTGTAGGCGTGGATCCGCTGCCGGTATTACACGGCATGACCGTTGCGGAACTGGCACGTATGATTAAGGGAGAACAATGGATTGAGCAGGCCGACGAACTTCGGTTACAGGTGGTGCCGGTGGCCAATTACACCCGGGATATGTCTTACACATTACCGGTAGCGCCCAGCCCCAATCTACCCAACGACCAGGCTATTTCCTTGTATCCCTCGCTGGTATTTTTTGAAGCAACCCGCGTTAGTGTCGGCCGGGGCACCCTGCTACCGTTTCAGATTATCGGGCACCACCAGGTGCCGCTGGGCGCATTAACACTTACCCCACAATCCCGGCCCGAGGCACCTGCACCCAAGCTTAAAGGAAACACGGTTTATTTTAAGGATTTGCGCCAAAGCAATATCACCGGGCTGGACTTGAGTGTGTTGATCAACACCTATCAGATTTTCAAAAAAGCCGGCGAACCCTTTTTTGACCGGCCTGATTTTATGGACAAACTTGCCGGCACTGATGCCCTGCGCAAAGCGATTCTGGCAGGCCACGATGAGGCGCAGATCCGGGCCAGCTGGCAAACCGATCTGGCCCGCTTCAAACAACGCCGTAGGCCGTATTTGTTGTACCCATGATGCTGAGCGTTGTTGAAGGCAGGCGCCGGGTATATAGTGACCTTTTGCATTGACGATCCTGTATGGCTGACTCTATCAGCGCCAACTGGCGCAGTTTTGTAACCCAACTCAACAGTGTATTGCCCGCCGCCAGGCGAGTCACCGACCTGGCCCGTCGGGTGGCCTATGGTACCGATGCCAGTTTTTACACGCTGATCCCAAAGCTGGTGCTGTTCCCCAATACCACCGAAGAGCTACGTCGGGTACTGCAACTGGCTCAACGCTGGTCGGTGCCGGTGACATTTCGTGCGGCCGGCACCAGCTTATCGGGTCAGGCCATCAGCGATTCGGTGCTGATCATGCTTAATCATCACTGGCGCAATGCCTGGGTAACCGAAGAAGGTCGGCATATTCGTATGCAGCCTGGGGTAATCGGTGCCCAGGCCAATCGTCTGCTGGCCCCTACCAGACAAAAATCGGGCCCGATCCGGCGTCCATCAATACCTGTAAAATTGGCGGAATTGCCGCCAATAATGCCTCAGGCATGTGCTGTGGGGTGGACCATAATGCCTACCATACACTCGCGGGTATGTATCTTATTCTGGCCGATGGCAGCGAGTTGGACACCCACTGCGCCCAGTCCCTGAAAAAGTTTCGCTATAAACAAAAAGCGCTGCTGCAGGGGCTGGCTGACTTGCGCGACGAAGTGCGCCAGGACACAAGCCTTACGACGCATATACAACATCAGTTCAGACTCAAGAACACCATGGGCTATGGCCTGAATGCATTGCTGGATTATGACGACCCGGTGGAGATTCTGACGCATCTGATGATCGGCTCAGAAGGGACCCTGGGCTTTATTGCCGAATTATCCTTGCACACGATTGCGGTGGCCCCGGTTCGCGCCACCGGCTTGTATGTATTTGCAGATGCTAAGACCGCCTGCGCCCAAATTCCGCATTTGCAAGCCCAGGGGGCCGAAGCAGTAGAGTTGATGGACAGTCGCGCTTTACAGCGGGTAACCGGGCAACTGGCACTGGTGGGACAAGCCACGCTGGACGCTGGCTCGGTCGCATTGCTGGTGGATATCAGTGCCCCGTCACAAACCCAGCTTGAGGCCCAGCTTGAGGCCATTAATGCCGGTTTTCCTACCAGCCACCTACAGACGGTGTGCGCCTTTACTCAGGATTCCCAAACCATTGACCATCTGTGGCAGATTCGTAAAGGTTTGTTTCCTGCGGTTGGCGCCGTGCGGGCCCAGGGCACTACGGTGATTATCGAAGATATTGCCTTTGATTTAACTGACCTGGCAGCCGGTTTGCAGGCACTGAAGCAGCTTTTTGAGCGCTATGACTATGATGAAGCCATTGTGTTCGGCCATGCCCTGGATGGCAATCTTCATTTTGTATTCACCCAGCAGTTTGACACCCCCGCCCAGCGCCAACGCTATGATGCATTTATGCAGGATGTAGTGAGCCTGGTAGCGGGCCGCTACCATGGCACCCTGAAAGCTGAACATGGTACCGGTCGCAATATGGCGCCATTTTTAGTTCATCAGTGGGGGCCTCAGGCGGTGAGCATTATGCAACGGATCAAGCAACTGCTCGATCCCGGCGCCATTCTGAACCCCGGTGTTATTTTTAATGCCGACCCCAAAGCCCACCTGCAGCATCTTAAAACCCTGCCACCGGTGGATACCCTGATCGATAACTGTATTGAGTGTGGATTTTGTGAGCCTCAGTGTCCTTCCAGCGATCTCACGCTTACCCCCCGGCAGCGTATAGCCCTGATGCGCCGATTACCGTTACTTGAGCCTGATCAGCAGGCCACCATTGAGCGCCAGCAGGCTTATCTGGTGGATACTACCTGCGCGGCTACCGGCATGTGCGCCACCAGCTGTCCGGTAAACATAGATACCGGCGCCTGGGTTAAAAAACGCCGGGCCCGGGATAATCCGCAAGCCGCCGAGACCATGGCCCGCCATCTGGCAGCAACACATCGGGTGGCGCGCAGCTCGCTGTCCGTCGCCCACTGGGCCTCGCAGGTGTTGCCAGTCAAAGTATTGCCCGCGAGCACCAGGCTGGCCCGACGAATCTGGCCGACGCTGCCTGAATATTTTGAGGAACTCCCCAAAGGCGCCACCCCAGTTACCGCGTCGTCTGACACTTTTACCGATAAGGTTATTTATTTGCCATCGTGTTTAAACCGGGTTTTCGGGGCGGCCGATGACCAGCCGCCGTTGCCTGAGGTGGTAACCCGGGTTATGAACAAAGCCGGGTTTGAGGTGGTGATCCCCCGAATGTGGAGCAACAGTGCTGTGGTCAGCCATGGCGCAACAAAGGCAATCAAAAAGCCGCCAGTCGTTATGAACAGCAGCTCGAAAAATGGTTGCAACAGCATAACCCTGAGGGGCGCTGGCCGGTCATCACTGATGCCAGCTCATGTGCCCAACACTGTCAGCAAGGCAGCACCGAAAACAACGCGAATCAGGTCCAGGAGCTTACCGCCTTTGTGGTGCAGCATGTGCTTGAACGGCTTGAGGTTCGTCCCATCGAACAGCCCATTATGCTGCATACCACCTGCAGCAGTATCCGGTTGGATGGCGGTCAGTACTTACGGACGCTGGCCAGGATACTGTGTACTCAGGTAAGCGAGCCGGCCAATATTTCCTGTTGTGGTTTTGCGGGTGATAAAGGCCTGACTTGTCCTGAATTGACCGACAGTGCGCTGGCCTCATTACCGGTTCAAATCCCGGCCACGGCCACCTTTGGTGTCAGTAATAACCGTAGCTGTGAATTGGGACTAAGCAAAGCCGCTGGCATGACTTACAGCCACATTATGTATTTGCTGGATCAGCAAAGCGACCCCAAGCCCCGGATCTCCGCCACTGTGCTCTGATGCGCTTACTTTGCCGGTGGCAGCCTCACGCTTACCGGTGACGTTCCGCTAAATGCCATGTCGGTAAACACGCCGCTGGCCAGTGCCTCGAACACCGCGCCGTGCGGCGTCTTGTGTGAGGTGGTGTCAACATTATACCCGAAGGTAGCCAGTATAATATCGCTTACCGGGGCAAACTCGCTGGCGATATACGGCGCCCGTAGCGGCGCAAACACCGTGGTGATGCCCTGCTCCTGAGCCTGTTGCATGATTTGTTTAAGCCATTGGTGGCGCTGGGTCTGGCTACTGCGATCCCGCAGTATTGCAAGACTGTCCATGCCACCGGTTTCTGCCGCGGTATGCGGCGGACTGATGTCTGCCACCAATAAAATGTCGGTTGGTGCTGACAGCGGCGATGATTTCCCCGCAGGCAGCTGTAACGAGTGACGACATGCAAAGGTATGGCCCTTATCCAACCTTGAAACCGCGCCGGCCAGCGCCTGACAACGAGCAGTGTCAGGCATAATGGCACTAATATGCTGATTGTTTGCCAGCGGCAGCAATGACTGGCCCTGTAACACCGTGAGCGCGGCGTTGGCCAGTTGCTGTTCCAGCTGCCGGTTGTGGGCAGAGGGTAACTGCGCTTGTGCCGCCTGCAGCCGTTGCGCTAACGGGCGGGCGATAAAACGCTGCGCATGATATTGCTGTTTTACCTGCAAAATATGCCGGGCTGAGGCCTGCATCTGACTTCGGCTGAGAACATCCTGGTTAAGGGCCGCCATCACCTGCTGCTGAATTCGCTCAAACTCTTGGGTGTCGGCGGTATTACGAATCGAAAAGGGCATCAACGCAATATCAGCGCCAGCGGCATAGGTTTGAATCAGTGCCTGCGCCGGTGAGAAGAACTGGGCAATACCCGCCATATCCATAGCATCGGTTACAATCAGCCCGTTATAGTTGAGTTTGTTGCGTAGTAAACCGGTCAGGATTTTTTCTGATAAGGTTGCCGGCACCACGGTGTCCCCGCCATCACGGGTGGCAAGCCGGGTGTCATCTAAGGCCGGATACTGGATATGGGCGGTCATAATCATTTGCGGCGGAGCGTCGCTGTCGATGAGCTGGATGAAAGGCAACAGATCATCACGCAAAATCTGCTCAAGATTAGCGTTCACCCGGGGCAGCCCGGAATGGCTATCGGTATGCGTATCTCCGTGTCCGGGAAAATGTTTTAAGGCACTGATGATTTGTCGGCTCTGCAAGGCCTTGACGGTGGCATCGCCCAGGGCGGCCACCTGGGCGCCGGCTTCACCGTAGCTTCGTACATTGATGACCGGATTCAATGGGTTGCTGTTTACATCCACTGACGGCGCAAAATTGATGTTAAACCCCAATAAATTCAGCGTTTCGGCGATGCTGGCACCAACCTGTGCGGCAAAGTGTGTCTGATAACCACTGTGGGTGGCGCCGATTGCCATATTGCCCACAAACCGCGTGGCCATATGATCGGGTATACGGGCTACCCGGCCACCTTCCTGGTCAATAGCAATAAACAGCGGCGGCAAATCATGCTGCTGCATCAATTGCTGTAGTTCATAGTTAAGCGTGACCAGCTGCCGGGTGTTTTCTATATTCTGCCCAAACAAAATAACCCCGCCAATGGCATTGGAGACCAACAATTTTTTAATGGGATCGGTCAGGCGGGTCACGGGAGTGCAACATTGTGCTGCCGGCGTGTCATCGGCGCAGTAATAACGCAAATCCAGAATCATTTTCTGGCCCAGCACAAATTTATCTGAGCCAGGCTGGGGGCGGCAACGGCGGTGTTTATCAATAAAACAAAAAAGAATAATACAATACGCATAAGTGATAAGAGATTGATATTTGCCTAACTACAAAAATGCCTGTGCAATATTACAGACCACGATGCTTACACACGGCTTAGGAAAACACTAAAGGTCTGATGTTGGCAATCAAATTATGCCAGGTAAGTAAACCTTTATCCCAGGTAGCGGGTAAAACCGCTGGGTTTGTAAGCAAACCGCTTTGTTTGAGAATTGATAAATCAATTTTTAAGGCCACTTACACTCACCCACCGGCAAACCGCTATCATTGCCGGCTGAATCTGAGTAGGCTACTGCTATCCTATAAATATTTTTATGGGTGGTTTTGTCAAAAAGTTGCCCGTGGTTAATACAACACACCGGAAAGCCAGCGGCCGCATGGTTGTGATTTCCCATATTAATCGTTTTATTTGTAGGAAAGTATATGGATTGGGTGTCGATCATCCCCCCACTCGTTGCCATTTTTGTGGTCTTCTGGAAAAAAGAAGTCATTATGGCTTTGCTGATGGCTGTATTGTGCTCTGAAGCCCTGATTGTTATGCAGGCCGCCCCGGGGCAGATACTGCTGGCGCCGATTAATTCGATGGAGCGTGTTATTGAAGTGGCCGCCAGCCCGGGCAATACCCGAATTTTGCTGTTTTCGGTACTGGTGGGAGCCTTGCTTGCCTATATCCGGGATTCAGGCGGGGTTACCGCCACCGTTAACTGGCTGATTGGTAAAGGCGTGGCCAAAAGTCGTCGGCAGGTTGGCGGGTTGACCATGTTTACCGGCATCGCGGTGTTTATCGAGTCTAATTTAAGCGTACTGACCGCCGGCATCTTTGCGCGCGGTTTGTTTGATAAATTTAAAATGAGCCGGGCGCGCCTGGCCTATATTATCGACAGTACCAGTGCCCCGGTATGTATTCTGATTTTGCTCAATGGCTGGGGCGCCTTTGTACTGGGGATGCTGGATACGTATGATTTACCGGAATCGTCTGTCAGTATTTTGTGGGGTTCGGTGCCACTGAACTTTTATGCCCTTATCACCCTGGCGATTGTGACTTATACCATTGTGAAAGATAAAGTACATGGGCCTATGGCCAAAGAAGAGTCGCTGCAGGCGCAGGCCGAGACCCCGTTGGAAACCACTCCCGCGACCAAAGCCCGCTTTATGCTGATCCCTTTAGTGGTGATGGTCGCCAGCATGGTAGGCTTTATGTTCTGGACCGGCGATGGAGTGCTGGCCGAAGGCAGTGGTAGTAAGTCGGTGTTGTACGCCACCGTGCTGGCGACCGCCGTGGCTTATTTATTATTGATATCTCACCGCCAGTTTACCCACCAACAAGCGGTTAAAACCGGCTTCAAGGGCATGGGCGAGTTGCTGCCACTGGTTACCATTGTGTTGTTGTCGCTGACCTTAGGCAGTAGTTTGAAAATCCTGGGCACGGGTGTGTTTGTATCAGGGATTGTGGGTGAGTATCTGCCGCTGGTGCTGATTGTGCCGATGCTATTTTTAGCCGGGGCGGTAATGTCGTTTACCACCGGCACCTCCTGGGGCACGTTTGCCATTCTGATCCCTATCGGGGTGCCTTTAATAGAAACCCTGGGGCTGCCACCTTCGTTGGTTATCGCCGCGATTCTGGGAGGCGGGATTTTTGGTGACCATTGTTCACCTATCTCTGATACCTCAGCGGTATCCTCCATCGCCGCTGGGTGCGACCTGCTTACTCATGTTCGCACTCAGCTACCCTATGCACTGGTTGCCGGTTCGTTGACCCTGGTGGCCTATGTGATTGCCAGTATTGTTATGATTGGATAGATTTATGCGTCATTTATTATGGATAATCGTATTTGTTGTGGTCAGTGGCTGTGCACAACAGCCTGACACATCCTCTTCCCCGGGTAATGCACAAGCGGTTGCT
Source organism: Salinimonas marina (assembly GCF_015644725.1). NCBI lineage: Bacteria > Pseudomonadati > Pseudomonadota > Gammaproteobacteria > Alteromonadales > Alteromonadaceae > Salinimonas > Salinimonas marina. Next base: position 3,304,309 of record NZ_CP064795.1, read on the forward strand.
GCCCCTGATACCTTCAGTGCCAACGCCGCTATGGCGGTATTACAGGACGGTGGCAACGCGGTGGATGCTGCTATTGCCACTCAGTTTGTGCTGGCGGTGACGCTGCCTGAAGCGGGTAATATTGGTGGCGGCGGCTTTATGACCCTGGTTCATGAAGGCGAGACTGATTTTCTGGATTTCAGGGAAATGGCGCCAGGCAAGGCCAGTCGCGATATGTATCTGGATGACAACGGCAAGGTGAAACCTCACGACTCTTTGTATGGGGTGCGTGCCTCTGGGGTCCCGGGCTCAGTCGCCGGCATGTGGGCCGCGCATCAAAAATACGGCAGTCTGCCCTGGCGCCGACTGGTGCAGCCAGCGGTCGATTTGGCCGAACAAGGCTTTGTGGTGCCCGAAAAACTGGCGGGTAACATCAACCAGTTTATCCAAAAAAGTCGCGAAAAGAATCTAATCAACAACTTTACCGCGTATTTTGGCCATGCTACTGCCGGCTCGACCCTGGTGCAGCCTGAGCTTGCCGCGACCTTAAAACGCATACGTGATGAAGGTAAAGCTGGCTTTTACGAGGGCGAAACCGCCCGGATGCTGGCTGACTTTATGCAGCAGCATGATGGACTGATTACCGAGGACGATTTGAGCCGCTATCAGGCTATCTGGCGTGAACCGGTAACCTTCCGCTGGCAAGGTTATACCCTGGTCACCGCGCCCCCTCCCAGTTCCGGTGGCATCGCCGTGGCGCAGTGGCTGGGCATGTTTGCACAGGCTCAGCAAGATATGGAGCCAGCTGACCACAATAGTGTGAAATACATTCATTTGTTATCAGAAATCGGCAAGCGGGTTTTTGCCGATCGAGCGAAATATCTCGGCGACCCGGATTTTATTGATGTGCCCATGGCGGCGCTTATCGATGATGACTATATTGCCCGGCGTGCCGGTGAGGTGAATCCTGATACTATTTCTGACAGCGATAGCATCGAGCCTGGTTTAACTGAAAGCGAGCAAACCACCCATTTTAGTATTGTGGATCAGTGGGGCAACGCGGTGGCAATCACCACCACCCTGAACCTGGGCTTTGGCAGTGGCATGGTGGTCACCGACGCCGGCTTTTTACTGAATGACGAAATGGACGATTTTAGCGCCAAGGCCGGAGTCCCCAATTTTTTTGGTGCGGTGGGCGGTAAAGCCAATGAAATTCAGCCCTACAAACGCATGTTATCTTCCATGAGCCCGACGGTGGTATTGGATGCAGAGCAAGATGTCGCTCTGGTTACCGGATCGCCGGGGGGCACCACCATTATCTCATCGGTAACCCAGTCGGTATTAAATGCGCTGCATTTTGATATGAGTGCTGAGCAGGCGGTGAATGCGCCTCGTTTTCATCATCAGCTATGGCCTGAAAACACGATTCGGATGCATACCGGCATTGCTACGGACAAACAGCAGCAATTAAAACAGCTGGGCTACACCCTTAAACAACAGCCCTTCGGTGATTTGCAGCTTATTAAACGCACCTCCCAGGGTCTGGAAGCCGCTTCACAGCGAAGCGGACGGGGCTTGAGTCTGGTGGAAGAAGCCGCGCAGTGACCAGCCTCTGCGCGGCCCGCTCAGCGGGCAAATAGCTGTTTAGCATCAGCAAATGCTTTAAATTCCAGAGCATTACCGGCCGGGTCCAGTAAAAACATGGTGGCCTGCTCACCCGGCTGGTCTTTAAAACGAATATAGGGTTTGATAATAAAGCGCTGTCCGGCGTCTTCCAGGCGGGCAGCCAGCTGTTGCCACTGCGCCATGGTCAGCACCACCCCAAAATGCGGCACCGGCACGGCCTGCGCATCGACCTGATTAGGGCTCAAGCGTGCTGGCATGCTGGCAACTTTGTGGGTGACTAACTGGTGGCCAAAAAAATTCCAGTCAATCCATTCGCTATCACTGCGACCCTGTTCGCAGCCAAAAAGATCGCCGTAAAACTGCTGAGCCGCAGTAAGATCGTTAACCGGAATGGCCAGATGAAACGGCTGCACCATATTTTTCTCCTATAAAAGCTTTTTCAATATTGCCAGTTTAAATGACGAAAATGGCGCATAGCGCACGGCCACATCCAGCCAGAACTTTCTGATCATTACCGATTTTTTATGGCTTAGCTGGGCAAACCCAGCGTGTCCGTGATATTGCCCCATGCCGCTGGTTCCCACCCCGCCAAAAGGCAAATTCGCATTGGTCATAAACATCATAATATCATTGACACACACGCTACCTGCGCTCACCTTACGAATAACCCGCTGCTCCAGCTTGCTATCGTTAGTAAATAAGTACAAAGCCAGAGGCTTAGCGCGCTGACGGATAAAATCCAGACTTTCAGAAATTTGGGTGGTGGTCAGAACCGGCAACAACGGGCCAAAAATTTCTTCCTGCATTATCGGGCTGTCAGCATCGGGATCCAAAACAATGGTGGGCCCGATTTTGTGTTCCTGCGGATCGGTTTCGCCACCAAAATACAGTTGCTGATTTTCCAGATAACCACATAATCGATCAAAATGATGGCGATTGATGATTTTCCCATAATCCGGGCTTTGCAATGGCTGACGGGTGTATTGGGCTCGAATTTCTTTTTTCAAAGCTTTGAGCAGGGCGTCTTTAACACATTCTTCCACAATAATGTAATCAGGGGCGACACAGGTCTGCCCGGCGTTCATCCATTTGCCCCACACAATACGGCGGGCGGCGACCTCCACGTCGGCGGAGCGTTCTACCAGACAGGGGCTTTTACCGCCCAGTTCAAGGGTGACCGGGGTCAAATGCTGGCTGGCAGCCTGCATCACAATTTTACCCACCGCTTCACCACCGGTATAGAAAATATGATCCCAGGATTGGGCCAGCAGATCCGTCGTTTCTGCTTTACCGCCTTCGATCACAGCGATCGCCGTGTTGTCAAGATACCTGGGGATAAGTTTTTTTATCAGGCTCGAAGTCGCCGGCGCCAGTTCCGACGGTTTCAATAATACACAGTTGCCCGCGGCTATCGCCGCAATGCAGGGCGCCAGCGTCAGTTGCAGCGGATAATTCCAGGCGCCTATCACCAGCACACACCCCAACGGTTCGTAAAAAACCGCGCTACTGCCCGGCTGGGCGATCAGGGGGGTAGGCACTTTATGTGGCCGCATCCACTTTTTGAGATGACGCAAGGTATGTTTGATATCGGTCAGTAAAAAACCAATCTCAGAGGTCCATGCTTCGGTTTTAGACTTTCCAAGGTCTTGATATAACGCGGTTATTAGTTCATCGGTGTGATGCTTTAATAAACTTTCTAACGCGCTTAACTGAGCCCGGCGCCACGGTAGAGTACGGGTACGGTCGCTGGCGAAACTTTGTCTGAGTTGCGCTAATACCTGGGGCGCTGAAAAGCCGTCCTGATTATCAAAAGAAGCAGAATCTGCTGAAGCATAAGACATTGTGGGGCGCCGCCAAAAGAGTATTTTCAGCAGTATATCAAAGCGGAGTCAGCAAAGAAGGGCTGGGCGTTAATAAGCCCAAAATAACACAGCCTGCAAGGAGCAGGCTGTGGATAACTTTTTGGATAAAGTGTGATCACACGTCGTATGGATTGCGCAAAACGATCGTTTCGTTGCGATCCGGGCCGGTAGAAACAATGTCGACCGGCACGCCGGTAATCTGCTCTAAGCGGCTGATGTAATCTTTCGCCTGTTGCGGCAGTGCTGCAAAATCCTGGACCCCGAAGGTATTTTCTGACCAGCCTGGCATTTCTTCGTAGACCGGACGAATCTTTTCGTATCCGTCGGCAGCCATCGGCGGCACATCTTTCACATTCCCGTCTGCGTCTTTATACCCTACGCAAATTCGTAATGTATCCAGACCATCCAGCACATCCAGCTTGGTCAGGCAAAAACCGGTGATAGAGTTAATTTGCACAGCCCGTTTCATCGCGACTGCGTCAAACCAGCCGGTACGACGTTTGCGACCGGTGGTGGCACCAAATTCGTGGCCTTTAACGCCTAGATGCTGACCTACCTCGCAGTCCAGTTCGGTAGGAAACGGACCTGAGCCCACACGGGTAGTATACGCTTTCACAATACCCAGAACATAATCCAGATTCAGCGGACCAAAGCCAGCGCCGGTGGCAACCCCGCCCACTGTGGTGTTGGAGGAGGTTACATAGGGATAGGTACCATGATCGATATCCAGCAAGGTGCCCTGGGCGCCTTCAAACATAATGGGCAAACCGGCACGATGGGCTTTATCCAACTCATCGGTCACATCCACTACCATAGATTTTAAGATATCGGCCACAGACATTGCCTGTTCATACACGGTATCAAAATCCACGGCTTCTTCGTGGTAGTACTGAGTCAGCGTAAAGTTGTGAATATCCAGAACTTCTTTAAGCTTCACCTTGAAGTCTTCGGCATTGAACAGATCGCCCACTCGCAAGCCACGACGAGAAACTTTATCTTCGTAGGCCGGGCCGATGCCACGACCGGTGGTGCCGATGGCTTTGGCACCACGGGCCTTTTCACGCGCCACATCCAACGCGATGTGATAAGGCAGAATCAGAGGACAGGCTTCACTGATTTTTAAACGCTCGCGAACCGGCACATTGCGATCCTCCAGCATTTTCATTTCAGTCATCAATGCTTCCGGGCTTAACACCACACCGTTACCGATAATACAGGTAACATTGTCACGAAGAATACCAGAGGGGATAAGATGCAAAACGGTCTTTTCGCCGTCGATTACCAGCGTGTGACCTGCGTTATGGCCGCCCTGATAGCGCACCACATATTTTGCCCGATCGGTTAACAGATCAACTACTTTACCTTTACCCTCGTCACCCCATTGGGTGCCAAGTACCACTACGTTCTTTGCCATGAATCGAATGTGTAAGAAAATTAGGCGGGGATTCTATCAAAGATCGCCATCGCTGATCATCTCTTTTTATGCGCAATTTATAGACAGGCCTTCACTGCCGGCGGCCGCCAACGCCGGACTAATATTCGAAAACGACCAGAATTCATTGTGTTGGAAGACTTTCAGGGCCACAAATAATACAAACTTACCAGCCCGACAATCACCATAATTCCGCCGTATTTTTGTAACGAAGCCGCGCGCTGCTGACTCAACTGCAGCAAAAATAAGCGCCAGCGGTTAGGCATACAGAACGGGCCTAAGCCTTCCAGCACCAATACCAGGGCGATTACCAAGGCCAATAAATGAAGGGGGCTAAGGGTATCCAAATCAGCTTAAATCCACAGCAAGGGTGTCCAGGCTATGATACAAACCAAATCCAAAGCGTAAGCGGCGATCGCGGTAATCGGTCAGAATTCCTTTGCCACGCAGCTGCTCGGATAGGGCTTTTGCGCTTTGCGCCTCCGCCAGTTCAAAAGTTAAAAAATGACCGCGACAGTTTTCATCGTCGATCAGCAATGAAGACCGGTTTAATTGCGGATGGGACTGGGCATCCAGTAATTCTAAAAACCGCTGTTGCAGCTGCTTGATATACCTATTGATGCGCTCCACACTGAGACCTTCTTCAGCAAACAGGGTAAACACCGCCCGCAGTCGATACAGTGCACAAAAATCCATGGTGGCGCCGGCAAACTGCATTCCGTTTTTCGCATAGGTCACTGCATCGGCACGAGGGCTTGCCAGTTCACCAAATTCAGCATACCAGCCGGTATACACCGGTCGTAAGGTATTATTTGGCGGTACATGGGCAAAGCAGGCCCCCTCGCCCGCCTGAGCATATTTGTAGGCGCCCGCCAAATAAAACACCCGATGAGCAATGGGCGCCAGGTCTGTAGGCAGGGCCATAAAGCCATGATAGCCATCAATAACAATGATGGTGTCGGAGGAGGTCACCGCTTCCACAATTTGCTCCAGATGTTCCACTACCCAGCCTGAGTTGAAGAACACCTGGCTGACCAAAATCATGTCCCAGTGGTGTTGTTGTATTTGCCCGATAAAACGGTCTGTGAAACTGGCAAATGGCTGGGCAGGCTCCCGATGACATTGCAACTGACCGGTTTCTTCCAGTCGCTGCAGCTGCCGGCTGGCGCTATGAAATTCACTGTCGGTAGTAAGGAGACGCACCTGGCGACTAAAATCCAGGCAACTTAGCAGCCGGCTCACCAACTCATGGGTATTCGGGGCAAATACAATTTGTTCCGGGGCCCCGGTATTGAGGGTCTCACTAATAAAATGCTGAGTCTGGGGGACCACATCGCTGAAGAAGAATGCCCATTTTTCGTCGGCCAGTCTGGCGCTGTCATCCCAGTAAGCTAGCATCGCTTCCCGGGTCACATCGGGCCAAAAATAATGACTATGACAGGCAAAATGTTGTTTTCCTGAATGTGCGTTCAGATAACGCTGATAAAAGTGCTGATACATATCGGCAATGATTCTGTGCTTACTTTTTGTGCCAATGTAGCAGAGTCTGTTGAAGGTGAGTAGACGCTACGGCCAAAAAGCATAATCAGGGACAACTACGACCAGTAATAAGGGGATGCCGTCGACGACCTTTTTCTGCTATAAATGAATATCAGAATACAGCCAGGCAGACATAGCAATGAGATTTCCCACCTATGGGCAATATGCGCTGGATGTCTCGGGAAACATGCTGGAAGTTTACGCTACGGGCGCATGGACTCGGGCCACCACAGAAGCAGCAATTGAAGAAATTTATGCACTGCTTCCAAAATTCAACCAGCAGCCATGGGGTGCCCTACTGGATGGCCGGCGCTGGGTGCTGACCACACCGGAGTGTCAAAATCGGATGGCTGAGGCCATTTTGCACTGTATCGACCATGGACTCTCCCGTTCAGCCTATGTGCTGGACCCCGGCATGGTGAAACGTGCCCAACTGGAACGTACTTACCCTAATACCACTGCCGATTATCAGCGTAATTATTTTCAAAGCTATTTTGCCGCGCTGAACTGGCTTCACACCGAAGGCTTTTGCCCCTACCGGGTCGCCGACCCGGTGGCCGACGACATCAGCTAGGCTGTAACGGATGGGGCGAACCCACTGGTTAATGGATTGAATTAATAGAGCAAGCTGTAAACTTTACGCCGATACAGGGATTTGAGCGGATCGCCATCGGCCAGTGCATTGATCATATCCAGCATGCGCTTTTTGGCATCGCCAAAATTCAAATCAGTAAGTAACACGGTATGCAACAATTCCAGCGCTTCATCGGCTTTGTGGGCCTGTTGCAGTTGTACCGCCAAATCGATTTTAAGCTGCAAATCATCCGGGTTTTGCGCCACCTCTTGCTGTAATTGTTTCAGCTCCGGCGACTCTGCGGCCTGTTCGGCCAGCTCTACCTTACTCATCATGCTTTGATAACGGGCATCCTGATCGACCATCCGAATCTGGCTCAGCTCGGTTTTCGCCTGGGCGATGGAGCCGGTTTCTATCAGGCAATCAATATACATATACCGCGCATCGATATTATCCGGACTGAGATCTACCGCTTGTTTAGCCAGCGGAAATGCACTTTGATAATCGCCCTGCTGCACCAGCTCGGCGGCTTTTTGCAATTCTTCATCACCCGGCTGCGGTAAATATTTCGCCAGCAATTCACGAATATGGCTTTCGGTCTGCATACCGGCAAAACCATCTACAGGCTGACCATCTTTAACCAGCATCACGGTGGGCAGATTACGAATACCAAATTGTGCGGCGATTTCCTGTTGTTGCTCACAGTCTACCCGGGCCAGGATCATATCATTGGGGTATTCTCCCGCAATGCGTTCCAGCATTGGCATCAGGTCTTTACAGGGTTCGCACCAGGCGGCCCAGAAATCGACCATCACCAATTTTTCCTGCGACTGCTGTAAAATTACCTGCTGAAAATTTTCAACGGTAATATCAACGACGTTTGTCTGTCCCATTGTTTCCATTATCTATGCCCGTGAATGATGTATTTGTTTCCAGATATGGGGGATCCTCCTGAAAAAAACAAGCAACAAAAAGATTCTGTGTCCGGCTGCCATGATTACCTTTTCGCCATGGCCATGGGTTGCAATCCTGGCTGGCCGCCTTTACAGTTTACATCTTATTTACAATGTGCGAGTAAGCTGTCATGGCACCGTCACGCTTTGCTTCATTCAAAGAGTTTTACCCTTATTATTTAAGCGAGCATCAGAATGCTGCCTGCCGCCAATTACACTTTATCGGCTCCTGGCTGGTGCTGGCGGTAATCGGGTGGGCGACGGTGGTGCAATCTGCCGGTCTGTTATTACTGGTGCCGGTTATCGGTTATGCTTTTGCCTGGATGGGTCATTTCTTTTTTGAAAAAAACCGGCCAGCCACCTTCTCCTACCCATTTTACAGTCTGGCCGGTGACTGGGTCATGTTTAAGGATATTTTGCTACAACGAATTTCGCTCAAAGGTCATCATTATGACAAGTTACATTCTCAACAAGGATAACCCATGAATTTCACTTCTTTTTACCGGCGCTCCCTGCCCATCGCCCTGGCCAGTTGTCTTAGCGTACCGGCCCTGGCGCAGGAAGGCCTGGCTGACACCCTGCAGTATCAGGATGTGTTTAACCTGGAATATGCTGCTGCGCCATTTTTCAGTCCACAGGGTGATACGGTGTATTATGTGCGCCATAGTATGGATATCATGAATGACCGGACCACCAGCGCGTTATGGCAGGTTAATCTGAAGGACCAGCGCCACCGCCCCATGCTGGCCAACAGCGGCAACATTCGGCAACCGGCACTTTCCCCGGATGGTACCCGCCTGGCCTATGTCAGTGACGAAAATGGCAGTGCTCAGATTTATATGCACTACCTGGAAGACGGCCTCACCGCCCGCCTGACCAAGCTTACCGAAAGTCCGTCGCAGATGACCTGGTCCCCCGATGGTAAGCAACTGGCATTTACCATGTTTACCGCCACCAAACAGCAACCTTTGTTTTCCTCGATGCCAGGAAAACCAGAAGGAGCAAAATGGGCCGAATCTGCAAAATACATTGAAAAAACCGACTACCGGGCCGATGGTCAGGGCTATCTGGACAGTGGCCATCGCCAGATTTACATACTGCCTGCCGAAGGCGGTACGCCCCGTCAGTTAACCACCGGCGCCTACCCCAACAGCAGCGAGCTGAGTTTTTCGGCGCAAGGCAACTGGCTGTATTTTGCCGCTGATCGAAGCAAAGATTTTGCGCTGCATCCGGTGCGCGGGGATATTTTTCGCATCAATACCACCACTGCCAAGGTGGAACAGGTTACCGATATGCCTGGCCCTGAAGCACGTCCGCAGCTTAGTCCGGATGGCAAGTATCTGGCGTTTACACAATTGCAGGATAACAAACAGTCATATCAAACACCGGACCTGGTGGTGATGGAGCTGGGTAGCAACAAGGTCACCCGGTTAACCGAGGTTTTGGATCGCTCTCTGGGCAGCTTCAAATGGGCTGAAGACAGCGCTTCGCTGGTGTTTTCTTATCTGGATAAGGGCCATCATCGTCTGGCCCGGGTCGGGCTTGACGCCGAGATACAAAAATATGAGGTGAGTCTGGGCGGACAGTCGCTGGGCCGCCCCTATACGTCTGGCGAATTTGCCCTCAGTTCCAAAGGTCAGATTGCCTATACCCAGGCCAGCGATAGCCGGCCCGCCGACCTGAGCCTGCTGACCCCACAGGGTGAACGGCGAACCTTGACGACGCTTAATGAAGATGCGTTAGGGCATCTGACATTGGCTGAGGTGAAACATCTGCCGGTCACCTCCACCGTCGATGACCGGCAAATTGATGCCTGGGTGGCCTATCCGCCAGGCTTTGACCGCAATAAAAAGTACCCCATGATTCTGGAGATTCATGGCGGCCCCCACGCAGCCTATGGCCCTCACTTTGCTATGGAAATTCAGTTGATGGCGGCCAAAGGGTATGTGGTGGTATGGTCGAACCCCCGGGGCAGTTCCTCGTATGGCGCTGAGTTTGGTAATTTGATTCATCATAATTACCCGTCTGATGATTATCAGGATCTGATGGATGTGGTCGACGCCGTGGTGGCCGAGGGTGCCGTGGACAGCAACAACCTGTTTATCACCGGAGGTTCCGGCGGCGGTGTGCTGACCGCGTGGTCAATTGGAAAAACGGACCGTTTTGCGGCGGCCGTGGTGGCCAAACCGGTGATCAACTGGATGAGCTTTGCCTTAACCGCCGATGCCTATCCCTATTTTTCACAGTACTGGATGCCTGGCAAGCCCTGGGAAGTGGCCGACCATCTGTGGGAACACTCGCCCTTGTCGTTGGTAGGTAATGTCACTACTCCTACCATGCTGCTGACCGGTGAGGCTGACTATCGCACGCCTATTAGTGAGTCTGAACAGTTTTATCAGGCCCTGCGCTTACAACAGGTAGATGCAGCCATGGTTAGGATCCCGGGTGCGCCCCACGGTATTGCCGGTCGGCCTTCACGACTGATCCAGAAAACCGGAAATATACTGGCCTGGTTTGAACGTTATAAAAGTAAGTAACCGGGTTTAAGCATCAGGGCGGTAAGGGCCGCCCTGACACCGGTAAATTGCAGAGGCCGTATTGCGGGCTTATTCGCACATATCTGCACTTATCAAAAGAACCCTTTTACTGAATAACGCCGCACAGTACCCGTGCGCCACCACCACCCAGTTTTTTCGGCGAGTCAGAATAGTTATCGCCGCCTTCGTGAACTATGAGGGCCTTACCCTGCACATCACTGATACTCAATCGTGTCGCCAGTACCGGATGTTTGGCTTCCCCCTCTTCACCCACATACAACAGTGGTAAATCGCCAAGGTGGCTTTGAGCACTCCAGGGGTAGCCATGAGAATCGGTTTTGTCCGGATCTAAGTGACTTCCTGCGGCTCCGGCCGGGACTTTTTCACCCTTTTTCATGGCACTGTCGCACGAGCCATGTTCATGCACATGAAAGCCATGACCACCCGGGCTCAACCCTTCCAGTGACGGCCGAAAAACCAGTCCATCATCATGCTCTTCAATTATCACCGAACCGGCAGAGGTCTGGGTGCCGGCTTTGTTCATCGTTACTTTAATACTCTGTGCTATCGCACTGTGTGAACTTAAAGCCAGCATGGCTGTGGTGGCACCAATCAACAGTTTACGCATACGTAGTTCTCCTTTTCCTTATCAAGGGATAGCCCCCCATGAGCAGAACAATAAGAATAATCAGGCTAACAGGCACTCTCTTCCCCTCAAAGTACCGTGGCTGACCGCGTCTTTATTGCTACTCAGATCGCTACTCGGAGTAATCGGGGTGAGATCAGCTGCTCCGGGGCCGGACACAAAAAAGCCAGCGCGAACACTGGCTTTTATTCGATACCGCAGCAAGCTTACTTAGCGGGGGACAGCTGCAATAATTTGCCGTCCGGCGCATCGGTAAGCAGGTAAATAAGCCCGTCAGGCCCTACCTCAACATCCCGGATACGCGCGCTGTTGTCCCGCAGGTATTCATGTTGTTCACCGGGTTTACCCTCTTTAATATCGATACGACGTAGATGGGTAAACTTCAGGGACCCCACCAGCAGATCGCCTTGCCAGTCTTTGAATGCATCGCCGGTATAAAACGCCATGCCGCTAGGAGCAATAGACGGGTCCCAGTAAACCCAGGGCTGTTCCATGCCTTCCTGATGGGTTTTATCCGAAATCACGCTGCCGTCATAATCGATACCATAGGTGATCACCGGCCAGCCGTAGTTGTTCCCTTTGCTAAGCACATTAACTTCATCACCCCCTCTGGGACCATGTTCCATCGCCCAGATTTCACCGGTTTGCGGGTGTACGGTAAGTCCCTGGACATTACGGTGCCCATAGGTAAAAATCTCTGGCGCGTCGCCATCAACAAAAGGGTTTGACTCAGGAACCGAGCCATCTTTGTGAATGCGAACCACTGTGCCAAAATGATTATCCGTGTTTTGAGCTTCATCCATGTAGTCGTTGCGATCACCCAGCGACACATACAAATGTTGCTGACGGTCAAAGGCTAAGCGGCAACCAAAATGAAAACCATTGTCGACCAGTGGTTCGGCGACAAAAATGGTTTCGACATTGGTCAGGCTATTATTTTTAAGTGTCGCCTTGGATACGGCGCTGCTGCGACCCTGGTCCCCTGCTTTGGCATAGCAAAAGTAAATAGTCTGATTATCAGCAAACTCAGGATCCAACACTACATCAAGCATCCCGCCCTGGTTGACCGCATCTACTTCAGGGACATTAGCCAGAGGTTTACTCAGACCATTGTCAAACGAATACCGACGGATATCGCCAGCACGTTCGGTAATCAGCATATCGCCATCGGGCAAAAAGGTCATGCCCCAGGGGTTGGCCAGGCCTTCGGCAAGCTGGGTTACCTGAATCTGGGTAGCGTCAGTCTGTTTATGCTCATCAGCCTGAGCTCCACATAGCACAAAAACGCCTGGCAACAAGGTTGCCAGGCGTTTGGTAAGCGAATTTTTACGCATAGTCATTGTAATTAATCGTCAACTTTATTTAGGAAGAAGGGCACGTAACATCCACGCCGTTTTTTCATGCACCCGCATACGATCAGAAATCAGGGCAACCGAGGATTCATCATCAGCGTCCTGCGCTTTTTTCAGGGCATCGCGACAAGTTTTGACCACCTGCTCGTGGCCATGGGTAAGTAAACGTACCATTTCGGTAGCCTCTGGCACACCTTCAACTTCTTCAATGGAGCTAAGCTCAGACAAGGTTTTGTAGGTGCCTGGTGCCACCACATCCAGCGTGCGAATACGTTCAGCAATGTCATCCACCGCTTCAGCCAGTTCCGTGTAATGCTCTTCGAACATCAGGTGCAGCTCGCGAAATTGAGGGCCTGTGACATTCCAGTGGAAATTGTGGGTTTGCAGATACAGGGTATAAGAATCGGCCAGCAGCTTCTTCAAACCTTCCGCTACTGTATTACGGTCATCTTCTGAAATACCGATATCAATCTTACTCATTATACGCTCCTTTATCGATTTTTATGATGAACAACATGGTTTATCATCTTAGTTGTAGATACTGGGCCAGTAAGAATCTGGATTACTTCACCCGACTCCCTGTCCTTTCCGGCTTTATTCATGATGGTGCTGATGGCCACCGTTATCAAGCTGGTGCACACTAAAATTTACTTGCTGGCTGCGCTGCGCGCGAAAGTGAAAGGTTACAGGCACCTTGGTGCCCACCTCCAGTGGCCGGGTCAGGTTATGCAACATCACATGATAGCCACCGGTTTCAAATGTCAGCTGGGCATCAGGCTTCAGGGTTAAGCCGTCGGCTAGTTTCTGCATTTTCACCATATTGTCAGCAGATACGCTGCGGTGTAACGAGGCGCCCTTAGCAATATGTTCCGGCACGCTGATATGGGTAATATGGACATGTGTATTGGTAAGATTGTGAAGCCTGGCATAGCCCGCGGCCGTGGTGGCTAAGTCAAAGCCCGCCGCAAAATAAGGCCGCTCAAATTCGATCGCCGAAGCAGGCTGAGAGGCATAAGCACCGGTGAGCAGTGAACTGCATAACCAAACAGAGGCAATTACTGAACACGCACGCAACATAGAAACCATCCTGGCAAGATTGTATTTTCTTTATCTTACGTGACAAACAGGTTTGAGCAAACCAAAGGATACACACTGAAGGGGGGAAGAATGGTGCCGACTGCCGGAGTCGAACTGGCGACCTACTGATTACAAGTCAGTTGCTCTACCAACTGAGCTAAGTCGGCACACATAAAAACCGCTTACCGTAAGGGGTTTACCTCGGGTAAGCGGGGCGTATTCTAATCTGACTACGGTGGTTGTCAAGTCGCTTTCGTCGTTCTACTTCCAACTGCTGAGTTTTTGAGCTTCTTCAGCCAGTTTGGGAAATGCTTCGCCAGGAACATATGCCACCAGCTGCTGCATCTTATGACCCAACATTTGATAGTTTTCGGCCGTCAAATTGATATGACCCATTTTTCGTTTATCCCGCACCGTTTTGCCATACCAGTGCAGATGACAGCCCGGAATACTGAGCAGTTCTCGTGAGAACGTACCACAACCGATGATGTTGATCATCGCCGCCGGTGACCGGGCACCGGTATCGCCCAGAGGCAAACCTGTTACCGCGCGTAAATGGTTTTCAAACTGGCTGGTATCACTGCCGGTAAGGGTCCAGTGACCAGAGTTATGGACCCGGGGCGCCAGCTCGTTAACCAGCAGTTGGTCCCCGCACTGGAACATCTCAACCGCCAGCACTCCGGTATATTGCATACCATCTGCTAGCCGTTTGAAGATATCCTCGGCCTGTTGCTGTAAGGCCGCATCAACCTTCGGCGCCGGCGCCACAGAAACATGCAGCTGCCCCTGGTAATGCAAATTCTCGGCGATGGGGTAGACTTTTATATCTCCGTTCTGGCTGCGCACACCTATCAGCGACAATTCGCGCTCAAAGCTCAGCATCTTTTCAACGACCAGCGGCACCGCGGATAAATCCAGACCATCCAGCGCCTGTTTAATCTCCTCAAGCTGATCAGCACTGGTGAGTCGCCACTGCCCATAGCCGTCGTAACCGTCACGGCTGGCTTTGATAATAAGCTTGTCGCCCAGGGCACTGATGCAGGCGTCTAATTCATCCAGGCTGGTAACAATCCGATGACTACAGTTCGGGATCTGGAGGGTTTCCAGCAACTGCTTTTCACGAACCCGGTCTGCGCCGACCAGGATAGCCTCCATAGACGGCATCAGTTTGTTACTTTTTTCGGCCTGCTCCAGCAAGCGTTCTGGTACATGTTCAAACTCAACGGTTAACGCATCTGCGGCTTCTATGGCCTGTTCAAGACTGGCATCCAGCGGTAGCTTGCTGACCGGATGCACTACCGTATCGCTGGAGACATCGACCGCCTCCACTTCAATACCCAGCGGGGCGCCTGCCAGGTACATCATTTGCGCCAATTGACCGGCGCCATAGACCAGTACTCTCATCAGTCCAGCTCCAGGTTACTGTTAGCCAGTACCGAATCGGTCTGCTGCGTACGAAAATCAATGATAGCCTGGCGAACCGCCGGTTCCTGTAATGCCACTACCTGAGCCGCCAATAACCCCGCATTGGCCGCCCCGGCTTCACCAATCGCCAGGGTGCCGACTGCCACGCCTTTCGGCATTTGCACAATCGACAATAACGAGTCCAGGCCATTGAGTGCTTTGGATTTTACCGGACACCCAAAAACCGGCAGGTGCGTGTGGGCCGCCAGCATACCGGGCAGGTGGGCGGCGCCCCGGCCCCGGCAATGATACAGCTGAAGCCTTCATTTTCAGCCTGCTCGGCAAATTCAACCAACAGGTTTGGCGTGCGGTGAGCAGACACTACCTTAGCTTCAAACTCGACCCCGAATTCTTGCAGCATGGTTGCTGCCTGCTGCATGGTCGGCCAATCTGAGGTGGAGCCCATTACTATCGCGACTTTAGCCATCAAACGCTTCCTTTAATGGTTGGATACATGAAAAAAGATAGCGCACTGGTTAACATATTCAGTGCAATTGAAGGCCCGGGATTGTAGCGCAAAAACACCGCAAAGCCCACAAATTGGCAATGGCATAACTGAACCAATACGTGTTTTTTCGGATACAAATCTACTCTTGGAGAAACAATGAATCATAGGGCTATGTGCACACGACATCATGAATAATCTAACTTTTCGTTTACTGGAAGTGTTTCAGGAAGTGGTTGACGGCGGCTCTGTCACCGCGGCCTCGAATTCGCTGGCACTGTCGCAGCCTACGGTTTCACTGCAGTTAAAAAAACTTTCTCAAATTGTCGGGCTGCCTTTGTTAGAACAATTTAATGGCAAGGTGCATATGACCGAGGCCGGCGAGGCGGTGTATCTGTGCGCCCAGGAGGTACTGTCGTCACAGGCAAAGCTGACCACGCAGGTGCAGGCTTTACAGGGCATGGAAACCGGCGCGCTCAAACTGGCGGCAGTGACTACCGCTAAATATATCGCGCCGCCCATGCTGAGCGCGTTTTGTAAGGCGCACCCGAATATTGATGTACATTTTACCGTGGGCAATCGTGAGCAAATAGCCGGCCGCTTTAAACAAAATCGTGATGATGTGTATATTTTCAGCCAGCCTCCCGAAGATGTGAATATTGAGGCCACCGCTTTTATGGATAATAAGCTGGTAGTGATTGCACCTGGTGATTATAACGGACCCGATTACTGTACATTGCATGATCTGGCAGGGGAGAAGTTTTTGCTGCGTGAAAATGGCAGCGGTACCCGCAAAGCGGTAGATGAATACTGTACCCGACAGGGTTTCAGCTTTCGCGACCCCATGATCATTGAGTCGAATGAAGCCATTCGACTGTCGGTAGCCTCAGGCCTGGGCCTGGCGATATTATCTGAACACACCCTCGCCCAGAGCGCGACCGATAACATCCGGGTACTGAATGTGCAGGATTTCCCTATCTGTAATTCCTGGTATGTGGTGACCCGCAAAAACCGCCCCTTGAGCCTGACGGCACTGGCATTCAAGCAATCTTTACTGGAGCGTATCCAATGAAACTGGCAGATGAAGTGCAGCAGCTAAACGAGGTTGTAGCTGACTTTCTCAAACGCGAATCTTCTGCAGGTATAATTTTAATGGCGGCCACGGCCCTGGCATTAGTGGTGGCCAACTCCCCCCTGTCGCCCTGGTATAATCAGCTTATTGACCTGCCCGTGGTTATCAAGGCCGGCGATTGGGGCATCGAAAAACCCCTGCTACTGTGGATTAACGATGGTCTGATGGCCGTCTTTTTCTTTCACGTGGGTTTAGAGCTAAAACGTGAAGTGTGCGAAGGGGAGCTGTCTAATCCTAAGGAAATGGTCCTGCCTGCTGCCGGAGCTATCGGTGGCATGGCCGTGCCGGCGCTTATTTATGTGGCAGTAAACTGGGGCGACAGTACTGCCATGTCGGGTTGGGCGATTCCGGCCGCCACCGATATTGCCTTTGCGCTGGGGATTTTAGCTTTGCTGGGCAGTCGTGCCCCTACCAGCCTGAAAGTGTTTTTAGTCACCCTGGCAATAATAGATGACATCGGTGCCATTGCCATTATTGCCTTGTTTTATACCAGCAACATTACCGAAACAGCGCTCATCATTGCGGCCATCTGTCTGGCGATACTGGCGGTCATGAATCGACGCGGGGTGATTGATATTCCTTCGTATATTCTGGTGGGGCTGGTCCTGTGGGTCGCGCTATTGAAATCGGGGGTGCATGCTACCCTGGCCGGGGTAGTCCTGGCCGCCTTCATCCCGATGCGCAGCGCCCGCGATCCCAGCTATTCGCCTGTTACCCGCTTAGAGCACGAACTCAACTCCGCGGTCAGCTTTGCGATTTTACCCTTGTTTGCCTTTGCCAATGCCGGTATTGATTTTAGCGCCATCCGCCCGGAGGGAATTTTACACCCGGTTACCTTTGGAATCTTTTTAGGTTTGTTTGTTGGTAAACAAATTGGCGTTTTTTCATTTTGTTATCTGGTGATCAAACTGAAACTGGCCAAATTGCCGGCGGGGCTGACACTTAAACATGTCTACGGCTGTGCCTTACTTTGTGGTGTGGGCTTCACCATGAGTCTGTTTATTGGGGCCCTGGCCTTTGAAGAGTCCGGTTTAAACCGTATTTTTGATGAACGGGTAGGCATTCTGGCCGGTTCGCTGATAAGCGCCGTGGCCGGTTATGTCGTGTTATATGTGGTGGGCCGGCCGCCGGTAAAAAGCGCCGGGGACCAGGTGCGGGAATCATAGCGACTTAGGGGACTGCCTTGCCAGACTGTCCCCTACCCGACAGCCCTGCCAGATCCGGCTATCGGGGCTGGCAGGGCGGTTTGAAGGTCTGGCTAGTCGCCAGACCCTTGCATATAATCCAGGGTCATGTTGGTCAGTAACTTCACCCCCAGTTTCATGCCTTTGTCATCGACCATAAATTCAGGTGTATGATGCGCCGGTGAGTCTTTTTCAGACACATCAAGAGGTTTGCCGCCTACCCATAAATACAGGCCAGGTACCTGTTCCTGAAAAAACGAAAAGTCTTCGGCACCGGTGACCGGGTTAGATAGCAACACATTTTCTGCCCCGGCAGTTCGGTTCAAAGTAGGCAACATTTGCGTGGTAAGCTCGGGGTCGTTAAAGGTAATAGGATAGCTGTAATCCAGCGGTAACGTAAGCTCGGCCTCGGCCCCATGCTCATCGCAATGCCTTTGACTTTACGCTCCATGGCTTCATACACATGTTCGCGCGCATCTTTATCCAGCGTGCGAATAGTGCCTACCAACTCGACTTCATTAGGAATGATATTAGAACGATTGCCACCATGAATAGAGCCGACGGTAACCACGGCTGCCGCATCGATCAGTTTCAGCTCACGACTCACGATGGTCTGCAACGACATCACCATTTGCGCGGCGGTTACAATGGGATCCACACTTTTCCAGGGGTAGGCGCCGTGCGCTTGTTTGCCTTTTACCACAATTTTAAACGGATCCACGGCTGCCATCGCCCCTTTGGGCGTATAGCGCACTTTGCCAATATCGGTGTTGGCATTGATATGCAAACCAAAAATCACATCAACATCAGGGTTTTTAAGTACCCCTTCCTTAACCATAACTTCGGCCCCGCCCTGTTCACCTGCAGGGGCGCCTTCTTCGGCTGGCTGAAAGATAAACTTCACCTTGCCCCGTAGCTGGTCTTTCATCTCACTGAGCACCTTGGCGGTACCCATGAGCATAGCCATATGCGTATCATGCCCACAGGCATGCATCACCGGTACGGTTTCACCATTGTATTGGGCGGTCTGAGTGGATTTATACGGCAAGTCATTTTGTTCCGGCACCGGCAAGGCATCCATATCGGCCCGCAAGGCGACCACCGGTCCTGGTTTGCCACTATCTAACACGGCCACCACCCCGGTCTTGGCCACTTCCGTCGTAATCTCCACATCCAAAGTTTTTAAAAACCGGGTAATGTATTCAGCGGTTTGAAATTCGCGGTTGGATAATTCCGGAAACTCATGAAAATGATGTCGCCACTCAATAACCTGAGGCTCAACATTATTAATCAGCTCTTCTACCTGGCTCTGGCCATAAGACAGGCCACTGGTCACCAGGCATGCCAGCGCAATTGCGGTGCGTTTCATAGTCTTTCCTTGTCGGTGTTTTTATCTACAGTAGCGAATTTACCCAACAACTAAAAGCACTATGTAGAGAATATCCTGCTGATATACAGACACAAAAAAAGCGCGTTAAAGAACGCGCTTTTTATTATCACAGAATGCCTGAGTTAGCTTTTCTGACGCTTCATGGCATTGAAAAACTCATCATTGGTTTTGGTCATCGATAATTTATTTATCAAAAATTCGATGGCATCCACTTCAGACATTTCATGCACAATTTTGCGTAAAATCCACATTTTTTGCAGTTCATCCTGACTGGTCAGCAATTCTTCACGACGCGTCCCGGAGCGATTAAAGTCAATGGCCGGGAATACCCGTTTTTCAGCAATTTTACGATGCAGATGCATCTCCATATTACCGGTACCTTTAAACTCTTCGTAAATAACCTCGTCCATTTTAGAACCGGTATCCACCAGGGCGGTAGCAATAATGGTCAGGCTGCCACCTTCTTCGACATTACGAGCGGCACCGAAGAAGCGTTTTGGCTTATGCAGGGCGTTGGCATCGACACCACCGGTCAGAACTTTACCCGATGAAGGGATGACGGTGTTGTAGGCACGAGCCAGACGCGTGATGGAGTCAAGCAGGATGATGACATCTTTTTTGTGCTCAACCAGACGTTTGGCTTTTTCAATCACCATTTCGGCGACCTGGACGTGACGGCTGGCAGGCTCATCAAAGGTAGAAGCAACAACTTCACCTTGTACCAGACGATGCATCTCGGTGACTTCTTCCGGCCGCTCATCAATCAGCAATACCATCAGTTCACATTCCGGCTGATTGGCCGCAATAGACTGCGCAATATTCTGAAGTAACAGCGTTTTACCAGCCTTGGGCGGCGCGACAATCAGACCACGCTGACCTTTACCGATAGGGGAAGCCAGATCCAACACCCGAGCGGTAATATCTTCGGTAGAACCATTACCACGCTCCATTCGCATGCGAGTAGAAGCATGTAGCGGCGTCAGGTTTTCAAACAATATTTTGTTACGCGAATTCTCAGGCTTGTCAAAATTGACTTCGCGAATTTTCAGCAGAGCAAAATAGCGCTCGCTGTCTTTTGGCGGCCTGATTTTTCCGGCAATGGTATCGCCAGTTCGCAGATTAAATCGGCGAATTTGGCTGGGAGAGACATAAATATCATCTGGTCCTGCTAAATAAGACGAGTCGGCCGAGCGTAAAAACCCAAAGCCATCCTGAAGAATCTCCAGAACACCGTCGCCGAATATATCTTCTCCGCCTTTGGCGTGAGTTTTTAGGATAGAAAAAATGATATCTTGCTTTCTGGCTCGCGCCATATTTTCCAGGCCCATTTCTTCGGCCAGGGCAACCAATTCATTGATTGGTTTATTCTTCAGTTCAGTTAAATTCATACTGGTGGGTCTTTGTGCTTGGACTTTGCTTACAGGACTTCTACGTCACTAACTCGTTTATAGAAAAGGTTATGTACACCCGGATATGGGCAAGCAGAACGCTGCTCGGATATGAGCTAATAGAACGTTAGCACCTAAAATTGTTAGCGTCCAGTTTTTTAACGGATAATCGTCAAAATACTTTCGTCGCAGAATATCGTAGGACGTAGGGTTAATTCACTGTTGATATATTACTATCATAATGAATATTTGGATGACTGTGAAATTAAAACAACTGGGCGAAATAAAAACCGGCCTTAATAAAGACCGGTTTTGACTTCACAAAAATCAATAATACTTACAGATTTTCGTTCAGGAATTCGGTTAACTGAGCTTTTGATAATGCCCCTACTTTGGTAGCTGCTACATTACCGCCTTTAAACAGCAGCAGTGTAGGAATGCCACGAATACCGTATTTTGGCGGTGTTTCATTATTTTCATCGACATTCAACTTACCAACTGTTAACTTGCCTTCAAACTCGGAAGCTACTTCTTCCAAGATCGGTGCGATCATTTTACAAGGGCCGCACCACTCAGCCCAGAAGTCTACCAGCACAGGATTTTCAGCATTGATTACATCTGCTTCAAACTTGTCGTCAGTTAACTGGATAATTTTGTCGCTCATTCTGTTCTCCATTGTTTGGACTGTCGCTGATTTGTTCAGCCACACCATAAGTGTTATAAGAAACTGTCTTTTTTAATGCAAGCACCGATAAGCTATAAGCTATGCAAACAACTCATTTAACCGAAACAAATTTTTCCGATCTGCCTGTCAATTCAAAAGTGCTTGATGCACTTAAAGCAGCTAATTTTACCCATTGTACACCGATTCAGGCGTTGGCATTACCCCCTTTGTTAGAAGGGTTGGATATTGCCGGACAAGCCCAGACCGGCACGGGTAAAACTATTGCTTTTTTGGTGGCAACATTTCACTACCTGCTTTCCAATACCCAGGAAAACACGTCTACCTCAAAAGGTCCACGCGCTATCATTATGGCTCCAACTCGCGAACTCGCGATGCAGATCTATAATGACGCGAAGCCCCTTAGCGAACATACGGGTTTATCGCTTGGATTGATATATGGGGGTGAAGGATATCAAAGTCAACGTGAAGTGCTAGAAGAAGGTGTAGATATCATGATCGGCACAACCGGCCGTATCCTTGATTACTATAAACAAAATATCTTCACGCTTAACAATATCCAGGTAGCGGTACTGGATGAAGCCGATCGCATGTTCGATTTAGGCTTTATCAAAGACATCCGTTATTTATTCAACCGGATGCCACCGGCGGCCAATCGATTAAGCATGCTGTTTTCTGCCACGTTGAGCTACCGGGTACAGGAGTTGGCTTATGAGCATATGAACAACCCAACTCATGTGCAGGTTGAGCCAGAAACCAAAACCGCCAAGCGGGTCTCTGAAGAGCTGTTTTATCCGTCTGATGACGATAAAATGCGGCTGCTGCTGACGTTAATGGAAGAAGAATGGCCCGACCGTGCGATTGTGTTTGCCAACACCAAGCATACCTGTGAAAAGGTTAACGACTGGCTGGAAGCCGATGGGCACCGGGTGGGCTTATTAAGCGGGGATGTACCGCAGAAAAAACGCATGAGCATTCTGGACGAGTTCACCAAAGGCCAGCTGGATATTCTGGTGGCCACGGATGTGGCTGCGCGTGGATTGCATATTGATGCAGTATCTCATGTTTTCAACTATGATTTACCTGATGATGCCGAAGACTATGTGCACCGTATTGGCCGTACTGGCCGAGCTGGCAGAAGCGGCATCGCCATCAGTTTCGCCTGTGAAAAATATGCGTTGAATTTACCGGCTATTGAACAGTATATTCAGCATCCAATTTCGGTCACCGACTACGATCGCACGGCGCTGCTTGAGGATGTGAAGCCACCGAAGGCGCGGCCTCGCAAACGCACGCCAAATGCCCGCAACTCGAATCGTCGCGGTCGTGGCCGGGGTAATAACAGTAAGCCTTCACCAGCCAAGAAAAATTGATTTATGCAGCCAGAAATCCAGCACGACACACTGGTCCACAGCGAGTACTATGCCGCGGTTGATTTAGGTTCAAACAGTTTTCATATGGTCATTGTGCATGTCGTCAATGGCAGTGTGCAGATTATCGGTAAGGTCAAACAAAAAGTGCGACTTGCCGGCGGTTTGAATGACAAGCTGGAACTGGATGACATCAGTATGGAGCGCGGCTGGCAGTGTCTGCAAACCTTCGCTGAACGTTTGCAAGACATTCCCGCGTCTAACATCCGGGTGGTGGCCACGGCCACCTTGCGGCTGGCGGTAAATGCCCAAACCTTTATCAGTAAAGCCGAAAGCATTTTAAATCATAAACTAAACGTGATTACCGGCGAAGAAGAAGCCCGCCAGATTTATCTGGGGGTGGCTTACACTTCTGCCAATCAGGGCAATTCCCTGGTCATTGATATTGGTGGTGCCAGCACCGAAATTATTATTGGTAACGACATGCAGCCCATCCACCTGAAAAGTCTGGATATGGGCTGTGTTACGTTTATGGAACGTTACTTCAAAGCAGGCCAGCTGACGGCCGATAACTTTGCGCTGGCCAAACAGCAGGCTAATAAGCTGATTGATGACGTCGCCGAGGCCTTTTTATGTTTTGACTTTCATAATTGTCTGGGGGCATCGGGTACCCCCCAGGCCATTACCGAAATACTGGTGGCGCAAAATATCAGTGATGCCATCCGCCTGGATTATTTGTATGACCTTGAGCAACAATGTATTGCTTGCGGCGCTATCGATAAGCTGGATATAAAAGGGTTAGACGAAAGCCGTAAGCCTATTTTCCCCAGCGGTTTGGCCATCCTGATTTGTCTGTTTGAGCGGTTAAATATCGACACCATGAATATCTCAGGCGGCGCCCTGCGCGAAGGTCTGATCTACGGTATGCTGGACAATCTGCAAGACAATGACCGACGCGCGCAAACCTTAAATCAGGCGGTTCGGCGTTATCACATCGAAAAATCTCATGCCGAAACGGTACGGGGCATGGCCCTGAATTTGTGTCATCAAATGTGTCGGCAGGCTGAGATTTGTCATCTGGATACCGAAGCGGTATTAGGCGCTGCGGCGATGTTGCATGAAATTGGTCTGCACATCGAATACAAAAAACATCACGAGCACGGGGCGTATATTTTGTCGCATATCGACATGCCCGGCTACACGCGTTTGCAACGTGAAGCAATTCGGGACCTGGTCTTGTGCCACCGACTAACAATTAATCCCGCGGTGTTTGACAATTACCATGAAGAAGTACGGCCGATGCTACTGGCACTGGTGCGTATTTTACGTATTGCTACGGTATTGTGTTTACGCCGTCAGAACAAGCATGTGCCCGAAGCGGCGCTGGAGGTTGATGGCCACCGCTGGCTGTTGCGGCTGCCAGAAGGCTGGCTGGCCTCGCACCCCCTGATTAATGCCGAACTGGCTAACGAAAGCTGGTTACAGCACCGGGCAGGTTGGCAACTGAACTGCCAGTAATGAAAGCATGGGGCTCTTTAACGGCGAAGGCCCCATCTCAAGACAAACGTCAGGATTGCAGCAAGTTCGCGGCTTCTGGGGCAAAATAGGTTAAAATGCCATCGGCCCCCGCTCGTTTAAAGGCCAGCAATGACTCCAGGATAACCGCCTCCCTGTTCAGCCAGCCATTGGCAAACGCCGCCTGATGCATCGCGTATTCGCCACTGACCTGATAAGCAAAGGTGGGCACTTGTAGCTCCTGTTTGCAGCGACGCACAATATCCAGATACGGCATACCCGGCTTTACCATTACCATGTCGGCCCCTTCGGCAATATCCAGCGTAATTTCATGGATGGCCTCATCGCTGTTGGCCGGGTCCATCTGGTAGGCTTTTTTGTTACCCCCTTTAATGTTGCCTGCCGAGCCTACCGCGTCACGAAACGGTCCATAATAGGCCGAGGCATATTTGGCAGAATACGCCATAATGCAGGTATTTACGTGGCCGTTTTGTTCCAATGATTGGCGTATGGCACCAATGCGTCCATCCATCATGTCTGATGGCGCCACCATATCCGCACCGGCTTCAGCATGAGACAGTGCCTGTTGCTGCAATACTTCCACTGTCGCATCGTTGACCACATAACCACTGGCGTCCACCAGGCCGTCCTGACCATGGGATGTAAAAGGGTCCAGGGCCACATCACTCATAATCACAGCCTCATTAAAGCGCAGCTTAATTTGGCGGATAGCCGTTTGCACCAGCCCCTCAGGATTGTAGGCCTCGCGCGCACACTCGCTTTTAAGCTCAGCCGGGGTGACCGGAAACGGCGCAAACACCCGGATCCCCAGCGCTAGCAACTTTTCAATCTCGGGCAGCCACAGATCTACCGAACGACGCATTACGCCGGGCATTGAGGGGACTGCTTCAGCCTGATTGGTACCGGGCAGCACAAAGATGGGATAAATAAGATCCTGGGCTTTAAGATGATGTTCAGCGACGAGCCCGCGCAGGGCATCGTGAGCACGCAAGCGACGCATACGGCGCGCCGGAAAAGAGGCTTGGGTCATGAATTCTTTCCTATGAAATAACCTGTTTCAATACGGTTGCGGCCGGCTTCTTTTGCCTGGTATAACAATGCATCGGCATGTTTGAATAACGCGTTTTCGTGTGCTTCAAAAGCAATCACCGCCGTGGCCACCCCCGCGCTTATAGTCATATTGAGCCGATGTTCATCAATCTCAAGAATTTCCTGTGCTACTGCAGCGCGCATACTTTCAATTACCTGCTCAGCGCCGTCTAAATCGGTATTAGGTAGTAGCACCACAAATTCTTCGCCCCCGTAACGGCTGATGTCATCCGTGGGCCGTTTCAACATTCCTTGCAGCAGCCGGGCAAGATGGGAAATGCAGGCATCCCCGGTACTATGACCATAGGTATCATTGATGGTTTTGAAGTGATCAATATCTATCACTGCCAGTGACAACGGGGTTTGTTCCCGGCGGCTGCGACGTCCCTCCGCCAGCAATCGTTTATCGAAATGCCGGCGGTTGCGAATGCCGGTCAGCGGATCGATGGTGTTCAAATTGGATAATTCGCGGTTAGCGGTAGACAACTCCCGCAACGCCACCTCCAGCTCCAGGGTGCGTTCCTGAACCTGATACTCAAGATCTTCCTGATATTGCTGCTGTACATTAAGCAGTTCTTCACGGGCCTTTAAAATATCCTGCTCCTGCTCCAGCGTTCGTTCTTTAGCCTGCAACATGGTTTCGCGGTTGTGACTATAATCGATGGCCAGCACCAGGGCCAAAAGCAGGGTTTCAACCCCCGCACCCAGCATCAGCAGATAGTTAGAGGGTACCGGCGAAGCAAACAACCCCAAATTATCCAGCGAGGCGGTAAAGGCGCTGACCAGCAAGACAAACCAGGCAAACGAATAATAACGGGCCACCGTTGAGCCTTTAAACGCAATCCAGATACCCACACCAAGGGCGAAGATCACGGTAAAGCCCAGCAATATCAGAAACAGCCGGATTAAAAAGGCATAGGGCAGGAAAAAGCTCACCAGCACATTAACCAAAAAGATGCTGGCCAGCACGATTAATGAGCGTGATAACTTCACACTATAATCTTTAACATTCAAAATGCGGTTGCAGAATAACATGGCAAACATCAGCGTCGCATTGGCGAATAAGGCCACGGCCTGAGATTGAAAACCGGCCCAAGCCGGCCACAAATACGCATAACCCAAGCCGTGCATGGCGGTGATGGTCATGGCCAGCGAAAACACGTAACCGGAATACACAAAAAAGGTCATCGACCTCGTGGTGATACACAAAAACAGATTGCTCAGACCGATAGCGACCAGGACCCCAAGAAACAAGCCAAGCATCAGATTGTTGGTGGAGGTGTAAGCCAGAAAGTCGCGTTCCTGCCACAACCGCATGGGAAGCTTCATGGTGCCACTGGTCTGTACTTTCAAATAGACGTGCAACCCCTGGGTACTGTCAGGAACCCCAAATACCAGCGTGGGCACCATGATTGTGCGCTCATTGTAACTAAGCGTATCGCCACCACGAGCCTGGTGCACTAAGGTACGGTCCACAGGGTCATAAAAATAGACTTCGACGACATCCAGCAGCGGATAATTGATATCGAGTAAAAAACGGCCTTTGGCCCGGGGTGTGGGGGGTAACATCAACCGAAACCAGTATGGCTCTGCGCGCATCCCCAGATTCACCGGTTCGGCGATAGGTTGCCAGTCATCCTGGGTGGCGACAATATCAGAAAACGTCGCAGTAGACGCATCTTGGGCCTGATATTCCACATTTAAATGACTGTGGGCATCGGCGTAATGGGTAGTCAAAGAGTCATAGAGAAGAATAAGAAACGCAGTTACCAACACGCTAAAAAACAGCAACCAACCATCATAATTGCGTTGTAGCTGCGAGCTTAACTGCATAATGTTGAGTTCCTAATCCACCTTAAATAACTGCGTGGTGTTGTGCATACAAATGTCACTAAGCCGGGCCTCACTCACATCAAGTATTTCTGCCAGCCGGGTCGCGATTGCCCCGATAAACGCTGGTTCATTATTGCGCTTGCGGGGCCGCTGATTCTTTGGAAACAAATAGGGCGCATCGGTTTCCAGTACCAGCCGGTCCAGAGGTAGCTGGGTTACCGCGCCGCGTAACGCCTCACCGCGTTTAGGATCGCACAGCCAGCCGGTAATGCCGATATACAAACCCAGTGACACATAGGCCTGCATCTGCTCGCAGGTACCGGTAAAACAATGGGCAATACCGGCTACCGGCGGGGTTTGTTGTAATAACGCCAACTGATCATCAAATGCCTCACGCTCATGCAGATACACCGGCATGTTGAGCCTGGCAGCCAGGGTCAGCTGCGCGGCAAACACCTCGCGCTGTATCGCCGGCGGCGAAAAATTTCGGTTATAATCCAGCCCGCATTCACCGATTGCCACTACCCCGGGCGCCTGAGCATGCTGTTCCAGTGCGTCTAAATCAGCGCTGGTAACCTCTTTAGCATGGTGTGGATGCACGCCTACGGTATAGCACAACTGCTTCGGGTAGCGCTGATAAAGCTCGGCCGCGGCCTGCCACTGCCCAGGGGCGGTGGTGATCATACACAACCGTTCCACTCCGGCCTGCCGGGCATGCTCAATCACTGCATCGGCATCAAAGCGGGCATCTAGCAAATTAACGCCGGCATCAAACCATCGCATTTAGCGCAGACGCTCCACTTTAATACGACGGTTACTGCCTTCTACTTTCAGATAAAACGCGCCCAGTGCACCTTCTTCTACAATCGCTGTCAGCCCTTGTTTGGCCCGTAAATACGCTGAATCTTTTTGTTTCCAGACCATATCATTGTCTAAGGTAATGATGAGTTTGTCTCTTGGTCCTTGGTCTACTTTTGTAATCTTAGCTGAGATTTCATCTGCGGCCTGCTGCCGCTGTTTCTGCTCCAGACCAAAATTGTCATTGGCCTGCGGCGGGGCTTTGGCAACTGACGGCTGAGGCTTGGCAACTGGCGCCGGGGCGGGGGCTGACTTGGAAGGCTCTGAAGCAGCGGGCTGAGGCTTTGAAGCGGCTGGCTGAGACGCTGAAGCAGACTGGGCCGGGGCCGCCTGCAGCTGACTCACCACGGCATCAAAACAATGTAAACGGTTATCGTCCTGGGTGATTTGTGCACATTTCAACAATGCTTGTGAAGAAACCGGACTGGCGGTAACCCCCATGGAGTACAAACTGGCAGTGGCCAGTAACAGACTGACAATACGCATACATTTTGATCCTATTGTTATTGTGTTGAATCCGTGGCTGAGGGGTCATCGTCCTCAGGCTCTTTTTTATTGGCATACATACTACCGGCGACCACGCCGATTTCAAACAGCACCCACATAGGCAATGCCAGCAGGGTTTGCGAAATGACATCCGGCGGGGTCAGTAACATGCCCACCACAAACGCCCCGACAATCACAAATGGCCGTTTGGTCCGCAGGGTCTGAGCATCGGTCACCCCGGTCCAGCATAAAAGAATAATGGCAATAGGAATTTCAAAAGACACGCCAAAGGCAAAAAACAGCTTGAGGACAAAGTCCAGGTAACTGCTGATGTCGGTGCTGACCGTCACGCCGCTGGGCGCAACGCTGGTAAAAAAGGCAAAGGCTAACGGAAAGACCACAAAGTAGGCAAAGGCCATACCGGCATAAAACAGCAAGGTACTGGAAACCAGTAACGGCACCACCAGTTTTTTCTCATTTTTATACAGCCCCGGCGCCACAAACGCCCAAACCTGGTACAACACATAGGGAATTGCCAAAAAAAATGACAACACCAGGGTTAATTTAAACGGGGCGAAAAAGGGCGATGCCACATCGGTGGCAATCATGGATGAGTTTTCCGGCAACACTTCCAGCAAGGGTTTAGCAAGATAGTGGTAAAGATCTTCGGCAAAATAAACCAGACAAAGAAAAACCACAAGTACGCTTAGCAGCGCGCGAAGAATTCTGTTTCGCAATTCAACCAGATGCGAAATCAGACTAGAGGCGTCGGTCATTTATCTTTCTTATAAGGTTCCTGCACTGACTTAGCCGCGTCTTTTAGCTCTTCAACGCTTTTTTCTAAGTCAGGCGACATATTTTTGAGGCCCTGCTGCTCGGCTTTTTTTAAATTTTCGTGCAGTTCATGAACACGCAACTGGTGTTCGACTTCCTGTTTGAAACCGGTCGCCGCATTACGCACTCCACGAACCGTATTGATGGTTGATCGAATAGCACCAGGCAGGCGCTCGGGACCCAGTATAAGCAAGGCCAGGACACCAATTACCAGCAATTCCCAAAAGCCAATATCAAACATCAGGATTTTTCTTTTGTATTACTCTGTGTGGTTTGAACAGGCTCAGCGGTTTCTTTTTTTTCCACCTGCTGTTTTTGTTCAAAATCGGCATCCGCTTTTTCTTCGTCGGTGACGGCTTTTTTAAATCCTTTGATGGCGCCGCCTAAGTCAGAACCGATGCTTTTAAGTCGTTTGGTGCCGAACAAAAGTACTACGATGGCCAATACAATCAGCAACTGCCAGACACTAATACCACCCATAAACTTCTCCTCTTGGTTTGTCGATACAGTATGCCATTGCAGACTCAACCTTTCACCAACATATTTAAAAGTATATTCACGCCCCTGCAACCTAACATACACTTACTCATGAAAGGTATCTGAGCGCCATTAATTTTACGTCGGTTTCAGGGGGGCATTGACTTATGCCACCCAACCCTTAATGCTAGACAAAAAGGACACTTCTTAAAACACGGTATGGCTTGTATTTCATTGGTTTTTTGTACATTACTGACAATGCCGGCCACCGCCAGCCAGGCAGATTTGCGGACATCCAATCCGTCGCCCACGCCTGTTTTGCTCAGCCCTTCGCACCCTGACGCAAGCTGGATGGATGAGTGGCAGCATAGCCTGACTGAGTCGATGAATTACTCGGTCCGGCAGATTGATAGTTTTTTTGCGATGAAAGGCTCTAACCGTTATGAGGATGCCCGGGCCCAGGGCCGTATCAGTCTTGGCTGGGAACCTCGTACCCGGGATATGTCGGACGTGGATTTGCGCTTTAAAGTTCGGGTGCGACTGCCGGCTTTGGAGGATCGTGTCGACTTACTGTTAAGTGACGACGAAAATTACGAGCAGGACACCACCCTGAAAGCCGCGCGCCAGCCCATTGAACGCCGTCGTCGCAATACCACTATTGCGCTGCGATACCGTTCCAGCGAGGACGCCAGACTGTCCCATCGTATCGGCACCGGCCGCCGGGGCCAGGTCTATGTAAAATCCCGTTACGATGACATGGCCGCCTACAGTGAAAGGCTGGCCTTGTTTTACGATGCCGAAGCCTACCTGTACACCCGCGACCATTTCGGGGCTGAGGTAGGGGCCACCATGCAATATATCAGTGACCATGATCATGTATTTCGCTTCAATCATCGTTTTTATTACCGGGATCGTTCTGAAGACTGGATTTGGCAACATGAAGGCCAGTATTTACAGCCGGTAAATGATCATACCGCGATGATTTACACCCTGTTCACCGAAGGCGGTTCACGGCCCGATTACCGCCTGAATGAGGTGTACTTAAGCAGCAAATGGCGTAGCAACCCCACTCGCGACTGGCTATTTTACGAAGTGGAACCGTTTGTCATATTTTTACGTGATGAAGATTTTAAGCCGTCTTATGGGGTGGTTATGCGGATTGAGGTGTATTACGGCAGCCCGCGTTAGCGGGCCACGGTTCAGGGGCGTAAGGCGCGCTCACCACGGGCCAGACCACAGACTCCGGTGCGGGATGACTCGATAATTTCAGCACATTGACTTAAGGTGCCAGAAAAGGCATCCAGCTTTTCGGTGGTACCGGTGATTTCAATGGTGTAATTACTGGCATTCACATCCACGATGCGGGCCCGGAAAATATCCGTGTTGCGCTTTACCTCGGCCCGCATAGATTCGGTCCGGGTAGCCACCTTCACCAGCATCAGCTCCCGCTCAATGTGAGTACCTTCGGTCAAATCCACCACTTTGAGCACATCAATCAGCTTGTTCACCTGTTTGGTGATTTGCTCAATAATTTTGTCATCCCCGTGAGTAATAATGGTTAGACGCGACAGGCTGGCATCGGCGGTGGGCGCCACACACAAGGAGTCGACATTGTAGCCACGTTGTGAAAACACCCCGATGATGCGAGATAATGCGCCCGGCGCGTTTTCCATTAGCACTGAAATAATTCTTTTCATCAGGTGCGCTCCGTTTTACTCAGACGCATGTCATCCATCGCGCCAAATTTGATTTGCATAGGATAAACATGTTCATTCTGATCGACTTCGATGTCCATAAACACCAGCCGATCGGTATAGCTAAAGCACTGCTGCATGGCCGCATCCAGTTCGTCAGGATGGGTAACCCGAATACCAACATGACCATACGCCTCGGCCAAACGCACAAAGTCAGGCATAGACTCCATATAAGAATGCGAATGACGGCTTTGATAATTCATATCCTGCCATTGTCTGACCATGCCTAACGCCCGGTTATTCAGAGAAATAATCTTCACCGGCAAATTGTATTGTAAGCAGGTAGACAACTCCTGAATGTTCATTTGAATGCTGCCATCACCGGTCACCACCACCGACACGGCCTCTGGATGGGCAAACTGCACGCCCATCGCTGCCGGCAAGCCAAAGCCCATGGTGCCCAGCCCCCCGGAATTAATCCACTGACGGGGCTTTTTGAAAGGATAATAAAGCGCAGCAAACATTTGATGCTGGCCCACATCCGAGCTTACATAAGCCTCGCCGCCCGTATGTTTGTAAAGAGACTGAATGACCTTTTGTGGTTTGATGCTATCGCCTGAGTCTGCATAATTCAGACATTGCCGGTTGCGCCACTGATTAATGTGCTCCCACCATGGCGCCACCTTTTGACACTGCTCTGACAAATCCTGCGGTTCTAGCTGCGCCAGCATTTGCTCTAACACCTTGTCTACCGCGCCGACGACCGGAATATGCGCATTGACCGTTTTGGAGATGGAGGCCGGGTCAATATCTACATGAATAATATCAGCATACGGACAGAACTTGTCGACATTGTTGGTCACCCGATCATCAAACCGGGCGCCCAAAGCAATAATACAGTCGGCATTGTGCATGGTTTTATTAGCTTCCAGCGTGCCATGCATGCCGAGCATGCCCACAAACTGGTCATGTATCCCGGGAAAGGCGCCGAGTCCCATCAGGGTGCAGGTTACCGGGGCATGCAGACGTTCAGCCAGAGCAATTACCTGGGCGCTGGCATTACTGGCAATGGCACCACCACCTACATACAACACCGGCCGCTTCGCCTTCACCATGCTATTCACCGCTTTGCGAATCTGCTTGGGATGCCCTCTGAGGGTGGGGTTGTACGAGCGCAGGGCCACATTCTGGGGAAAGTGATACGCATGTTCATCCTGAACATTGACTAAATCTTTCGGGAGATCAACCACTACCGGCCCGGGTCGGCCGGTGTTGGCGATGTAATATGCCTTGGCAATGGCATCAGGAATATCCACCGCGCGCTTTACTAAAAAGCTATGTTTCACGACTGGCCTGGAGCACCCGACCATATCGGTTTCCTGGAAAGCATCTTCACCAATATGCATCGAGGGGACCTGGCCGGACAAAATCACCATTGGAATAGAATCCATATAGGCGGTGGCGATACCGGTAATGGTATTGGTTGCACCCGGCCCGGAAGTAACCAGCACCGTACCGGTTTGTCCGGTTGAACGGGCATAGCCGTCGGCCATATGGGCCGCTCCCTGCTCATGACGTACCAGTACATGTTTGACTGCGTCCTGCGCAAACAGCGCATCATAGATGTCTAGTACGGCTCCACCCGGGTAACCAAATACGTGTGTTACTCCTACATCTTTTAGCGCCTCTACCACCATGGCTGCGCCCGACATCATTTTCACAGTCATTTCTCCCGTCTTCACTTAAATTTGTTAGCCCAGGGCATGACCTGACTATATCGAAGGATATAGAAAGTGAAAACAGTAAAACGGAGAAAAAATGAAATAATTATCCTGCCATTTTGAAATAATAGGATATTAATACTAATAACCCGTTATTCCTGCAGCGTATTAGGATGATCTTTAACATTAAGTTAACACTAGCTCTCGTCGACCTGAATATTCAGCAGTGGAATGTCTTCGCAGGTGTCGGGATCGGTGCTGGAGCCAGCAGGTTGAGGCCCCTCTGTTAATGGTTTGCTGCCGTACACGCTGTCCGGTTTAGGGCGATTTATACGTTGCTGATATTTAGCCCACACTTTCTCAATGGCATCGCCGGGTTTTTTTCGGCCTAGTGCGACATCTATATAGCCTTGTTCGGCTGCGGTTTCTGGGATGAGTTCGCCATCCACCAAAGCAGCAATAAGGGTGCCATATTGGGCCAGCAGATTACTTTCGCTGATAGAAAAGTCGCCAGACCGGGAAAAACCATAGGGGTAGAAACGTAAATCTGAAAAAGGTCGCTTTAACAAAGCATCGCGGGTTAACTTGACCATAATCAATCTCAATTGGTTAGCAGCCCCTCAGGGACCACAATGATGATGAATGGCTGGTTAACTACCCATTACATCCTGTAGAGATAGCAACAGCAGCGCGGCTATTGCCTTTTCTTTTAGATTGATTTTTAAGCAGTGTCAACAAAAAAGCATACGACGATGCGAGAAGCTGTCCCATTGCTCGAAGCCATTATTGGTTCAGCAAGACAGCCGCTGATTTACCTCAAAAACCGGGACGGTAAGGGGTTAGCCTGGTTTTTTGGCAACCAGGCTTTTATTGTATTTGCTGCTTCGAGACCTTCTTAGCGACGCTTTTCAAGGTCGAACAAAAACCAGAGTGGGCGTTGAATAAAATATTACTCTGTATTTTGCTTTTGTCTTTCACTGACCCAAATCGTTATCGTACCTTCAACAACAATGTTTCCATCCAAGTCATAGGCCTTAACAACTACCGGCAAATTCCCAGGTTTCCATGCGTCACCCGGAACCTCTGCAACACATCTAATATCCGTCGCCGCTTTTGCGGGATATGTAACCTCCATCCCTTTTGGAATCCAGCGTAAAGTTTTTGGAATAGATGCTTCACACATGAAGCCCATTGCCATTTCCAGCCCATTACAAATCGCAATGACATGCACAGTGCCAATATGATTCTGCAATTGCTTTCGCTTCTTGAACGTCACTTCACAATGATTGGGCCGCAGCTGCGTGATTTGCGGTGATATGCTTGAGAAGTATGGCGCTCTGCGTGCTGAATACCAGCTAAAAAGCCTCCTGCCACAGGGCAACTTCAAAAATTTTTTGTATATTTTGAGTAGGTAATTGTCGGTCATATCAGGTCTTTTCGTTCTTATTATCTGGTAAGACCAGTAAAGGTAACGGCTGATCGCTGTAAATGCAACTTGCGCTGCAGTATTCTGGTGGCTGGTTGGTTTACAGACAGACATTACCCTTTTTGGCTGACATCTACGCATCTGGGTCACAAACCTGCCGATATCACCTCTACCTCACGCCTTGCCAGGCGCAATTGAGACTTGGCTTCTGAACTTTGTTTTGAACAGCGAGATTAAATGCCGGGTAACAGGCATTGCAGTGAGGTACGCGTGAAGCGTCGGATTGCACTTGGGTTTTTTGGCGTTGCGGTAAAAGCATTTTGCTGTACAGCCTCGGCCAAATTATGACCAAATAAGTGGGCACTACCGGCTGAGTTTTTTTAGTCTAATAAAAAGATGTAGATACTGGGAATGAATAAACAGATAAAAACTGCTAACTCCGTTGAGGCAATCACATTGTCGCGACCATTCTTGAAAGGCTAAGCCTTGGCAATCACTTCGTGACAACCGTTTCTCGGCGACCGCTTCACGGCGAAGTATAGTGTGTTCTATCAGCTGAGCTATTCCCACAGAGAAGGGAGAATAAAAATTTGGAGCGGGAAACGAGATTTGCAACTGCCAACCACGTTGTCGCGACCCCAACCTTGGCAATCACTTCGTGACGACCGTTTCACGGCGAAGTATAGTGTGCTCTACTAACCGGGCAATTTCAGTATAAAAGGATATGAAAAACTTGGAGCGGGAAACGAGATTCGAACTCGCGACCCCAACCTTGGCAAGGTTGTGCTCTACCAACTGAGCTATTCCCGCATAGAAGAGAGAGTAAAAATTTGGAGCGGGAAACGAGATTCGAACTCGCGACCCCAACCTTGGCAAGGTTGTGCTCTACCAACTGAGCTATTCCCGCGCACCATCTTTTTGGCTTTTACGATTTTGGTGTCCCGTAAAAGTGGAGCGCATTTTACAAAAACTGTGGCAATGCGCAACACCTAATTTGAAATTTTCTTAAAAATGACGACTAACCGCTTAAATACTAAACACGTGTTCGCGATAATATTTCATTTCTTCAATAGATTCGCGAATATCGTCCAGCGCCAGATGCACGCCTTTTTTGGTAAACCCATCCAGAATTTCAGGCTTCCAGCGCCGAGCCAGTTCTTTTATGGTACTCACATCAATACTGCGATAGTGAAAGTATGCTTCCAGTTGGGGCATGTATTTCACCATAAACCGGCGATCCTGGCCGATGGTATTGCCACACAAAGGTGACTTACCCTGATCCACATACTGACTTAAAAAGTCGATGGTTTGCTGCGCCGCTTCGGCTTCGCTCACACGGCTTTCACGGCAGCGAGCGGTCAGTCCGCTTTCGCCGTGTACACGGGTACACCACTCATCCATGGAATCCAGTAAGCTATCCGGCTGATGCACCGCAATGACCGGGCCTTCTGCCAGAATATTGAGCTGCGCATCAGTCACAATGGTGGCGATTTCCAGCACTTTGCAGGTCTCAGGGTCCAAACCGGTCATCTCCATATCAATCCAGACCAGGTTTAAATCATGCTTGCTCATTTCGACAGATCCTTTCAATAGGCATGGCACCTAAGCCACACACACGTTATTATTGCATCAGTATACGCTAACTTATCATTGGAATCGTGGCGAAAAAACCTAAACTGACTCATCGACAAAAACGTCGGGTTGCGGCAAACCGAAAGCGTCGCATCCAGGATACCAGTCAACCTGAAGCTGAACGCAATACCGACAATCTGCAAGCCGGTAAAGTTGTCGGCCGCTTCGGCAAGCATGCCGATGTTGAAGATTTGCAAGGTACCGTGTCCCGCTGTCATATCCGCCGAACCATTGACTCTGTGGTCTGTGGTGATCAGGTATTGTTTCAGGCCGGAGATGAAACGGGCGAAGGGGTCAGTGGCGTGATTGAAATTGTTCAGGATCGTCATTCGGTATTAACCCGCCCGGATTTTTATGATGGGGTCAAACCCATTGCCGCCAATATTGATCAAATTATTATTGTCAGTGCGGTATTGCCCAGCCTGTCGCTGAATATCATTGATCGCTATTTGATTGCCTGTGAAGACATCAATATCACCCCGGTAGTGGTACTCAATAAAGTTGAATTGCTGGAGCCTGATGAACGTGCCACGGTTGAACAGCAACTCGCCATTTATAATGAACTGGGTTACCAGGTGTACTATGCCAGCTGTAAAACCCGGGAAGGCATTGATGAGATAACGGCCCTGCTCAATGATAAGGTCAGTATTTTTGTCGGTCAGTCTGGCGTCGGCAAATCCAGCCTGATTAACCAGATCCTGCCCGATGCTGAAGAACTGGTAGGCGCGGTATCCAATAACTCAGGGCTGGGCCAGCACACCACCACTGCCGCCAAGTTATTGCACCTGCCCACCGGCGGCGAGCTTATTGACTCGCCCGGGGTACGCGAATTTGGGTTGTGGCACATCCCGGTGGAGCAAGTCACACGCGGGTTTATAGAGTTTCGGGATTTTCTGGGCGGCTGTAAATTTCGCGATTGCAAACACCTCAATGATCCCGGTTGTATTATCCGCCAGGCGGTCGATGAGGGCAAAATCAGCCCCGCCCGCTTTGCCAGCTATCATAAAATTCTGGCTTCCATGCAGGAAGGCCGTCCCTCCCACTCAGGTCAAACCTGAACCCTGGCCCAGTCTAACCCCGCGCCGGTCACCTGGCGCGTTATGATATTTGGTGTTTTCTCATAACTGCAAAATCCTTTTATACACGACAAGATAAGGTACAATCCCGCTGTCTGATTTAAGGAGAGTTACTGTGTTGGATTGGTTTAAAGTCAACCTGCAATATGTCTTACCCAAACACCTGCTATCACGAATGGTAGGTAAACTGGCAGCAGCCCAGGCCGGCTGGCTGACCACTGCGCTCATCAATTTGTTTATCAAACACTATAATGTCAATATGAGCGAGGCGTTGTACTCGGATCCTAAGCATTATAAAAGCTTCAATGAATTTTTTACCCGTCCGTTAAAAGAAGATGCGCGTCCTATTGAAGGCGATCCGGATACGCTGGTGCAGGCGGTGGATGGCGCGGTAAGCCAATTGGGCCCCATTCGTCACGACAGCATTTTTCAGGCTAAGGGCCACGATTACAGCTTGACCACCTTGTTAGGCGGTAATCCGGCGTTAGCCAATACCTTTAAAGACGGACAATTTGCCACTGTCTATCTGGCTCCCCGTGATTATCATCGTATTCATATGCCGATAGATGGCACCCTGACCGATATGGTCTATGTCCCTGGCGAGTTGTTTTCGGTTAACCCTCTGACCGCCCAGAATATCCCTGGTCTGTTTGCCCGCAACGAGCGAGTGGTGGCGTTTTTTGATACACCGGTGGGCAAAATGGCCATGGTGCTGGTGGGCGCTACCATTGTCGCCAGCATTGAAACGGTCTGGGCCGGCACTGTTTCGCCCCCGGCTGGCAAAAATGTTCAGCACTGGACCTATCAAAAAGATGCCGAGTCCAGCGTAAGTATTAAGCGAGGCGAAGAAATGGGCCGCTTTAAACTGGGCTCGACCATAGTGGTGTGTTTTGAAAAAGACGCGGTGAACTTTACCGATATGGCGCCAGGCCAGGTCACCCGGCTGGGCGAAGAATTTGCCCGTAACGCTCAGGTGTCAGACCCGGTTTGATGGACCCGGTCAAACGCAGCCTGCTGACCCTGCATGTAACCGTGGTGCTGCTTGGCGGCACCGCGTTATTTTCACAGATTATCCCATTGTCGGCTCAGGATATTACCCTGGGTCGTTCACTGTTTGCCTGTCTGGCCCTGTTCGCCTTTATGGCGCTGTCTAAAACCTCTTTTTTGCTGGCCCGAAAACAAGACTATGCGATTGCCTTAGGTCTGGGCGTATTGATGGCCGCACACTGGGTCACTTACTTTGCGGCCATGCAGTACGCCGGGGTGGCCGTGGGCATGATTGCCCTGTTCACTTTTCCGGTCATCACTGTGCTTATCGAACCACTGTTTGAGCGAACCCAGCTGGTATGGCAGGACTTTTTCAGTGCCATTATCGTATTTGCCGGAATTGCGCTTATCGTGCCAGAAAGCTCGTTAGAAAATGAGGTTACCCTGGGGGTGATTGTGGGTATGGTGTCGGCGGTACTCTATGCAGTGCGTAATCTGACCCATCGCCATTTTTTTTCCCAGTACTCAGGTGCTAAAGCCATGGCCTGGCAAATTTTAGTGGTTTGTCTGTGTTTACTGCCTATGCTTAATGCAACGCTGGTGCAGGCCAGCAGTAACAGCTGGTGGCTGTTACTGGCCTTAGGAACAGTCTTTACCGCCCTGCCCCATGCATTGATTGCGACCTCCCTGGCGCACCTAAAAGCCAAAACCTTCTCATTGATAGCCTGCATGCAGCCCTGTTATGGCGTCATACTGGCTATCTTGCTGCTGGGTGAATCGCCCACCTGGCAAACCTATGTGGGGGGCATTTTGATCACTCTGGCATCGGTGTACGAAACGGTTAAAACCCATCGTCAACAAAAGGCTGTCTGAATATGTGGATCCTAGCTCATCGCGGCGCCAGCCGGGCCGCGCCGGAAAACACCCTGAAAGCATTTCAGCTGGCCTTTGATCAACAGGCCGACGGCATTGAGTTTGATACCTATGAGCTGGACTCTGACATTATCGTATTTCACGACAAAACCTTGCGGCGCACCACCAATGGCACGGGCCGGCTGCTGGATAAGTCCTTGTCGCATCTGCGTACATTAAATGCCGGAGACAATCAGCAAATTCCATTACTTGCAGAAGTTCTGGCCCTCACCCCTACCGACGCCTTATGTAATATTGAAATAAAACAGTTACAAGCCCCCGAAAGCTGGCTGCACAAACTGGAAGCGGCTTTACCCGCCGGGGCCCAGGCCACCTCCAACATTCTTATTTCATCGTTTCATCATCACTGGCTGGCTCAGATCGCACGCCTGAAACCCCAGCTACGGTTGGGCGTACTAACCGCCAGCACCCCGCAAAAAAGCATAAAAAAAGCCCTGCAAATGGGGGCTTATTCAATTCATTTTGCGCTGGAAACCGTGGATGAACAGTATGTGCTACAGGCCAAAGAAGCGGGGTTAAAAGTGCTGGTTTACACGGTGGATACGCCGGCAGATATGCTTTGGTTGCAACACATGGGGGTGGATGGGATTTTTACTAACGTCCCTGATGTCGCTCTGCATGCGCTGGACCGTCAGGCTACCCCCCCCTCTCTTTAGCGCTAGTGAGTGCTGCTTTGCACCGTTTTATTTAACGGCGCGCTGGTCGTGGTGCTTCTGCGGCCCCGGGACTCCCGGCATAGACGAATATTAATATAATGGGCGATTACAATCAGCAATGCCCCGGTGGCAATGGTGAAAGGTTCATATTGCTCGCCAAACATGTTTTTATGCCAGTATATGAGTCCGCCAGCCGCCAGCATCACCACCGGGTAATAGCGACCGTGATAACGCAAGGCGCCACTGAACAATGCGACCGCACCAATCAGCATAGATATGCTTAAAATGGTGCGCTCAAACCAGGTCTGCGCAAAAAAGGTACTGGAAATGAGCGGTAGCAGGGGGATCACCACTGGCAGAGAAAGACAATGAAACGCACACAGGCCGGAAATCCAGATTCCCAGTCTGTCGAGTTTGGTTGGATTGTCTGTTGCTAGTGACATAGCTACTCGGTACTCTTTTTATGCTCAATGACGTTATAATATAACATTAAGGCCAAATTGCAAAATCCCAAGTTAATATTTAATCTTTTGTCATACTGGCCACCGGCGTCGCTGTCAGCGTTGGCAATTCCGGCACTATGAGTGGCGCAGGGATGATATCCGATACCGCTACCAGCTCAATATTGCGTGCCGGCAGCAAGGTCAGCTGATGCTGCAAAAAATGTAGCGTCTGAGGATGCGGATGCACAATGCCAATGGCCACTTTCTGCTGCTGTGCCAGTGACACTAATCGCGCAAACTGTTGCTGCATAAATTCAACACGGGGCTCATGATCGATAAATACATCCCGCCGTGCAGCAGGCACGCCCATGGCGCGGGCGACCGACTCGGCCACCGAGGCGGCAGTGGTGCGGCTATCGATAAAAAATATTCCACGGTTTTTAAGCGTTTGCATCAGTGCCTGCATAGCCACCGGCTGCTCGGTCAGGCGGCTGCCCATATGATTATTCAGACCAATGGCCATCGGCAAACTGTCCAGCGCCGTGGCGGTGGTGTGGGCAATCTGGGCTACCGACATTTGCGCAGTCAACGCCAGCGGTCCCAAAGGTTTGTCCAGGCGCGCCGCCATCGGCAAATGCAACATAATATCCCGGCCCTGTTGCTGTGCACGATAGGCCAGCTCCTTGGTTAACGGCGCCCCCGGCAGGACTGAAAATGCCACCTGCGGTGGCAGCTTGAGGGCCTCGCGATCAGAAAGCCGATAGCCGATATCATCCATGATAAGTACAATTTTAGGTGTTGACGCAGCGTTACAGCCGCCATTGACCGTGGTCTTGCAACCCGGTCCGGGATTCGCGGCGGCAACCGAAACGCTCAGCCACGCCATACTTAACCCCCACAGTATACTTATCCATCTGGCTCTGTGGTTATTGTTCATTTTCTGATAATTCTTATTGGGTTCTCATGTTGTGCTTATGCATTCGGTAAGGGCCGGTATCGACCCGGGTATCGTGTTACAGGTCTAGCCAGCTGGCGGGGTTCAGAGCTTTGCCTTTGTGGCGTATTTCAAAATACAGATTAGGATAGCTCTGGCCGCCGCTTTGCCCCACCAGGGCGATAGACTCACCATTGCCCACCTTGTCTCCGGCTTGTTTCAGCAATGCCTGATTATGGCCATACACACTCATAAACCCTTTGCCATGATCAACAATGGTGACCAACCCAAAGCCTTTAAGCCAGTCGGCGTACAAGACCCGGCCATGGGAGATAGCCTTTACCGCACTGCCTTCAGAAGCTTCTATCACTACCCCTTTCCAGCGCACCTGCCCCTGTCGGCGACTGCCAAAGAGACGCCGTACTTTACCCTGAGCCGGTACGGTCAGCTTACCTTTTTGCTTTTGCAAACCCGCCAGTTTTGTTTTAGCACGCTCAGCGGCCCGACGGGC
This sequence comes from Salinimonas marina, assembly GCF_015644725.1. Classification (NCBI taxonomy): domain Bacteria; kingdom Pseudomonadati; phylum Pseudomonadota; class Gammaproteobacteria; order Alteromonadales; family Alteromonadaceae; genus Salinimonas; species Salinimonas marina. The sequence continues at coordinate 3,346,067 of NZ_CP064795.1, forward strand.
TGCTTCAATGGCAGCAATTAAGGCTTTTTCACTGGCCTCCATTTCTTTGACCCGGGCGGCATCACTGGCAATCTTCTGGTTCAGCTTCTGTAAGGTTTGTTCACGATCCTGTTGCCGGGCCAGCAACTCTGCTTTTTGACCTTGCTGTTGTTGCAATAGCTGTTGCAGCTCGCTGGCTTTGTCCTGCAATTCACGGGTGACGGCTTCAAGGCGCGCGACATTTTTTTTGAAGCGGGTAATTTCCCGTTGCCGGGCTTTACTGACATATTTGTAATACATCAGGACCCGCTCAAACGACTTGGCCTCTTCCTGGTAAAATATCATCTTTGCGTAGTCGTAATGCCCCGCCATAAACGCGCTGCGAAGCTGACTGGCCAGCAAGTCCTGCTGATCGACAATGGCTTGTTTTAATGTTTGCTGCTCGTTTTCCAGCTGTTGTTGCTGTTCACGATTGTGCGCCAGGGATTGCTGGGTTTGGTTCAATGCAGCCGCGGCCCGACCAATTTCTTTTTCAGACTCGGCCAGAAACGCCTGCAATTCTTCGGCATTTGCCTGATTGGCTTTTAGCGTTTGCTGGCGAGATTTTAGCTGGGCCCGTAATTCTTCAAGTCGGGCTTGTTCCTGCTGCTGAGCAGATACATCGCCGACAATAAAAAAACCTGCGCTGAGCAGCAATAACCAACTACCAACTACGCCCCAACCAGACCTGGACATCATTAAATGACACTACTGTAACAAGAAAATAAGACCGCTATTTCAGCAGGTTTTATACGACCCGGCAAGCTATGACCCGGCGGCGGGTTGGATAAGGTTAGCACACCAGCGCTTGGCGCCAGCTAAAGCTATGGGTTAAAGGCAGGGCTTCGCTATCACCTAAATTAGGTTTAAAACCAGTTTGAACAACCGTCCCCACTGGTTTCTTAGCAGTTTTTCTATATACTTTGCTCTCTTTTTTATGATCTGTAAGGTTTGAAGTAATGGATCAGCTGATCGAATTTGCAAGCAATAATATTATTCTGGCGGGCCTGTGGGTGGCGCTGGTTGTCATGCTGGTTTACAGCTTTGTAAGCGGCCTCACTTCATCGGTAAAAGAAGTAGGCACTCACGAACTGACGCAACTTGTTAATAAACAGGATGCGGTTATTCTGGATGCCCGCTCACCCAAGGAGTTTAAAGCCGGCCATATTTTAGGTGCTCGCCAGATAAAACCCGAAGAGCTGAAACAACGGGATTTTAAAAAGCTTGAAAACCAAAAGGGCAAACCCATTATCGTAGTATGCGCAATGGGAAATACCGCGCGTCCGGTAGCATCCGCAATGGCTAAAGATGGCTTTAGCGATGTTAGAATACTCAAAGGCGGAATGAACTCCTGGCAAAGCGCCAATCTGCCTGTGGCGAAATAAAGGCGATTATGAGCAAAGTTGAAGTTTACAGTAAGGGCTACTGCCCGTTTTGTCATCGTGCTAAAGCACTGCTGACGCAAAAGGGTATTGAATTTATCGAGTATGAAATCGATGTGCGCCCGGAACTGCGTGACGAAATGATTACCCGAGCCAATGGCGGTCATACTGTACCGCAAATCTTTATCAACGATCAGCACATTGGCGGCTGCGATGAAATGCTTGGTCTGGAAGCCCGGAACAAGTTGGATCCTTTGCTGGCAGTGTAGTCACCAGGCCGGTATAAATAACGATAACTAGGAAGTAACATGGCTGAAGAAAATCAAGCAAATGGCGCAAGCAATGCACAACAGGGCACTCAATTTAATATCCAGCGTATCTACACCAAAGATATTTCGTTTGAGTCGCCTAATGCCCCGGCAATTTTCACTAAAGAGTGGAAACCAGAGATTAAATTGGATCTGGACACCAAGACCGCTCAGTTGGAAGAACATGTTTTTGAGGTGGTATTGTCAGTGACGGTTACCGCCACGATGGGCGAAGAAACCGCATTCTTGTGTGAAGTACAACAGGCCGGGATTTTCGCCCTGGGTGAAATGCCTGATCAGAACAAAGCACATATGCTGGGTTCTTACTGTCCGAATGTACTGTTCCCCTACGCCCGCGAAACCATTTCTAATCTGGTTAACCGTGGTACCTTCCCGCCGCTGAACCTGGCGCCGGTTAATTTTGATGCGATCTTCGCTGCATACATGCAAAAGCGTGCTCAGCAAGAAGAAGGTCAGCAACAAAATCTTGATGCGTAAATGTCTATGACTGCGCTGACCAACTCGACCACCGTACTTGGAGCCGGGTCTTACGGCACCGCACTGGCGTTCTGTTTAGCCCGCAATGGTCAGTCAACGCTCTTGTGGGGCCGAGACGCCGAGCACATGGCGCAACTGGAAAGCCAGCGTGAAAATGCCCGGTATCTGCCCGGTGCCCGTTTTCCTGAGGCACTGGAAATTGTACCGGAGCTGGCCCAGGCGGTGGCGCGCAGTCGTGATATTCTGATTGTGGTGCCCAGCCATGGCTTTAAAGCCATGCTGGAGACATTGCAGCCGTTGCTGCAGCCAGAGCACCGCATCATTTGGGCCACCAAAGGGCTGGAGCCCGGCAGCGGTCGGTTATTACGTGAGGTGGCACTGGACGTACTGGGGGATAGCTATCCCCTCGCCGTGCTCTCCGGCCCGACCTTTGCCAAAGAAATGGTCGCTGGTTTACCTACCGCTATTTCCCTGTCCTCCCACGATGAAGCATTGATTGATAGCTTTGCCGCAAAATTGCATTGCAGTAAAACCTTTCGGGTTTACAAAAATCCCGATTTTATTGGTGTGCAATTAGGGGGCGCGGTCAAAAATGTGATTGCGATTGGCGCTGGGTTAGCTGACGGTCTGGGTTTTGGTGCCAACGCCCGTACCGCTTTAATCACCCGTGGTCTGGCTGAACTGACGCGGCTGGGGGTTAAACTCGGGGCCCAGCCTGAAACCTTTATGGGCATGGCCGGGTTGGGCGATCTTGTCTTAACCTGCACGGATAACCAGTCTCGCAATCGCCGCTTTGGGCTGGCACTGGGTGCGGGAAAACAGGTCGATGAGGCCATTGCCGAGATCGGCCAGGTGGTCGAAGGCTTTCGTAATACCGAGGAAGTGCACACCCTGGCAGCCCGGGTCGGTGTGGAGATGCCTATTTGCGAACAAATCTTTGCCGTGCTGTACGAAGGCAAGCCGCCCAGAGACGCTGCGCTGGCATTACTTGGCCGCTCGCTTAAAAACGAGAGCTAAGCCATCCCTGTCAGAAAATACGCATTGAGTAATAAGTGCTAAAACATAACTGGCAGACGCTTATCAAGGTCTGCCAGTTTTTTATTGCGTTAATTTTTTCACTTTTCTGTGCAGGTGCGCATTCCAGCCACACCACAGGATAAACACCAGCAACAGGCTATTCACTGGCCAGCCAGCCTGGCTCCAGGCCTGCTCCCCATATTTTGCGGTATGCACAAGCAATAGCCCCAAACAACACACTGCACTGATAACCAGCCAATAATATCGGTCCATTTTCATCCACACAGCACTTAGGGCACAGGCGAGTATCAGCAGCCCCCAAAAGGCCAGATAGGCCGATAGCGGCACCCACAGGGTGATGGCGGCAGTGATGGCCAGGGCACTGATGCTGCCCCAGACAAAGCCCTGCCACAGGCGGTTCAGCCGTGCCGGGCGGCCTTGCTTTTCCAGCCAGATATCCATCCCCGACACACACAGTGCGGTCAGCATTAACCCCAGTACAAAATACAACAGCTTCACCGGCCAGCCAGCAAAGTCGCCAAAGTGCAGCCGGTATAGTGAATAAATAAGTTTCTTGCCCCAGGGGCCATTTTCATAACCGCCAGTACCCAAAAAATCGCCATTGGAGTCAAACCGGTAGTTTTCGGAATAAATCAGCTGGTCCGGTACCTGGGCATAAATTTCAATAAACTGCTGGGGCGTCCCGACATCATGCACGGTGAGAAAGATGGGTGCGTGTCCGGTTTCCATTTCATTAAACCGGCGCAGCGCCGTGGTAATATCGGGCGGGCCTAAAGGCTGCTCCAGCACCGGTTCCGGGGTAAAGATTTTATCCATTACCGCTTGTCGATCGCCCTGGGTATCCAGCTGTGCCACTAAGGTAAGCACAATACCCGCCATACCAAAATAGGTACCGGTAATACCAATCATCAGATGAAAGGGTGACGCCCACACGCCAAAGCGATTGTGCAGATCAATACGCCCAGGCTGCCCGGTACCGCCCCGGCGCCATTTAAAAGCATCTTTGGCCAGCCGTTTGTGGGCAATAAAGCCACTGACCACCAGCGCACAGATGATGGCGCCTAAGGCGCTAACCACTAACAGCCCCAGGTGGAAGGCAGATGCAGGTAATAGTGCATATCCACCAGCATTTTTGACCAGGGGAATTGCTCCGCTTCTAATAGCCTGCCTTGGTGATTGGCAAACCATGCCTTGTGATCATTTTCCACCACCAGTCGCGGGATGCCGGAGCTGGGGAAGACCACATGATAATGTTCCGTTGCCTGTGGGTAGCGTTTTACAAACTGCTCTACGGCACGTCCCACCGCAACCGGTGTAACCCCATTGAACTCCGGGATATCGGCTTGTTCCCAACGCTCAAACTCCTGGTTAAAGACCACTAATGTTCCGGATAAACACACCAAAAACAGTAAGCCACCTAAAAAGATACCCATCCAGCGATGGGCGTTGAGCGCAGGTTGACGTGCAAATAACGACATAAAATCTACAACAATAAGAGTGCGCCAAAGACCAGCGCCAGGGTAGAATGGAAAGCCAGGATACGCAGTGACTGCCCGATGGCCAGAAAGTGATACGCCATAAGCGCCCATAGCACCGGCTGAAGCACAATACACAGTGCCAGCTGCCCACTGTAGGCTATTGGCAGCAAACGGGCGATCGCCAGACAGATTACCAGGCTAAACAGTAATTCTGCCACCAGCACCACGGCCGCAATCAACAGGTTATTGCCTGTTCGCCGCAGACTTGTATCCAGTGCTCTGGGTCTGGGTAGCTGCCGCTGCAGCGGCTTGGTGGTGGCCTGGTAAATGATCGCCATCCAAACCAGAATTGCCGGCAAAAACAAGGTGTATACCAGCGCGTATTGCCAGCCGGTGGTGTAATCAAACAACATCATCGAGGCCAGCCAGCATAATACCGCGAGGCCACCAAGCCAGCGCTTACTTTGGCGCCAGCCAATATACAACGAGCCGGCGCCCAGACTACAACAGAGCAATGCCGAATAAATAGCCATGCTGTGCTCCTTATAATTAACGCTGACCGGTCTTATTGCCCGGCAAAGCTACATTGGTACTGCTGCCGAAGGGCTGATTGGGGGAGCACTCTGGGGCCCGATAGGTTGTTTCATCCCGGGCATAGACATAAGGGCGCACAGACTCTAAAGCGCCCGTTGATACTAAAGAAGATACATTTGTCATGGTTATGCTATCCGGTTGGCCACAGTTCCAGCCGTAGCTTAACCAGATCACCGACAAATGTAAATAAGAATGGTTATCAATTGCATTTAATTAGATTTATCGCATTTACCGGGCGCCGGGGTACCCAAACTGACGCCAGCTTTCGTACACAAACACCGATACGGCGTTGGATAAATTCATACTGCGACTGTCTGGCAGCATGGGAATGCGCACCCGCTGCTCTGGGGGGAGCGAGTCAATGACCTCGTCCGGCAGCCCTCGGGTTTCCGGGCCAAACACCAAAGCATCCCCCAGCTGGTAAACAACTTCACTGTGAAACGCCCGGCCTTTGGTGGTACAGGCGAGTACCCGCTTTGGCTGTTCACTTTGCATATAGGCTTCCAGGCTGGGGTGGCGTTTAACCTGGGCAAATTCATGATAATCCAGCCCGGCCCGCCGCACCCGTTTGTCATCCCAGTCAAACCCTAAAGGTTCAATCAGGTGCAGGGCGAACCCGCTGTTGGCGCATAGCCGGATAATATTGCCGGTGTTAGGTGGGATTTCTGGCTGGTATAAAACAATATCAATCATAGGAATATCACAAAGCCGCTAAGCATAATCAGCCGCTCAGGATAGAACCAAAGCCGGCTACGGGCAAGTTTTGTGAGTATCGGCCTGCATAAAGGCACACAGTTGCTGCATAACCGGCGTGCGATATTCATCCGCTTCAATCAACAACTCGTGAGCAGCGCCGTCAATTACCACCCAATGACAGTCAGGCAAATGCCTGGCTATCCGGGCCTGAGCGCGGTTATCCACCACCTTGTCGGCACCGGCTGAAAAAATCAGACACGGCAGATTTAATTGCGGCGCCTGTTGCTCGATAACGGCCATGGCCTCATGGGCTGCCGCAAGCCAGTCGGTGGTCACGCCGCCCAGCTGAATGTCAGGCTGGGCCGCATACACCTGTCGAAACAGCTGGTAGCGCACCCGGCTATGGGTAAGCTTGTTGGTTGCAAACGGGATCGCCTGATAATCCTGTTGCCCGAAAAAATAATCAGTCACCACCCCCGCCCGGGTATCCCGGCGTTTTCCCAGCCATAGCAGCCCTTTTGCCACCGGGGTGGGTAAAGCCGGACGTATTCCAAACATGGGCGAGCAAAACACCGCTTTGTGAAACCAGTCAGGCTGGCGCAGAATCACCAGTGCGCCAATGGCGCTGCCCATCGAATGACACAGCAAGCTCAGTCTGCCGTGCTGATTCGGATGCACTATCCGGGTACAAAATGTCAGCATATCGTCAACATAGTCGGTAAAGCTGACCACATAGCCATGATGCGGGTTGTCGGTCATTCGTCCCGAAAGTCCCTGCCCCCGGTGATCCAGAATAAACACTGCAAACCCCTGGCGATACAAATCGTACATCACTTCTTTGTATTTCAGTAATGACTCGATACGACCTGAACTGATCAAGACACTGTGGGTGGCATGCTCAGGGACACACCAGGCATAATGCACCGGTACGTCATGCTTACCGATAAACTGACCGGTGGTCACAGCCGTGTCCCAAAATGGTTCTATTTGATCTTCAAATCTGCTGATTAATTCATCTTCGCTGAATAGAGCAATCATGCCTGCTAATTATCTACCTGGTCTGTCAAAGGAAAGTACAATATGACTTTTAGCCCACCGCGTAAACTCGAACCCGCGGTTATGGTCCCCCGGTGAGCTATCACCGCCGCTTTGGCGATGGCCAGCCCCAGCCCTGCGCCACCGGAGTCTCGATCACGGGCCAGCGAGGCCCGGTAAAACGGTGTAAATATTTGCTCATACTGTGCTTCGGATAAGCCCTGGCCGTCATCTTCAATCACAATTTGCCAGTAATCCGGCTGCATCTCTATACGCATCCAGATGCAGCTGTGGGCATAGCGGATGGCATTGCGAAGTACATTTTCTACGGCGCTACACAGTAACGGCCCATCTGCTGCTACTTCCTGTGAGGGTAATTTGCTGTATTCCAGGCTTTTTCCGCTGGCTTCGGCTTCAAACTGAGCATCCTGGCCAAGCTGACCTAACAGGGCCTCCACCGTTACCGTAACCATTTTCGCGGGGGCAGCCTCGGCGCGGGTAATACTCAAAAGCTGGCTGATGAGGGCTTCCATATTGTTGGCTTCACGCTCAATTCGCGCCAGCGTAGGGGCACTGACATGTTGCTGATGGGCCAGCCCTAACGCCATCTGCAGCCGCGTTAACGGCGAACGTAACTCGTGCGAAATATCGCCCAGCAGCCGTTTTTGGCCGCGCCACGAGGTTTCCAGTTGCGCCGCCATCTCGTTGAAATCCCGCGCCAGCGCCCCTAATTCATCCGCCCGCTTTGACGGTTCCCAGGCCCGGGCCTGCCAGTCGCCGTTCGCCAGCTTTTTACTGGCCTGGCGTAGTTGTTGTATAGGTTTAACCAGGGTCCGGGCAAACCAGTATGACAAAAGCATACTTACTACCACCCCGATTACAATGAGTCCCACCAACAGGTTCCGGGGCTTGGCTGGCGGTTCCCGCTGTGTCAGAAACAACGCATAGGGCTGCCTCTGGTAAATAAAGGCCTGCGGGCCAATCAGTGCAAAGTTGTGCTGTTTAATGACAATGGGCGAGGTGTGCCGGATGACACTGTGCAGGTGTTTTTCCGCCCCCCGGGGCAGCATTGATTTATCGGCCCGGATAACATTGCCGGTCTGCGTACCTACGGCAATTAATCGCAGTGGCAGCTTTCGGCTAAGCCGGCTCAACCTTCTTTGAAGCTCGATACTGGGCTCGCTACTGGGCCCCGCCTCTCGCTCCAGTCTGTTAACCAACTGCGCCAGCAGCTGGCTGTACCGTGGTGATACCGGGGTAATTTCAATGTTGTCTTCGGTGAGCTTGCTTACCCACACCGCCAGCCCCGCCGTTGCCAGGGCGGTAAGCCAAAACCACAAAAACAGCCGACCTACCAGATGGCGTGCCGGATTTAAAAAACGAATATTCACGCATTACCCTATAAGCAGCATGTAGCCTGAGCCGCGTATGGTTTTGATTCTTTCCACTGCATCTACGGCCGCGATTTTTTTTCGAAGATTGCTGACATGCATATCAATACTGCGATCAAAGGTCATCATCTTCTTCCCCAGCACTTTTTCTGAAATCTCATTCTTGGTGACCAGCTGACCGGCACTCAGCATTAACAGATGTAAAATAGAAAACTCAGTGCCGGTTAACGTCACTTGCTGGCCGTCACAGCTGACATGCTGGCGGGCTACCGACAGTCTGAGTCCATGCACCTGCAGATCCTGCTGTTGAGCGGCGCTCACGGTGAGCTCCAGCCGCCGTAAAATGGCTTTAATACGCGCTGCCAGTTCCCGATGGTTAAAGGGTTTAGGCAGATAATCATCCGCCCCCAATTCAAGCCCCAGTATCCGATCATAATCGTCGCCGCGGGCAGTAAGCATAAGTACCGGCGTGAGTAGGGTCTTTCGAAGATTTTTAAGGACATCGAAGCCGTCCATTTCCGGCATCATTACATCCAGCAGAATCAAATCAAACACGCCCCCGCTGGTGGCCACTTCCAAGCCTTTACGACCGTTATCAGCAATAGTCACCGTATACCCACACGCACCCAGATAGCTGGCTAGCATGTCGGTAAGTTCCGTGTCATCGTCGATGATAAGAATAGCGCGTTTAATGCTGTCGGGGGCAGAGCTGGTCACTAGGGCCTCTTGGGATTTACGTTAATACTGGCTGAAAGTACCAGCATAGCTTACCCGGGTAATAAAGCAGTGCAATCACCCGCGGCTATCTTTACACAAGCTTTACACTGTCTATACCCACCTTTGCAAGAGTCCAAAGTACACTTACTCTCGTCCTTACCAACAGAGTCTTACTATGAAAAAGCGTATTTCGATAATTCTGCTAACCAGCTTACTTACATCAGGAGCGGTTTTTGCCAAGCCTGGTTCCGGCCATCACAACACTGCTTTTCACGCAGAGTTTCAGCCCATATTCAGACAGCTACAAACGCTGGATTTAAATGCCACCCAAAAGCAAGATGTCCGCCTGATTCTTCAAACGCTTCAGACCGATACGACGGCCACGGGTAAAGGCGATAAATCCCGCCGGCATAATCGTCAAGCCGGGCTGGAGGAAAACGACATCATTGCCATGGTAGAAAAGCGCTTTGAAGCAGCCCAGGAAAAACGGCTCAGTTACGCCAAAGCTAAACACGCTATTTTTCAGGTGCTAAATGATGCGCAGCGCCAGCAGCTACTTGCCAAAGTGCTAGATCGCGAGATAAAACATCAGAATATGCGTCCAGAACCGGAGAGTTTTGAGCTTCCCTTCGCCCTCGACTTACTGGATTTAGAGCAAAGCCAACGATCCGAATTGACCACTCTTTTGATACAACAGCATGCCCAGCGCCAGCAAGACGCACAACAACTGCATGCGCTACGTTTGCGCGAACGCGCAATCATCTATGCGCCGGAATTTGATGAAGACACCTGGCGGACCATAGCGGAACAATTTGAGCAAGCTCTGGTTGACCGAAAGCTTGAGCAGCGGGGTCATAAAGATGCTCTGGCAGCAATGTTAAGCGATAGCCAACTGCAGGAGCTAAAAGCATTTTCGAAGCTTCGCCCCCAGCCAGAAAATAGAGGCCCCCGTTATCATCGTAACTAGCCACTGATCACTACTGAATCACTACTGAATCACTCCCGCTGATGGCCTGTAATTGCTGTGCAGGCTTTCAGTATTGAGGCTTTTGAACCTGATAATCAGCGGATAAAAACAGGGGTGAGGTCACCAGCATATCGGCGGTGGCTTCGTTACAGGCGACCGGCACATTCCACACCGAACATAACCTTAGCAGGGCTTTAACATCAGGGTCGTGGGGGGCCGGATTCAGGGGATCCCAAAAAAAGAATAATGCATCCAGACTGCCTTCAGCAATAAGTGCGCCGATTTGCTGATCGCCGCCCAGCGGCCCGCTTTGATAACGGGTAATGGCGAGCCCGGTGTGTTCTGACAACATCGCCCCGGTGGTGCCGGTCGCGACCAGCTTGCATTGCTGCAGCGTCGGCTGATGCGCCTTAACCCAGTTAAGTAATGCATTTTTTTTATGATCGTGGGCCACCAGCGCCAGAGTTTTGGGTTGCATGATTCAAATTCCTCTTTATTTTTTGTCAATACAGCAAGCTCAGGTAACAAACCCTCCGAGTGTATACCCAAATCATTACAAAACAGATAGTAAAGACATCCGATGAGATATTTATACATTTATATTGAATAATTATTCTATATCTGTAAACTAGCTTCCATTGTTATTCAACGCCCGGCGACATGGGGCGAGAATTTGAGTTTAATCGAAACAATTTTAAGGTGGAGGCAGAGCATACTTATGGTAATTCATCATCAACCCGTGCAGTACCGCGCTGCTTGCACAAAACAGCCTGACTCTCCCACCCCTGGCTACGCGATGTCTCACCGTCAGCGACGATAGTGGCTTTCTTCTTAAACAGCACGCGCTAGCGCACTTTTAACCTTGTTCAGACTCGAGAATTTTTACGGTGAATTCGGCAGCAAGGTTAAAAAGTGTATTTTCTTATTTTTTACCTACACTTAGTGAATATTATGTTGGATGTCTGTGTTATTGGCGCCAGTGGTTACACTGGCGCACAATTGGTTGAGTTGTTACTCGGCCATAGTGAGGTTCAGTTAAACCGGGTATTCGTATCCGCCGCCAGCGCCGACGCGGGCAAACCCATAGGCACTCTGCACGGACGATTAGCGTCATCCCGTCTCACGCTGGAAGCTCTCGATGAGGCGTCGCTGGCGATGCTGGCTGACACCATGGATATTATATTTCTGGCCACGCCTCACGAAGCCAGTCATCAGTGGATGGATCAGCTTAGTGGTGGCAAGGCCAGGGTGCTGGATTTATCCGGCGCTTTCCGGCTGCAGGACATCCAGGCATTTGAGCAATACTATGGGTTTGCGCACACCAGTCCCGAGGCGTTATCCAAAACGGTGTACGGACTGGCAGAATGGTATCCGCAAAAAATCAGCAAGGCCAATGTGGTAGCGGTACCCGGTTGCTACCCTACGGCCTCGTTGTGTGCGCTGAAACCGTTGACCGCCCAGAATTTGTTAGACCCGGCGCACCGGCCTGTGATCAATGCGGTGTCAGGGGTCAGCGGCGCGGGACGTAAAGCAGCGCTCGCCAATAGCTTTTGTGAAGTCAGTTTACAGTCCTATGGGGTGCTGGGTCATCGGCATACACCTGAAATTGAAGCCTATTGCGGGGTACCGGTCATTTTTACGCCCCATTTGGGTAATTTTAAACGCGGCATCCTGGCCACCATCACCGTCAAACTTGCCAACGGTGTGGGCGCGGCGATGCTGCAACAGGCCTATCAACAGGCTTATCAGGACCATCCGCTGGTACGCTTAAGAAACAGCTGGCCTAAACTGGATGATGTCGTACATACCCCCTTTGTTGATCTACACTTTAAAGCCGACCCGGAAAGCGGCTACGCCGTGATCTCGGCTGCAATTGATAATGTGATGAAAGGCGCGGCCTCTCAGGCGATTCAATGTCTGAACCTGATGATTGGCCAGCCTGCTGCAAAAGGACTGATACCATTATGAGAAACCACCCTGTGGTGATAAAGGTGGGCGGCGCTTTGTTAGACAACCCCTCTGCCACCGCAATATTGTTTCAGCATATCAATGCGCTATCGGCAACACGCCCGGTCGTATTAGTGCACGGCGGTGGGCCGGTGGTGGAAAGCCTGATGGCAAAGTTATCTCTGACCAGTTCCAAACTCAATGGTCTGCGGATCACCCCCGATGAACATATGCCGTATGTCTGTGGCGCCCTGGCCGGCACGGCCAATAAAATGCTGTGCGCCGCGGCCATCGCCCACAAGCTGACCCCGGTTGGCCTGTCATTATTAGATGGCAACCTGGTGACCTGTGCTGGCAAAGCTATTGAATACGGCGCCGTGGGAAGCCCGGCGCCCGGCGACAGCACCTTGTTAAAAACACTACTGGTACAGGATTATCTGCCCATTATCAGCTCCATTGGCAGCGACGCTACCGGTCGCTTGCTCAATATCAATGCTGATGAAGCTGCCACCGTTGTTGCCCAGTTACTGCAGGCCGAGTTGTTGCTGTTATCTGATGTTGATGGGGTGATGGATGCTACCGGCCAGGTGCTGGCAACGCTGGATCACTCCCATATTGAGGCGCTGGTCAGCAGCCATACCATTACCGATGGTATGGCTGTCAAAACCAGTGCGGCGCTGCAGGCGGCCACGACCCTGCAACGGCCGGTCATTATTGGCAGTTGGCAGGCCAACCTTTCTTCTTTACTTGCACATTCAGGCGGCACCCGGGTTATGCCGGTCGCGCCGACTCAGGAGCCTCCCCTATGAAACAGGATTTACTCACCTTTGCTGACTGGACACCCACCGCCATGCAAGAGTTGCTGGAGCTGGCCCATACCATTAAGCAAACCCCGGCGGCGTATGCCAGCGTACTGGCCGGTAAGTCAGTCGCCGCGGTTTTTGAAAAGCCCTCGCTGCGCACCCGGGTCAGCTTTGATATCGGTATTAACAAATTGGGCGGTCACATGGTGTATCTTGACTGCCAGGCCGGCAACCTGGCCGGACGGGAAGATGCTAAAGATATGGCGGCCAATCTGGCCTGCTGGGCCGACGCGATTGTGGCCCGGGTCAATTCACACAGTACGTTAGAACAATTCGCCGATGCGGCCCGGATCCCGGTCGTTAATGCCTTATGCGACAAGTATCACCCGTGCCAGGCCCTGGCTGACTACCTGACGCTGTATGAAACCTTTGGCAAAGTCAGCGGCCTGACCCTAGCCTACGTGGGCGATGGCAATAATGTCACCCATTCATTGGTGCTGACCGGTGCGCTGCTGGGCTGCCACCAGGTGGTGGTGACGCCTCCGGGCCATGCGGCCGATCCGCAAATCATTGCTAAAGCCAAAGCCATTGGTGAGGCCACCGGTGCGCGCATCAGCGAAACCACCCAGGTCAGTGATGCCAGTGGCGCTGATGTCGTATATACCGATACCTGGTTGTCGATGGGCGACACCACCCCGCTTGCCACCATTAAAGAAAAATTTATGCCATATCAGGTTAACGAAACGCTGATGACAACCACCGGCGCGCAATATGTGCTGCATTGCCAGCCGGCGCACCGTGACTTAGAAATCAGCGGCACGCTCATCGACGGTGAGCAGTCGCTACTAATGCGTCAGGCAGAAAACCGGATGCACGGTCAAAATGCCATTCTTACTCATCTTTTAGGCGCATAACGAGGATTAAAACTATGCAAAATGTGAAAAAAATTGTACTGGCCTATTCTGGCGGACTGGATACCTCGGCCATTATCCCCTGGCTAAAAGAAAATTACGGCGCTGAGGTAGTCGCCTTTGCCGCCGATGTTGGCCAGGGTGACGAAGAACTGGAAGGTCTGCACGACAAAGCCATCGCTTCAGGCGCCAGCGAATGCTATATCGTCGATTTAAAAGAAGAGTTTGTGCGCGATTATATTTACCCGACCATCACTACCGGCGCGGTGTATGAAGGGGAATATTTGCTGGGCACCTCTATGGCGCGGCCCGTCATTGCCAAAGCCCAGGTCGAGATTGCCCGGAAAGTGGGCGCGGATGCGTTAAGCCATGGCTGCACCGGTAAGGGCAATGACCAGGTTCGTTTTGAAAGCGCCTTTGCCGCCCTGGCCCCTGATCTTCAGGTTATTGCCCCCTGGCGTGAGTGGGAGATGGTGTCGCGTGAAGACTTGCTCGACTATCTGGCCAGCCGCAACATTGCCACCAGTGCGTCTGCCACCAAAATTTACAGCCGGGACGCCAATGCCTGGCATATTTCTCATGAAGGCGGCGAGCTTGAAGATCCCTGGCAGCAACCGTCCAAACAGGTCTGGACCATGACCGTGGATCCGGAGGATGCCCCTGACCAGCCCGAGTATATCCAGCTAAGCTTTGAACAGGGCAAACTGGTCAGGGTCAATGACACCACACTATCGCCCTACGAAGCTTTGGTTCAGCTTAATCAGCTGGCTGGCGTTCATGGGGTCGGCCGGATTGATATTGTCGAGAACCGGTTAGTGGGAATGAAATCCAGAGGCTGCTATGAAACCCCCGGCGGAACCGTTCTGATGAAAGCCTACAAAGCGCTGGAAACCATGGTACTGGACAAAGCGGCCATCAAATACCGTGAACAACTGGGGCTGGAATTTTCCCATGTAATGTACGATGGTCGCTGGTTTACCGCCCTTAATGATGCCCTGTTAGCCGGCGCCGCTTCCTTTGCCCAAAAGGTCACCGGCGATATTGTGGTGAAACTGTACAAAGGTCAGGCTACTGTGACGCAGCGGCGCTCGGTAAACAGCCTGTATTCTGAGGATTTCGCCACCTTTGGCGCGGATGATGTTTATGACCAGAAACATGCCGAAGGGTTTATCCGGTTATTCAGTTTATCCAGCCGGATTGAAGCGCTGAAAGCGCAAACCAAATAAGGAGCACCGATATGGCATTATGGGGAGGCCGGTTTGCGGCCGGCAGCAGCAGTATGTTCAGGCAGGTCAATGATTCCCTGCCCTTTGACCAGGTGATGGCGGTGCAGGATCTGCAAGGGTCCGTCGTCTGGTCCCGGGCATTACACAAAGCCGGGGTCCTGAGCGCCGATGAGCAGGCCCAGCTGGAAGCAGCATTAACGAAGTTGCAGCAACAGGCCGAAGCCGGTGAGCTCGACTTTGCCGCTTCCAGCGAAGAGGACATCCACAGCTTTGTGGAGGCCGCGCTTATCGACAAACTAGGAGATGTGGGCCGCAAGCTGCACACCGGGCGCAGCCGCAACGACCAGGTGGCCACCGATTTTCGGTTATGGGTGCGTGAACATGTCGCCTCGTTAAAACAGGATCTGTATGCGCTGATTCGTTCACTTTTGCAGACCGCGAATCGTCACCAGCAGGCCATTATCCCCGGCTATACCCACCTGCAACGGGCCCAGCCCATAATGTTTGCCCATTGGGCGCTGGCGTATGTCGAGATGTTCAAGCGGGATATCTCCCGGCTGGATGACCTGGCTGCGCGCATGAACCAGTGTCCGCTGGGCAGTGGCGCGCTGGCTGGGACCACCTACCCGGTAGATCGCCAGGATATCGCCCAGCAGCTTGGCTTTGCCAGCCCCTGTCTGAATAGCCTGGATGCGGTTTCCGACCGGGATTTTGTACTGGAACTATTGTTCAGCGCCAGTACCAGCATGATGCATATTTCCCGCATGGCCGAAGATCTTATTTTTTATAATTCCGGTGAAGCCGGTTTTTTACAGCTGGGCGATGCAGTCACCTCCGGATCATCACTGATGCCCCAGAAGAAGAACCCGGATGCGCTGGAGCTGATGCGTGGTAAATGCGGTCGGGTCTTTGGCTCGCTGCAGGCCCTGCTGGTCACTATGAAGGGCCTGCCGCTGGCTTACAATAAAGATATGCAGGAAGACAAAGAAGGCGCCATCGATGCGGTGAACCAGTGGCACTGTTGTTTGTGTATCGCCAGCGAGGTACTGGACTCTCTTAGCCTGAATGAGGCGCGTTGTCGGGAAGCCGCTGCCCAGGGCTATGCGAATGCCACCGAACTGGCAGATTACCTGGTAGAAAAAGGCATTCCGTTTCGAACCGGTCATGATATTGCCGGTAAAGTGGTGCTGGCCGCGATTGAGGCAAAATGCCCCATTGAAGATCTTCCTCTTGCTGAACTGCAAGCCATTTGTGACAAAATTCAGGAGGATGTGTATCCGGTGTTGCAACTGGAGTATGGCATCAATAAACGCAATATTCTGGGCGGCACCAGTACGCAGACCGTTATTGAAGCGCTCTACCGCGAGCTTGAAACTTTGGACACGCAGGAGTCGTAATCCCGATGGGGCTCAATCCACAAGACGGCATTACCTTATTTCGCAGCTCGCTGCCTTACATCAATGCGCATCGGGGTAAAACCTTTGTACTGATGTTTGGCGGCGAAGCTATCGAGCAGGCCAACTTTGCCAATATTATTCATGATATTGCGCTGTTAGCCAGCCTGGGCGTGCGCCTGGTACTGGTGCATGGCGCCCGGCCTCAGATTGATGAGCGGGTGACTTTGCGCCAGGTGGAAAGCCGCTTTGCCAATGATATTCGCATCACCGACAAACAAACCCTGGAGTGTGTTAAGGATGCCGCCGGGTCGGTGCGTTCACATATTGAAGCGCTGCTGACCATGGGTCTGGCTAATTCTCCCATGCACGGCGCGCAGATTCGGGTGTGCTCTGGTAACCTGGTGGTCGCCAAGCCCATGGGCGTGCGCGATGGCACTGACTTTGAGAATACCGGACTGGTACGCCGGATTGATACCACCGGCATTAATGATCATCTCAGTGATGGCTCTATTGTGTTGTTGTCGCCGACCGGCTACTCACCTACCGGTGAGGTGTTCAATTTGTCCCATGAAGATGTGGCTACCCAGGCCGCGATTGCGCTTAAAGCCGATAAAATGATTGTGTTTTCGCATCAGGCCGGCGTATATCACCGTTCTGGAAAATTACTCAGAACCATTGAGCGCCCCGCGTTAGAAAATTTAATCGCGCAGCAACAAATCACCACCGAGCCGTCGGTGCTCAAAGCTTTAACCACCAGCGTCGCCGCGGGCATTCCCCGCGCGCATTGCATCAGTTATGAGACGGATGGCGCCTTGCTGCACGAGCTATTTACCCGCGATGGCACCGGCTCGCTGGTGCTGGAGCATCATTACGAGCAGCTGCGCAGCGCCACTATTGACGATGTGGGTGGCATTTTGAGCCTGATCAAACCACTGGAGCAAAGTGGGGCGCTGGTCAAGCG
Organism: Salinimonas marina; assembly: GCF_015644725.1. NCBI lineage: Bacteria > Pseudomonadati > Pseudomonadota > Gammaproteobacteria > Alteromonadales > Alteromonadaceae > Salinimonas > Salinimonas marina. Next base: position 3,363,434 of record NZ_CP064795.1, read on the forward strand.
CTCGCGGGAGCGCCTTGAAAACGAAATTGATCAGTTTGTGGTGATTGTTCGCGACGGTACCATCATTGCCTGCGCCGCCGTTTATGAGTATCCCGACGACGCCTGCGCAGAGCTGGCGTGTGTGGCCACCCATCCTGATTATCGTGGTAAAAACCGCGGCGAGCGTATTTTAGAGCAGATTATTGCTCAGGCCCGCACTAATCATATCGACACCTTGTTTGTGCTCACTACCCTCACCGCTCACTGGTTTTTGGAGCAAGGTTTCGTACCCGCGGGGATTGAGGCATTGCCGGCGGCCAAACAACAGCTTTACAATTTTCAGCGCGGCTCCAAAGTGTTTACTTTGGATCTGCGATAGCAGGACTTTGAGCATCAGGTTACAATGCCGCCTCCCTGTTAGATGAGGCTTTGTGCTATGAAACAACACCCACTGGTCTGGCTCTGTTCACTACTTGCGCTGTTGATTATCTCCGGCTGTAGCTATGTAAAACAGCCAAATGACAAAAAAATGAAAAAGCTGCTGTCGGGCATGCCCGAATACTATGCCAATGAAGCCTTTGGTAAGCGGGATTTTCGTTTTTTTGTGGTCAGAGACGGCAACTCGACCACTACCCCTTCGGTACCGGCCTGTCTGGTTACCCGCTTTGGCACCCGCGAAATGTCTAACGACAGTTACGAGGCTGGCACCTACGCTTATGAGAAGTACGCCGCGGTCGCCAAAGTGTATGCCCGGTTTTTTAATCAAACCCTGCTGGAACAGTTAAAACAACGGGACTGGCATCACTGCGAGGCCCAGGTGCCTGCGCCGGCCGTTGAATAATGCTGACAGCGGGCCGCCCTGACCAACGTCCTGGCAATGTGTCGGCACTCCTGGCTTAACCGTTTGAGAAAAAAGTTAGCTTTGCGTGTTTGACATCTGCTGTACACTGGGCAAAGACAGGGGTATGGTTCGGTACCCACAACCCTCCTGTCCGGTAAAACAATTTCAGTTCGGCTGGAATTCTAAGCGAGTTGCGCGGTCTATTGGTAGATCTATGCGTCTGCATGTAACCAATCAGCAGCGTTTACCCCAGTGATGTTTTGTGAGGACTATTTATGCAAGAGCCTGTCTCGCTTACGTGTGAAGATGGCCAGGTTTTGTCAGCGACGTTGTTTCGGCCTTCCGAGCCGTTAAAAGGTGCCGTATTGATTGCGCCTGCCACAGGCATAAAGCGCCAGTTTTATACCGCGTTCGCCCAGTTTTTGAACCGTCAGGGGTTTGCGGTGCTTACCTTTGATAATCGCGGTATCGGCGAGTCATTGAATACCTTGCTAAAATGCTGCAAGGCCGATCTGGTCAGCTGGGGACAGCAGGATATGCCAGCGGCGTTAGAAGCGCTTATTCAATTTTATCCCGAGCAACCCTATTTTCTGGTAGGACACAGTGCCGGTGGCCAGCTGGTGGGGCTGATGCCAAATGCCCATAAGCTGGCGGCCTTTATCAATTTCGGCAGCTCTTCGGGCTCGCTGCGTAATATGCCAAAAAGATACCGGCTTAAAGCGCATTTTTTCATGAATATGTTTATTCCCCTGTCGAACCTGCTGTTTGGTCATACCAAGTCTCAGTGGGTCGGAATGGGCGAACCGTTACCCAAAGGCGTCGCCCGCCAGTGGCAACAGTGGTGCAATGGCTCGGGCTATGTCAAAACCGCCTTTGGACAACAAATCAAACAGCACAATTATGACTCTTTGACGATTCCCTCAAAATGGATTGTTGCCAGTGACGATGCCATCGCCAATCGTAAAAACCTTAAGGAAATGATGGCGGTGTATCAGGGCAGCAGAGCCCGTAGCTGTATTTTGTATCCATCGGCCTTTGGCCTTGATGAGATAGGCCATATGCGGTTTTTCTCTCGTCATGCCGAACGATTATGGCCACTGATCACCAATTTTTTTGACGAATACCTGCATCCTTCTCCCCATATGATGTGAACGCCGTCCTAGGTCGCCATTGCGTGACCGGACCGCTGCCCCCAACCGGCGGGGTTTAATTTGTCAATCTGCGCTTCATCGATTATAATTTCGGTACTTCGTCAGGGGAGTAGCCGGCTTGGTGGAGGGTGTTAGTTTTGCATCCGCCCAAAGAGAGCACATCAACATAGTTGCACGCACAAGGTGCATGGTGTGTTTACTGTAAAGTTATTTGCGCTTACAGCGGCAAGACCTGGGGTATAATTGTCACCGCACAGACAGGACGGTGATGATGTGCCTTTGGTTGTCACTTTCCTGTCGCGAGCCCTATCTATGGATGCCTTTTCCACCTCAGTTATCACCGTCGCGCTGGCCGAAATCGGCGACAAAACCCAGTTACTGACCTTACTGTTAGCCACTCGCTTTAATGCACGTGGAGCACTCATCACCGGTATCGTGCTGGCCACCCTGGTAAATCATGGGCTGTCGGCCTGGCTGGGCAGTTATGTGGGCAATTTATTTGCGCCGAATATTACTAACTGGCTGGTGGCACTGAGTTTTATGTTGGTGGGGGCATGGCTGCTGGTACCGGACAAAGCAGAAGCTACCACCGGTCGCTTTGATAAACTGGAGGCCTTTGGTGCCACCTTTATCTTATTTTCGGTCGCCGAGCTGGGCGATAAAACTCAGGTGGCGACGGTCTTGCTGGGGGCCGAATATCATCAGATCATGTTCGTCACCGTGGGCACTACCGTGGGGATGCTGGTGGCTAATGTACCGGTGATCTTTTTAGGTGAACAACTGCTTCGGCAGCTACCGGTAAAACAGCTTCACCGGGTCGCCGCCGCGCTGTTTATCGGGCTGGGCTTTGCCACCCTGTGGCGGTAGCACAGCCCCGGGCTGCCATTACAATGCTTCGCGGGCGGGGGCTGAAAACCGTGGCCAGCCAAGAGCCACCGATAGCAAACCAAAAACAAGTATTAACATGGGATACCAGCTATAAAAGGTGATCTCCAGTGGCGAAATGCCGGCAATGGCCGCCGCACTTAACAGTTGGGGGCTATAGGGGAGCAGGCCCTGAAAGCCGCAGGAAAAAATATCCAGCAAGCTGGCCAGCCGCCGTGGATCGGCCTGATATTTTTCACCCAGCTTGCGGGCAATAGGGCCGGCAGTCACAATCGATATCGTGTTGTTAGCGGTACTGAGGTCCAGCACACTGACCAGGGAGGCAATACTGAGCTCCGCCCCGCGCTTAGAACGCACCCGGGCGGTAAGTGCCCGCATTAACCAGGCGATGCCCCCGTAGGCGGTCATTAAGCCGACAATGCCGCCGATGGTCACCGCTATCAATGCCAGATTTTGCATCCAGCCCATGCCTTTTTGCACACTTTGCAAAAGCCCCAGCACCGAAAACGCCTCGTTGTATAAACCGGTTAATGCCGCGCTGATAATACCCATTGCCAGTACCACCACCACATTGAGTCCGGCCAGCGCACACCCCACAATAATGACAAAAGGCAGAATATTAATCAGCTCTACCTCTCTTGAAGCCAGGCTCTCGGGGGTACCGGCATCCACATTAAACAAAAGCAGCAAAGTGATAAGGGCGGCCGGCAGCACCACCAGCAAGTTGGCTTTAAATTTATCGGTCAGCCGGACGCCCTGACTGCGGGTGGCGGCAATAGTGGTATCAGACACAAAGGACAGATTATCGCCAAACATGGCACCACTCACCACAATGCCCAGCGCCATCGGTTCAGAAATATTCAGTGTTTGGGCGATACCCAGACCAATAGGGGATAAGGCAGTAATGGTCCCCATGGACGTACCCATGGAAAACGAGATAAAACAGCAAATTAAGAATAAACTGGGCAGTATCCACCCCTGAGGTACAAAATTCAGGGCCAGATTTACGGTGGCATCACGGGCACCGATATCAATGGTAAGCGCATAAAACGCACCGGCCATCAAAAAAATCATGACCAGCAAAATGATGTTTTTGTTACCCCCCCCTTCACAAAACAACTGGACCTTTTCGCCAATGCCCAGACGCTGATCCCTGGGATTTAACAGCAAGGCATAGCCGGCTGCTATCATAAAGCCCACCAGCACCGGCATCGCGGTAATATCCTGGGTTAACACGCCCGTGGTGATAATCAGAGCAACAAAAAATAATATCGGGGTCAGTCCCCAGGGGTTGGGGGTAACGGGCTTATCCACAGCGGCTTACTACCTTTTTACCAGGATGAAAAAATACATCGCCGAAGAGTACGTCAATCAGTCATGGTTGCAAGCAAAAACTCGCGCTGGGCCCAGAGCTCAGCGCGAGTTTTTGGTAAGACCGTGGCTACGATCTTAATGTTGCTAACCAGCCGCAGGTTATTTCAGGGCTTTGTCGATATCTTTGGCGCTGTGGCGCTCTTTCAGGTTGGCTTCTTCGCCCCAGAAACGATTTACCACCACGCCCCGCTTAACGGCTTTGCGTTCAGAAATCTGCTGAGCCCAGCGCTGGACGTGGGTGTAGTTTTCTACCTGTAAAAACTCGGCAGCATCGTACAATTTGCCCAGTACCAGATTGCCATACCATGGCCAGGTTGCCATATCGGCAATCGAGTAGTGTTCACCGGCCATATACGTGTTGTATGACAAATGCTTATCCAGGACATCCAGCTGACGCTTTATCTCCAGCGTGAAACGGTCAATGGGATATTGCATTGCGTAAGGCGCATAGGAATAAAAATGGCCAAAGCCGCCGCCCAGATATGGCGCTGAGCCCACCTGCCAAAATAACCAGTTACGACATTCGGTCCGCTCGATGGGATCTTCGGGGATAAAAGCATCAAATTTTTCGGCCAGATACTGCATGATCGCACCCGACTCGAACAAACGCAATGGGGGTTAACACTGTAGTCCATCATCGCCGGAATTTTAGAATTCGGATTGTTCTGCACAAAGCCTGAGGAAAATTGATCGCCATCACCGATAGAAATAGGCCAGGCGTCGTACTCCGCCTCTTTAACTCCGGCCGCCAGCAGCTCCTCTAATAAAATTGTGACCTTCTGGCCATTGGGCGTGGCCATAGAATATAGCTGCAGATCATGATCGCCCACCGGCAGAGCCTGTTCATGGGTCGGGCCAGAGGTCGGACGATTGGTACTGGAAAACTTGCTGCCGTCTTCCTGTTGCCATTCCCACACCCGCGGTACTTTGTATTCGTCCTGCTTGCTCATAAAAGCTCCTGTCTCGATTCAAATGGACAGCAATGTTTACGCAGTATAGCTGGATTCGGTTTCGATGGTGGGGCTTCTCAGGAAAACCACAAAAAAAGCCTCCAATCACGGAGGCTTTTGTTATGAAAAAGCGAGCCTTCCATTGCCCGCAAACTGGCTTTAGTCAGCAGCACGGATAACTCAAAGCAGTTACCGCTACTAACAAAATAAGATTCAGCGCTGGTCACATCCCATACTCGCCTCTAATTGGGAGCACAGGCAATATGCCGTTGATAACACCCCTTGATGATTATCCGGCTGACCAGCAAATTGTGAGGTGACCGGCGATGCCGCGCCTTATCCCCACTTGGTTACCCTTGTTACCCTTATTACCCTTATTACTCTTTACGTATCAACCTTTATGCCAGCAGAGTAATGATCATATAAAACAGTAAGTTACAAAAACCCTGACATTAACCGGGGGTTAAAGTGTTACTCTGTGGTTACACACTCCAGACGCATATGCACCATCGCTACCACAAATTTACTATTGATTAAGATGCTTCTACGCATTCGAAGCTTATAAGGCCCAAAAAGCTAGGTTACATACCCTGAAAAAGGCCCGGTGAGCCGTTTAGAAAAATAATTCAGCTTCGTGAGGATAAATTATTATCTATTTATTTCATCATGTTAAATACATAGAGTAATGAAGATATTTCTTTTGAAGTGATTTTTAGAAAAGTAGCCAGTAAGCCGTTAATTTGTCGTAAGAGGAGTCGCAGAATGACGACATTCCCATGCCGCGCTAAATATTTGGGGTCAGAGTAATTAAGGTCAGCGCAGGAAGCATGCAGCGCAGCAAGATTGCTGCGCTGCTGACTCGAACTAGATACTTACCCGTTTATAGGGACGGTATTCGGGCGACCAGAAATGCCGGTTGATGGCTTCCTGTAATGCCTCTTCGGTCATCTCCAGGGCCAGGTCCTGTTCCATCGCCACCCTGGCTACGGCATGGGCTATCTGCCGGCTCAAATCGGCAATTTGGGTTAAGGGTGGCAGCAATGCCCCCCCACCATGATTTGCCATGGGTGAAGCAGATGCCAGCGCATTACTGGCTGCCATCAGCATCTCATCACTGATAAGCTGCGCTTTAGCTGCTACCACGCCAAGTCCGATTCCCGGAAAAATATAACTGTTGTTGCATTGGGCAATGGGGTACGTTTTACCCTTATACTCCACCGGTTTAAACGGGCTGCCGGTCGCTATTACCACTTCCCCATCGGTCCATTCGATCACCTGCTCGGGGCGGGCCTCGACCTGCCGGGAGGGGTTGCTTAATGGAAAGATAATCGGGAGCTCACAATTGGCTTTCATCGCCCGGATAACCTGCTCGGTGAACAAGCCGGGTTGACCGGACACCCCAATCAGAATATCGGGTTTGGCACAATTAACCACATCCAGCAAGGAAGCGTATTCGCCACTGTACGACCAGTCACAGATGGTTTCGGACCGGGTTGCCAGCCGCTGCTGAAAATCACGCAGATTTTCCATTCCATCAGTCACCAGCCCATAGCGGTCGACCATAAATACCTGTTGGCGGGCCTGGGCGTCGCTTAGGCCTTCTTTGCACATTTGCTGCACCAGCATCTCGGCAATTCCACAGCCTGCCGACCCGGCACCGACAAACACCACATTCATATCGGATAATTGCTGGTTCTTCATACGGCAAGCCGCCAGAATGGTACCCAGTGTTACCGCCGCTGTGCCCTGAATATCATCATTAAAACAGCAGATTTTATCGCGATAACGGCTCAGAATCGGCATCGCATTGGGCTGAGCAAAATCTTCGAACTGAATCATGACTTCTGGCCAGCGCCGTTTCACCGCCTTGATGAACATATCGATGAATTCATCATAGTCTTGCTGACCAATACGCGGATGACGCGCGCCCATATACATAGGATCATTGAGCAGCTTTTCATTATTGGTGCCTACATCCAGCATCACCGGTAACGTATACGCCGGGCTAATGCCACCGCAGGCAGTGTACAAAGACAATTTACCAATGGGGATGCCCATGCCGCCTATACCCTGGTCACCCAGGCCCAGGATCCGCTCACCATCGGTAACCACGATGACTTTCACTTTACGTTTGGTAGCATTACGAACAATATCATCAAGCTGATGGCGCTCTTCCCAGGAAACAAATAAGCCCCGCGAGCTGCGGTAAATATCAGAAAATTGCTCACAGGCATCCCCCACGGTAGGGGTGTAGATAATGGGCATCATTTCTTCTATATGACGCTGTACCAGCCGGTAAAACAAGGTTTCGTTATTATCCTGAATCGCCCGCAAATAAATGTGTTTATTTAAAGGATCATCGAACGAACTATATTGCATATAGGCCCGTTCTACCTGCTCTTCAATGGTTTCAAAGCGCGGTGGCAGCAACCCGGTCAGGTTAAACGAGGCCCGTTCTCTGGCAGTAAAAGCACTGCCTTTGTTCAGCAAAGGGGTTTCCAGCAATGACGGGCCGGAATGGGGAATATAAAGATATCGGTTTTCGTCTTGTGACATTGTTCTTCCGAAAAATTATTTGATCAGGCAACTTCATGCCTGAGCCTGCAGGGTACGCAGCGAGTTAAAAAATTTCCTCTGGCTCAGGAGCGTTCTTCGTTTCCTCCCGGGCCGGATCTTTTATCTGATCATCCAGTACATAGACCGTAGGCTCAGTGCCCGTTACGAAGTACTCGAATAGTGTCGTATGGTCGGTGCGTCGGGTCAACTTGCCACTGGTACGATCAATGCGTACCCGGACCATGTCCTCGGGCACCGGAACAAATTTTTCCGGCACGCCTTCCAGCGCTTGCTCCATAAATCTGATCCAGGCGGGTTGCGCGGCATGCGCACCGCTTTCACTGCCAATCATGGCATTGCCAATCCAATTGAAACGTTCAGGATTGCGGTTAATCAGGTTTTGGTTACGGGTCGCCCGGCCCAGATTACGATTCATATCATCAAAGCCTACCCAGGCGGTTACCACCAGATCTTTTTGGAAGCCGGAGAACCAGGCATCCCGTGAATCATTGGTAGTACCGGTTTTGCCCGCCAGATCATCGCGCTGTAACAGATTTTTAGCCCGCCAGCCGGTGCCCATCCAGTAGGTTTTTTTGCTCCAGCTGCCATTTGCCTGAACTCCGGTACGCATCATATCGGCCACCAGAAACGCATTTTGGGGCGTGATCACCTGCGGTGCTGACCGCTTTGGCAAAGGACTATCGCCAGTGGCCACTTCCACATCCAGCACCTGAGCCAGGCGCTCTTCTTTATCCATGTCAGTAACCTGCGGCCGCTGCTGGCCGGTGTCGCAGGGATCGCAAGCCCACATCGGATCGGCTTGCCACAGCATAGTGCCCTGTTCATCAAGCACCCGGTCGATAAAGTGTGGCTGGATTAAATACCCGCCATTAGCAATCGTGGCGATGCCCCGTGCGACCTCCAACGGGGTGTGAGAGCCAGAGCCAAGAGCCAGGGTTTCATCACGGGGAATATCTTCCTTGTCAAAACCGAATCGCTCCAGATATTCTGCCGTTTTATACAAGCCCACGCCCCGTAACAAACGCACCGACACCACATTTTTGGATTTACCCAAGGCCACCCGCATCCGAATCGGGCCATCATACTGAGGTGGCGAATTTTTTGGTCGCCAGGCCACGCCCGTGGCTTCGTTCCATTGATTAATCGGCGCATCGTTCATAATGGAGGCCACGGTGTAGCCGCTGTTTAACGCCGCCGAATAAATAAATGGCTTGATATTTGAGCCCACCTGCCGTTTGGCCTGAGTGGCGCGGTTAAACTGGCTTTGATAAAAACTGTAGCCCCCGACTACTGCCTGCACGGCGCCGTTGGCAGGATTAAGGGCAATCAGGGCGCCACTGGCCTGCGGCATTTGTGCCAGACGCCACTGTTGATTATGTTGGCGGATATAGATTACGGCGCCCGGGCTCAGGATATCACTGGCCTGCTCAGGCTCATCACCCTGTCTCGAATCCGTAATATAGGGGCGTGCCCAGTCCAGATTTTCCCAGCTCAGGGTATGGCGGTTGCCATTTATACTGAGCACCTCCACGCTTTGCTCAGCGACCGTGGTAACCACAGCCGGTACCAGCGGGGCGATTTGTTCAACCTTTTGTAACACCGCAAGCATGTCGGCCTCGCTCCACTGGCGATGCTGATCTAAGCCATTACTAGCTGACGCCGAGTCAGGTTGTGCGGTTTCAGGTTGTGGTGTCTCGGTATCGCTGGCGTCAGCAGCCTGTGCTTCTGGCCCCCATAAATACCGCAGCGGGCCCCGGTAACCGTGACGCTCGTCGTAATCGTGTAAATTTGACACCACAGCCTGACGGGCGGCAAGCTGCAGGTCGGTTGGCGCAGTGGCATAGACCTGGTAGCCCCCGGTTTCTGCTTCTTCCTTGCCATAAATCTTAACCATTTCTGCATGAATCAGGTCGGCCAGATACGGCGCCTGCGTCTCAATTTCTGCACCATGCTTGCGTGCGGTAACCGGGGCCGCCGCGGCTTCATCAAACTGCGCCCGGGTAATATAACCTTCGTCCAGCATTCTAAGCAGCACCACCCGCCGACGCTCAACCGAACGTTTGGGGCCGCTTACCGGATTAAGCGCCGAAGGCGCCTTGGGCAACCCTGCCAGGGTCGCAGTTTGTGCCAGGGTGAGTTCATCCAAGGTTTTGCCATAGTACACCTGGGCGGCGGCGCCCACCCCAAACGAGCGGTGACCTAATTCGACCTTATTCAGATACAGCTCCAGAATTTCTTCTTTGCTGAGCAGCTGTTCCATATGCCAGGCGATAAAAATCTCTTTTATCTTACGAATATAGGTTTTTTCCCGGGTTAAAAAGAAGCCCCTGGCCAGCTGCATGGTCAACGTACTGGCGCCCTGTTGCTTTTCCCCGGTGACAATAAGGTTTATCACCGCCCGGGTCATGCCAATCGGGTCAATCCCGTAATGTTCGTAGAAGCGGCTATCCTCGGTGGCCAGTACCGCATCGATCATTTGTTGCGGGACATCCTCAAGTTTTACCGGGATCCGCCGTTTAACTCCATATTGGGAGATCAAACTTCCATCTTTGGTGTAGATGCGCATCGGGGTTTGCAGACGGACGTCTTTCAATACCGCCACACTGGGCAAATCAGGTTTAAAATAAAAATAAATGCCCGCCAGTGCGGCAGAGCCGACCAGAGCACCTATGATGATAAGTAGGAAAAAGGTTTTTAGTAACTTCACAAAGACTTTAATACCCAGGCAAGTTCGCCCAATTGATTTATATTCTATACATACGTGCTTTTATTAGAACCCTATAGTTCAAAAAAACTGCGTATCATACTATTTGGAGCTAAATTTTGACCACTGGTTGGGACCAATGAAATCGTTGCTGAAGAAAAAGCTGCCGCTTATTGTGGGCCTTGACATAGGCACCCGTCAAATCAAAGCGGTACTTATAGAAAAAACGGGCGATACCTACACGTTGCAGGGATTTGCATGCGAAGCCATCAACAAAGTCGCATTCAATGAACGAGAAATCCGTGACTATGAAGCCGTAAGTCTTGCCTTAAAAAAGGTGCAAAAGGCGCTTAAGACCAAAATCAAGCTGGCCGCCATTGCGGTATCCGGTACGTCGGTCATCAGCAAAGTGGTTCATATGGAGCCTGACCAGACTGATTTCGAACTCGAAGGTCAGATTGAAATTGAAGCCGACAGTCTGATTCCCTACCCCCTTGATGAAGTCTATCTGGATTTTGAGGAACTGGGAACGAGCCAGTCCCACACCGGTAAGGTTGATGTCTTACTGTCGGCCGCGCATAAGGATTTGGTCGATAGTCGCATTACGCTGGTCCGGGAAGTCCCGTTAGAGCCCAAGGTGGTGGATATTGAGGGCAATGCGCTGGGTAATGCGCTTGCGGCCTTTTATCCGGCGGCCCCAGAGGAACGTGTTTGTTGCATTAATATCGGCGCGTCGTTACTGCAGGTATGTGTGTGGCAGGACCATAAGATTATTTATTCCAAAGAACATAATTTTGGAATGGGTATGCTGGTTCAGGATATTTCGGTGATTCAGATGCTTGAGCGAGATGAAGCCGAGCGCCAGTTACTCGACAAAACCTTGCCCGCGACCTGGGAACAGGAAACCCTGCCCATTTTTACCGCCAACCTGGTTCAGCAGATGAACCGGGCGCTGCAAATGTACGTCAGCACAACCCATGCCCAGCGCCCTGAAAAACTATTGCTTGCCGGTGGCGGCGCTACCCTGCCCCCCCTGGTTGAAGCACTTAAGCAGGATCTGGGACTGGACATTGAATTGTTTGACCCCTTCGCCGCTATGTCTATCAACGACAAACTGGACCGTCAACGGTTGTCAGAAGTGTCACCCCAGCTGGCTATTGCTGCCGGTCTGGCCAGCCGGAGTTTTGATCCATGGCACATATAAATCTGCTCCCCTGGCGCGAACAGGCGCGTCAGCAGCAAAAACAAAATTACCTTGGAATGCTGGGATTAGTGGCAATGATTGTCGGCCTGGTGTTTTATCTGATTGGCATGGCCATTGAGCAGCAAACTGATCATCAGAATATGCGCAATAGTTATTTGCAGCAGGAAATCGGCAAGCTGGACGCCCAGATTGCAAAAATTCAGAAAATCAAAGAAAGCAAAAACGCCATCGAGCAGCGCATGGCACTTATTGGCCAGTTACAAATTAGCCGAAATGTGGCGCCCAAAGTTTTTGACGAGCTGGCCCGCATTGTACCGGCGGGGGTGACTTTTAAAACGCTGAATCGGACCGGTAACCTGATTACTATTGAAGGTATCAGTGATTCAAACAACCGCTTGTCGGATTTTATGCGGCGCCTGGAGCGTTCAGAGGTATTTTCAGCCGGCGACCTGTCATCCATTGTGGCTGACACCACCGCCGCGGATGCCATGAGCGGCTTCAAGCTGACCTTTTTTATCAGTCCTGAGATTGCTCCGGTAACGGCTAAGGAAAATGCTCAGCAGGAGAGCGCGCCATGAAGTTTAATGTTGCTAAGTTAAAAGAGCTCAATGAACTTGATTTTGAGCAGGTCGCGGTCTGGCCAAAAGAAGTTAAAATCGTGGTGGCTGTATTTGTGGCCATCGTGATCGCCGGCTTGAGCTACTGGTTTATTGTAAAGCCAAAGCTGCCGGTACTCGAGCAAGCCCAGCGCCAGGAAGCCGAACTGAAGCTACAGTTTGAAGCCAAATACCGAATTGCCGTCAATCTGGAAGCCTATAAAGAACAGCTGATGAAAATCCAAAAAGACTTTTCATCTATGCTACGTTCGCTACCCACTAGTAATGAAACCCCGGGGTTGCTGGATGATATTACTTATGTGGGCACCTCGTCAGGACTGACGTTTAAGTTATTGAACTGGCAAAACGAGGTTCCCAAAGAATTTTACACCGAATTACCTATAGAAATGGAAGTCAGTGGCGGCTATCATCATTTTGGTCACTTTGTATCGAAAGTTGCTGATTTGCCAAGAATTGTTACTTTGCATGATTTTTCTATCGAACAAGACAATAAACGCTTACATCTGAAATTACAGGCACGGACTTACCGTACAGCACTTACCGAGGATCAGCAGGAGGCACAAGATGCGCAGTAAACTGTGGGTAGTGATTACCGCCACCGGCTTGTTAAGTGCCTGTTCGCCAAAGCTGGATGATTTGTCGGCTTACACCGCACAAATAAAACAGAACACCCGGGTTCAGGTTGAACCATATCCCGAGTTTTCTTCGCAACCAGCGTTTGCCTATGAGGAGGCTGATCGGCGTAGTCCATTTGTACGACCTACCGATCGAAGCGAGCCATTGGTAACCCAGGCACAGACAAATTGCTTGCAACCCGACTACGATCGTCGCAAAGAAACCCTCGAACAATATGGGTTGGATGCATTGATCTACACCGGCAGTTTTAAAAGCCGTGGCACTCAGTGGGTGTTGTTTAAGGCCACTGATGGCAGTTTGTTGAAAGCCAAACGGGGCAGCAGGATTGGGCTGTTCTATGGAAAGATAAAAAAAATAGGTCGGGAGGAAGTCAAGATCGAACAGCTTCTTCCAGACGGCGCAGGTTGTTGGCAGCGTGAGGAAACGACTCTCACCCTGGCCACAACTGTAGGAGAAAATAATAATGTCTAAGCGAGTCCCCATGCACCGTTCTTTATTCACTTATCGCCCTGCCTTCAAATTGCAAAGCTGTGTGCTGGCGCTGGCGCTGATACTTCCCGGTATGTCCACCGCCATCGCGCAGGAGGAGCCGGTATTGTTGGATCCTTATGAGCAATCCCAGAATGGCTTTAACAATGTATTGACCAACATAGATTTTACCCGCGGCAAAGACAATACCGCGGTGACGACGTTGCGTTTTGAAAAAGCCGGTGTGAAGCCGCAGCTGATCGAAGCTCAGGGGCAGCTTACGGTGACACTGCCCGGGGTGAAGCTTGACGACGAGCAATTTGTGGCCCTGGATGTCACTCAGTTTGGTACACCGGTCACGCAGATTGAAAGCTTTCAGGACGATACCGCTACCCGGCTGGTTATTGATTATGTCGATCGGGTCGTGGCCCGCCACCAGATGACGGATGAAGGCTTACGGCTTGAAATTAAAGCCATGAGCGAAGAACAACAGGAAGAGCTGGACAGCCAGACCAAGTATACCGGCAAACCGATTTCCCTGGATTTTCAGGATGTACCGGTGCGTCAGGTATTGCAGATTATTGCTCAGGTCAATGATTTTAACCTGGTGACCACCGATACGGTTACCGGCAATGTGACGATTCAATTATCCGGCGTACCCTGGGATCAGGCGCTGGAAATGATTCTGAAAATTAAGGGCCTGGATAAACGGCTGGAAGGCAACATCTTGTTGGTCGCCCCGGCTGAAGAACTCACGGCCCGGGAAACCCAGTTACTACAATCGAAAAAACAAGTGTCTGATTTAGCACCGCTGACCACCGCCAATATAACCGTTAATTACGCTAAGGCGCAGGCCATGGCGGTTATCTTAAAGTCTCAGGATGGCGGCATTTTGAGTGAGCGGGGCTCGGTCAGCGTCGATGAGCGCACCAATACGCTGTTATTGCGCGACACTCAGGCTTCTATCGATGAAGCCCGCAGCACTATAGAAGCGTTAGATATCCCGGTAAAACAGGTGTTAATCGAATCGCGCATGGTGACGGTACGTGACAACGTGGGCGAAGAGCTTGGCGTGCGCTGGGGAGTGACCGAACGTGATGGTGACTTTACCGTATCCGGATCATCGAATGCGGCGGATATTGCAGCAGGCGGTGTGGTGCCGGCGGTCGATAACCGTATGAATGTGTCATTACCGGTCACCAGCCCCGCTGGCCGGATCGGGTTTCAGGTCGCCAGTCTGCTCGATGGCACCATTCTGGATTTAGAGTTATCCGCCCTGGAGTCTGAAAACAAAGGTGAAATTATTGCCAGCCCGCGGATTACGGTAGCTAACCAGCAGGAAGCTTATATCGAGCAGGGTACCGAAATTCCTTATGTGCAGGCCACCTCCTCTGGTGCCACCTCAGTGGAATTCAAAAAAGCGGTACTCAGCTTAAAAGTAACGCCGCACATTACCCCCGACAACCGGGTTATACTGGATCTGGTCGTGACTCAGGACACCCGTGGTGAAACGGTATCAACCTCAACCGGCCCCGCCGTCGCCATTGATACCCAGGAGATCAAAACCCAAGTTTTGGTCGAAAATGGCGAAACCGTAGTGCTGGGGGGTATTTTCCAGCAACTTAATACCGACGATACATCTAAAGTGCCCTTGTTCGGGGATTTGCCGGTGGTAGGCCGTTTGTTCAAAAAAACCTCAACCGTGTATCAAAAACGCGAATTGCTAATCTTTGTGACGCCAAAAATCGTAACAGAAAGACTCTGATGCCCGGATAGTCGACAAAAAGGCACCTTATGGGTGCCTTTTTACTGTTTAACTTGCTGTAAAAACATATATTTACACAACTGTCGATTAAAACCGCAACAAAACTTGCATCGTCAGGGATGAAACTGAGATAATCCCGCTCTCGAAATTTTAGCGAGGTTCTAGGAGTGGTGCTTATTTAGTAAGTCTATAAGCACACATAAATGGGTGGGCAAAGCAGGCGAGAGAGCACTACCCTTAACATAATGAAAGTTGTGATATAAGCAAATATGGCTGAGAAACGTAATATCTTTTTGGTTGGCCCTATGGGCGCAGGCAAAAGTACCATTGGCAGACACCTGGCAGACGAACTTCACCTGGATTTTTTCGATTCCGATCAGGAAATCGAGCGCCGCACCGGGGCTGATATCGCCTGGATCTTCGATTTGGAAGGTGAAGAAGGCTTTCGTAAGCGTGAAGAAAACGTGATTTATGATCTGACCGACAAACAAGGTATTGTGCTTGCCACTGGCGGCGGTTCGGTCATGAATAAAGCCGTACGCAATCGACTGTCGGCCCGCGGTATTGTTGTTTACCTGCAAACCACCATCGACAAACAAGTTGCCCGTACCCAGCGCGACAAGCGCCGTCCGTTGCTACAAAATGGCGAGCCTGAAGCGGTGCTGCGCGAGCTGGCTGATATTCGTAATCCACTGTACGAAGAAGTGGCTGACTATGTCATTGATACCGATGACCAGTCTGCACGTGCGGTTGCAAATCAAATTATCAGCAAAATTGGTCAGTTTTAAATAACAGGAGATACGCTCATGTCAACGCTGACGGTGAATCTCAACGAGCGTAGTTATCCTATCTACACAAAAGCCGGTCTGCTCACGCAGGCTGGCTTTTTTGTGCCCTATATAAAAGGTCCGCTCGCCGTCATTGTCACCAACCATACCATCGCGCCCCTGTATCTGCAGCAGGCCATTGCTGCCTGCGGTGATAAACAGGTAGCCACCATTGTGATTGACGACGGTGAGCAGTACAAATCATTGGCGCAGTTTGAGTTGGTGATGACCGAATTGCTGAACATGAATGCGGCACGGGACACCACCCTGATCGCTCTGGGTGGCGGGGTCATCGGCGATTTGTGTGGTTTTGTCGCGGCGACCTATCAGCGCGGCGTACCATTTATTCAGGTGCCCACCACCTTGCTGGCCCAGGTCGACTCGTCGGTGGGTGGAAAAACGGCGGTAAATCATCCGCTGGGCAAGAATATGATCGGGGCGTTTTATCAACCGGTATTGGTGGCCATTGATTTAGCCACCCTACTGACTCTTCCGGCCCGGGAATTTGCCGCCGGGATGGCGGAGGTCATCAAATATGGCATTATCTACGATGAGGCTTTTTTCAGCTGGCTTGAAGACCATTGCGAAGCCTTAAAAGCCTTAGAGACTGACACACTGGCTTACGCGATTGAACGATGCTGTGCGATTAAAGCCGACGTGGTGGCCCAGGATGAGCGCGAAGGCGGAATTCGGGCGATTTTGAATCTTGGGCATACCTTTGGTCACGCCATAGAAGCAGAACAGGGCTACGGTAACTGGTTGCACGGCGAAGCAGTCGCAGCAGGAATGGTGCTGGCCTGTCAGGCAGCACAGCAACTGGGCTGGCAAACCCCGGAACAGGTACAGCGCATCATCACCCTGTTGCAGGCCTTCGATCTTCCTGTGCAGGGCCCCGCTGAGATGGATTATGCCACCTATATGCCGCATATGCGGCGTGACAAAAAAGTCGAAGCAGGTAATATTCGATTTGTGTTGCCAAAAGGGATTGGACGAGCGGTGGTCACCAAAGAGGTCAGTGACACGCTGTTACATACTCTATTAGATTAACAAAACCCCGGTTTCCGGTCGGTGCCTAATCCGGAACGGTCGGGGATAATCAAGGATGCGCGCATGCACTCACCTTTGCATGAACGACTGGAGTATTTGGTCAATTATTCATCACAACTGATTTTTGTCAGCGGTGACTCTATTGCCCAGCAGCAAAAAAATCTCGAAGCCTTTGTGTTTAATCAACACGACGACACTGAGATTGCGTATCTTACCGCCGCCCCCGACCTGGAGCTTTCTGATTATCGCCGGCAGTTGTGTCGCCAGTTACTAGGCCAGCAGGTGGGCAGTTACGTGCGCCCGTTAAATGAATTACTGGCGGATTTGAACAGCCACCAGGGCCCCATCCTAATCACCATCACCCAGTCTGAAAACCTGCCCGATACCTTGTTGCAGGAATTGTGGGATTTGGTCTTACAAAGCCGCTTTGCCGGCAATCAACAGCACTTGAATGTGTTGCTCTTCGGGCAGTCAGCATGGGCCGAAAACGCCAAGCACTGGTTGCCGGCGAAAAACTCGGATACGCCACTTTTGATTAGCAGCCAGTCAGTGATGGCCAAACAGGCAGGGTCCGAGTTAGATCAGCTTATCCATCAACGCCGGCAGGCTTTTGAGCAGCATTTGATTGAGCGTCAGCAAGCCTATCCCAGCGCTTCGGCAAACCGGTTAAAATCACCGTGGCTGTGGGCCAGCGCGGTGGTGGTCTTTTTATTGTGTTTTTCGGCAATGGTGGTCTGGCAATATGGCGAGCATATCGAAGACCTGTTTGCGCCTATTAAAGCGCCTCCTGATGATGCGACGGTGCCGGCCCCCGGTTCGGCTTATCCGCAGCTAGACAGTAGCGCCCCTTCCGCGCCAGAGGATAGCGGCTTAAGCCCCGCCGCAGCGGATTTATCCAGCCCGGTGGCCAGTGAGTCTGACCGCCCCGATACCCCGCTTAACAATGCCTCCCTGGCTATCAGCACTGGCAGCGGCACCGGCAACGAGCCTGAGGCGCCAATCAATACGCCGGCAAATGAGCGGGTGGCCTCTTGGGCAGCACAAGTAGCAGCCTGGGATGAAGTGACGCCGACGGAACCTACGCCGACAGATACCAAAGATCTCCAGGCCATTGACAATAAGAAGCAGGCTTCGTCACAAACAGCTAAAACACTCACTCCGCCATCCGGACTGTCTGAGTCGGCCATAGCAAACCCCGCTGACAATGCCGAAACCGAGTCAGATGCGGCGCCTCAGCTGGCCCCCAGTGGGTGAAGCAGGCACAAGTACTGGTTCAACAGTTCAACAGCACGCCTGCCGCCGTTCCTTCCGAGCTGGATAACGCCCGGTTACAGGCCTTATTGACGCCGGATGACTTTGTGTTGCAGCTGGCAGGCCTTAAGGATGAAGCATTACTGCGAAATTTTGTGAGTGATTATAATCTGGATGACAAAGTGTGGATTTACCAAACTCAGCGTTACGGGGGCGACTGGCATGTGCTCTTGTTTCGTCAGCCTTTTGCTTCTGCGGCAGAAGCACGCCGGGCCATGGCGTTGCTTCCTGATTTTCCACGTAAAAATCAGGCTTTTGTAAAATCTGCCACTCAGGTACTACAAGAGATTACTCTTAATTCTTTGTAATTACTTATTTTGCAACGATTTTCTGGTTTTTTGATTGTATCTTGATGTTTATTTCGTCGAATTTCTGTATCTTTAGATGAATTTTTAACGACGTTACCGCCAAACTATCTGATCAAAACGAGGTAGTCTTTGGTATATATTCCTACTTTTATATATCTTTTACTACCGCCGTAGATAATCATCTTCACGATGTTATTACATCAGGATACGCTTCGGCCGTTGGATTACCTGAATAAAGTCATGCACAACTACTCTCAACTTTCGATAGCACCGAGTAAATTACAGTATGCCATACTCGGCATTCTGACATTGCTTATCATTGTCGGCTCAGTGTGGGTATTACCGGTGGCCCAAGATCCCAGTATCCCCTCTTCCGGTTTTTTAGGTATGTATGGCAGCGCGGTGTTTCTACTTGAGCTCATTTCCGCAATTTTGTTGTATGCGCATTTCCGGCAAACTGGTTTAGTAACCTACGCGTGGCTGAGCATGGCTTATTTATGGGTGGTCTTGCTGTCGCCCTTTCAAATTGCGTTACTCACCGATAGTTTAAGCCAATTTTCTTTAGTGACCGCCACCAATGGTGATGCGGCATGGCTTTGGGTCGCCTGGCATCTGGGTTTCCCTTTGTTTATTGCCGCTGCGATGATGATGGACGACGACTATCCCATCGTGACGCAGAAACTCAATACCTGGAGCTATTCGCTGTTTGGTATTGGCATAGGCTTCGCTGTACTGTTACTGATCGCGACATTAAATACCTGGCTTTCATTACCTTCATTGGTGCTACCGGGGCGCGACTTTTCTGATAGCCTATCTTTGCTGTACGGCCCGGCGGTAATGTTTTGTTGTGCATTTGCGCTAACAATCGTAGTTGTGAAAGGAAAATTCAGAAATGCCATCTATTCCTGGCTGGCCCTTGCTTTAGTGGCCGCACTTTGCGAAAGCATCGTTATGATCTACTCAGGTTCGCGTTTTAGCTATGGCTGGTACGCGGCCCGAGCGCTGAGCATGGTCTCATCTTGTGCGGTGGTTATCGCCTTACTGATCGAAAACATTCAGTTGCAACACAAGGTTGTTGAACAAAATGCCACCTTAAAACGCATGGCCACCATGGATGAGCTGTCAGGACTGGCGAACCGCCGTGAGTTGGATGAGCGCATACAAACCGAAATTCAGCGCGCCATGCGTGAGCGTACCCCAATCAGCATGATTTTAGCTGATATCGACAAATTCAAACAATTTAATGATAATTACGGACATATTGTCGGCGATCTTTGTTTGAAGCATGTGGCCGGATGCTTACAGCGCAATATCTTACGCCACACCGATTTGGCAGCGCGCTATGGCGGCGAAGAATTTGCAATTTTGCTACCTAATACTACCGAGAACGATGCGGCGGATTTGGCAGAGCATGTGCGCAAGACCATTGCCTATTCGCCCATTGTGCTGGAGTCAGGAAAAATAGTGACGGTTACCGCCAGCTTTGGGGTGGCCACCCTCACCCCTAATTCGGCCAGCGACGCTACCGAGCTGGTTCGCACCGCAGACGGCGCGTTATATCAGGCCAAAGCCTGCGGCCGAAACTGTGTCCAACGCCCGCCCCCAGCTGGCATCATCAGCGAGATGAACTAGAGCAAAAAGTCAGCCAGAATACTCGCTTCCTGCGTAACGGAACCTCAGTAAAATCTATCAAAGACTAAACCGGCTGGTGAAATAGTGCCTCTTTGTCTACCCACTGGGTGGCAAAATTGTTGGCAAATGGCTAACTATTGTCACGCTAAAGACTTTTGCTGTTGTCGCGATCGTGGATGCCGGATACAATCACCCTTTAGTGGGTATTGTGTTGGTCTGCTCTGTCTGACTTTAGAAGCGCTACACCTTTCAGATAACATCAGTACATTAGCTACTGGCAGCAAGTAAACAGCGGCTTTGACTGCGTGTAGGTATTTTCGATCACCATGATGCATAAAAAAAACCGGGCTTTTCTGAAGTGGGCCGGGGGTAAGTACAGTCTGGTAGAGCACATCAATGCCAAGTTACCACAGGCCAACAAGCTCATTGAGCCGTTTGTGGGCGCTGGCTCAGTGTTTTTAAATACCGATTTTAAACATTACCTGCTCAACGATATCAATCCTGACCTGATTAATTTGTATAATCTGCTTAAGGCTCAGCCGGAAGCGGTGATTCATGATACCCGTCAGTTTTTTACGCCGGAATATAATCAGGAAAACCAATACTACGCACTTCGCGAAGAGTTCAATGGCACCAGTGATGAGTATTATCGGGCTATCCTGTTTGTGTATTTGAATCGCCACGGCTATAACGGTTTGTGTCGCTATAGTTTGGGGGGAAAATTCAATGTGCCATTCGGGCGCTACAAAAAGCCGTATTTTCCTGCTGCCGAAATGCATCACTTTGCCGAAAAGGCACAGCGTGCCACCTTTACCTGTTTGTCGTTCGAAAAGGTGTTTAGCCGTGCGCGTAAGGGCAATGTCATTTATTGCGATCCACCCTATGCGCCTATCAGCAAAACCGCAGCATTTACCAGTTATTCAGCGCGAAGCTTTGGTATGGAAGCACAAAGTACGCTGGCCACTCTCGCCACGCAGACCTCCCGTAATCGGGGGATTCCGGTACTGATATCAAATCACGATTTGCCGGCTATACGTCAACTGTATGGGCACGCTGCGTTTACCGAACTTACGGTGAAGCGCTCTATTAGTCAAAAAGGCAATATGCGTAAGCCCGTGGCTGAAATACTGGCGTATTTTGCCCCCAATGAATTACCGATAAAGCGGGGTTAGCGGGGTTAGCGGGGTTAGCGGGTAATGTAAGTGACCAATAGCATCAGTGCGATCACAAATACCACCACGAAGACTACGCCTACCACCACATAGGGCAAAATAGAGGTTTGGCCGAAGTCACGCTGGTAGTTTTGCTGGCTTTGCACACCAAATGCACTTGCCAACACGCTCATAATGACCGACCACCAGGAGGTTGCCGAGCGAAGATGCATTTACTGGCCTGCCGAAAAGCGGTTGTCATTTCCCCCGCCATCCAGTAATTCCAGCAAATCAAAAAAGTGGAACTGGTAGGAACGCGAATGCCCCGCGACCCAGTCATGCCAGTTAACAGAAGCATTTTGCAGGCAATCAGGCAAAGAATCGGATAACGAAGTGACCATGCTGGCAGCTTCAGTCTCAGATAAACACTGAGGCTGTTGTTGTGGTATCACTACCCACGCCATCGCCCATACCGCAGTCAATACAAACGCAGCACTGGACAAATTTTTGAGGTGGGTTTTGATTCGCATGAACATTAAATTTGATTACATTTTGTACTCATTATAATACGCCCGGTGCTCAGTACAAGTGTTTATTGGTACTGTTTTATCCTGCCGACCAACCGGGGCATAACGTGCTCCCGGCTAGTGGCGATCGCCAGGTCCCTTACCTGGCGTAACTTACAACTGGATATCAACGCTGTAGCTTACCGTAAACTTAAGATCATCGTTGGTGTACGCCGTTGCGGCAGCCGGTTCTGAGCCGTCCATATCCGTGCCGCTCACTGCCAGCGTAAAACCTTG
The DNA here is from genome assembly GCF_015644725.1 of Salinimonas marina. Classification (NCBI taxonomy): domain Bacteria; kingdom Pseudomonadati; phylum Pseudomonadota; class Gammaproteobacteria; order Alteromonadales; family Alteromonadaceae; genus Salinimonas; species Salinimonas marina. The sequence continues at coordinate 3,385,664 of NZ_CP064795.1, forward strand.
CTGGCTAAGGGACAACGCCCAGTCATTGTAACTTTCTGTCAGGCCGTTAAAGGCTTCGGCAAAATCGCCCTGGTGATGGCCGGCGTGCAGCGCCACTTCGGTGCCCGGGCGCAACTCAATCGCGTAATCCAGTGAGACATAGGTGGACCCGCCAAAGCCAAAATCCTGTCCGGGGGCTTCATCGGCTTCGGTATGTGCCAGTACATAAACGGTGGCGCTGGCGCCGGCATACCCCACACTGGCGTAGACTTCAGCAAAATCAAACTCAGCCTCGGTATCATAATTATAATATAAATAGCCGATGTCGTAGCTCACCTCCCGGGCCTGGCCGCTAAAGCCAAAATATAAATCGTGTTCGTACGAATACACATCATCCGCGGCAAACTGCACATTCGATACCCAGGTCCCCGCATAAAACCCGCTATCGTGCGCATAATCTAAACCGCCCTGCACCGCGGCTTCATTGGTGGTCTGGGTCAGCCCCCGCCAAATATAATTATTGGTGACACTGGCATTGGCGGTAACCTCCGCCACACTGTGAGCGGAAAAACCCAGGCTGCTCACAGCAACCGCAACAAAGGTAACTCGGTGTAAAAATGTGGTTTTCATTGTGTATAGCCCCTGCATAGCATAATTAATGGTGTAAGAATCTGAGTGCACATTGCATAACCGGTAACGCAAAAGCGGGGCCTGACTGAGACTGACCGGAAAAAACCATAAAAAATAATTATAAGAATCTGTTTTTTAAATGTTTTATTAAAAATGAACCATTGCAATGCCCAAGCATCAGATACCGATACTCATAGTGTCTTGCACAATCAGCAGGCAGTTTCACTAAGACAGTGCAGCGACTCCCTTCCATCTGGGCGGTTTTTTCCTCGAGGGTAAATTTACCGCTAAGCAGGCAGCCATAGCAGCGCATTCAGACCCTTTTTCAGGTATGCTGAGTAATCTCAAAAGCGCTCTCGACACCCGGTGTGGGGGCATGATTATTGTTAAATTTCAGGAATGCGTTATGTCAGAATTTTTAATTGCGCCGTCTATTTTATCGGCCAATTTTGCCCGCCTGGGCGAAGAAGTAGATGCGGTACTTGAAGCCGGAGCTGATATTGTTCATTTTGATGTGATGGACAACCATTATGTGCCCAACCTGACGATTGGCCCTATGGTGTGCAAAGCCCTGCGCCAGCATGGCGTCACCGCTCCCATCGACGTGCACCTGATGGTGAAACCCGTAGACGCCATGATCAATCAGTTTGCCGAAGCCGGGGCCAGCTACATCAGCTTTCATCCAGAAGCTTCAGAGCATATCGACCGCTCGTTGCAGCTTATTATTGATGCGGGTTGCAAGCCTGGCCTGGTGTTTAATCCGGCCACCCCACTGCATTACCTGGATCATGTTATGGACAAGCTGCATCATATTCTGGTGATGTCGGTAAACCCAGGCTTTGGCGGGCAGCAGTTTCTGCCGTCAACCTATGATAAACTGCGCCAGGTACGCCAGCGCGTTGTCGAAAGTGGCAAAAATATCAGAATTGAAATTGACGGTGGCGTAAAAGTGGATAACATTCGTGCCGTTGCAGAAGCAGGTGCTGATATGTTTGTGGCCGGTTCTGCCATATTCAATGAGCCAGATTATCAACACGTCATCAAGCAAATGCGCAATGAATTGCGTCAGGCCAGGTAGTAGTTCGTCTAATTGTAGTTAAGGATTTTGGGTAAGCATCATGAGTAACAAACCTATTGTGTTAAGTGGCTGTCAGCCGTCGGGACAGTTAACCATCGGAAATTACATGGGCGCACTGAAGCAGTGGGTTTCGATGCAGGATGACTACGACTGTCTGTATATGCTGGTTGATTTGCATGCCATTACCGTTCGCCAGGACCCGAAGAGTCTGTATGACGCGTGTCTGGACGGCCTGGCGTTGTACCTTGCCTGTGGCATCGACCCGGATAAAAGCACCCTGTTTGTGCAATCCCATGTGCCCGAGCATGCGCAACTGTCATGGGTACTGAACTGCTATGCACAGATGGGTGAGCTTAACCGCATGACCCAGTTCAAAGATAAAGCGACCAAAAACGAAAACAACATTAATGTGGGGCTGTATGCTTATCCGGTGTTGCAGGCCGCCGATATCCTGGCTTACCAGGCAGATAAAGTGCCTGTAGGCGAAGATCAAAAACAACATCTTGAGCTTACCCGCGATATCGCCACCCGCTTTAACAACCTGTATGGCGATGTGTTCAAATTGCCCGACCCGTACATTCCTGAATTTGGTGCGCGGATCATGAGTCTGCAGGAGCCTGAGCGCAAAATGTCAAAGTCGGACACCAATCCTAATAACTTTATTGGGTTACTGGAAGATCCGAAAAAGCTGACGAAAAAGATCAAGCGAGCAGTTACAGACTCAGACGAACAGGCCCGCATTTATTTTGATCCGCAGGAAAAGCCCGGCGTTTCAAATCTGTTAAGTTTATTGTCGCTGGCAACAGGCACCTCTATTGATGCGTTAGTACCGGCCTACGAAGATAAAATGTACGGTCATTTGAAGGGGGATGTGGCAGAGGCTGTCGTGGCACTGGTGGAACCTATCCAGGCCCGTTATGAAACCTTGCGCCACGATCGCGCTTACCTGGACGAGGTTATGAAACACGGCGCTGAAAAAGCGTCGGCCCGCGCCAGTAAGACATTGCAAAAGGTCTACGAAACCATTGGATTCATTGCCAGGCCTTAACCTTCGTGCTGCTGTTAATCGACAATTTTGATTCATTTACCCACAACCTTGCCCGCTACTTCACTGAGCTGGGCGAGGACGTTCATGTGGTGCGTAATAATGAGCTCAGTCTGGCCGATATTGATACCCTGGCGCCGGACAGAATTGTTATTTCACCGGGGCCCTGTACTCCGGATGAATCGGGCATAAGCCTGGCGGCCATTAAGCATGTGGCCGGGCGTATTCCGCTGTTGGGAGTCTGCCTGGGCCACCAGGCCATTGGGCAGGTTTTCGGGGCCACCGTCGCCGGCGCGCGCCAGATTCGGCATGGCAAGGTATCGTCGTTACAGCATAATCACAGCGGTTTATTTGTGAATTTACCGGCTCCCTTTAATGCTACCCGCTATCATTCATTGGTAATTGCACCGGCCACCCTGCCTGCCGACTTTGAGGTGGACGCCTGGTACGAAGAGGCCGATGGCTATCGCGAGATAATGGCCATTTCGCATAAACAGTGGCCGGTATGGGGCTTACAGTTTCACCCGGAGTCGCTGCTTACCGAACACGGCCATAAGATGCTGCAAAACTTTTTAAACGTTAGCTTTAAACTTTAGCTAAACCCTGACCACTTTTTGTTAAAGAAATACGCTAACAGCCGATACTAATAAGACCTTTAGTATAGTTAACCGGGTTTTAGCAATGCTCAGCGCTTACGCTGTTAATACCACAGCCAGACTGGATTACAGAGCTACCAATAATATTGTGCTTATGGATAATACCGCCCCCGCCCAACCCTGGATGAGCGTTTTGCTAATTTACTGATATGCCCGTTAAGAGTGGCAGCCATGCTGGGCAAGCGCAGTCCCGGCGAAGTCACCTTTGCCGAATCAGAGCAAAGTTTTGCCCGCCGCCGCTTGTTGCATGTTGAAAAGATTGCTATCGAGAACAAACGTTTGGAAAGTCTGAACAAGGCCTCGTTTGTCGACTATATCAGCCATGAACTCCATGCGCTGATTTTGCAGGATATTGCCGACCAGGCTCAGCATCCGCATCGGTTGTTTGCTAATACCCTGAACTTTTCAGACGACGTGCCGGTGATGCTGGATATTTTATCCACCCAAGCGGCCTCAGTATCCCGGCTGGAGCCCAGTGTGGCCTCAATGCCCTGGCTTTATGAAGAGCTGATGCAGATCGTCAATAGCCAAAGGTTCAGACGCAAAGACGCCCGCGGCCGGGTCATTCCGGTTGAGAATCTGCGTACCGCGTTGAGCTTTATTGGCATCGGCAATCTGCGGCTCCTGCTGCCTTCGCTATTGCTAAAACGTACGATGCCACAAATCACCGACCCTTTTCCGCAAATTAAGGTCAAGCTTACCCAATACGCCACAGCGACCGGTCTTAGCGCCCGCACCCTGGCGCCTCATTACCAGGCCGAGCCTTTTGCCGCCTACTTGATGGGCATGCTGGCAAGCCTGGGCCAGTGTTGTGTCACCCGGCTGTATTTTAAAACCTTTGAAACTATGCACCGGCATCAGCTTGAGCAGGCTCAGCAACTGCGCCAGCGTGATGTCCATGAAGCATTGCAACAACTCACCCCTTCTGCCAACTACCTTATCGCCCTACAGGACGAATTTGCTAACAAACTTACCGCCGATCTGTTTGCCGACATGCCGTTTAAACGGCTGCCCGCTGAGGCTATTATCGGCGCGGTGCACCCCGCCCATCATGCCGGGTCGTTATCGTATTCAGCGCTATTGAAAGCAGCGCGCTGCTATGCCCGGGTAAAAATGCTGCATCAGTCAAAAGCGGCGGACAAATCTGAAATTAAACAGCTTATCCGTCAGCAGGCCTTTGTGCCGGGTGCCTTAGAAGCATTAAAACGCGTCGATATCTTTACTCTGCCGTTTGCCGAAGAGCGCGATATCCAGTAAAAAATTTTGTGGATATTCATGCAGCCCGCTGCCGTCCCTGCGCTGTCCCCGTCAGAATGTAGGCATCAGCATGGATTGTGCTGACAACGTAATAATTGTGTTAAGCAAGCTTCACTAAATAGTTATTCACTTTTCCTGCAAAATAAGCCAAACCCCTTGAATATTAAGGGCTTGAAGCCTGTCCCCCACGAGACAAAGCGCTGATTAACTGGCATACTATTAGGCTAATTCCTTTTCTTACTACGTCCTTTTTGCTGTAATTTTACACACAGGACGCCTGCTACAGAGGTAATGACCTATGAATGTAACTCGTGCAACGTTTGATGAAGTAATGGTTCCTAACTACAACCCGGCCGGCATGGTGCCTGTTCGCGGTGAGGGTTCTCGCGTTTGGGATCAGGACGGCGCAGAGTACATCGACTTTGCCGGCGGCATCGCGGTAAACGTACTGGGCCACTGCCACCCCGAATTAGTCAGTGTACTAACCGAACAAGGCAGCAAGCTTTGGCATTTAAGTAATGTATTTACCAACGAACCCGCCCTGCGTCTGGCTACCAAGCTGACTCAGGCTACTTTCGCCGATAAAGCCTATTTTGCCAACTCCGGCGCTGAAGCCAACGAAGCGGCGCTGAAACTGGCCCGCCGTTTTGCGCTGGAAAAATTTGGTCAGCACAAAGATCAGATTATTGCCTTCAATAAAGGCTTCCATGGCCGTACCTTTTTCACCGTAACCGTGGGTGGCCAGGCCGCATACTCAGACGGATTTGGTCCTAAACCAGGTGCCGTGGATCATTGCGAGTACAATAATCTGGAAGCCTTTGAAAAAATGATTTCTGAAAAAACCTGTGCGGTGATGATGGAACCATTGCAGGGTGAAGGCGGTATTATTTCTCCGGACCCTGAGTTTGTAAAAGGGGTTCGTGAACTGTGTGACAAACACAACGCCTTGTTGATTTTTGATGAAGTGCAGTCTGGTGTAGGCCGTACCGGTCAGCTGTATGCTTATATGGGTCTGGGTGTAACACCCGATATCCTGACCACCGCCAAATCGCTGGGCGGCGGCTTCCCGATCGGCGCCATGCTGACCACCGATGAGATTGCCGGCTATCTGAAACCTGGCACCCACGGCAGTACCTACGGCGGTAACCCACTGGCCTGCGCCGTGGCAGAACGGGCGCTGGATATTGTGAATACCCCTGAGGTGTTGAATGGCGTCGCAGCCAAAGAGGCGCTATATCGTGAACGCCTTGCCAAAATCAACGAAAAATACAATGTCTTTAGTGAAATCCGTGGTAAAGGGATGTTGCTGGGTTGTGCCTTAAACAGTGAATATGAAGGTCGTGCCCGCGATTTTCTGGTGGCCTCAGCAAACGAAAAACTCATGGTACTGGTGGCCGGTGCCAACGTGATTCGTTTTGCGCCGTCACTGGTTATTCCAGATGAAGACATCAACGAAGGTCTTGATCGCTTTGAGCGTGCGGTAGCCGCTGTTGCTAACGCATAAAACTGCGCTTAACGGATCTGAGAATATGAATATTATTCGCCCTATCAGGCAAAGCGATTACGCGTCGCTGTACGATATCGCGGTAGAGTCAGGTATTGGCTTTACTTCATTGCCAGTGAACGAAGGCTTGCTGAAGAAAAAGATTCAGCGTGCTGAAGAGGGATTCCATAGTCAGGTTACCAAGCCTGGCTGTGAATCGTATCTGTTTGTAATGGAAGATCCCCAGTCGGGTGAAGTAGTGGGCACCAGCGGTATCGAAGCTGCCGTGGGGCTGGATGATGCTTTTTATCATTATCATATGGGCAAAGTTGTCCATGCGTCACGGGAGCTGAATATTCACAATACGGTGGATATTCTGACATTCTGCAACGACTACACCGGCGTTACCGAAATATGCACGCTATTTTTACGCGAGCAGGCCCGCGGTGGAATCAACGGGCGGTTTTTATCAAAGGTGCGCTTTTTGTTCATGATGGAGCATCGCGAACGATTTTCCGAGACCATTATTGCTGAAATGCGCGGCGTTAGTGATGAAGAAGGCAGCTCCCCATTCTGGGAATGGCTTGAGGAACATTTTTTCTCAATGGACTTCCCCACTGCCGATTACCTGACCGGCATTGGCAATAAGGTGTTCATCGCCGAGCTTATGCCTAAATATCCTATTTATGTTAATTTGCTCAGCAAAGAAGCTCAGGCAGTAATTGGTCAGGTCCACACCAAAACCAGACCGGCTCTACAGCTACTCCAGGAAGAGGGCTTCAGCTGTCGTGGTTACGTCGATATCTTTGATGCCGGCCCCACGGTCGAAGCGAATTTGAGTCACATTCGTACCGCCCTGGCCAGCCGTAAGCTGCCAGTGGTCATTGACGACCAAACCGCGGCTCAGGGACAAAGCCATTACATTATCAATACCTCAGTAGACAATTTCAGAGCGGTGGCCACCGAGATGGCCGTCAGCGAAGAACAGCAGGTAGCGGTGGTATCGCGCCAGGCTGCAGCCGCACTTGAAATCTCCGTGGGAGACTCGATTCGCTTTGCTCCCGTCAATTACCGAGACTAACAACAGGACCTATTATGCAATCAACACATTTTATTAATGGCGAGTGGGTCGCAGGCCAGGGCCACGATATTCGCTCAATTGATCCGGCTAAAAATGCCGTTATCTGGGAAGCTAAGTCAGCTTCCGCCGACCAGGTTGATGCCGCCATCAAGGCCGCCCGTCAGGCCAGTGTTCAATGGGCCGCAAAAACCGTGGATGAACGGCTGGACATCATCAAAGCCTTTGGCGCTCAGCTGGAACAAAATAAAGACGCGCTGGCCAAAGTCATGGCCAGAGAAACCGGTAAGCCAGAGTGGGAAACCGCAACTGAAGTGGGCGCGATGATTGGCAAAATCGGTATTTCCGAGCGCGCTTACCACGAACGTACCGGCACCGTGGAAAACCCGATGCCGGTTGGCAAAGCCATCATTCGCCACAAGCCCCATGGGGTAGTGGCGGTATTTGGTCCGTATAACTTTCCAGGGCACCTGCCTAACGGTCACATCGTGCCGGCGCTGCTGGCCGGCAACACGGTCATCTTTAAGCCCAGCGATCTGACCCCTATGGTGGCTCAGGAAACTGTTAAACTGTGGGAACAGGCCGGCTTGCCCGCTGGGGTACTGAACCTGGTGCAGGGTGAAGTAGAAACCGGCAAGGCGCTGGCTTCTCACGCCGGTATCGACGGCTTGTTCTTTACCGGTAGCTCACGGACCGGTAAGTTATTGCATGAACAACATGCCGGGAACCCGGGCAAAATTCTGGCGCTGGAGATGGGTGGAAACAACCCGTTGCTGGTGCGCGAAGTAGAAGATACTGATGCGGCGGTCCATGACATCGTGCAATCAGCCTTTATTACTTCTGGTCAGCGCTGTACCTGTGCCCGTCGGGTGTTCATTCCGGCTACCGAACAGGGCGATGCCATTGTTAAGCGGCTGATTGAGGTGACCGGCAAGATTAAAGTCGATGACTACGATGCCCAGGATCAGCCATTCATGGGCGCCATGATCTCAGCGCAGGCCGCCAGTCAGATGGTCGCCGCCCAGCAACAGTTGGAAGATTCCGGTGCCAAAGTACTGTTGCGTCTGACCCAGCCCGATGAGGCCAAAGGCTTTGCCACCCCAGGTCTGATTGATGTTACCGAGATTGCCGACACCATGCCGGATGAAGAACACTTCGGACCGATGGTAAAAATCATTCGCTATAGCGACTTTGATAAAGCGATTGAGCAGGCTAACAATACCAGCTTTGGTTTATCTGCTGGCTTACTCAGTGACAGTCAGCAAGACTGGGATTATTTCTTTGCCCGGATCCGTGCCGGTATTGTGAACTGGAACCGGCCGATTACCGGAGCCAGCAGTGCAGCCCCCTTCGGCGGCATCGGTGAAAGTGGTAACCATCGCGCCAGCGCCTATTACGCGGCCGATTATTGCGCTTACCCGGTGGCCTCGGTAGAACTGGAAAAAGTCACCCTGCCAGGCAAGTTAAGTCCTGGCCTGAGCATGTAAGGAAAGTAGCTATGCATTCTAATGTGGATACATTGTTTGAAAATTTGTGGGAAAACTACGTCGACATCACGCCGTCTGCTTACAAAATTCATGAATTGCTGGCAGACAGTGAAAACGACTCGCATATTGTTAATGACCATGTGGCCTTTCGTACCTTTAATCTGCCTAAAACGTCGTTAGATAAGCTGGCTGCGCATTTTCTGGCGCTGGGCTACGAGGAAAAGGGCGATTACGACTTTGCCGCCAAAAAGCTGGATGCCAAGCATTTTGAGCACCCGGATGAAACCAAACCCAAAGTGTTTATCAGTGAGTTACGGGTTCAGGAGATGTCGGAGCCGGTGCAAAAAATTATTCATAAGCTGGTAGACCAAATGGATGGAGCCGCGGTTGAAAAAGAAGATTTTCTGTATTCGGGCGCCCACTGGTCATTGACCAAAGACGAGTATGAAACCCTGCTGGAAGAGTCTGAATACGCCGCCTGGCTGGCAGCCTGGGGCTTTCGGGCCAATCATTTCACCGTCAGTGTCAACTTTCTGAATAAGACTCAGGAGCTGGCTGACGTCAACACGATGTTGAAAGATGCAGGTTTCACCCTGAATACCTCAGGTGGCGAAATCAAAGGTGGTGAAGAGGTCTTTTTGGCGCAGTCTGCAACCATGGCCGATCATGGCTATGTGCAATTTGAATCTGAGTCGAAGCTGATCCCAAGCTGTTTTTATGAGTTTGCCCAGCGCTACAAAATGCCTGACGGTAAGTATTACCAGGGCTTTGTCGCTGCCTCTGCTGACAAAATTTTCGAAAGTACCAACAGCAAATAACCCGTTTCGGTTAAAGCGATAAAAAAAGCGCATCGTGGTAACCCGCGATGCGCTTTTTTATTGTCTGTGACCGGGTTTATCTACACCGAGAACTGGTGGGTCAGACCATTCAGATTGTCAGCCAGCTTAGCCAACTCCTGACTCGACTCGCGGGTGTTGTTCACCCCGGCCGCAATCTCCGCCGACAGCGTTTTTATTTTCAGCGTGCTGCTATCTACATCCTTGGATACCTGGGCCTGCTCTTCGGTGGTGCTGGCCACCGCTACGGTCTGTTGATTCATGCGCTCAATCGATACCGTGATTCTGGCCAGGGCATCGCCGGACTCCTGCGCCACTTGCTGGGTTTGCTGAGCGACCTTAAAACTGGTATTGATGGCACTGACCGTATTTTGGCTGCCCGTTTGCAGGCGCTTGATCATCTGCTCAATCTCTTCGGTCGACTCCTGGGTGCGATGGGCCAGCGCCCGAACTTCATCCGCCACGACGGCGAAGCCCCGGCCAGACTCGCCCGCCCGGGCGGCTTCAATCGCCGCATTCAGGGCCAGCAGATTGGTTTGATCGGCGATGGCACGGATCACATCCAGCACCGCACCAATGTTGTCGATATCACTGGCCAGGGTGGTTAAACCTTTGACACTTGCATCCAGATTTTCCAGCAGATTGCCCACCATGGTTACACTCTGGTCGACCTTACGTGCGCCTTCAACGGACGCCTGCTGGGCCTCACGAGCTTCTTGTGATGTTGCATCTGCGCTGCGGGCAACATCATCAATAGATACCGATAGCTGTGTTACCGCGGTGGAAGATTGCTCAAGTTGCTCGCCCTGTTGTACCACCCCATCGCTGGACTGCGCGGTAACTACGGCTAACTGCTCAGCCGTCACCGAAAGGCTTCCTGCTGCCTGCTGAATCTGTGAAATGGTACCGTGAAGCATGGATTGCATGGTCCCTAGTGCACGCAGCATAATACCGGTTTCGTCTTTGGCATCATCCTTAATATGCTGGTTCAACTCACCCCGGGAGATACCCTCGGCCGCTGTGAGCGCAGTTCGCATCGGCAGCACGATGGCACGGGTAAAAGTGATGGCAAACGCCACCACACAGCTTATGGCAAATACGCTAACTAGCGCAATGGTCCACAGAGTGCGGGTAATCATGTGGCGTGCTTCGGTCTGGCTATCGGTGATACGGGTTACCTGAAAGGCTTCAAGTTGTTCGATATAACCTGCAGTGCGCTCACGAATGGTCTTCATTTGCGCATTTTGCATGGCGATCGCGGCGGCCAAATTACCGCGGTCCAGTAACAGCATTTGCTGTTGCTGCAGCGCAAAGAACTGACGGATATCGGTAGCAATGTTGCCAATCAACTGTTGGGCATCCGGGGCCTTCGCCAACGCTTCCATTTTATCAAGCGCATTGCCTAGAGCCGCCTCGGCAGTGGCGTAGTTTTGTTTGTACTGTGCTCGCTCGGAACTCGGCGCCTGCAATATATTGGCATTTTCTAGCCGCACTTTAAAAAACTGCGATTCAATCTGTTTGATCGCCACCAACGCCGGTGAACGATGCTCAACGATTAAGTTAAAGCGCTCAGCCAGACTATTCAAACTGATAATGCCCACCGCGGCGATCACGATGACAAAGCTGCCCATCAGACCAAAAGCAGCAGCGGAACGCTTGCCTATAGAGATATTTCTCAACATTGTAGGTACTCCATATATCCGCCAGAACGGCTAGTGAGAAAAATGAAGCGGCAAGTGTATAGGGTTATGGCTAATTTGCAGGTATCTGATTCACGGCCCGCTTAGTATTGTTAATACCTGAACAGGCCGTGGTTGATGACGCAAGGTGCGTGCAACTGTTATACGCGTTGCCAGCAGGGTTAATCGACGGGTGAGACGCCCAGCTCGGTTACCATGCTTTCCACTGGCTCGTTAGCCAGTAACCGGTTAACCCAGGCCATATAGGACTTATGAAACTCGGTAAACTGGCTCAGGTTACTAAAAATATGGGTTTGTTTTAAAAAAGCCGTGGCGCCATTTAATGCCGCTTCGTGCAATTCATCAGCAAGGCTGTCGTCTATCTGTAGCCGCTCACCCATTTGCGTTGTGCCTCGGGCGCTGTAATAAAACCAGCATGCTAAGGTCAATGCGCCGATATCATAGCGCCCCTCGTTGGTCAGATTATCCAGTATGGTGGGAACCAGAAATACCGGAATTTTTGCCGAACTTTGCGAACAAATACGCGTCAATGTGTCTTTTATATTAGGGTTAGCAAAGCGTTCTAATAAGATTTTTTGATACTCAGCCACCGCAATACCGGGGACAGGATCAAGGGTCGGCGCGACTTCCCATTGCATAAACTCTGTCAGCAAATTATGAAATGCCTTGCTTTGCATACACTCATGAATGGTCTGTATGCCGGCCAGGGAGCCACACAAGCCTAAGATAGAATGACTGGCATTGAGCATCCGCAGCTTTAATTTTTCATAAGGGGCGACATTCTTTACAAATTGGGCGCCAACGGTGTTTAGTGCGGGTTTAGCATTGCAGAAGCTATCTTCTATTATCCACTGCGCAAAGGGCTCGCATACGACGGGCCACGCATCGGTTACGCCACTGTCGGCAAGCTGGGCAATATCATCATGGGTGGTCGTGGGGGTGATACGGTCCACCATTGAGTTAGGAAATGCCACATTCTGGGACACCCACTTTGCAAACTTGGTGTCGCACAATCCGATATAGGCACAGAGCATCTTTTTTAATACCGCGCCATTGTGCTGGATATTATCGCACGATAGCAGCGTAAAAGGTTCAAGCCCCCGCTCGTAACGCCGCTTAAGACCCGCCAGCAAATAACCAAACACCAGTTTAGGCGAATCCGGATTATCCACATCATGCTGCACAAGGGCATCATCGACCTGAAATTCACCGGTGGCCGGGTCCATATTATAGCCGCCCTCGGTAATCGTCAGCGACACCAGCTTCACAGAAGGTGACGCTAATTGCTCGATAACCGCTTCGGGGCTATCCACGGCCAGTAAAAACCGGGTCAAAGCGCCAATTACCCGGGCGTTGCGTTCGCCCTCGACATGTTTTTCCACCAGCGTGTACAGGTGATCCTGGCCAGCCAGGGCTTGTTGCATTTTGCGATCATCATCGCGTAGACCCACACCACAAATACCCCAGCTAAGATCACCGGTCCGGGCCATCAGTGTGTCAAAATACATTGCCTGATGGGCACGGTGAAAGCCGCCTACACCAATATGCACGATGCCGGTAGTAACCTCGGCAGGATTGTAGCCCGGCTGAGCAATCACCGAAGGAAGCAGTGCCAGGTTTTGTCGACACAAAGATTTTACTGTTGAAGTTTGCATAACAACCTCTTATTTACAAAGCGCTTTTTGACGACGCATCGCCCAGTAAGCAGTGGAAAAGTAGATGAGCGTGCAGCCAAAGGCAATATTGAAGAACAGCTCCCGGTGATACCGGTATTCCGTCATCTGGGTGCTGAACAAAAAGGTCTGAAGCGCCAGGGCCAGGGTAACCAGCAGGCTACCCACGGCCACCCATCGTAAAAGATGTGAGAACTTAGACGTATCAGGATGAGATACCGGCAGTTGTTCGGCTTGCCGCTGCTGATGCTGCTCCACTTTTTCATAGAACCCTTCAAGTTCGGCCCGTTGCTGAGGGTATTGCTGATTAGCCCCATACTTGGCGGCCAGCGCGGTATAGACCGCGATAGTGAAAAACCACGTGGGTACAAACAGATAGTAAAATGACATCACATCAAGGAAGTTAAGCCCGAATCCAAACACTAACCCCAGTCCCCAGCTGGCAACCGCCGGAGTGCTATGATTCAGATTTTGATAGTGGGCCCAGTAGCGGCTAAAACCAATTTTTGGAAACAGCACATGTTCGGCAAATACAATGGCACCTACCGGCACCACCAGTAACCCGGCATAGGTCAGCAGCGGCAATAATTTTGTAAACACAAACGGAAAGCAGGCGATAGCCACGGTAATCAGACCGACGATAAAAGTCGTGCGGTTCCGTGAGCTTTTTGGAAAGACCGCCTGAGCAGCCAGCCCGGCCCGATAAAGGTTCGCATTTGCTGTGGTCCAGCCCGCCACAATCACAATGACCAGGCCCGACAGCCCCAGAGCATGATAAGCCACATCACCCGGGTCTAGTTGTACAATGGATTTTTGTACAATCACAGCAGTACCGGCACCCATAATACCCGCCGATATCCAGGCAATATAATGACCAAATAACATACCCGCAGAGGTAGTTAATCCATACACTTTGCGTTTAGCAAAACGTAAGATGGCCATATCAATAAGACCAAAATGGGTAATAGTGTTAGCCGCCCATGAAAAGCCGATCACTTCCATCAGGCCGATACCCTGCTCGCCCCCGGCGGTAATCCCGGTCCACACCGAGGCACTGCCAATCTGCATAAAATCGTCCCAGCCTGAGACAATAGTTTCTCCAATCACGGCCTCTGCCAATACCGGCATCAACACCAGCGGACCGCTTAAAAACATGATAAACAGCCAGGGCGCACAAATACCTGAAAACTCAGATACCGCATTAAAGCCATACATGGCCACCATCACGACAATCATTCCTACCGCAAGCACCACCAGCACAAAAGCCAGATTGGTCGGATACCAGTCAAGCTGAGCCGGGATGTTCAGCGCAAAGCGCACGGCGGTCGCCGATACCGTAATCATGGCCGCCGAGATCACGGTAAAAATGATGACATTGGCCCAGTTGTAGAGCCGGGTCATAGAATCCCCCGCAATTTTTTGCAGGTAGGTGTACAAACTCATTCTGGTTTCTACCGCAATGGGGGTGGTGATCAGGGTCCAGCTGAGTACTGCCAGCAGATTCCCGATCAGCAGGCCCAGTAAGATGTCGGTCATGGTGGCACCTAATGCCACAAAGGTTGCCCCAAAGACAAATTCGGTCGCTGCCACATGCTCTCCGGCATACAGCCCGAGAAAATGCTTCCAGCTTTTTAGCTGATGTTTGGCCACCGGAAGTTGCTCTTCGCTGACCTGATTTAAATCAACATTAGTGGATGTCGATCTCATAGAATTCTCACTTTTAGGTTATTCGCAGAACGGGACCATGCTGCGGCCTGTGTTAATGACCAAATCCTATTTCTGCACAAAATCAAACAATCGGCATAGCAGAAGATGAGCATTTGCCTTGTGTGTGAATTATTTCTCAACTGATCCTACCTATAACATTATAAATGTAAACACTGTTAACATGACATTTTGGGTTACTTCTCTCTCATATGACTTAACCACTTGTTTACCCTAAGTTTAAAAGATTAATGAATTTAGTGTTTCTGGTTAATAACAAAAACTTCTTTACGTATTTGTTAAAAAACATCGAAATGTCTATTGAGATCTCGCCCATTTGATGAAATTATTGCCCTCGAGATGAGCATTTGCCCAGCAAAAGGGTAAGTGAGATGAACAATGTTAGTTGTATAAAAGCGGCACACTATGTGGGTTTGGTCGCCGTACTGGGGTGGGTATATAGTGGCTCGAGTGATGCTGCAGGCATCGAGCTTTTTGATGGTAAAGTAAAATCCAATCTGTACCTGGCTCAGGGCTTTCAGCATATTCAGGCCGATGACGGAGCCTTTATCAACCAAAACACCCAGATGGAATCGGGCTTTCAACGCTTTCGGTTTAATCTGGACGTCGCTGTTAAGGTTAATGATATTGTGTCGGCCTACATCGACCTGGGTGAAGAGCCCAACGATTTTGGTAGCGATGACCAGTTCGAAATCTCTCAGGATCTGGCCTATATCGATATTGCCCTAGATGGCTTTGAACAATGGCACTATGACCAGACTAAGCTTGTGGTGCGGGCTGGCAATATTGTGTCAACGGTCTTTGATTTCAGAGGCTATTCGGATGGAGCCGCGGTCCAGACCAATCCGTTAATTGGCAACTCGCCAATAGATTTTGTAACGGCAGAATCTGGCGCGCAGGTGCTTTGGTCTCATACACCGGCGTCAACGGCGACTGCCACAGTCTATGCCGATGCGGGCATAACCATCCCCACCTTTTTTGAAGACTATGGCCCGGGTCGCGGCTATAACTATTTTGGTAAAGTCGGGGTAACAGGGTCTGAAGATGGATGGGGACTGAGCGTGGCGGCGTTTATGAGTGACCAGGCCGACCAGTTTAATCATCGTGAATTTGATGATATACAAACCGCGGGATTGATTCAGGGTGACGGGGATAACTACAACTTCGCCGGCAGTGGCAGTAATGCCCGGGACACCCACGCGGGCTTACTGCCCGGCCTGGATGCCCGGATTTATCAGCTGAACGCATTTTATCGTCCCAATCAGGCGACCCTGTTGCGGGCGTGGGCGGGTCGCGCCTCTGATGAATACCGGTTTGCGGATGCGAACAACGAGCTCACGGTGGCAAGTCAGGCGCGCAATTTTATCCGGCAAGACGGGAGTATGCAGTTTTATGCCCTTGAAGGAAGCTATTATATTGTGCCCTCCAGATTTTATCTGGCGGCCCGTTATAGCGCCGCGGATAATACCAGCAGTGACGCAGCAGGATCTGATACCCTATTAAGCCGAAGCCAGGTGGGACTGGGCTGGTTTATTACCACCGGTACCTTACTAAAAGCAGAATATGTTTATCAGCTGGAAGAAGTTAATTCGCCCGGGCAAATTGGCGCAGACTGGCAGGGTGTCTCAGTCGAATTATCGCTGAAATATTAATGCACCGCTGGCAGACTGAGGCTAATAGGGTTGCAGGGGCTGTGTAGTTCGCGTCATAAATTAACAAGATAAAGGATGAATGTGAGTAACAATATCAAGCTAATCATTTTTGATTGTGACGGCGTGCTCATCGATAGTGAGATTTTGTCGATGAAGGCCTGGCAAGCGGTGTTAAGCCGCCGGCACCGCACCCTCAGCGCTGCGTATTTTACTCAACATTTTTTGGGGAAAAGCATGCAGCATGTGTTGCAGTGCCTGGCAGACGATTTTTCTCTTGCTTTTACCGCGGCAGACGTCGACGAGTTTCATCATGAGCTTCAGCAGCAGTTCCGTCGGGATTTGCACCCCACCCCCGGCATTGAAACCGTGCTGTCGCATTTGCAAATTCCTTACTGCCTGGCTACCAGCAGCAGCCCGCAGCGAACCAGGTTTGCACTAAAGACCAGCGGCCTGGCGCACTACTTTGGCAATAATCGATTTACCCGGGATGAAGTTGAGCATGGAAAACCCGCCCCGGACCTGTTTTTACACGCTGCCAACACCATGCAAGTGGCACCGGCTCACTGTCTGGTTATTGAGGACTCTGAGGCTGGCTTGCAGGCAGCCCGGGCTGCAAATATGCCTTATCTGCATTACATTGGCGGCACACATTTAAAGGCGTGTACAGTTAATGGCCGTGACACATTTGATAACTGGAACACCTTCAGGCGTCGTTTCGCCCCCTTGTTTAAGAATGGACCACAATGAGTAGAAAAACACTTGATCAACAACGACTGGACGATGCTGCCCGCGCTGGCTGGCTGTACTATGTTGCAGGAGCAACCCAGGATGATATTGCGCGCCAGTTGAATATCTCGCGACAAACCGCGCAGCGGCTGGTGGCGCTGGCTATCTCGGAAGGCTTGGTGAAGGTCCGGCTGGAACATCCGGTCGCCAGTTGTATGGAGTTAGCAAATGCGCTAAAACAACGTTTTGGCCTGCAGTTTTGCGATGTGGTGCCTTCTGTCAACGAAGATCCCCATTCTACTTTAGGGCTTGGTCAGGCCGGAGCCAGTGCCATCGAACGACTATTAAGAGACCCTGACACCCGGACCATCGCGTTTGGTACTGGTCGGGTTCTGCGTGCCTGTGCGGATGAGCTGAATATACAGCAGTGCCCGAATCATAAAATTATCTCGTTGGTGGGAAATATTGCTAATGATGGCGCCGCTACCCGTTATGACGCGGCAGTGTATGTTGCCGAGAAACTCGAAGCTCAGCATTATCCCATGCCGTTGCCGGTTATTGCTGAGAGTCAGACAGCCCGCGATGCCTTTCATCAACTACCCCATGTGAGCCGAATTCTTGACCTGGCTTCGGCAGCGGATGCGACCTTTGTGGGGATCGGTAATCTGGGCCGCACCTCACCTCTGGCGGTGGATGGGTTTGTCGATGAGCAAGCATTGGAAGAGCTGGAAAGCCGCGGCGGGGTTGGCGAGGTCATCAGCTGGGTATACAACGCCGAAGGCGCGGTCATGCCTTGTGATATCAACTCGCGGGTGACCAGTGTGCCGCTTAAAGCGGCTACCGAGCGTCCGGTGGTGGGTATTGCTGCGGGTCAGCATAAATGCGCAGCCATTGTCGGAGCTCTGCGCAGCCGGCTCATTAATGCATTGATTACCAATGAATACACCGCCAGGCAAGTACTTAATCTTTGTTCTTAAGTGATGCTCTTCAGGCAAAATTTAGCGGCGGCAATATAAAGCACCGGGGTTAAATCAGACTTCCCTGAAAAGGCCGGACCCCGGCCCTTGCTAACCACAGGAATTAGTCACTTATCGGTTCGGCGGTGACCGCCGGCTCGCCCAGCACTTCCAGCTCGTCCACCCGTTGCAGTCCACGTGGTAGTTTGTTGCCACGCCGCCCACGCTCACCGTAGTAATGTTCAAGGTCGGCCGGCGACAGGGTCATATTGCGTTTACCTGCATGCACCCGTACCGAGGCCGCTTTAGGCACCACCGCAATGACTTTGACAAATTCTTCCCGGCTTTTGACTTTGGCAGAAGGGATATTGATAATTTTGTTCCCCTTGCCTTTGCCCAGACTGGGTAAGTCTTTCAGCGGAAAGATCAGCATGCGGCCTTCATTGGAGATGGCCAGACACAGATCCGTGGCCAGATCGCCCACCGGTCGCGGCGGCAATACCTGCGCGGAGGCTGGCAAGCTCAGATAAGCTTTACCGGCTTTGTTTTTACTGATCATATCGCCAAACTTACCCACAAACCCATACCCGGCATCAGAGGCCAGTAAGAATGGCTGCTCTTCTGCGCTCATGAGCACATGGGTAAACTGTTCGCCGCCCACCAGGTTAAAACGACCGGTTAATGGCTCACCCTGACTGCGGGCCGAGGGCAGTGCATGCGCATCACAGGCAAAGGTGCGTCCGGAGCTGTCCATAAATACCGCAGGCTGGTTACTGCGTCCTGAAGCACTGGCTTTGTAATTATCGCCGGCTTTGTAATTGAGCCCCTGGACATCCACATCATGACCTTTGGCGCAGCGCGCCCAGCCTTTTTCAGATAACACCACCGTGACCGCTTCGCTGGGGATTAGCTCTTTTTCTGACAATGCTTTGGCTTCAGCGCGCTCTTTTAACGGTGAGCGGCGATCGTCGCCGTATTTTTCAGCATCTGCCAGAATCTCTTTTTTCACCAGTGTTTTTAAACGTCGCTCGGAGCCCAGCACCAATTGCAGTTTATCCCGCTCTTGTTCAAGCTCTTCCTGCTCGCCCCGGATTTTCATTTCTTCGAGCTTAGCCAGATGACGCAATTTCAGCTCTAAAATGGCTTCGGCCTGCTTATCGGTCAACCCAAAGCGCGCCATCAACTCCGGCTTGGGTTTGTCGAAGGTACGAATGATTTCAATCACTTCGTCAATATTCAGAAAAGCAACCAGCAACCCTTCCAGAATATGCAATCTGGCCAGTACCTTGTCTAACCGATACTGCAACCTGCGGGTGACGGTGTTTTTGCGAGACTCTAGCCATTCAGACAAGATGGTGCGCAAATCTTTCACCTGGGGACGGCCATCCAGACCAATCATATTCAGATTGACCCGATAACTTTTTTCAAGGTCCGTGGTGGCAAAAAGATGCTGCATCAACTGCAGTGAATCCACCCGGTTTGAACGACGGGTAATGACCAGCCGAGTCGGGTTTTCATGATCTGACTCATCACGTAAATCACTGACCATAGGGAGTTTTTTGGCCTGCATCTGGCCGGCAATCTGTTCCAGAATTTTGGCACCAGAGGCCTGATGAGGCAGCGACGTGATGATAATATCGCTGCTGTCTTCATGATACACCGCACGCATCTTGAGCGAGCCGCGCCCGGTTTCATATAATTTTGCAATGTCCGTGCGCGGGGTAATAATTTCCGCTTCGGTGGGATAATCGGGCGCCTGCACAATTTCCAGTAAATCGGCCAGGGTGGCTTTGTTGTTATCCAGCAAATGGGCGCAGGCTTTGGCGACTTCGCGCAAATTGTGCGGCGGGATATCTGTGGCCATGCCCACCGCAATACCACTGACTCCGTTTAGCAATATATGTGGTAACCGGGCGGGTAACACTTTGGGCTCCGACAAGGTGCCATCAAAATTTGGCACCCAATCCACCGTGCCCTGCCCCAGTTCGCTTAGCAACAACTCGGAAAATCGTGATAGCCGGGCTTCAGTATACCGCATGGCGGCAAAGGATTTGGGATCGTCGGGTGCCCCCCAGTTGCCTTGTCCGTCGACCAGCGGGTAGCGGTACGAGAAAGGCTGAGCCATCAACACCATGGCTTCATAACAGGCCGAGTCACCATGGGGGTGAAATTTACCCAACACATCGCCCACGGTACGCGCCGACTTTTTGTATTTGGCGGTGGCCGACAAACCTAAATCGGACATGGCATAAATAATACGCCGTTGCACCGGTTTGAGGCCGTCTGCGATATTGGGTAATGCCCGATCCATAATCACGTACATGGAATAATTTAGGTAGGCATCTTCGGTAAATCGGCTTAACGGAAGTTGTTCAATCCCGTCCTGACTAATTGTGATTTGATCGCTCATGGAGTTATTCGTTGTTGGCTGACCACTGCATCTGATCGCCATTTTGGGGCAAAGCGTCCGGCAACGCAACTTTGCTGGTGGTGATAACCGGGCGGGGTGCAAACGGCATCATGACAAAATAAACCATCAGAGTTTTTGTAATTTACCCCAAAGTGGTGTTTTAATAGTCAGCTTTCCGGCTATTGTTAATGCAACCACCATGCGTGTAGTACCCTTGTTTTGGATAACAATTTTTACAGCATTGATGCTATGGGCAGCACCTGGTCACGCGCAGTCGACCATTCAGCTATTTGACGAAGATGCCAGGGTAAATCTGTCTGACAACTTCGCGCTGTATTACGAAGAAGACACCCCGCTTACTATTCAGCAGATTTTAAAACGACGTCAAAACTTTCAGTGGTTTATGGCCGATAACCCCAACTTTGGCTTTCGTGAAAATGGCTTATGGCTAACCAATAAAATCAGCAATGTCAGCAATTTGCAAAGCTGGGTCTTTAGTATCGACTTTTCGCAGCTCGACAAGGTGGATTTTTATCTGGTCGCGGATGGCGTGTTATTACAACAAAGTCATCAGGGTAAGCTCCAACCGGAGCAAATTTTTCGAAACCCGACCCTACGCGCCGACTTACCCATAGCCACGCCCCTGGAACTGTTTATTCGGGTACAAAGTCATTCCTCCAGTTTGATTGTGCCTTTGACGGTGGCCCCGAGCCGGTCCACAGTCTCGCGGTTCAAATCGACAGTACGCTATGGGGCTTGTTTTATGGTGGCCTGTGTATTCTGGCCATCTATAACCTGATCATTTTTTTTACCACCCGCGAAATCAGTCTGCTGGCGTATGTCGCCAATGTTGCTGCCGTCATTACCTGGCAATTTGTCTGGGGCGGGCATTTGCAGGTTGCGGTCGGCGATGCTTCCAAATTGTGGTTTACCCACCATACCGAACTGCTGTTTGTGGTGAATGGGCTGACCGCCGGTTTATTTAGCCTGTATTTTCTGGAGACCCGCCGCCATGCCCCACGGCTCACCCGGTAATCGTAACGCTATTAGGGGTGCAGGTGCTGCTGGGCCTGCTGTGCCTGGCAAACCTGCTGCCTATATTCTGGAAACATAATTTGGTCTACGGTGTGGGTATCGCCTGTGTTTGCAGCTATCTGTACGCCGGCTTTGAAGCCCTGACTAACCGGTTCCAGCCGGCCCGTTACTTTACTTTTGCCTGGTTGATTGTCGCGGTGACTGCGGTCATCGGCATCTTAAGCCTTACCGGATTATTACCCAGTAACAAATTTACCACTTACTGTTTTCAGGTGGGGGTCTTTGTCGAGGCGGTGCTCTTTTCGCTGGCACTGATGGAGAAAAACCGCAGCAAGCTCGAAGCTGAGGTAGACCAGGCGACCGACGATTTACGCAACAACATGGAGCTCATCGAAGAGCAGAATGCGCGGTTGGATATTGCCCGCAAAGATGCCATTAAAGCCAGTAATATTAAGTCTCAATTTCTCGCCAATATGAGCCATGAGATCCGCACCCCATTAAATGCGATTCTGGGCTTTAGCCGGGAGCTGGGCAATGTCACCTTGCCGGCAGATCAGCAAGAGCAGGTTCGTATTGTCAATACTGCGGCCGACAACCTGCTGAGTATCGTCAATGATGTGCTCGACTTTTCCAAGATTGAAGCCGGTAAACTACAGATTAACAACCAGCCATTTCATCCTAACCAGTTGCTTGAAGAAATGGTCACTATTATGTCTAAGTCGGCTCACTCAAAACGCCTCGAGTTTGTGTTCGACCTGGCGCCACTGCCGGAAAAACTTATCGGTGATTTATTTCGCATCAAACAGATACTTAACAATTTGTTAAGCAATGCGCTGAAGTTCACCTCCTCCGGCACTATTACCCTGGGCGTTTCCGGCCGGGCTTTAGCGCATGGCATCCATGAGCTTACCTTTACCATTGAAGATACCGGCATCGGCATCAGTCGTCAGGATCGCAAAAAACTGTTCAGTGCATTTTCGCAGGTAGATGACGCGTTAAATCGCAGTTACCAGGGAACCGGACTGGGGCTGGTCATTTGTCGTGAACTGGTGCGGTTAATGCGCGGAACCATGGACCTGCGCAGCGACCCGGGGCTGGGCAGTACCTTTATTATCACCTTGCGCACCAACCGGCTAAGTAAAAAGAATGCCCTGGCGCCCAGCCGTGACTGGCAGGACAAGCAAGTTGTTATTTTTGACCCCATTCCGCAAACCCGGCGCGCCAGTGCACGCATGCTGACCGGCCTGGGCGCCCAGGTGCACAGTGTAGAAACCATGACAATGCTGCACAGTCTTAAACTCACCCCCGACTTTTTATTTGCTACCGTACCCGGCAGCCTGCTGCAAGCCCGGGATGCCATGCTCGGCAGCCTGATTCAGTTTAAAGCCAAAAAGCGTATTTTGTGGTATTCAGGGCCCGAACCGTTTAATCAGTACCCCAGTCTCACCCAACACTTTGATACCCAGGTGCGGATGCCATTGACCCTGTCAAAACTGGAAGACTTGCAGCATCGTAAGATCAATGAAACCAAAAACCCGATGCAACATAAGCTCAACAGCCTGCCCAGGATTCGGATTCTGGCCGTGGATGATATGGAGATGAACCTGAAGTTGCTCAGCACCTGGCTGGCCGACAGTCCCATTGAGCTGGTGACATCGATGAGCGGACAGGATGCAGTGAACCGATGCCAGGCCACCGAATACGACATGATTCTGATGGATGTCCAGATGCCGGGGATGGATGGCTTACAGGCTTCCCGGGCAATCCGCAAAACCCCGCTGAACCTGGGTACCCCGATTATTGCGGTGACCGCCCACGCGTTTAAAGAAGAGCAGGAGCGGCTGCTGGCCTCAGGCATGGATGATTATCTGCCCAAACCAATGGAAGTCAGTGCGCTGCTGGATTTGATTCGTCGCTGGTGTCAGCCTCACAGCCCCGCCGAGCCAGAAACCACCACCCTGGACTGGGAGCTGGCAACCCGGCGTACCAATCACAACAAAGAAACCGCTCGCGAGCTGCTGGCTGATTTTTTACGCTTGTTGCCTGAATCCATACATCATATTGAAGCCGCGTGGGATGAGCGGGACTACGACACCCTGCAACGTCATGTTCATCGCCTGCATGGCGCCTGTTGTTACACGGGTGTGCCGGCGCTGCAGCGGTTGGCAGACGAGCTCGAAAGCGCGCTCAAACGTCAGCAGTATATGCTGATAGCCGAACTCTCCCCGGCCTTTCTTGCCGAAGCAAAAAAGGTACAGGAGCAGGGTAACCAGTTGCTGAACGAACCGGGGCCGGTGGCCAACCAATAACTACTAAACCACCACTTCTTTGGTTTCAGGACGGGTTTGTTGGCATTGCCGTAAAAAGTGCACAAACTCCATAGGAGACCGGTCTAAGTCCGCGCCGGAGATATAAATATCGTAGCCCAGACGGGTACGCAGCTGGGTCATTCGATTGGCCAGCATGGCCTTGACCCCGGTCAGTACCTGACCGTCTTCTAATGTATAATGTTTGTCATCAAACATTTCATGATTGAAGCAATTGCCGGTTTGACAGCTGTTGTCATGGCTATGCAACAGCAATGGCCGCTGTTCCATCAATAAATGCGTGGCCAGACGGGGCGAAACCCGCTGCATAAATGGCGCGTAAGATTTCAGCCGTATTCCCACCGCATCCAGTTCGGTCTGATCCAATCCCTGCGCTACCCTGGGGCAGTCAATTCGCTGGATATTGTCCCACCAGATTTCCCAGTTGCCCCGCCGGTGATGATACAGAATCCGGGTCGGGGAAATCTCGATACTGTGGTCCGGATCCCGCAGCTTGAACCAGCCGATCAGCAGAGTTACCAGTGAAGCACTGGTCAAAAAGATACCTGCCAGGAACAACCAGGGAGGCGCCAGGGTTAGCCACAATACTGACACCAACAGACCCACCATACCGATCAGTAACGTGGTAAATCCATTACGTTTAGACATGGCCTTGATATAAATCGGCGCAGAATCATTTGAAGACATACAAATACACCACCAGCATGATTATCGCCCATACAATGTACAGGCGGGTTCGACGACACGTGACACAGTCCGTCCGCCACCAGGAACGCAGCGTTGTGTGGGAGGACTTTTTCATATTCACCGCTTTTGTGTTTACGTAATTAGCCACTACAGTGCTCAGTTTACACCATGTAAAAATGAATACGACCATCACCGGTGGTGGCACAGTGCTCTGGATTAAATTTTATATAATCAGGGCGCCCATGAGATTGTGCAGACGGCGGCTCTACACGCTGCCATGAGTTTGCTAAACTAGGGTGTCTACATTTGGAGGTGAGGCCTTTATGTCGCAGTTTACCGGCAATCATATACTTTCGGTTGACCAATTCGACCGTGCTGCAATCGAAAAGGTGTTTGCGGTGGCAACGACCATGCAGCCCTACGCCCGGCGCCAAAAACGCACTACTGTGTTGGATGGCGCCATTTTAGGGAATTTATTTTTTGAGCCCAGTACCCGTACCCGGGTCAGTTTTGGCACCGCTTTCAATCTGTTGGGCGGTGAGGTACGAGAAACCACCGGCATGTCCAGCTCGGCATTAGCCAAAGGTGAATCGCTGTATGACACCGCCAGGGTGCTAAGCGGCTACTCCGACATTATCGCCATGCGCCACCCGGCCGCCGGCTCGGTAGCCGAGTTTGCTCAGGGCAGCCGGGTACCAGTGATTAATGGCGGAGATGGGGCCAATGAGCATCCCACCCAGGCACTGCTTGATCTTTTCACCATTGAGCGTGAACTGCAATACGAAGGCAAAGGTATTGATGGACTGCATATCGCGATGATCGGCGATTTGCGTTATGGCCGCACCGTGCATTCGTTATCGCGGCTGTTGTGCCTGTATAAAAATATTCATTTTACCCTCGTTTCACCCCCGGAGCTGGCGATGCCCCCTGCGGTTATTGAGGCGATTGAAAATGCCGGCCACCGGCTCACCATCAGTACCCGTCTGGAAGGGACCCTGGATGCCGACATTTGTTATCAGACCCGCATTCAGGAAGAGCGTTTCGAATCGCAGGAAGAAGCTAATCGCTATCGCGGCAAGTTTCGTTTAAACCAGTCGGTCTATACCAAACATTTTCAGTCAAAAACTGTCATTATGCATCCTTTGCCTCGCGACTCACGAGCCGAGGCCAACGAGCTGGACAACGACTTAAATCAAAACCCAAACCTTGCCATATTCCGACAAACCGACAATGGCGTACTGGTCAGAATGGCGTTGTTTGCGCTTACCCTGGGCGTGGACCACCTGTTAACCAGTTACGAACGTGGTGTCATTTGGCATAGCAATAAGAGTAGCGAATAATATGCAAAAATCTGAAGCACTGTTTACCCGGGCTCAGCAAACCATTCCCGGAGGCGTTAATTCGCCGGTACGCGCGTTTAAAGCGGTTGGCGGCACACCCCGGTTTATCACTAAAGCTGACGGCCCGTATATGTGGGACGCCGATGGCAAACGCTACATCGACTACGTCTTGTCCTGGGGGCCTATGGTATTGGGTCACAATAACAACAAAATCCGGGAAGCCGTGGTAGAGGCAGCCGCCAGTGGCTTAAGTTTTGGCGCCCCCACCGAAGCAGAAATTCTGATGGCCGAAAAAATAAACCAGCTGGTGCCGTCGATGGAAATGGTACGTATGGTCAACTCTGGCACCGAAGCTACCATGTCTGCCATTCGAATCGCCCGTGGCTATACCGGTCGCAATAAAATTGTGAAATTTGAAGGCTGTTATCACGGCCATGCGGATGCTTTGCTGGTAAAAGCCGGCTCCGGTGCGCTCACCATGGGTGTCCCAAGTTCGCCCGGGGTTCCCGATGAGGTGGCCAAACACACTATGACGGTAGAATTTAATAATATCGACAGTGTGAAAGAGGTTTTCGCGCAGGAAGGTGACGATATCGCCTGCATCATTGTCGAACCGGTAGCGGGCAATATGAATTGCATTCCCCCGGTCCCGGGCTTTTTAGAAGGTCTGCGCGAGCTATGTGACCAACACGGTAGTGTGCTCATCTTTGATGAGGTCATGACCGGCTTTCGGGTGGCCCAGGGCGGCGCTCAGCAACGTTATCAGGTGACCCCGGATATAACCTGTCTGGGTAAAGTCATTGGTGGTGGTATGCCGGTGGGCGCATTCGGTGGTAAAAAGGATATCATCACCTATGTTTCTCCCACCGGCCCGGTGTATCAGGCCGGTACGCTTTCGGGTAATCCGGTAGCCATGGCCGCGGGTCTGGCCGCGTTGGAGCAACTTGAAGATGCGACCCTGTATGACAGTATTTTTGAAAATACCCAGAAGCTGGCCGACGGTATGCAGCAATTGGCCAACAAGCATGGTATTGCACTTACCACTAATGTCGCAGGAAGTATGTTTGGACTTTTCTTTACAGATGTTGATAAAGTGACTAATTATCAGCAGGCTATTAATTGTAATACTGAACAGTTTAAGCGTTTTTATCATGGCATGCTCGAGCAGGGTGTGTATCTGGCGCCAGCCTCATACGAGGCCGGGTTTGTTTCTAAGCTGCATGATGAGGCGATCATAGATGCCACACTGGAGGCTGCCGACAAGGTATTCGCCAGCTTGTAACAGGTCATAAAAAGAGGGATCGAGGTTGACTGGAATGATGTTATTACTTCTGTGTTTAACCGCCGTTGTTAGTATCTATGGCGTTCTGGTTACGCTGTGGTGGCAACGCACAAAACGTGCGTTGCGCACCGCAAACGAGCAGGTATTTAGTCACCATGAAGGCCCTTTGGCTGAAACCGAGCAGGAAAAAGCCAAAATGTATAAGCAGCGCGCCGACGAAGCGCTGCACCTTACTAACGCGATTCAAAAATTCATTCCCCGCCAGTTTGTTGATCACCTTGCCAAAAGCGGCGCCGCCGATTTGAAGCTTGGGCATGCTGCCGAAGATGAAGTGGCGATTTTGTTTTGTGATATTCGTGGCTTCACCGGGCTCTCTGAAGCCATGGAGCCCCATCAACTGATGCAGTTTCTAAACTCTTATTTTTGTCGGATGAATGAGCCTATTCATCAGAATCGCGGGTTTATCGATAAGTTTATTGGTGACGCCATCATGGCGCTGTTTGATCACCCCGGCGGCAGCCCCAAGCAAAAAGCCGCCGATGCGCTGCAGGCCGCGTTAGACTTGCGGGTAGCGTTGGCCTTGTACAACGAGCACCGGGCCAAGTCCGGTTATGCGCCGTTGGGCGTTGGCATCGGTCTGCATTATGGCGATGTCATTTTGGGTACGGTGGGCAGTGAAGATCGTATGGATACCACGGTGATTGGCGATAGCGTCAATATTGCCTATCGTCTGGAAACCCTGACCCGCGCTTTAAAGCGGACATTATTATCAGCGAGCCCATGCGCGATACTTTGCAAGATACTCCGGGTCTGCAAACCCGCTTACTTGACTGGGTCAGAGTAAAAGGCCGGCGGGCTCCATTACGTATTTATGAAGTATTAAACCACCTGGCCCCGGATGAACAAAAGCGCCGGCAGGAGGTTCAGTCTGAAATTAATGAAGGTTTGGCATGTCGTATCAACCGCGACTGGGATGGGGCCTTACTACATTTTTACAAAGCCGTAGGTAAAAATCCCCAGGACACCCTACCGCGTCACCATATTGCCGTTATCGAACAGCTGCGCCAACGCGATCTGGATGAAAACTGGGATGGTGCTATTGAAGCAAACCCCATCGCGTAACAGCCAATACGCTGAGCAGGTTACAAAGACAATTCGAACCACCACTGTGGGTAGCACCGAACAGATATGCTATCCAGCTTCTTATTTGGACACCCACAGCTTCTTACTTGTTACTTGGACACCCAACTTAGTGTTACTTGGACACCCAACTTAGAACACAGCAAGCCTGGACACTCACCTTAGAAAAGACACCCTCCTATCAAAAAATCTCGAAACTCCCCCTCCGGTTCTGCATTTTCACGCACAAGGTACAGTAGCCATAAGATAGCTCCCTAAGCATGATAAACACTTCTCAATCATTTGGTTTACCTGTCATGCCAAGGCCAAGAAAAAGCCTGATATCCCTATCGGACACCCCTTATTATCATTGTGTATCACGTTGTGTAAGGCGAGCCTTTTTATGCGGAAAAGACAAGTTCACTGGCCAAAGCTATGAACACCGTCGACAATGGGTTGAGCAGCGACTGCTGTTTTTGGGATCTGTTTTCGCCATTAATATCTGCGCTTATGCGGTGATGAGCAACCACACTCACGTAGTGCTGCATGTCGATAAAAATAGCGCGATGCAATGGACGAGTGAACAGGTTTTACATCGTTGGCATCGTCTATTTCAAGGCACATATCTAACCAAGCGCTATATGCATCCAGAAGAAAGAAAGACATTATCTGCGGCTGAAATTAATACAGTAGAAGCTACAGCAAACATTTACCGGGAACGGTTGTACGACATAAGCTGGTTTATGCGTTTACTGAATGAATACATCGCCAGACAGGCAAACAAAGAGGACCACTGTACCGGAAGGTTTTGGGAGGGCAGATTTAGATCTCAGGCGTTACTGGATGAAACTGCCCTGGCCGCGTGCATGGCTTATGTTGATTTGAATCCGGTACGTGCGGGTCTGGCCAACACACCGGAACACTCTCCCCACACGAGCATACAAAGACGCATTCAATCCGCCAAACTCAACCAGCAACCAAGGCAACTCAGAGCACTTTCTCACGCTTCATCAGAACCTTCAGCCAACACTCTCCCCTTCCTCCTTGAAGATTACTTTGACCTTGTGAAACAAACCGGCCGCCAGCTTAAATCTGACCAACCACTGCAGCCAACAAGCAATTTTTTCTTATTAAAAAAGACAGGGCTTTCACCGGAAGATTGGGCCTGGCTTATCAAAAATATTGAAACACAGTTCAACAATCGTTTAAGTCTTGCTGCAGTACATAAAAAGTTGAAATGTCGCTGTCCACAGGTCGCTTAATTGAATATGCATCAGTAACCAAGCGATACCTTCCCCCCGAATACGCCATAACCCAATATCGGCAAAGGCAAGAACGAAAACACCAGGCCACATATCCAGCCCAACTCGCTACCTTTACAATCATAAAGTCACAGTATTCAAACTTGTTTTATCTTCTAACCGCCGTCGGTGCCAAAAGTTACCTTTAGAGTGACTGTCCATAAATCATTCATAGAACCCTATGGGTGGGTGTCCATAGATATTGCTCTAGGATGGAATTCCATATATGAGGCGCAGCAAAAGTGGGGGCCCAAAGATGTGCTAGGGTGGATGTCCATTGATGTTATTGATGTTATTGATGTTCAAGGGTGGATGTCCATTGACGTTCATTCAAACTTGTTTTACCTTCTAACCGCCGTCGGTGCCAAAAGTTACCTTTAGAGTGACTGTCCATAAATCATTTTAGAGTGACTGTCCATAAATCATTCATAGAACCCTATGGGTGGGTGTCCATAGATGTTGCTCTAGGATGGAATTCCATATATGAGGCGCAGCAAAAGTGAGGGCCCATAGATGTGCTAGGGTGGATGTCCATTGTTGTTAAAGGGTGGGTGTCCATTGATGTTTCTAGGGTGGATGTCCATTGATGTTTTGATAGATGTTGGTTGCAGATGTGCCGTCGGCTCCTGGATTTATAGCCCTGCTATTTTAGAGGCTTCAACATCCACGTTGTCTGATAAACCCGATGGCGGGGGCAAAAAAGGCGCCGCCCGTTTCGGCGCTGGCGAAATCGAGCCAGCGGTCATAATCGCCATCCTCGTTGCCGGTCACCTGGTTGTGCAGCATGTTTTCAAATGCCTTACCCGAGGCGGCGCAGCTGACAAACAACAAACCTTGCAGGATAACATTGCCATAAGGCATACCCTGCTTGACGAGGGTGGGTGTCTCGCTTCCTGGCAACATTGGGCGGGCGCGGACACAGTGTGAGGAGGCTGATTGCTCCTCACTGTCGGTATTATGCTGGCGGGTTTTGCCTATGACCTGCTCTTGCTGGCGGTCAGATAATGACTTCCAGCGCCGTAAGTCGTAGCGGTAGCGTTGAATATGCAGATAGCTGCCACCTTCAAAAACCGGTTCAATCTCCGCACTGACCACCGCCACTTGACGACGCAGCATGCCCCGCGGATTTTCTGCGCCATATACAAAACCATTCAGATCGCGGCCATCCAGATAGCGGAAGCCCTGCACCTGTTCCTGCAACTCTACATGTAAGTGCAACAGCTCCATAATTTCATTGGCAATAGCGTGGCACACGTCCAGTCGGTCTGCCCGAATCTGTACAAAGATATCGCCGCCCGTATCCGGCGCACTTCGGTCCTCACATTCCATTTTTGGAAATGCAGACAGCTGTGCAGGTCGAGAATCTGGATAAAGCTCTTCCCAGAAACCAGCCCCGATGGCAATTAGCCCGGTGACCATAGCCTCAAAGTATTCGTTTTCGTAGTCATCAAAAATATCAAGAATGCGCGACAGTTTTTCGCGCAGTATCTGCGGATCATCATCGACCACATTTAACAATAAATACTGGGCGTGCAGGCTGGGTTCGGCGCATACACCTTTTTGGGGCTGCATCATGGATAAACCATTCCTTGTTACTAACTAAATGATGGTGCTTAGTTTTTGTAAAGTGTGGCTAATAGCCTGCAGCTTGTCCATCTTTTCGGCTTTCAGAGGCGCCAATAAATATCTGCCTCTTTGCATCATACATAATGGCCTGATAGCCGCCATACACGCCGATAGCCGGTTGCAGGGTATGGCCTCGCTCCAGTAATTCGCGCTGAACTTTTGGGCTCACGCCATGTTCTAAATGCACCTGCCCGCCGTCGGTCATCATCGCCCCCACCGGGCTTGAAGAGCCACTGTGTAACATCCGAGGTGCATCTCCTGCCTCCTGTAGATTCATACCAAAGTCGACCAGATTCATCACAATCTGCGCATGCATTTGCGGCTGTGTAGCACCGCCCATTACCCCAAAGCTGGCATACGGCTTGTTATTTTTGGTAATAAATCCAGGAATAATGGTATGGAAGGGCCGTTTGTTTGGTTCATACTCATTAAAATGTCCGCGTTCCAGGGTGAACAGCTCGCCGCGATTTTGCAGAATAAAGCCCAGTCCAGGCGGCGTCATCCCCGACCCCATACCACGATAGTTACTTTGGATCAGCGAGACCATATTACCATGCTCATCAGCCACACTCAGATACACTGTGTCGCCTTTATTAATACCTACATCAACCCGCTTGGCCGCTTGTTCAGCATCGATAAGACCCGCCCGGCGCTGCCCATAATCTTTGCTGATAAGCTGAGAGACCGGAATTTTATTGAAATCCGGATCTGCATAAAATCTGGCCCGATCGGCAAACGCCAGCTTCTTTGCCTCCACAAAGGTGTGAATATAATCTGCTGAACCAAACCCCATACCTTCAACATCGAAGTTTTCCATAATGTTTAAGATTTGCAGCGCCGCTATTCCCTGACCATTGGGTGGCAGCTCCCACACATCGACCCCCCGATAATTGGTAGAGACCGGTTCTACCCACTCGCTGGTATGGCTGGCCAAATCATCGTACGTCAGGTAACCGCCCTGCTCTTTCAGGTAAGCGGCGATAGTGTGAGCGATGTCCCCCTTGTAAAAGGCATCCGCCCCGCCGGTTGCAATTTTTTCGTACGTTGCAGCCAGCTGGGGATTGCGAAAGATATCGCCTTTTTTCGGTACCTTTCCGTCAATCAAAAAGGTTTCTGCAAAGCCGGGATAATGACCGATTCGGTCCTGATTCATTTGCCAGTAATAGGCGATAAGCTCAGACACCGGAAAGCCCTGCCGGGCGTAACCAATGGCCGGACTCAGCAATGTTTGCATCGGCAGGCTGCCAAACTTCTGATGCAGCTCAAACCAGCCATCTACCGCCCCGGGTACCGAGACCGGCAACGGTCCGAAGGTAGGAATTTTTGTTAGTCCCAGTCGGGCAAACTCGGCTTTTTTAAGTCCCTGGGGAGAGCGTCCGGACGCATTCAGACCATAGAGCTTGCGCTCTTTTGCTGACCAGACAATGGCGAACAGATCGCCGCCAATGCCGGCTCCGGTAGGTTCCACCAGCCCCAGCATGGCATTGGCAGCTATGGCCGCATCTACCGCCGTACCACCTTGTTTTAAAATATCCAGCGCAACCTGAGTAGCGAGTGGCTGACTGGTCGCAGCCATCCCGTGTTGTGCCAGGACCTCAGAGCGGCTGGCAAACGGTTCTCCGGTGACCCGGTCATAGGCGGCAGAGGCCATACTGACCAGCGCCAACAAGATGATAATACTCCATCGCATAGGTATCTTCCGTTAATCAAAACATCGTCACGGGCAAGTTAGCATATAACCGGGTGAATACGATGTAATAATTACCCAAAACTGAAAAGCCTTTTCGTAAATAATCTGCAGGTTCATCAACTGATACTTTTACCAATTTGCCGTTCATCGTACTTTTTTGGCCATACAGTGCGGCTAACCCGCAACTAATCCCAAACCCTGCTTTAAGACCACCAAAATGGCATAAATTACGCTTATTGACGGGTAGGGACAAATAGGCTATCTGTGACATATTACCTGTTTTTTTGGGTAGAGCGGCCACAGCCGGTGTTATTGTCTGCAAGCTTAAGTCCGGAAGATTTAACTATCGCGGTATATTCCCCTGTACCCGCGCTGCGCTAAGGAGGGACCACATTATGCATCCGTCTGTCAGTGTCGTAACCATTGTAAAAGGTCGAGTTCGTCAGCTTACCAATCTGGTTTCCAGCCTGGAGCAGGCAACACACAAACCTGCGGAGCTGATTGTAGTATGGATGGCGCCGCCCTGTTCTGAGTCATTATTGACCAGCCCTTGCTTCCCAATACGACATAAATTTGTAGCCCACGATGCATTACCTATCCCCAAAGCCAGAAATAAGGGCTTTCAGGCCTGTGAAAATGAGCATGTGGTCTATATGGATGTCGATTGTCTGTGTCCGGAAGACTTTTTCAGTCATGTACTGGAAGTCATGCATCCAGAACGGGTGGTAACCAGTCGGATTCTGTATTTACCGACGTTGCCAGAAGCGGTGAATTATCCGGTATTGCTGGAAGAAGCCCTGCCCTGTCCGAACGATTCGCAGCGTTTTTGGCAGGATGATCCTCATTTTGAAGCCTTTAACACCTTTTGGTTTGCTATGTTGCAAAGCGACTTTACCCGAATCGGGGGCTTTGATGAGCAGTATGAAGGCTTTGGGGTGAGCGATATTGATTTTGCGGCACGTTGTGAATCTGCGGGTATGACGCTGTACACCTTGCCCGACAAGATTTTGCATCAGTTTCATCCCCGGGTCGATCCCCCCATCAATCATCTGTCAGATATTGTAAACAACGCCCGGCTTTATTTTGAGCGGTGGGGGCAATATCCGCTGCAGCACTGGTTACACGAATTTGCCCGCGAAGGGCTTATCAACAGTGATTATGCCTCACAAGGACTGAAAGTTCGCAGGCTGCCTAGTGGCGAAGAAATTCAGGCGCATATGACACGTCGCCCCTATTGATGAGAATGAATCGATACTGCCCACGGCGGCATAGCGTTACACACTGCCCCACAAACTCACACTCACTTTAAATACCATCAATAGCAGCGTGTAGGCGGCAAAAATGTATGACTGGCGTCGACGAGCACTTAATAGCTCTTTTATATGAATACCGGCTGGCCCGATAAGCCGCGCTCGCCATAGAATCAACCAGCGGATATTAAGGTGATATACCTGTTGATTCAGGTTTAGCGAAACCCGCCTGAATGGCCACAACCCCAGCCAGCATCGATAAGCCGGCTGATTATTGTGATAGAGCAAAAACTCGGTGGTGAATCGATCATAACGAACATCAAACGTACCCAACTTTGTTACATGCTGCTGTTGTACAAAACGCATAATAAAGAAAATCATGATCATCAGAACTTCAGCTTATACTAAGGCGTTGGTTATGACTAAAATTAATTAATTTCAATTCCGAACTTGTTTTTTAAACACCTAGCAACCTGAAACTGTCCCCGCTTATAACGCAAGACATACAGGGACATCATTTATTTTTAGCACCAGCCTCAAATTTTCGATTGCAGTAACAAAAACTTTTTTATAAAACATGAAATTTGCAATGGTAAAATAGACACCAATTACAGTAAGCTACCTACGAAAAAAATGGATTTGTAGAATTCAGGAGTAACCGCAGTCGTCTGTTGCTTCGAGCGCTACACAATACGATGTTATTAATTTCATCAAACTGACAACAAGGGAGAAAACAATGTCAGAAACTCAAGAAACAACACTCGCAAGCCAACCGTTATCGTCAAAGGATGATGCGGCTAAAACCAATGCCCTCATTGCTTATGGCCTAATGATAGCCGGCTTGTTCACCGGTATTTTGTGGATTGTCGGGGCTATTTGGGCAATGGTGAAAAGAGGCGAGGCGCAAGGCACACCCTTTGAAGATCACTATACCAATATTGTAAACACATTTTGGTGGGGATTAGGCTTATCCATCGTTGGGGTTATACTGGCGTTTGTCGTAGTTGGTTATTTCATTTTATTAGGGGTTTGGATCTGGTCTATTTATAAAATCATCAAAGGCCTTGCAAAAATCACGTCAAACAAAGCGTACAATTCATAAACCAATTGCCCATACCATCAGGTCAAAAACCAATAACACGTTAAAACGGCCGTCGTGTTTTTTTGCACTCTTTAACAATGGGCTTTTTAGTTTATAATTCCCCCCTGATAAGTCACAATGCCTCGCTACTATCAGCGAGGCATTTTATGTCTGTTTGTTATTTTCGACTACCGGCAAAATCAGGGTACGCCTCCAGCCCACATTCGCTGGCATCCACGCCTTCAAATTCTTCTTCGGCGCTGACGCGGATCCCCAGCAGGGCTTTTATTGCCAGCCAGACCAGCATGCTCGTTACAAACACCCAGGCAAAAATCGTTGCCGCACCGGCCAGCTGGCCGGTTAACGCCACCTCAGAGTTGGTAACCGGGACCAGCACCAGCCCCAACAGACCGACCACACCATGCACCGAAATGGCACCTACAGGATCATCAATCTTACGCTTGTCCAGCCACACGATACTCAACACAACCAGCATGCCGCCCAACGCCCCGAACAGGGTGGCTTGCAGTGGCGTTGGCGTAGACGGTTCTGCGGTTATGGCCACCAGCCCGGCCAGAGCGCCGTTTAATGCCATGGTTAAGTCAGCCTTTTTAAACAGTACCCGCGCCAGTAACAGGGCGGCAATGGTGCCTCCAGCCGCCGCCGCATTGGTATTCATAAAGACCACTGCGACCGCGTTGGCACTTTCGACACTGGCGGTGGCCAGTACCGAGCCGCCATTAAAACCAAACCAACCCATCCACAAAATAAAGGTGCCTAAGGTAGCCAACGGTAAGTTTGCGCCCGGGATAGCATTGATTTTACCGCCAGCAGTATATTTTCCGCTGCGCGGGCCCAACACCAGCACCCCGGCCAGTGCCGCCGACGCGCCTGCCATGTGTACAATGCCAGACCCGGCAAAGTCAGCAAATCCCAGGTCGGCCAAATTGTACAAACCAAACACATCTTCACCACCCCAGGTCCAGGCGCCTTCCATAGGATAGATAATGCCTGTCATCACTACCGCAAAGGTCAAAAAAGCCCAAAGCTTCATACGTTCGGCCACGGCGCCCGACACAATTGACATGGCAGTGGCCACAAACACCACCTGAAAAAAGAAGTCGGCCGAAGGGGCGTAAGTAGCAGCATCTTCGCCTACGCCGGTGGCGCCGTCACCGGTGATGCCGGCCAGTGCCAGGCTAAAATCATCACCGCCATACATCAGGCCATATCCGCAAATCATATACATGGTGCAGGCAATGGCGAATAAGGCGATATTCTTGGTCAGAATTTCTGTGGTATTTTTAGCCCGTACCATACCGGCTTCTAACATTGCAAAGCCTGCAGCCATCCACATGACCAGCGCGCCGCACATCAAGAAATAAAATGTATCAAGGGCATAGCCCAGCTCAAAAGTGACTTCCATTATGGGGATCTCCGCAACAAATTAGGAATGCTATAGCGCTTCGCTGTCTTTTTCTCCGGTACGAATGCGTACCGCCTGTTCAAGGTCGTAGACAAATACTTTACCGTCTCCGATTTTGCCGGTTTTGGCGCCCTGGGCGATGCCTTCCACCAAGCGGTCGACCTGCTCATCATCCACCGCAATCTCAAGCTTGATTTTGGGTAAAAAATCCACCTGATATTCAGCACCGCGGTACAGCTCGGTGTGCCCTTTCTGCCGTCCGAAACCTTTTACTTCGGTGACGGTCAAACCCTCAATGCCAATCTCTGCGATGGCTTCGCGTACATCATCGAGCCTGAAAGGCTTAATGATAGCGGTGACTAATTTCATAAGTGGCTCCAAACCGGTAATAAACAGAAAATGAAACAGTATTACCCCTGATACAAATGTTGCGCCATTTATATAAAATTAATATCATCAACAACTTAAGGGAATATTCGTTGATATATCTGCGCTCTTTTGCACCGTATTGGTGCGCTTGCCCATTTATAAGGAAGCATACCGGCAATGATCGCCCTGCCGCATGATACGGAAGCTATAGCTGATGACATCGGGTCACTGCAATCGCCGCGGCGCCCGGTCTGTGCTCGTCAGCCGATGCGCTGGCATCTGAAGCCAGTGGCGCTATCGCTGCAGGCTCATATCGCCATTATTGGCGCGTTGATATGGCTATCTTCGCTTTCAAATCCACCTGCTCAGCCGCCCGGTCGCTCTGTTGTAAAAGCCATCAACGCCAGACTGTACAGTGCACCATTCCGGCCAACACCGGCGCCGGCGAAATCGGGGGCGGTGTCGCAAACGTCAGTACTACCCACAACGGTACAGCCGGTGGTCACGCCTCGAAGCACCGCTTCAGATACCGCTGCAAATGCGCAACCACCCCAACCCGACAGCTCTGCCTTGCCAGTTCAGGTCGCCCCGTTACCAAACACGCCGGATTTAGACCACGCCGAGCCTTTAAATACCGACCGCATTTCGGCACCTGAACACACGCCCGCTGTAAAAACGCCTGCTTCGACCTCTGCGAATACCATCGGGGGGTCTGTGCGTCAGGCCACGGCCAGTTATTTTTCAGCGGTGCGAGCACAACAACAAGATCAGCTGGCGGCCGGAGCGGCCCGACAGTTTCAGCAAGGCAAAACCACCCGAACACTGCAGGACACCCGGACCATTACACAGATACAGGCTTTGCCAGATCCGGCCGCGCCAGTCACGGTAAATTGCGCTGGCAAGGTTAACCAGTCTCTGGCGTTTGTCAGTATGCTCAGCGGCGGAAATTTAAAATGCAGTGAGCCCACAAAACATCTTCAGCAGACCATCGACAAACGGGTGCAGCAGCACACCGTTAAGCGCTAGCTATTTTCACCAAAAGCCGGTAGCGTCTAGCAGATGGGTCGTTTTGACAAAACCATTCACCCATGGTGGGTAATGACTGAGATTAACAAGGAGTTCTGCACGTGGCGGCAGCAAATTTACTGGCTTTAATAGATGATATTGCCACCCTGCTTGATGATGTTTCGGTGATGTCTAAAGTGGCAGCCAAAAAAACCGCCGGGGTGTTAGGCGATGATTTAGCCCTCAATGCCAATCAGGTTCAGGGGGTGCGGGCCGATCGT
Source organism: Salinimonas marina (assembly GCF_015644725.1). Lineage (NCBI taxonomy): Bacteria > Pseudomonadati > Pseudomonadota > Gammaproteobacteria > Alteromonadales > Alteromonadaceae > Salinimonas > Salinimonas marina. The sequence continues at coordinate 3,423,854 of NZ_CP064795.1, forward strand.
GAACTTCCGGTAGTCTGGGCGGTCGCCAAAGGGTCATTGCTGAATAAGGTTATTCTGGTTCCTGCCGCCTTACTGATCAGCGCCTGGCTGCCTATGCTTATCACCGTATTACTGGTGCTGGGCGGCTTGTATTTATGTTACGAAGGAGCCGAGAAGGTAATTCACCGGTTGTTTCCCAAAGACTCCCCCACCGAAGCCAGTGTCCGTCTTCAGCAACTGGCTACCGAAGATATTGATTTGGTTGCTTTAGAGCGGGATAAAATCAAAGGCGCCATTCGTACTGACTTTATCTTATCGGCAGAAATTATTGTGATTGCGTTGGGTACGGTTCAGCAAGCCAGCTTTACCACCCAGGTTGGGGTGCTGTGCGCACTAAGCGTGGCGATCACCTTTGGGGTTTACGGTTTGGTGGCGGCCATTGTGAAACTGGATGACGTGGGGCTGTACCTGCTCAGAAAATCATTAACCGGTGGCTTTAATCAACTGCAGCGGCTGGCAGGGCGGGCATTACTTATCGGCGCGCCATTGTTGATGAAAACCCTGGCCTTTGTGGGCACCATTGCGATGTTTTTGGTGGGGGAGGTATTTTAACCCACAGTATTGAGATATTGCATCATGTCACCGCCCCTATAGTCGCAGCTGCTGGCGCCTGGGCGACCTTAGCCAGTGTGGCAGTAGATGGGGTTACCGGCTTTATTGGCGGCGCGGTGGTGGTCGGTCTGATAACCCTGCTGCTCAAATTCAAAAATTAATCCGCAGAAGTGGTGGTTTTCACCACTTTCTCGATGCCTTATCCACTAAAAAGTAGCGATTTAGGCATCGGGCTGTCCCACCTATCCCCGGCATGAATATTTTTACTTAAAAATCATACCGTTAAAATATAACTTCGAGATGGCACAACTATCGCTATGGTCTATGCAACTAAACAATAAATTGCCCACCGATAACACAATACGGGCATTAACCGTTGGTATTGGCAGACCCGGATTAGGTCTGATTGTTGTTGCCAGCACAGGGTTTAAGTGAGGCCACTATGATTAGCTATACCGCCGTATTTTTAGCCGCTATGGCACCGCTGGTGGCGTTTGCCGCCAGCGCGGTCATTTTCAGCAGCATATACAAACTGATGGGGCGCCGTAAACACGCCTGCGCCAACTGACTTTGTCACTCCCCAGGGACCTCGCCCTTATCCGGTTTGTTGAACAGACCAGATAAGGGCCTTTTTGCTAAAACCAGCGTTCCCACCAGCTTTTTTCTTTTTCGTCGCCCGATGAATCTATTGCTTTACCCCGACAGTCTGTGCGTGGTGGCGGCAACACCTCTAAAATAGCCGGTACACTCAGTGAGTCCGGGCATCCGGCCACAATTACTTCGCCGGTTTTCTGATTAAAGTGGGCAATTCCCAGGCCTCTGGGAAAACGACGGGACAATGATTTGGGCGCCTGCATCTTCTGATAATTGATAAACACCGGCAGCGCGCCACTGGCGCCGGTCAGATTAACCGACTGGTTGTCATCGTTGCCTACCCAGACGGTGCTGACATTATTACGGTCAAAGCCACTAAACCAGCTGTCGCGATAATCATCGGTGGTACCGGTTTTCCCCGCCATATTAATCCGTGGGAACGCCCGTCCCAGTTGTTTAGCGGTGCCCTCACGGGTTACTTTAAACAACCCATAATTGAGCAGATAGGTGGCGGCTTCATCCGCCCTCTGGGCGTAAAACTCAGCATGTTTCCACAATAGCTTATCGTTGGCCGACACCACGGCCGATACCGTATGCAGCGGGATGTAGCGCCCATTGTTAGAAATAGTCTGATACATCTGATTGGTCTGTAACGGTGACATACTCATTGACCCCAGGGTTAAGGCCGGCACTTTACGCATATCGGTTTCAACGCCGAGTCGTTTTACGGTGTTGATGACTTTATCCAGCCCTACCTCCATCCCCAGGTTCACGGTGGGCACGTTTAGAGACTCCACCAAAGAGGTGATGAGCGGTACCTGTTCCCGAAATTCTTTATCATAATTGCGCGGCGACCATAGCTTGCCATCGCGGCTTTTCAGGGTGAGAGGTCTATCTTCCAGCGGCGTCGCCAGATTGTATTGGGTCGGGTCTTCAAGTGCACTTAAATAGACCGCCGGTTTTATTAATGACCCCACCTGGCGTCTGGCATCCAGCGCGCGGTTGAAGCCATTGTAATCGGTTTGCCGTGAGCCGACGATGGCCCGCACTTCACCACTGCTGATGTTTGTCACCACCATGGCCCCTTCCAGTTTGGCTTTACGGTCCTGCTGTAACTTATCCAGGGTCTGGGTCAGTGCCGCTTCAGCGCGTCGCTGGGCATAGATATCCAGCGTGGTAAAGACCTTTACCCCGGAGTCCCGCAAGGAAGGATCGGCCAGAATCTGTTGTAATTCATTACGGACCTTTTGCATAAACGCAGGATGTTTGCCACTGGCCAGGCTCGCGCCCGAAGCCAGTTTTAAAGGCATCTCCAGATAGCGCTGATAATCTTTACTGCCGATTTCGTTGGCTTCAAACAACAGTCGTAAAATCAGGTTTCGACGTTCCAGCACCCGGTCCGGATGGCGGCGTGGATTATAATAGGAAGGCCCTTTTATCATTGCCACCAGGGTCGCAATTTCAGGTACATTCAGCTCAGTGGCCGGTCGGTCAAAAAAGTAATAGCTGGCCAGACCGAAACCATGCACCGCCGTTTCGCCATCCTGGGCCAGAAACACCTCATTCATGTACGCCTGTAAAATTTCAGATTTGCTGTAGCGGGCATCAATAATGATGGCCATTACCGCTTCTTTGGCTTTGCGAACCAGCGATTGCTCAAGGGTAAGAAATAAATTTTTCACCAGTTGCTGGGTTAAGGTACTGCCGCCCTGGACGGTCCTCCCGGCTTTAATATTGGCAATCAATGCCCGTAATATCGATAAGGGGGCGACCCCATGATGATCATAAAAATCGCGATCTTCGACCAGCGTCAGGGTTTTAGGCAACATGGGCGGCACGGTATCAAGATTCAGCAGCATCCGATCTTCACGCAGACTACTTACCAGGCGGGTGACCAGCCAGGGCTCAAGACGCACAGTGCCTACTTTTTTGCCGGCCGTATTATCGGTAATGGAGCCGATTCGATTACCCTGCCAGGCAATAGTCAGCTTGCGCATGCCCTGGGCGCCATCGACAAACTGAAACGCCCGGCGCATCACTACCAGGGTATTATTCCAGTAGGCGTATTCGCCGCTGCTATCAGGCCGGCTGACTTTGCGGTAACCCAGCAACGACAGCTCATCTAAGACTTCTTCGGGGGTAATTTCCAGGTTTTTGCTCAATATCAGAGGACGGGCGTAAATCTGCGCGGGAACTTCCCATTTATTACCGGTAAAGGTGTGCTTTATCTGCGCATCCAGATAAATCATATACCCGGCCACCAGCACCACCAGGACAATAAACAGCTTAATCAGCAGACCTGAAAACCGGCCTCGTCGCTGAGAATTTTTCGCGTTAGATTTTGCTTTGGGTTTGGTTTGTTTTTTCGCCACTTAAAATGCCTGTCTGATGTCCGCTACGCTAATCCAAAAATAGAATGCCCGACCGCCTGCCGCTACTTTTTGGGGTCGATGAGTATCATAGCATTCTCACCGGGGTGTGCGCAGTGCGCTTATATACACAATGACAACAAAATATGTTCATAAATAGCACGGGTAACTTAATATCAAAAACGCAGACATGCGGGGCAGATGAAAAGGCAAGAAGGAGAGTGAAGTGGGTCTTTAAAGAAAAATGTTCGCAGTGCCCCGACGAAGTTCAGAGACACTGCAAAACACTATTTAACCGCATCAGAAAAAAGCATTCTGAAGCGCCGGATTGAAAAATCCGGGTTAGCTGTTTTCCTGACGGTTTTCACGAGCAATAGTCAGTACCCGCTCACGCAGCTTCTCATCAGTTTGAACCTGTTGCGCGATAGTTGTATAAGTTTCCACGGTCAGGCCGGTTTCTTCAATCTGCTCTACCATTTCAGTTTGAGCTTCTTTTTGAATTTCCTGCGCTTTTTCCGGGCTCTCTACATTTTTAAATTTTGAGTCGTATTTGTTAGCCACATCGCTTACTGCTTCCATTGCCATGGTAAATTTCAGCAAGGTGGTGTCGTCGAAGTTTGCAGACTGCTGTTTCATTTCATCCTGTGCAGGTTGTTGTTGCATAGTATCCTGCTGGGCATTAACAGAAAAAGAAGCACAGCTTGCAATCACGGCACCGGCGGCAATAGTCTTAACAAATTTGTTCATACGTTGACTCCAGGTCAGTTTCGATTTGCCCATGTATAATGAGCGCTCACTAGTACAGAAGCCAATTCCATACCAGGTCTTCATAATTATTTAAAATCATAACGTTATAGAGTTCCACGACGGTAACATGCACATTTGCCCGTGCAAAGTGTCTGTTTATCTCACACCCCGGGCCGGTAAAATTGCGTCACTTTGCGTATTGGTTTAACCGCGCCGGCCTGCTTTTCTTCCCGAAACAGATGAACTAACCCGCGGTGTTGTGCATCAGAAAGTTTTTGTCGCATCGGCGGGCAGCTTTGCGATAGCATGCGGTTACTGGCATTTTAAGGGTATTGTATGAAGCGTTTTCCTGGTAAGACCATGGGCCTGCTCTGGGCCTCGCTACTTGTTTGCGGTGGCGCTGCGGCAGCAGAAAATTTTGAACAGTGTAAAACCCGGCTTTTCAACCAGGCGGTAGCACAAGGGGTTGCCAAATCGGTGGCCACGGAGGCCTTTGACAGCATCAACTATGTGGAACGGGTTATTGAGCTGGATCGCAGTCAGCCAGAATTTGTCACCACGTTTCCATCTTACTACAGCAAACGGGTCACGGACTGGCGCATCAATAAAGGGCGGGAGCTGCTTAAACAGCATCAGCCGCTGTTAACCCGGCTGGAAGATGAATACGGCATTCCCAAGCATTACCTGCTTGCATTCTGGGGTCTGGAGACCAATTTTGGCTCCTACAAAGGTAAGATGCCGGTGCTCAGCTCCTTAGCCACCCTGGCGTGTGATAAGCGCCGTAGCCGGTATTTTACCGGTGAGCTGATGACAGCGCTAAAACTGATTGAACGCGAAAAATTGTCGACCGATGCGATGGTGGGCTCGTGGGCGGGCGCCATGGGACATACTCAGTTTATGCCTTCTGCCTATTACCGTTATGCCACCGATGGTGACAATGACGGTCTGGCTAACTTATGGGAAAGCATTCCCGACGCCCTAACGTCGGCAGCCAACTTTTTAAATAATCTGGGGTGGGAGCCTGGCTTTCGCTGGGGTCGTGAAGTGGTTTTGCCGCAAAACTTCGACTATCGCCAGTCGGGTTACAGCAACCGGCAGTCGGTATCCCAATGGCGACAGGCCGGCCTCACCCGGCCAGGCGACAAGACTCTGCCCGACAGTGAGGTGTCTGCCTATGTGGTGGTCCCTGCCGGTCATCAGGGTCCGGCATTTTTAGCTTATCCTAATTTTCGTACCATCATGCGCTGGAACAATTCTGAATTTTACGCCATCGCAGTAGGCAAACTGGCAGACCAGATTGCCGGAGGAAAGGGCTTAAGCGCCAGCCTGCCGGACCTGCCCGCCTATAGCCGGGATGACATTATGCAATTACAGAAAACCCTCAATAGCAAAGGGTTTGATGTGGGTAAACCCGATGGCATTTTAGGTCCCGCCACCCGCGCCGGGATCCGCGATTATCAGATTGCTAATGACATGGTGGCCGATGGTTTCCCGGCTAAACAAATCATGCAGCAATTAAAAGTGGTTCAGGCTAGCGAAACCTCACCAAACTAGCCGCACCTGTGAATGGAGGCTGGTCTTACTGCTAAGACCGGCCGTTACTGCTGCATCGCCCGTTTGGTTCTGGTGGTGGGCGTCGCGCTGGCCGGATCGTCGGGCCAAAAGTGTTTCGGGTAACGGCCTTTCATTTCTTTTTTAATCTCCTGATAACTGCCTTGCCAGAACTGGCCCAAATCGGCGGTCATTTGTAACGGCCTTCCGGCCGGAGACAGTAACGACACCACCACATTCTGGCGGCCCTGGGCCACACGAATGACCTCAGTTTGGCCATACATTTCCTGCATTCTGACCGCCAGCACCACCTGTCCATCGCTTTGATAATCCAGCGGATGCTGCTGCCCGGAGGGTACGGTATAACGTACCGGCAACAACGTATCCAGCGCCTGTTGCATCGGCCATGGCAGCGACTGTTGTAATCGTTGCTCCCAACCCAGTTCGCTAAGCTGACGCCAGGTGCGACATCGGCTTAGCGCCCGATCAAGGACCGTCGGTTCGATTAAGGCCAATGGGTTATCACTGTCAGGCCAGGCCTGCGGCTCATCAAATGCCTGGGGTTGCGGTAAATGCAGACGGTGGGCCAGAGCCAGACGTTGCAACCACTGCAGCGCCCGGGGCTCCAGCGGCCACTCGGCAACCGGCAGGTTTTGCAGATACGTGCGCCACGCCCGGGTCAGGTGTTTAGGCGTTGGTGCCGGCAGCGGCTTACTCGCTAGTTCAATCGCCGCAAAGCGGTTTACCTGACGGGCCTCCATTCGCTGCTGAACACGGTTATACCCCACCTTCTCAGTTTGATGAAACCGGGCGGCAAACCAGCTTTCCACCTCTGTCTGAGCGATAGGTTCGGCCAGACTCACCACCATTTTGCCGTCCCGTTGTTGCCCGTTCAATACCGCCAACCAGGGTGAACCTGCCAGTAAAGGAGCTACCGTAGCCCCTTTACCACTGGCCAGCTTGTATTGACTGTGATCGGTCTGATACGCAATCAGGTCGGTGTACGCCAGCGCGACGGCCACACCAATTTCCCGGGAAGATAAGGTCTTGGGGCTGGCCAGGGCCAGTCCGGGCTCAAGCTGATGCAAATAACGGCTTGCCTGACGCTGCAGCCGCTGATACTGGTGGTGTTCGAGATTCATCAGGGTTTCACGCACCGTGGTCTCAGCTTTAGGTTTAACACTGTCCTGGGCCAGAGCCGCCACCCATACTGCAGCCTGCAGCAGTGGCGAAGACCCGGCATGCTTGTACTGGTGGGCCTGCAATAACATGTGCCCCAGTCTGGGATGACAGGGAAGCAGCGCCAGGCGACGGCCATAGGCGGTAAGCTGATGCTGCGGATCGGTGGCCCCCAGTTGTTGCAACACCGTCCGGGCGGCCTCACATTGTGCCGCTGAAGGTATATCCAGCAAAGCCAGATCTTCAATACGGGAGCCCCAGGCCAGCGTTTCAAGCATCAGTGGGGTGATATCTTCAAGCAAAATTTGCGCGCTGCTGTGTCTGGCCAGACGTTCGTGCTGTTCTTTTGGCCACAGCCGGTAGACTGTCCCGGGCCCAGTCTTCCGGCCCGGCCCTTACGCTGGGCCGCCGACGCCTGGGAGATCATCTGCGTCGTCAGCTGAGTAAGACCAGTCCCGGGATGAAACTGGGCGACATTTTCAAGTCCGCTATCGACCACTGCCCCGATATTGGCAATGGTCAACGAGGTTTCGGCAATATTGGTAGCCAGAATAATTTTTTGCCGCCCCTGGGCATCGGGCTGCAACGCCGCATCCTGCTCAGCTTTGTCCAAAGCCCCATATAAACGGTGCACCACCTGGTCGGGGCGGGTACGCTCACCCAGCAACCGGGCCACTTTATTGATGCCCCCGGCGCCGGGTAAAAATACCAGCACATCCTGCTGCGACTCACTACAAGCCTGCAGCGCGATCTGACAAATACGCTGGTGTAACTGATGTCCGGTTACCTGACCACAATACACCTCCGCCACCGGATACATTTTACCTTCTGAGGCGAGCAGCTGTGCGTCTGGCAACAGGCCCGCCACAGCCTGGGTGTCCAGAGTGGCCGACATAACCACCAGTCGCAAGTCTTCTCGTAAGCCCTGCTGTACTTCCAGCGCCAGCGCCAACCCGAAGTCAGTATGAATACTGCGTTCATGAAATTCATCGAACACAATGATATCCACCCCGCTAAGTTCCGGATCCTGCTGGATACGCCGGCTTAAAATACCTTCGGTAATAATCTCCAGCCGGGTGGCTGAACTGACTTGTTGCTCTCCGCGGATGCGGTAACCCACCTGCTGGCCAACCTCTTCACCCAATTGCGCTGCCAGAAAACCCGCCAGGCTGCGCACCACCACCCGCCGTGGCTGCATCAACAGTATTTTTTTGTCCGGAAAACAGCTCAGCAGCGCCAGCGGCAGTACAGTAGACTTACCCGCTCCCGGCGGGGCCGCTACAATCGCATTGTGCTGGCGCACCGCTGCGCACAAAGGACCAGCAATAGCCTGGGCAGGAAAAGCAGAAGCAGATGAAGACATTACACCTCGCAGGCAAACAACAATCAAAGACAGGCTATTTTACGTAGACATTAAGCAAATGCCCATAGCCCATTAACCCGGTCACACAAAAAGGAGAAGTTATGAACATGCGCTGTTTTGTCGGGCTGGATTTATCGCCTCGCAACAAATTAGATCTGGAGCACTGGCGCAGTGTCGCATTGCCGGGACTGACCTCGCCCATACCGACACGCACCGAGCCGGGACGCGGTACCAAGTCCTCACGCACAACCGCTAGCCCCTCGCCGGCCAGCACCCCGGTGCCTGTACCGGCGGCGAACTTTCATCTTACCCTGGCATTTCTGGGCACGGTGGACGCCCGCCAGCATGAAGCACTTATCAGCGCGCTGGAAACCATCCAGTTGCCCCCGATAGCGCTTTGTCTGAATACCACTGGCTGGTGGGCCGGACCGAAAATTGTATTTTGTGCTCCCACCCAGGTGCCTGATAGTTTGAGCGAACTGGTACGGCAGGTGAAAAAAGCGGCGCGCAGCGCCGGTATTCAGACCGATCAGCGTCCTTACCAGCCGCACGTGACGCTGGTGCGCAAAGCTGGCCCGGAACTGCCGCCGCCCTTGCTTGCTCCCCAGCTCGACTGCCGGTTTACCCGGTTTCATCTGTTTGAGTCTTTTAGCACGGCCTCGGGGGTTACCTATCCCATCCGTCACAGCTGGCCGCTTAGAGAAACTCTGTCAGTACGTGAACGCTTGCGCCGGGGACTGGAATAGAGATGTGCTTTACATTCACCTAGCGGGTGGGTACAAAGAACAGCTGGGTTTATAGGAATGATACCGTATGCAGCATACTTTCCGACTTATCATTGATTGTCCCGACCAAATTGGCCTGGTCGCCAGTGTCTCGCAATTTCTGGCCGACCACCAGGCCACCATCGTTGAAGCCAGTCATCATACCGACCAGCAAACCGGGCGCTTTTTTATGCGCCACGAAATCGGCACCGATAAACTGGCGCTGGATCATCAGCAGTTTGTTGAAGCGTTCACTCCCCTGGCCGAACAATACGATATGCAATGGAAGCTCACCGACTCGGCCCGTAAACAGCGGGTAGCCCTGTTGGCCAGCCTGGATTCACATTGTCTGGTGGACTTGCTGCATCGCTGGCACACTCAGGAGTTGTATTGTGATATTCCCTGTATTATTGCCAACCATCCTCAGCTAAAACAATTTGCCGACTGGTACAAGGTGCCGTTTCATTGGGTGAATTTTAAAGGACAAAGTAAAGAACAGGCGTTTGCCCAGATTGCTACGATACTGGACGAATACCAGGTTGATTTAACTGTGCTTGCCAGGTTTATGCAAATACTGCCCGACACCCTCTGCCGGCAGTGGCTGGGTCGTGCTATCAATATTCATCACAGCTTTTTGCCGTCTTTTGCGGGCGCCCGGCCTTATCAGCAGGCTTACGATCGAGGCGTAAAGCTCATTGGCGCCACCTGCCATTACGTTACCCGGGACCTGGACGAAGGCCCGATTATCGAACAGGCGGTGAAGCGTATCAGCCATAGCGATACCGCCCAGGATATGGTCAGAAAAGGTAAGGATTGTGAAGTGACAGCCCTGGCCCATGGGGTACGCTATCATTTAGAAGACCGGGTGATTATTCATCGCAACAAAACGGTGGTGTTTGCCTGATAGCCGGCTCCCACCACCACCCACGGTTAGTAAGTTTGCGCTACCGCCTGACGATTGCGCCGATGCAGCTGCATCAAAAACCAGCTGTTAGACACCGCAAACAGACTTTCGGTGGCCGCCACGCCCCAGCTGTGATTGATAAGCGCATAGGTGGCAAATAACAGCGAACCGCTGATCATGCATAAGCGCAAGCCAGCTTCACGACAATGCAGTTCACCAAAGCGATACAGAATAAAGGTCATAACCGGCAAAATTTCCAGCCAGCTGGTATTCCCGGTAACGGTATTCAGATAGCCGATCAACGAGGACATCAGCACAATCAGTACTGCGGTAAGCCTTTGATCCACCAGCTTATTGGTAATCAGTCGGTAACTGGTACTCATTCCTGCCATCGCCATGACCAGCATACCTGCCCAGGCATCCTGTAAGGCCATCGATGTAGAAATCGTAATACACAACCCCAAGTTTAAAAACAGCACTTTTCGTTCAGTGTTTGACCAGAAAGACAGCACCGCCATCACCATCGGCAAACCATGCATCAAAATCTCTGTCAGCATTGTCTCTCCAACCCTTAAATTCAGCTTATTGTTTAAAATGCGAGCGGAGTGTAAACCCTTATGAATACTGGGCTCAAGCGGTTTTTTGTTATCATTTTGTGACTATTTTGGGGGTGTGATTTCACGTGCGATAAAGTGTCGATTTTTCGCGATTTTTTACACTAAAAAAGCGCGTTATCCGGGCTGCAATGATTTACTTCCTGCTGCTATCCACTAGTATGGTTTTTCCTAACAAAATGATAACGATAGACAGGAAGTATTATGCATAAATTTACTGCGTCGCTGACGGCCGCAGCGGTTGTTCTGGGACTGGCAGGTTGTTCGGGCAACAGTGAGACCACCGCCTCGACCAAGACCCCCGTCGCCGACACTCAAACCCAGCAATTTGAAAACCCGCTGCTCAAGCCTTATCAGGGGCCTTACAGCGGCGTGCCTGCCTTTGATAGCATGCAGCTGGCCGATCTTAAACCAGCTTTAGAAAAAGGCATGGAGCTGAACCTGGCCGAAATAGACGACATTGCTAATAACCCTGAGCCGCCCACGTTTGAAAATACCATTGCCGCAATGGAACGGGCGGGCGATGCCCTGGGCCGGGTATTTACCTACTACGGCATCTGGAGCGCGAACAAATCAAGCCCCGAATTTCGTGAAATTCAGGCAGAGATGTCGCCTAAGTTGTCGGCGTTTTCTACCAAAATTATTCAAAACAGCAAATTATTTGAACGTGTAAAAGCGGTGTATGAAAGTGATGAGCTGGAGACGCTGACCCCAGAACAGCAGCGGGTAACCTGGTTAACCTACAACCGCTTTGCCCATAATGGCGCCACATTGGCCGGGGAAGCCAAGCAACGTTATGGTGAGATCAATAATGAGCTGGCCAAGCTGTACACCAAATTTTCGACCAACGTGCTGGCCGATGAAGAAGACTATGTCACGTTTATTGGCGAAGATGAACTTAACGGTCTGCCTGACTCATTTGTAAAAGCAGCTGCCGCCGCGGCAGCAGAACGGGGCAAAGAGGGCCAGTATGCCATCACCAATACCCGCTCGTCGATGGATCCGTTTTTAACCTATTCCACCAACCGCAAATTGCGTGAACAGGTTTGGCGCACCTATTACAACCGCGGCGACAATGGCGATGCGCAGGACAATAATGACATTATCAAACAGATTCTGAAGCTGCGTGATGAGCGTGTTGAGTTGCTGGGCTACGAAAACTATGCGCAATGGCGTTTAGAAGACCGGATGGCCAAGAATCCTGACAATGCCATGGATCTGATGATGAAAGTCTGGCCTGCGGCGATTGCCCGGGTGGAAGAAGAAGTGGCCGATATGCAGGCCATCGCCGATAAAGAAGGCGCGGATATTACCATTGAGCCCTGGGATTATCGGTTTTATGCCGAAAAGGTCCGTAAAGCCAAATACGACCTGGACTCAAACGAGGTAAAGCAATATCTGCAGCTGGGCAAGCTGCGCGAAGCCATGTTCTATGTTGCAGGCCGTTTGTTTAACTTTGAGTTTGCGCCGATCGAAGCGGGCAAAGTTCCGGTCTTCCACCCGGACGTAGATGTGTGGGAAGTTACCGACAAGACCACTGGCGAACACATCGGACTCTGGTATCTGGACCCATTTGCCCGTAAAGGTAAGCGTTCAGGCGCATGGGCTACGACCTATCGCAGTTACACCACGTTTGATGGTAAAGAAACGGTGCTGGCTTCAAACAACTCTAACTTTGTAAAAGGTCCCGAAGGCGAGCCCTCGCTGATTTCGTGGGATGATGCGGAAACCTATTTCCATGAATTTGGTCACGCGTTGCACTTTTTATCCGCCGATGTGGCTTATCCTACTTCCCACTCAGGGGTGCGTGATTACACCGAGTTCCAGTCGCAGTTACTGGAGCGCTGGTTGACCACCGACGAGGTGATCAACAACTACCTGGTGCATTATAAAACGGGTGAGCCGATTCCGGCTGAACTGGTAGAAAAGATTAAAAAGGCGTCTACCTTCAATGAAGGATTCAAAACCACCGAATATATGGCCTCGGCCATCATGGATTTGAAATACCATACTACCGATCCAGACAATATTGATCCCGACAGCTTTGAAAAAACGGAGCTGGAAAAGCTGGATATGCCGGAAGAGGTGGTCATGCGTCACCGTAGTCCGCAGTTTGGTCATGTGTTCTCAGGCGAAGGTTATGCCGCCGCCTATTATGGCTATATGTGGGCCGAAGTGCTGACCGCAGATGCAGCCGAAGCCTTTGCCGACGCGCCGGGCGGTTTTTACGATGAAGAACTGGCCGATAAGCTGGTGAAGTATCTGTTCTCGGTACGCAACGCCATGGAGCCGGCAGAAGCATACCGTAAGTTCCGTGGTCGTGATGCTAAGGTAGATGCGCTGATGCGTGACCGCGGTTTCCCGGTTCCGCAAGACCAACAGCAATAAGCTTGACGCGTTAACAACCAAAGGCCTTGTCGGTGCCGCTGACAAGGCCTTTTTACTATCCCCAGGTTGCATTCTGCATACCTAAAAATCATCTTCAGCCGCTTTCGAACCGGTATAATTGCCGGGCTTGTAGAATACTCTTCATCCTGATAGCCCGTCTCGGCAGCGTCGTTGATATGGCAGGAATTCATTCTGCAGTAAACATTGATGGAGATTGTGTCATAGCCAGCGATGATGCTTGTCAGCCGGCGTAAGCCATCATTGAAACAGGGCCCACTCGGCGTAGCCCATACCGTTTTGCGATTAAGTCAGGTCAAACAATGAATATCAGTACATTTAGCATCAAGCAAAAACTTATCGTTATTTTGATGGTGGCGGTATTACTGTCCACGGCGCTGGTGGGGCTGTTAAGCCAGTACATTACGCGCGATCTGCTGCGCACCAGTGTTGAACAAACTCAGCTCCCCAATATTGTTAAGCAACTGGGTAACCGGGTAGACAAGGAAGCGACCATGATGACCACCGTGGCCCATGCCATCGCCACCAACCCGGATATTCTGGCCTGGTCGGCAGCGGGCGCCGATAATCGCGAAGAGCAAAAGGTGGTACGCTACTTAAATGAGCTGGCTGAATTTAATGGCCTGGCTGCCGCGTCGTTTGTGGACCGTCAGACATTTAAGTACTGGAACCTGGAGGGCTTTTTACGCACTTTGAAAAACGATGAGCGGGATGGCTGGTTTTTTTCCTACAAAGATAGTGGCGAGCCGGTTTCACTGAGCTTGTACAGCGAAGCAGGGGTAGGCTATCGGCTGTTTGCTAACTATCAGCAGCTAAACGGCCGGGGCATGTCTGGGGTAGCAAAATCCGTAGATGAACTGGTCAGTATCCTCAATAATGTCCATATCGCCGACTCCGGCCTGGTGTATTTAGTGGATAAAAACGGCGCTATTATTGCGCACCCGGATACCCGGCAGGTGGGTAAAGCCTCTTTAGCCGATTTCAGCTCTTCGCAGGTAGCTGCAACGTTGCTGAATCCCGGTGAGTTTAACCTGGCTCAGCACAGTATCGATGGTGAACAACATATTCTGGCAAGCTCCTTTGTGCCCAGCGCTAACTGGTATGTGGTGGCCCAGGTACCCGAAGCTGAACTGTACACAGGTTTAAACAGTGCAATGCGTCAGCTAATCCTCTGGGCGGTGGCAGTAGCGCTCCTTTTTGCCGGGCTGGGGGTGCTGCTGGCAGGCTCAATTACGCGCCCCATTGAGCAGTTATCCAACACCTTCGTGCAACTGGGCCGTGGCGATGGTGACCTGACCACGCGTTTACCGCCTCCGGCGCAGCAGGAAATGCGCCAACTGGTAGAAGGCTTTAACCGCTTTGTGGAATCGCTGCACAACACCATTGTGGCGGTGGCCAACACCTCTCAGCAACTGCGTGATTCAGCCGCCGGCGTAGCGGAACGCTCAAAAGTAACCGAACAAAACAGCAAGACTCAGCGCGACCGCACGATACAGGTGGCCACGGCCTTGACAGAAATGGGCAGCTCGGTGGCCGAAATTGCCCGCTCTGCCAATCAGGCCGCCACCGATGCTCATGCTTCCACCGCCACCACGCTGCAGGGACGCGAACAAACCCGCAGCGCGGTGTCCGCCATTGATATTCTGGCCGGTCATGTACAAAGCGCTTCGAACACCATTGGGGCGCTGGATGAGCATACTTCTGCCATTGGCGGGATCCTCGATACCATTCGTAGTATTTCAGAGCAGACCAACCTGCTGGCCTTAAATGCGGCCATTGAAGCAGCACGCGCCGGCGAACATGGTCGGGGGTTTTCGGTAGTAGCCGATGAAGTGCGCACTCTGGCTCAACGCGCCGCTGGTGCCACCGATGAGATTCAGGAAAAAATTGACAGCTTCAGACAGGATTCCGTACAAGCGGTGAGTCAGATGCAGGCCAGTCGTGAACAAACCGGATTAGTGGTTAATGCCGCCAACGAAATTGATGCCTTGTTACAACAAATTTCCCAGGGCATCACCAGCATCAACGATATGAACACGCAGGTGGCGACCGCTACTGAGCAGCAACATTTGGTGGTGGATGATATCAATAAAAATATTAGCGATATCAGTGTTAACAGTGACGAAAATTTAGCAACCGCCAGTCGGTTGGTGGAAGTTTCTGCGCAACTGGATGAACTGGCCAGCGAACTGACCAGCCAGGTCGCAAAATTTCGCTATTAAAGCGGTTAGCCAGCATTACAGGTTTACCGAAATAATCCCTAAGCGCGCCGAATCCAGCGGCGTGCTTTCCTGAGTTAGCCAGATTTGCGATGCATTGTTAACACAGACACCCTCTACCTGCCCGAACTGCTCCAGCCGGGCGACACCTTCAATGGTAAAGTCTGCTGCAATCAGCGCGACAAAGGGCTGAAATAAGCCGATGGGACTGTGCTCATACCCAACTACAACAAACCGGCGCTGCTCAGCATCCCAGTCCGCACCGGTAACCAGACCCGGTAGCCCGTCAATATGCGCCACCGGGGTCAGGATCTGGTTTTTCTTATCCTTGGCAATGCGGTACACCTTTACCCTTTTACTGGCCCAGCTTTTGGAGAAAAGCAGCAGGTGATCATCCTGATTGACCAGCGCTTCGGCATCGTAATCGTGGGCATAAGGCAGATTGTTTTGTGGGTTATTATCCGCATAGGTCAGGCGCAAGGTTTGCTGTTTTTTTGCATCATCACGGGCCACCTGGCGAATATTCACATACGGACGCTGACCGCGATTATTGCCAATATCACCAATATAGAAATAGTTGTCATCGGCGGTAACCGCTTCAAAATCTTTATTGGCAAAGTCCAGCGGATAGCGGTTTTGAATCTGGCCCTGCTTATCAATTCTAAACAGCGCTGCGGCGTTGCCTGAATCATTTAAGGTGATGGCACTGTCGCCGGTACAAACCAACCCTGAGGTCTCTTCTAAAATGGTATCCAGCCGCTGACTGTGCAGCACTTCCACGGTAAGCTTAGGTAATGGATCGGAGGCGCTGCAGGCCGGTAAAGTGAACACCGCCAACCATAGGGTTACCATCCTAAACCAATAGCCAGATTGTATTTTTTGCATCAAACATTTCGCCTTTTTTTACATTTACCTATAAACCGTGGCCAGTATGAACGAAAGCCAGCAGAACACCAGATATCTACCGCAGACCACCTGCATTAGTTCAGATCGTCGCGCCCCAAATGTCATCCGTCTGAGCCTTTAGTCAGTATTAAGAGAAAGCCATAATAAAAAACCAAGCCGTAGTCATTTCCAATATCTTAGGACGGCTTTCAAGCATAAGGAAAATCTGCCTTGTCCGATCCTCTTATTAGCCTGGTAGGCGTAGGCCTGCTGTCAATTGCCTGCCAATTTCTGGCATATAAAATACGATTGCCCGCCATTTTGCCCTTACTGATTGCCGGTATCCTGGTGGGACCGGTAATGGGCCTGCTTAATGCCGATGAACTGTTCGACGATTTGTTTTTTCCGGTAGTCTCACTATCGGTGGCGATTATCTTATTTGAAGGCTCACTAACCCTTAAGCTCAGCGATATCCGCGGGCATGGCAATATGGTGCGAAACCTCTGCAGCATCGGGGTGCTGGTAACATGGATGGTGTCTACGGTGGTGGCCAGCTATGCGTTGGATCTGTCCTGGCAGCTGGCATTTTTATTCGGTGCGATTGTAACGGTGACCGGACCTACGGTCATTGTGCCTATGATTCGCACGGTGCGTCCGCAAACCAATACAGCCAATATCCTGCGCTGGGAAGGTATTATTATCGATCCCATTGGCGCGCTGCTAGCGGTACTGGTTTATGAGTACATCGTGGCGGCGCAGTCTGAAGCGGTTATGCATACGCTGTTTATCTTCGGCAAAACCATCGGCATAGGCGTCTGTCTGGGGGTGTTAAGTGGTTATGCGCTAGGGGTGTGTTTACGCAAAAAATGGATCCCTCACTATCTGCAAAATACCGCCGTATTGACGATTATTTTAGGCGTGTTTGCCGCTTCTAATTATGTCGCCCACGAGTCCGGGTTACTGGCGGTAACCATTGTCGGCATGGTGCTGGCCAATATGAAAAATGTTGAAGTGGAAGACATTCTTGAGTTCAAGGAAACCCTGAGTGTGCTGCTTATATCAGGTCTGTTTATCCTGCTGGCTTCGCGGCTACAGTTAGACGCAATTACGAATCTGGGCAGCGGCGTTATCATCGTGCTGGTCTCTATTATGTTTGTCGCCCGCCCGTTATCAGTGGCCATCTCCGCGATTGGTACCGGTCTGAATTGGCGGGAACTGGCTCTGCTGAGCTGGATTGCACCTCGGGGGATTGTAGCGGCCGCCGTTTCTGCGCTGTTTTCTATCAAGCTTGAAGAGATCGGGTATGAAGGCGCCGGCGTTATCGTGCCTATCGTATTTTTGGTGATTATTACCACGGTGGTCATTCAGAGTCTGACCGCCAAACCGGTCGCTCAAATGTTGAAAATGCGGGCCCCGCCGCCTAACGGCTTTCTTATTTTTGGAGGCAGTCAGTTTAACCGAAGGCTGGCTAAGGAAATGCAGAACCAGAACATACCGGTTATCGTGGCCGATACCAACTGGGATGCCATTAAGGCGACCCGGATGCAGGAAACCCCGGCCTATTTTGGCAATCCGGCTTCCGATCACGCTGCCCGTCATATGGACATGAGTCGTATCGGCACGGTGCTGGTCATGTCCCCCTACAAACAGCTTAACCCGCTGATTTCCTATCATTTTGAATATACGCTAGGCAAAGATAAGGTCTGGGGGCTGACCAACAATGAACAGGCAACCCGGCCCAGCCATCAGGTAGGACAACACTATGCCAAACGAATGACCTTGTTTGATGAGGGAGTAACGTATGGCTATCTTGCCAGGTCTGTGGAACAGGGTGCCGTAATCAAAACCACGCGTCTTACCGAAGAGTTTACCTACGAAGATTATCTGGAAACCTACGGCGGCCGGGTCACTCCCTTGATTGTCATTGAGCCGGCGAATAAGACCCATGTGGTATTGTTTGGTCAGGATATTAAAGCAGAGGCGAACTGGCGGCTGGTAAGCCTGGTCCAACCCGAAAACAAAACGGTGTGAAAAAATGGCCCTCTGTCGGGCTTCGACAGAGGGCAGTCTCCCTGTAACAAGCAGCTTTCACGCGCTAATCAGGTAGCGATCTTGTTATTATTTGCCTGCTGGGCTGCTGGTGATAATCATAACAAACCCCAGGTTCGGTTGAATTAGACTTTAGATGAAAAATACCATGAAAAAGCATAATATTGATTCTATAATGCGCCATCCGGTAGACATCTCAATACTTCAGGCAATGTCAGTTTTTGCATAATGCCGGTCAAAGAGAGGTAATGCACGCCAGGGTTTTAGCTAGTGCCCCTTTGTTGTTTTGCAATACCTGATAGCCGGCCTGCCCCGCCGCTTCAGCTGCTGTCGGCTTGCTTAGCCATTTATCCAGCACCGTGATGAGCTCGGGGGTTCCGGTAACTAATTTAAGCGCCCCCTGCTCTTGCAAATAGGCACAAATAACCGGGTTGTTATAGATATGTGGCCCCATAATCACCGGCTTTGAGGCGGCGGCCGGCTCCAGGGCATTATGTCCGCCCCGGTCGGCCAGTGAGCCCCCGACAAAGGTGATATGCGCCTGTTGATAGGCCGCGGTCAGCAGACCCATTTCATCGACTAACACCACCTGACAGTCATGCTCAATTTGGCGGGTGACGCTGCTGCGAACAAACCTGACATTTTGCTCATTGAGCATTGTTGCCACAGCCTCAAACCGGTCGGGATGACGCGGTACCAGTACCAGTAGTAACTCGGGAAACCGTTTACGATGTGCTGCCACCGTATCCAGTAACACCTGCTCTTCGGGCTCATGCGTACTGCCCGCCACCACTACCCTACGTGAAGACATTAACGTCAATAACGGCTCAGTCGTGCTGCTGTCGACCGCCTGATCGAATTTTATATTGTGGGTCAGCAATAGCCGTTCCGCGGGCATCCCTAACAGCAGGTAATTGTCGTAGTCCCGCTGTCCCTGGGCACACACCTGAGTAAGCTGCTGCATCATTGGGGCAAACAACGCCGGCACCTTTTGATAACGTCTGGCTGAGCGGTCTGTCATCCGGGCATTAATCAGGATCACCGGAATATGCTGTTGGCAACAACGATGCAGTAAGTTAGGCCATAGTTCCACTTCGGTGATAATCACTGCCTGTGGCTTGACCCTTGCCAGCATTCGACCCATGGTAAAGGGCAGGTCGGCAGGCAGGTAGCTATGTTGTACGCTATTGCCAAAAATGGCCCGCACCCGTTCCGCCCCGGTCGTGGTGGTGGTGGTGACCATGACCGGGGTGTCGGGTGACTGCTGCTGTAATGCTTTAATCACACAGGATGCAGCGACCACTTCACCTACCGAGACACAATGAAACAAGTAGCCGCCGCTCTGGGCGGGTCTGGGTACTGCGCCAAAACGTTGAGCCAGCTGCACCCAGACCGATTGCGTAGTGTCGGTATTGCGTCTGAACAGCTTTAACAGCATAAACGGAATGACCAGCAGCATCGCCACCGAATAGACCCCACGCATTAAAGACTGAGACCATGAAGGGGTAAACTGGGGGGTACGGGTTGAAGTGCTCACAAACATCCTTTTGGCAAAACATATACGCGTGTGGCTCGTAAACCTTCGTCAGCAGGTTGCGATTCGCTTATACGTAATTTTCAGTCTTGTGTATTGAGCAAAGTATTGTAATGGGAAAGAATGCCGCGTCCAGTGCTTTGTAAAAAGCCTCTGTAAAAGTGAGCACAGCCATGGCAGTCGAGAGGGTGCTCACCAGCCTTTACCCACCTCGCTACCGTGACTTTGGTGCTCTGGAGCCGGGCTGAACCTGTAACAGGAAACCACCAGCATCACTGTTGCTGCAACCACAATGTTTAACCACAAAATATAGCTACAAGGTAAAGATACAAAGGCCCGTGGTCCATGAGATCTAAAGTCGAATGACGTACGCTACAAGCAGATGAATAAGCGGTAGAAACACAAGAGTAGAGATATTGGTATGGCGAGTTACCTACGCCGCAACAATCTGAGCTTTGTCAACGCAAGCTCGCCGGGCTTAACGGCAGGGGATACAAAAAAGACGACCCGAAGGTCGCCTTTTTCATTTACATAGCGGGCGTAAAATTAAGATTTACGACGGCTGGTAGCGCCAAGACCTAACAGGCCTAAAGACAGTACCGCAATGGTTGACGGCTCTGGTACTTCAAATACCGCGCTTACGTCACCCGTTACTGTTTGCTCACCTTCCAAAGGAATGGTGTCAAAATCACCGTCTACACGAACACTCATGTAGAAAGGCGTAGGAGATACAAAGTAAGTATCGCCCTGTGCAGTCAGTTCGAAGTCACGGAACATGAAATCAAACACCCCACCGAAGCCATACAGCAGACCGACATTTTGTGCCAGATTGTCACTTGAACCCAACAGCATGTCATCTGAGGTGTTAGCCAGATCTAATGTGGCTACGTCGTTCGCCGTAGTATCCTGATTGGCATCAAGGAACAAAGAGAACGAACCAGACTCTGCTGACAATGATGAGTTAGAACCCATTGCGCCCGGGGTCATTACGGTACCGGTGGCAGAGAATGTGGCATACAGGTTGTAGTTAGCACCGATAACAGAACCAATTTGTGAGCTGTTGGCTGTGCCGTCGTTACCAAAAAGTTGGTTCATTGATGCAAATGCAGTAGCAGTGAAGTTACCGGCATCATCAAAGTTAATGATTTCAGTGTAACCGCCATTCAGTTTATCAGCAGTGATCACTTCACCACCATAAGGAGTTTCATCAATCTGAAAATCCAGAAAATCAGCGTGGCTAGAAAAAGATGCTGCGATACCCGCGGTCAGTGCTAAAGATTTTACTAATGTTTTAAGTTTCATATTCCGTACTCCATATTCCAATTAAGAGTGAAGCTTCAGTAAGCCTCTGACCTAAGACATTGCAGCAAGCGTGCCAACATATAACTCACTGATATATGGTTAAATTAAGATCTGATCTAAATGCCGTGTTAAATTTGTCGACACTTTAGGGGTCAAAGCTATTTAAGCCTGTAAAATTTTGCATTTATTTTGACTAATGCACCATCAGTACTGTACTAGCTAAGATCCCATCTTCTAATGGTGGCATGACGAATGCTGAGAAGTAATTGGTGGGGGTGAATGGCGATGAGGCCTAAAAGGGGATGGTGAAAACACTGTAAGGCATAACCTGCAGGGTTAGTCCCAGGCGCTAACAAAGGAACAAAGGCGCGCTATTAGTAGTAGCCAAATCACAGGTTTTTTGCGGGGGCGCGCAGTCGCGGCGCGTGAATAGCTAAAATGCTACTGTGCTCATTGGTACCTCCTTCTGCCTTGTGGGAGTGTTCATCACACATCCACCACGCCTGCTTTAAAGGCCAAGGTCTAATCACGCCGGACACGCACATCTTGTGCTTATGATGATTGCCATAAAGCCGCTCTGTTTATGCCCATGTCTTTAGTTACGGGCCCTCTTACCTGATCACCAGACACAAAAAAGCCGCTCACCATGGAGCGGCCTTTTAAGAAAGAGTCAGCGCTTAAACGCCAGCTTTTTCTACAACGTTAACCAGTGCCCAGGTTTTATTCTTGGACAAAGGACGACACTCGCGAATAGTCACAAGATCGCCTTGGTTACATACATTGTCTTCGTCGTGAGCGTGCAACTTAGTAGAACGCTTCATGAACTTCCCATAGATAGGATGCTTTACGAAACGCTCAACCACAACTGTGATGGTTTTATCCATTTTGTTGCTAACCACACGACCTTGAACTGTACGAATATTTTTTTCAGTCATTACGCATCAGCCTTTTGAGTCAGAATGGTTTTAACACGCGCGATGTTACGACGCACTTTTTTCAACTGGTCAGATTTTTCAAGCTGACCGGTCGAGTGCTGCATGCGCAGATTGAACTGTTCGCGTAGCAGGTTTAATAACTCTGCATTCAGCTCTTCTACGCTTTTGTCTTTCAGTTCAGTCGCTTTCATTACATCACCGTCCGAGTTACAAAGGTTGTTTTAAATGGCAGTTTTGCCGCTGCCAGTTCAAACGCCTCGCGTGCCAGAGCTTCAGGAACACCTTCCATCTCATAAAGAACACGGCCAGGTTGAATCTGGCATACCCAGTACTCAACGTTACCTTTACCTTTACCTTGACGAACCTCAAGAGGCTTCTCAGTAATTGGCTTGTCAGGGAAAACCCGAATCCAGATTTTACCTTGACGCTTAACGTGACGAGTCATAGCACGACGCGCTGCTTCGATTTGGCGCGCAGTCATACGACCACGACCAACTGCTTTCAGGCCATACGTACCGAAGCTTACTTTGCTACCAGCAACAGCAAGACCACGGTTACGACCTTTATGCTGTTTACGAAATTTCGTACGCTTAGGTTGTAACATGATTAGCCCTCTCGCTTAGCGCTGCGGCCTTTCTTCTTAGGTTGAGCAGGAGGCTGCTCTTGGTTTGTAGGCAGACCGCCCAGAACCTCACCTTTGAAGATCCATACTTTAACGCCGATGATACCGTAAGTAGTCGCTGCTTCTGATGTTGCATAGTCGATGTCTGCACGGAATGTGTGCAGAGGAACACGACCTTCGCGATACCATTCAGTACGGGCAATCTCTGCACCGCCTAAACGACCGCTAACTTCTACTTTGATACCTTTAGCACCAAGACGCATTGCATTTTGTACCGCACGCTTCATAGCACGACGGAACATTACACGACGCTCAAGCTGGCTTGAGATGCTATCAGCTACTAGCTGACCATCTAGCTCAGGCTTGCGTACTTCAGCAATGTTAATCTGAGCAGGCACGCCGGCCAGCTTAGATACATGGTTACGCAGCTTTTCTACGTCTTCACCTTTTTTACCGATAACAACACCCGGACGAGCGGTGTGAATAGTCACACGGATGCTCTTCGCTGGACGCTCGATAACGATTTTTGACAGTGAAGCGTTTTTCAGTTTCTTTGTCAGGTACTGACGTACCAAATGATCGTTGTACAGGTTATCTGCATAATCTGCGGTATTAGCGTACCAGGTAGAAGTCCATGGTTTGCTGATACCCAGGCGTATACCTGTAGGATGTACCTTCTGTCCCATTATCTACTCCTAGTTATCCGCTACAACCACAGTGATGTGACTGCTGCGTTTAAAGATACGGTCAGCACGGCCTTTGGCACGTGGCTTGATACGTTTCATTGTTGGACCTTCGTCAACAAAAATCTTTGCAACGCGCAGTTCATCAATGTCAGCACCTTCGTTATGCTCTGCGTTAGCAACAGCAGACTCCAGTACTTTCTTGACAAGCGCAGCGCTTTTCTTAGGGCTGTATGTTAAAAGCTCAAGGGCTTTTTCTACATGCATCCCGCGAACCTGATCCGCAACCAAGCGTGCTTTTTGAGCAGACGTGCGGGCGAAACGGTGTTTAGCTAATGCTTCCATCTTCCTACCCCTTAACGTTTGCTTTTCTTATCCGCGACATGGCCGCGGTAAGTACGCGTTGGCGCAAATTCGCCCAACTTATGGCCGACCATTTCATCGCTGATGATGACTGGAACGTGCTGGCGACCGTTATGGACCGCAATGGTCAACCCAATCATATCTGGGATGATCATAGAACGGCGTGACCAAGTCTTAATTGGTTTACGCTCATTCTTTTCCACTGCAGCCTCTACCTTCTTCAGCAAGTGAAGGTCGATAAATGGACCTTTCTTGAGAGAACGTGGCATGGTGAATCCTCGCTTTATTTGTTACGACGACGTACGATAAGTTTATCAGTACGCTTGTTGCTTCGGGTCTTCTTACCTTTAGTAGGAGTACCCCAAGGTGATACTGGGTGACGGCCACCCGATGTACGTCCTTCACCACCACCGTGTGGGTGATCAACCGGGTTCATGGCAACACCACGAACGGTAGGACGAACACCACGCCAGCGGCTTGCGCCTGCTTTACCCAGTGAACGTAGCATATGCTCTGCATTACCCACTTCACCAATGGTGGCGCGGCAATCAGACAATACTTTACGCATTTCGCCAGAACGCAGACGCAGTGTAACGTAATTTCCGTCACGGGCCAGGATCTGAGCGTAAGCACCAGCAGAACGTGCAATTTGTGCACCTTTGCCAGGCTTCATTTCGATAGCGTGTACTACGGTACCTACTGGAATATTGCGCATTGGCAATGTGTTACCAGCTTTAATAGGCGACTGCGTACCAGATTGAATCTGGTCGCCAGACTTGATGCCTTTAGGTGCCAGGATGTAACGACGCTCACCGTCTGCATACAGAACCAATGCAATGTTTGCAGAACGGTTCGGATCATATTCTAAACGCTCAACTGTGCCGACAATGCCGTCTTTGTTGCGTTTAAAGTCAATCAGGCGGTAGTGATGTTTATGACCACCACCAACGTGACGTACTGTAATACGACCATTGTTGTTACGACCGCCAGACTTGCTGTTTTTTTCCAGCAGGGGTGCATAAGGTGCACCTTTGTGAAGGTCATGATTAATGACCTTAACAACGTGACGACGACCGGCAGAAGTTGGCTTAGCTTTCATTAATGGCATTTCTAATCCCCTTCTTACTCAGCGCCACCGACAAAGTCGATGTCCTGACCTTCTTTAAGCGAAACATACGCTTTTTTCCAGTCGCTGCGTTTACCGAAAGACGAACCGTGACGCTTGGTTTTACCCTTAACATTCACAGTACGAACACCTTCAACTTCAACTTCAAACAGCTTTTGTACGGCTGCTTTAACTTCAGCTTTAGTCGCGTCTTTCGCTACCTTAAATACAACTGTGTTGCCTGCTTCAGCAGCCAGAGTCGATTTTTCCGATACGTGAGGTGCTACCAGCACCTTAAGTAGACGTTCTTCGTTCATGCTAACGACTCCTCAAGCTGTTTCACTGCATCTGCAGTGATTAGCACTTTTTCAAATGCAATCAGGCTTACCGGGTCGATACCAGCTACGTCACGAACGTCAACCTTGTATAGGTTACGTGCGGCCAGAAACAGATTTTCTTCTACTTCTGACGTTACGATTAGAACATCTTTCAGTTCTAGTTCGTTTAGCTTGCCAACAAGGGCTTTAGTTTTAGGTGTATCAACACCGAACTTTTCTACCACTACCAGGCGATCCTGACGGATCAGCTCAGATAGGATGCTTTTGATCGCACCACGGTACATTTTCTTGTTAACTTTTTGCTCGTGATCACGAGGCTTTGCAGCAAACGCACGGCCACCACCAACCCAGATTGGGCTGCGGATAGTACCAGCACGTGCACGGCCAGTACCTTTTTGACGCCATGGTTTCTTACCACCACCACGAACTTCAGCACGAGTCTTTTGTGCTTTTGTACCCTGACGAGCGCCGGCGCCGTAAGCAACAACTACCTGGTGTACCAGGGCTTCGTTGAATTCACGTCCAAAGGTCGCTTCGGATACTTCAAGAGCGCTTTGCGCGTCTTTCAATGTTAATTCCATCAGTTCACTCCCCAGACGTTACGCTTTAACAGCAGGCTTAACGATTACATCGCCGCCTGTTGCGCCAGGTACGGCACCTTTAACCAGGATAAGGTTGTTTTCTACGTCTACACGTACAACTTCCAAAGACTGCGTAGTCACTTTCTTGTTACCAAGCTGACCTGCCATTTTCTTGCCTTTGAAAACTTTACCAGGTGATTGGTTTTGACCAATCGAACCAGGCGCACGGTGAGACAAAGAGTTACCGTGAGTAGCACGTTGCGCGGTGAAGTTCCAACGCTTAATTGCACCCGCGAAACCTTTACCCTTTGAGGTGCCAGTCACATCAATCTTTTTGGTGTCGTTGAAGATTTCAACAGTGATTTCACTGCCCACTTCAATTTCGCCACCTTCGTTTTCTTCAAGGCGGAATTCCACCAGAGAACGACCTGCTTCAACACCGGCTTTAGCAAAATGACCTGCTGCAGCTTTGTTGACACGGTTCGCTTTCTTGGTTCCAGCAGTAACCTGAAGAGCGCGATAACCGTCAGTTTCATCAGTGCGTAACTGAGTAACACGGTTCGGGGTCGCTTCGATAACAGTCACAGGGATAGACGTACCATCTTCAGTGAAGATGCGAGTCATACCCACTTTACGACCGACTAGACCAATCGCCATTGTTATAACCCTCTCTTGTTAGCCCAGGCTGATTTGAACATCAACGCCGGCAGCCAAGTCCAAACGCATCAGCGCGTCAACTGTTTTATCAGTTGGCTCAATGATGTCTACCAAACGCTTGTGAGTACGAATCTCATATTGATCACGTGCGTCTTTATTCACGTGAGGAGATGTCAACACCGTATAGCGTTCTTTGCGAGTAGGCAGAGGAATTGGACCGCTGACCTGAGCACCAGTACGTTTCGCCGTTTCAACGATTTCAGCCGTAGACTGATCGATCAACTTGTGATCAAACGCTTTCAAACGAATACGAATTCTTTGATTTGGCATCGATTAAGCTCCAATCGAAAGAACAAAAAAATTCACCTTTTCTCTCCCTTTTTTGTACTTGGGAAGAAAAGATGTGCGTAAACCGGTGGTTCCAAATCGGAACCCTGTTCTTCTTCTAGCGCGCCGGTAACAGCTTTGAATCCACCAGGACCCTACCCGTCACGTTGGCATCCACCCTAAAAACAGTGTGGTTGCGGCTAAAATTTCTTTATGCCCATTACTGAGCAGAGGCGCGCATTATATACAGTTGATTACTTTTTGCAAGCTCTATCTGCAGAAAAAGTGAACGCACTGTGAATGTCGTACCCACTCTATTTTCGGCCACGAGAACGTACTACCGGTACGCGCTTGCTGACTTACGATGAGGCTGCACAGGACAACATTTTTGCGGGTAAATAGCAAGGCCAGTGGGCCGCCGTGATGCAAGCCACGCTTAAGGTTTATCTTTGCCGCGCACCGGCCTACGCCAAAGGATGAGTTAAAATGAACGGCGTTATTGCCTATACTGAGTACCTACTAACGGTTTTGCCACATGGTTATGCTGCCCTGCTCTAGCCTAATTGTTATTGCTGAGCGCCAGTGAACCGTATAAGGTGAGGCCTATTCTTAACACAAAAGAAACTGCATGATCGTATATATTGTGCCACTGCTGGCTTTTCAGCAAAGTAGTAATATAGCGGTTTCAGGGAACAGTCAGTAAGATTGCTATGATAGCGAATAATAACCAGCAGTTGCTGGATGAGATAAAAACCACTCTGGGTAGTCACTCTACATTAATGGGCGCCTACTCACAGCTTGAAGGTATATTGCTGAAATTATTCGACGCCACACGTATGAGTATTTTTCAGCGGCGCCGTCAGCATCAGGACCTGGTGGCCCGGTTTAAAACCGGTATGGAAACTACTGAAATAAAGGTCCCCATTAGCCCATTATCTATCGCCGGCTATGTGGCCTTAGCCCAACGTCCGTTACTCATTCGTAACCCTTATAGTACGGATGAGTTGCAAAGCATCCATCCGCGCTTACGCTTTGCCGATAAATTCGATAAAACCGGTTCTTTTCGCACCCATAATATTTTATGTGTGCCGATATTAAATGCCGGCGTGTTGTTGGGGGTAATGCAAATTATCAACAAGAACAACGGCACCTTTGAAGAAGCTGACCTGGAACTGGCTAACGAAGTCTCCGACATTCTGGGCAAAAAGTTTCGTTATGAACTTGGCGGCACGGCGAACCCGTTTGATTCATTGCTGCATCAGGGGGTTATCAGCGACACCGCTTTGGAAGATATTCTTAAATCTTCACAGGATCATCGCCAGGCGATACAGCGGCTGATGAGCGAATACCGTATCACTGAAGCGCAAATTGGCAATTCGCTGTCGACCCATTATCAGGTGCCATTTTTTACCTATCAGCCCGATAAGTATCATTTGTATCAAACCGACAGCAAGCTGAACCTGTCGTACCTCAAACGCAACTTTGTGGCGGTAGTGGCTGATGTCAGAGACAACCCGATAGTGTTGATGACCGAGCCGAACAATGCGGCACTGTTGATGGAAATTGAAAGTGCCATGGGGATTGATGTCTACGACATCGCGGTGGGTCTGCCCAATCATGTTCTGCAATATCTGGGTGAAGGTTCGGGCGGTTCAGCGCCGGGCGAGATGAGCGAAATTCTGGATGAGATAGGCACCTCGGCAGAAGATCATGATGAGCAGGTGGACGAGCTATCTGATGATGCCCCTGCGGTTGTGCGTCTGGTAAGTCGTATTTTACACGATGCCAAACGCCTCAATGCTTCTGATATCCATATTGACCCGGAAAAGAACGGCCCGACCCGGGTGCGCATGCGTATCGACGGGGTCTGCCGGGACATGAGTCAGGTACCTAACTCCCACCACAGTGCGGTGATAGCGCGGATCAAAATCATGTCCAACCTTAACATCGCAGAAAAGCGTGTGCCCCAGGATGGCAAGCTGGCGTTCAAAATGAGCGGTCAGCTGGTAGAGGTGCGGGTCGCAACCATTCCGACCGTGGCCGGTGAAGGGGTCGTAATGCGGATTCTGGCCTCTGGTGGTGCCATGCCTATTGGTAAAATGAACCTTGCTGCCAACAATATGCAGCGATTAGAGGGGATGATCAAAAAGCCTCACGGTATCTTACTGGTCGTGGGTCCTACCGGGTCAGGTAAAACCACCACCCTGCATGCGGTGCTGGGCTATCTGAATACCCCAGAAAAGAAAATCTGGACCGCCGAAGACCCGGTGGAGATCACCCAGGCTGGATTGCAACAGGTGCAGGTGAGCCCCAAGATTGGCTTCACCTTTGCCAATGCACTGCGCGCCTTCTTACGGGCCGACCCTGATATTATTCTGATTGGTGAGATGCGGGATAAAGAAACCGCCCACGCGGGTATCGAAGCCTCGCTAACCGGCCACCTGGTGTTGTCGACCCTACACACCAACTCGGCGCCGGAAACCATCACCCGGTTACTGGATTTAGGGCTGGACCCGGTCAATTTTTCGGATGCCTGTGTCGGTATTCTGGCTCAGCGTCTGATTCGTACCTTGTGCGGCAGCTGTAAAGAAAGCTATACCGCCAACGACGACGAGGTCGCCTTCATTCGTCGCCAATACGGCGAGAGCTACCTTAACGAGCTTGAACTGGGAGAGAACCTTACCCTGTATCGAGGCAAAGGCTGTGAGGAATGCGGCGGCACAGGTTATCGTGGACGTACCGGGGTTCACGAACTGCTGGGGATGACGCCAGAATTACGCTCGCTGGTCTATAAAGAAGGCAGTGTCGCCCAGATGAAAAGCCAGGCCATGGACGATGGTATGCGCACCCTGGTTCAGGATGCCATATTTAAAGCATTAAAAGGGGATACCGATTTGGCGCAGGTACAAATCATCGGCGGCGACTAAGCCTCTCCTGCCCCACCGTTTGACTGTATGGGCAATGTTGCTTTTTTTTAAAGAACATTGCCTGTCTCTCCTAACTATTCCTTATAACTATTCCTGATGTTCCAGGGTTTCAATTCTGGTTAGCCTGCCGGGTCATGTCTACGAACAGATATCACAAAGCCAGCCTTCCCAATACCACCTTCGCCGCAAACCCATGCCTTGTGCCGTAATGTCTGTGATATATTGCAAGACTTTCGTGGGCGGTACCCATTCGCCTGATTGCAATGGCCGATAGTCGGGTACCAATTAACTCCTGTCATCTGAGAGTACGAAATGTTTGCGGTTGATTTCGAAATTCTGATAGCAGCCTTGCTGCTGTTCACCGGTATCTTATCCAGTATGTTGTCTCCCCGCCTGGGTCTGCCCATGCTGGTACTGTTTTTAATTGTTGGCATGCTGGCGGGTGAAGCTGGTATTGGTGGCATCGCCTTTAATGATGCCGAAGCGGCCCATGCGATGGGCACCCTGGCGCTGGCGATTATTCTTTTTGATGGGGGCCTGCAAACTTCCAAAGCCGCGATTAAGATGGCCTGGAAACCAGCCTCCTTACTGGCCACCGTGGGCGTGGCAGTAACGGCCGGCATTACCGGTATTGCCGCCGCCACCATCCTGGGCATTCCGCCCCTGGTAGGGCTATTACTGGGGGCGATTGTGGGCTCCACCGACGCGGCCGCGGTTTTTTCTATTCTTCGTAGTGCCGGCATTAATATAAATCCCCGGCTTAAATCCACCCTCGAAATAGAAAGTGCTTCGAACGATCCTATGGCTATCTTCCTTACCATAGGATTGTTAGGTCTGATTACCAACGAGATGTCGCCGGGCGTTGAAATGGTATGGCTGTTTGTTAAACAGATGGGCATTGGCGCGCTGGCGGGCCTGGTTATCGGCTGGCTGGCGGTCAAACTGATCAACCGTTTGAAGCTGATTGCTGCAGGTTTGTATCCGGTCCTGATAGCGGTGTGTGGCACCCTGGCCTTTGGGGTGGCAGCATCTTTAGACGGCAGTGGTTTTTTAGCCACCTTTATCGCCGGGGCTATTATTGGCAACAGCCGCTTTGTGTATCAGCATGCGACCTTTTTATTTTTGGACGGGCTGGCCTGGCTTAGCCAAATCGCTATGTTCGTTATGCTGGGGTTATTGGTTAATCCGCCCTCGTTACTGGAGGTATGGGCTGAAGGCTTATTGATTGCGATTATTCTGGTGTTTATTGCCCGGCCGCTTGCGGTGGCCCCCATGCTGGCCTTTAGCCGCTTCAATGTGCGGGAAATCACGATGATTTCCTGGGTCGGCTTACGTGGTTCGGTGCCCATAATCCTGGCTATCTTTCCGCTCTTGTTTGGCATTGCCGAAGCCGGCCTGGTGTTTAATGTGGTCTTTTTTGTGGTGTTAATATCAGCCACCTTACAGGGCTCGTCGCTGCCCTGGATGGCACGTAAACTTAAACTTATCGAACCACCGGTGCCCAGCATTTCCAAAAAGCTGGAGATCCCGTCGCTGGGCGATGTGGACGTGGACCTGATAGAGATTAAACTTAATACTTCATGCAAAGTGGTGGGCAAAGCCCTGGATGAACTACCGTTACCATTGGGTGTGGATGTCGCAATGATGGTGCGAGACAACAAGGTGGTAACACCACAAAGCCATCCGGTGCTGGCCACCCATGACTACCTGTTTATCACCGTCCAGCCACGGCTCCATGGCTATGTAAATACGCTTTTCTCCAGTGTGGAGCGGGGGGAAAAAAGCGGCCTGGAGCGCCGCTCGGCATTGTTTGACGGGTATACCACTATTGGCGAGCTGGCTCATTATTATGACCTGGATTTAAGTCCGGCGGATAACACGACCCTTACCCGTCTGGTCAGTAAGCAACGCCACCCGGTACAGTTGTCGGTGGGCACTTTTGCCCGTGCCACTGACGCTCCGGCGACCCATACGATGGTGCGGTTTACACCCGCCCCCTACTAGTTATCGAGGTTACTTTTTTAAAATCAGCTGGCCGAATACCGAAGCATCAATATAGCCCCGGTTTTTATCGCCATTAACCGGGGTGATGCTATGAGAACCCATAAAGTGTTCGCGGGTGTCGCTGCCATCATTGTCACAATAGGCCAGCATGAAGCCCAGCGTTTTATCGGCTTCTAAGGTCACCGGCTCCCCGGGCTGGGCGGTGGTAAAGGTATCGGGATACAGGCGCACGGCGACTTCCCAGACAATGTTGTAGGGCGCTTCCGTTTGACGACGCCAGGCCGAATCAAGGTGATCATTGAGTAAGATCACCTCCTTATCGTTTTGGGCATTGCCGAAGTCCGCCACATTACCGTCCAGGGCGATATGATAGGCAAAGGCATTAAAGCTGTGCAGATGGTCACCCCCTGAAGCATCTTCATCCAGAAAGATTTCAAGACAATCATCATCCCAGTAAGCTTCTTTAGGATCGGGATGGGTGTCCATCAGTACATCATCGGTGATTTCCACCATCAAATACAGTTGCTGTTCATCCCACGCCAGTTTATAACGGCCGGAAAAATCACTGGCTTCAGGCACCGTCCCGGCCATCTGATGCTCCAGTGGCGACCATTCAGAAAGCTTCCACACCGCTTCATCGGCCACCCCGTCAACCGTTACCGTTCTTGCGGTATAGGGGACTGTCTGGGCAGCAGTCCCGCTGTAGCTCAGGCCAAGCAGGGTAAGTAAAGCAATAGTTCGCATAGGGGGTCCTTACAGACTGTTAAAATAACTGACAGCAAAAAGAGAAAGTTGTTAGTAATTTTTACACATTTTATTCTAAATACATACTACCAAAGCCAACCAGCCTTTTTACGGCCACCCGGCGCCGCTTAAAAATAATGACTAAGCTAATGATGTATTTGTGCTTTTTACATTACCCAACAACAAGCGTCAAAATTTTGTCACCTCTGGCACCTACCATGCATTAAATAAAACGATAGCAAGAAGATTTTGATAGTTTCTTGCCAAAGCGGCCACATTGCAATAATTGAATAATAAGGCTGAGTAGGCCAGGTGTTTACTCTGAAACCATTATGACGCTCAATCAACTTCCGACCCTGGCTACCCGCTTGATGCAGGCGAAATATACGGCGCCGCAAGTGTCGCATTTGGGGTATCGCACCATCCCGCCTCAGGCTATTGATACCGACTCGTTGGAAGCTGGCAGTCATACCGCGGCCGCGTTTGCCAGTGCCTTTAGAAAGCGTCAGGGTAAAACGCCTCAAAGACATTCAAAAGCAATAACCAAAATCGATTATCAGCAGGGCGATATGCATCACTATGCTGCCCACACTTCCGGACCATTAGGAAGCTGGGCCATGGCCGCTGAAGAAACCGAGCGCCAGTATGCGTCGGCTTTATCTGAGGGACACGCCTCTGCCCCGGTAGAAGATACGATTCAATTGCTACGCGAAGAAGCGCTGATAATACAGTTGATGATTTTGCGAGAGCATCGCAGCCGGGGTCAGTCGCCCTCACCGGCATTATTCAATCAGTTAGACAAAGTTCAGAAAGTGTTGCAACAAGAGGTTGAACAGCAGGCTCATAAGCTTCAGGAGATTCAGCCTGCTACGCAGCGTTCAGGCAATCTGTTGGATGCCCATGGTTAAGCCTCTGCCGTTACTGAAACCTGCTGGCAACGCTCCTGATACTGGCGCGGGGATTCGTTTACCTGGGCTTTAAAGCAACTACTAAAATACGACGCGGTGCCAAACCCGACCTCATAGGCCACCTGCGTAACCTGAGCACCTTCGCGTAATAAGGCTTTCGCCCGGTGCAACCGATAGAGCTTCAGCGTATCCGTAAAATTAAACCCAAACAAGGCATTGAGCTTACGCAACATCTGTCTTTCGCTGGTGGCCATTTGCTGCGCGGCGAAGGTTCGGCTAAAGCTGTCATCCTGATAATGATCTGCCAGCAACTTCAGAAAACGCATATAAAAAGCCTGATCACGGGCATTTGCAAAGGTGGGCAGAGTAAACGGCGTGTTTTCGTCAGCCGCAGGGGCTTTACCGGACAGCTGTCGTGATTTCTGACGGGCTAGAATGCCTTCCACCTGTCGCTGCAGCCTGACGGTATCCACCGGCTTACTTACAATGGCATCCATACAATTTAAAACCGGCCCTTCGAACTCTGCTTCATCAGCCGGGGTCGCCAGCAGAATAAAAGGAAGGTCGCGCCACAAAACCTGATCTTGCATCTTTTCGCGTAGCTTAAAACCGTTTTCTTCAGGCATTCGTAAATCGCACACGACCAGCGCTACTGTCACCAGCTTCATCACCTCAAGCGCCGCCTGCACAGAACTTGCTTCAATACAGCAATAATCCGCCCCAAGACGCTCCTTCAGATAACTGCGTAACGCGGCATCATCATCCACAATAAGAATGTTAGGCCGTAACGAGCTTTGGGAAGAGGACTTTCGAGGAGGCGTACTGGTGGCAGCAGCGAGCGGTGACGAACCGTTCTCTTCCAGGGAAACCAATGGCAGATAAACATTAAAGCATGTGGCCTTTTTAGATTTTGTTTCAATGTCTATCCATCCCTGGTTTGCCAATACCAGTTCCTTCACCAGGGCCAGACCAATGTCCCCGCCCGAGGTTGCTCCTGACTCATTTTGCTGGGTAAAGCGCTGAAATATAGTCTCTGCCTGCGTCGGCGTGATAAGCCCGACATTGTCGGTCACGGCGATAATCAGTTGCAATCCTTTGCAGCGTGCGCTTATCTGAACCTTGCCTTCCGGCGGTGTACAGTGCAACGCATTGCTGACCAGATGCAGTAATATCGTTTCAAGGGAGTCACGGAGCAAGTAAATCTCCCCCCGTGTGCGAATATGTGCCTCCAACCTCTGATTGTTTGATTCCGCCAGTGACCGCAGATTCCCGACAATATGCTGAAAAATAGTATTCAGATTGTAATTCTGGCAAGGCAATTTTTGTATACTTTCAAGACGATCGATTTCAATAATCTGACTTACCAACAAATGCAGCCGATTTGTATTGTCTTCTATCATTTCCAGCCGTCGCGGTGTTTCCTCATCCTCAGGATTTTCGATAATCTGCCGTACCGGACCGGATATCAGGGTAAGGGGCGTCTGTAACTGCCTAGAAAGATTTGTAAAAATCTGCTGTTTGCGATCAAGAATGTGGTGAATATAATTTTGGGTGTCTTCTAATAATGAGTGCTTCTCTTCCACCTGCCCCTTCAACACCTTGCCCTGCTCAGCATCTCGCCGCTTCAGTCTAAGTGCTGCGTAACCCACCATTATCATTAACATCGCCGCATATATCGCATAGGCTAAGGGACTTAGCCACCAGGGAGGCAATACCACAATACGTAATCGGGTAACTGGCTGCGGATGATATGGGTTGGTGACCCTGGCCTCGAGAGTGTAGTTGCCATGAGGCAAAGAAGAAAAAACTAACTTAGAACTTGAATATTCACTGACTATCCAAAAATCATTCATTCCTTTTAGCCGATACTCAAAATTTAGGTACATATGTTCGTTTAGATTTGCAATCGACAGGTGCAAGTCGATAAACGCTTCGTCTGCGGTTAGTGTTATCTCTTCAAAGTTGCTGTATTTGACTAAACGATGCTTTATGTTCAGATAGTTATTTATAGATTTATTAAAAGTTTTAACATCAACTATAGCCACCTCATTTAGTTCATATCTGGCTTCATTAATATACTGCAATAGTAATTTATCATTGATGACGTAAGTAAAAATATCTCCCGCGATTACACTTATTTCACTTCCAGAAGTGACCGAATTGTATTCAAAGTCCACATCAGAAATGCCATAGCTAGTGTGAATCCTTAAGGTTTCAAATGTCGTATCATTAAAAATGTATAAGCCAGAGTTTGTTGTAATGAGGTATATATTTTCATCTATTTCTGCCAAACCTCTAATGTATTTGAAGGGGAATCGCTCAGAATAAGAAAAGGGTTTTCCCTCGATAATTTTAAGCAAACCCTGGCCCGGTGTACAAATCCAGATTGCCAGGCTTTGGCTTTCATACAAACAAGATGCGTCAGAAAAGAGCAAGTCTGATATCTTTGTGGCTTGATTACCATGCTCGCTAAAGTCAATTTTATAAATACCATCTGATGTTATGGCTACAAGCAGCATCCCTGCTTTAGAAAAGCTCAATCTTTTTATGTCTCCACCAGCTACCGACGACATAGCCCCATTTTTATACAAAATCACCTTTTTCTCAGTGTGACTTGCTACCAGAATGGCCGATTGTCCTTCGCCATCTCGTACTACTGACTCAACATAATCGAAGCTATTATCAAACTCAGTAAGATGTCCTTGCAAATAGACCTCTTCACCTTGCGGACGGACTCTAAAGATTTGACCATCACCACTAATTACATCTATAAAGTCATCAGTAGCATTTAGTAAGTAAATAAATGCTTCCGTATTGAGATTTATAACTTTATTTTTTGTACTGCTCTTCTTACTGATGGTTAGTGTACCCAACCCGCCCGATATTATGTCACCTTTAGTGCCAATCTCTATATCGGAGTAATTTTTACCGCTAAGTGTGAGGTCGTGCCCTAATAAAGACGTTGCTTTGGATTTTTCAGAAAGGTAAAAAAGGCCTTTTTGGGTATCGGCCCCATATAATCCTCCAGCGTTATCAAAATCGAAGTCTAATACAATCTCGACTAATGAAGACGCCAACAGAGGATGAAGGTGGGGTGGTGCTGTGAGTTTATGTTTTTTTTCATCGACAACAAACAACCTTTCAGCCGCAGCCCAGAGTGTACCAACTGGATCTCGCTTTAGTTTTTGAATAGGCTGCCTTGGAGTGGTCGAAGGCGTGCGGTTTCGGGTCAATACTAAGTTAACTTTTCCGGTGCTTCTTGATAAGGAGTAAACAGCCTCAAGGCCGGCAACAATTAGAGCATCGTCTTCTATCAAAAATGCTGACACTCTCTCTAGTTCTGAAAAATTCTTTTTAGTATCAAACGTATTTATTGCTTTAGAGCTTATAGATAGATTGCGCAGACCTAGATAATGATCCAGCCACCATACCTCGTCCCCCGAAATATCGACATCAACAACTTCATGATCAATACCGGCAGCAATATCATCGAGAGAAAACTTTACATCAAGTGTTTCTTTATCAAGAACATAGAGGTTTCGAACAGTGTTGATAACAATATTTTCGTCTGTTGTTCGAACACTTTGGACATGAGCAATATCCTTTATATCTGGACTTACCCGAGAAATCTTTCTGGATTGTCGATCAAGTTCATAGATGCCATCCCCATTAACGCTAACCCAATATTTTCCTGAAGAGAACTCTGCTATATCGATAACAAAGTTACTTCTTAATATTGAGTTCTCATCGTCGAACACAATTGTTTTATTACCTATCAGGCCGAAGAGTCCATTCTCGCTTCCCAGCCATACTCCATCGCTACCAGCTTGAATAGACCAGATTACTCCAGTCGACTTTCCATCAAAGACTTTTGAGAAAGACATGGGGACAAGGTTGGAGGCCTGACCTCCTGGAATGAATCCCGCTAGTATCAAAATAAGGACAAATATCCATTTTTTCATTACAGAACTTATCCTTGTCCCAATTTTATAATTACTTATTTAAAGTATCTTACATAATAGTGCAGGTTATAAAATTATACTTAAGGACAAATCATGAAGAGTAATGCGATAAAGAACCCCCTGGCCCTGACTGAATTAAAAGAAAGTGAACTTCAGAATATTAGCGGAGGAGTAATAAATATAAAATATAAATTTTTTCTTATATTACCTTTTAAGCCTACTCCCCCCAACCCACCCAAAACTAAGTTTTAGAAGGGGTTTATTTTATAAATCATTATTTTATATTGTGTTTTTTTCACGAAGCTTAAACCATTAGAAATTGCATGCCGGCGCGCTGGGCGGCTTGCTGGTCGTAGATAAAGTCGCCGACATACAGACACCGGGCCGGCGGGATATTCCAGCGCCGGGCTACCGATAGCAACGCGCTGGGGTTTGGCTTAGGTGGAGCATCCTCACGAGTCACCACAAGATCGATAGGAATGCTGTTGTTACTAATTTTAAGGCGGGTGGCGGCAATGCTATTGCGGGTAACTATTGCCATCGGTAACTGACGATCTGCCACTGTCTCCACCAACCATTTTCCGGTTTCCAACCAGGCCGCATTTTGTGCATCCGCTAATTCCTGATCAAGAATATATTGATGGGCTTGCTGCTGAAGTTGTTTATCGGCAAGCGAATCAATGTGAACTAATATGTCGCCTTCTGCAGGACAACCTAAATGCGATTTAATAACCGAAAAATTTAATTCTGAGGCGACTAAAGTACCGTCTAAATCAAAAATCACACCATCGATATTGCTAAAATCAATATTCATTACATCTCACTGTATGGCAAAACGAACCGGAAAAAACGTGCGCTGCTATAAAGTTACCTTAGCATGAAGTTGTTCAGGAACTGACTCAATTAAGTTTAATAAACCGATACGCCAGCAATCTGTTTTTTTCTTTATAGTTTGCAAATGGTTACCGTATTTGGGTCATACCTTTGTTGCACAGTCGTGCATCTCCTTTTAGAATAACTGTACATACATACAGTTAATTTACCTGATTACCATGCTAAAGTTTATTCCTATACGGGCGCAGGCCGGCATTGTGGGGTTCGAATCTCCGGCTACAGAATACAAGGAGCTGGGGCTGGACCTTGATGCGCTGCTCATCGAACATCCCAGTGCGACCTATATTGGACTGGCTCAGGGTGAATCCATGACTCGGGATGGAATTTTTGATGGCGATTTGCTGATTGTTTCGCGCGCGGAGCCAGTCACTGATCTGTGCATTTGTGTGGCTAATCTTAATGGTGTGTTTGTGTGTAAACGGGTGGATATCCGACATCGACGATTACTTTCGGGCTGTCCTCGAACTCCACCGTATCAGCTAACTGAAGACGATGACTTTCAGATAGAAGGCGTGGTGATCCGCTCAATTCGTATTCACAAGCCTTTGCGTCAGACGCTATGAGTATCGCGCTGATTGATGCCACCAGCATGTATGCCAGTGCCGAAAAAATCTTTGACCCAACGATACGTAAGCGGCCGGTGATAGTGCTAAGTAACAATGATGGCGCTATTGTCGCTATGTGTCCGCTGGCCAAACGTCTGGGTGAGTCATTAGGCATTAAAAAGTTTGCTCCTTACTTTATGCACGCCAAAGCCGCCAAGCAGGCCGGGTTTGTGGTGCGCAGCAGTAATTATGAGCTGTACGCCGATATCAGTCAGCGCATGATGGATACCTGCAGTCAGTTTGGCGAAACCCATATTTACAGCATTGATGAGTGTTTTATGCGGTTTCCCGAGCACTACAATATGGCCATGCTGGAAGCGCTAGGTCACACTATTCGAAAAACAATCTGGCGACAGGTTCGGTTGCCGGTAGGCGTGGGGTTCGGGCCCTCATTAACGTTGGCTAAGGCGGCTAATCATGCCTCGAAAAAGCTGCCAGGGGCCATGGGGGTAGCGTGTCTTAACAATGAAAATACCCGACACAGAGTTCTGACCCAGATGCAATGTACCGATATCTGGGGCATTGGGCGACGACTTGGCAAGCATTTAAACACCATGGGTATAGCGAACGCGTGGCAATTGTCACAACAATGTCCCGCCCTGATGCGCAGCCGGTTTTCGGTTTTGGTTGAAAATACGGTACGTGAGCTTTCCGGCGAACGTCGATTCAGCTGGGATGAGCAACGGGCAGCAAAAAAAGAGATTTATTCGACCCGTAGTTTTGGTCAGCGTGTCTCTGACAAACAATTATTACACCGCTCACTTATCGGCCATGCTGAGGTGGCTAGCCGCAAACTCAGACAACAGGGCAGTTTGTCTGGGGCGATGATGATTTTTGCTGCGTCCTCGCCGCATGACACTCAACCCTTTTATAAAAAGTCGGTAATGCATCGATTTGCGATGCCTACCGCTGACACCCGGCAAATGCTTAAGGCGGTAGCGGCCTCTGTGGAAACTGTGTTTAAGCCTGGAGTCGAGTATTATAAAAGTGGGGTGGGCCTGATAGATTTAGTGGCTG
The DNA here is from genome assembly GCF_015644725.1 of Salinimonas marina. Taxonomy (NCBI): domain Bacteria; kingdom Pseudomonadati; phylum Pseudomonadota; class Gammaproteobacteria; order Alteromonadales; family Alteromonadaceae; genus Salinimonas; species Salinimonas marina. Next base: position 3,463,597 of record NZ_CP064795.1, read on the forward strand.
AAACGCATCACCAGGGCGATCTTTTTGCTCAGTCTGATGATGATAGTGCCTTAATGAGCACCCTGGATAAAATAAACCAGCGTTTCGGGCGCAACAGCCTCAATTTTGCCAGTAAGGGCTCCCAAACAGGGTTTGCAATGCGCCGTGACTTTTTATCCGCCTGCCCGACCACCCGCTGGCAGGAAATCCCGACCATAAAGTGTTGAGTAAATTCTGCTCATAACAGGCTCGATTAGGTTATTCTATAACAGGTCGAACAATAGCAAAGTGGTTGCATTTTATACTGTTTGCATATACAGTATTTGTATTGCGTTATAAATTTCAAATTACCCATGTGGAGCAAATTATGGCGATCACCGTTCAGTATGTTGTAACTCATAAAGATGTGGAGAAACTCGTGACCACCGATAAAAAAGCCGCTGACCAGTACGATAAAATGCTAGATGCCGCCGACAATCTGGCGGGTTATCTCACTGCGATGGGAATAAAAATGGAAGAAGACAAAATGGAAGAGCTGTCTATTCTGTTAGCTAAAAACAAAGACGCGGTCACTAAGCTTTTAAAGGGTAGCGCCCTGGATAATGTACTGGATGCTAATTCAGCGGAAGTGGTTAAGCTTCAGGCTGGTCAGTAGCTCTCTGCCTGATGGTACCCGGCGATAAATTACCAATGTGTTTAAGTCTCTAAATTTGATATAAAAGCCGGAGAAACCCCCTTTATCAAATCAAGGTGACTTCTCTGAGTTTTGTAACACAGCCGAATACCACATCCTCGCCTTCGCTGGCGGTGGACCTTCGCAGTATCATGTTTCGTTATCAGGGTGCCGCCCAGCCAGTGTTGAAAGTTGATAACTGGCAAATAAACCGGGGCAGCCATGTTTTTGTTGAAGGCGCTTCCGGGTCGGGAAAAAGCACGCTGCTTAACTTATTGACCGGGACATTGCAGCCTCAGTCCGGCACCATTTCCTTACTGGGGACCTCTTTTTCGTCGCTGTCTATGCGTAAAAAAGATCAGTTCCGGGCCCGGAATATTGGTGTAGTATTCCAGCAGTTTAACCTTATTCACTATCTCAGTGTCGCGCAAAATATCGAGGCCGCAGCCTATTTTGCTGGCCGTCAACAATACTTTTCTTTAAATGCGGTGTCCACGCTTCTTGAAAAACTGCAATTACCTAAAGCTTTGCTACATCAAAAAGCCAGTGCATTGAGTGTTGGTCAGCAACAACGGGTGGCCATTGCCCGGGCACTGATAAATCAGCCTCAGCTGATGATTGTTGATGAACCGACTTCGGCCCTGGATGCCAATGCCCGGGACAAGTTTATGCAGTTGTTGCTGGCAACAGCTACCGACAGCACGCTTATTTTTGTGAGTCACGACACCAGTTTGGCGGAGTATTTTTCGCACCATTACACGATGGAAGCATTAAACTCAGCCCGGAGAGATGTATGTTAAGCCGTATTGCTTATGCCAGCTTACGCGAGCGGCGCGCCTCGGTTATGCTCACCTTGCTGTCTATTGTGATAAGCGTAAGCTTACTGGTTGCGGTAGAGTTTGTTCGCGGGCAGGTAAAACAAAGCTTTACCCGCACCATCTCTGGAGTAGACCTGATTGTCGGCGCCCCTACCGGGCAATTAAACCTGTTACTGTATTCTGTATTTCGCATGGGCAATGCCACCAGTGGTATAGCGTGGGAACAGGTACGGGCGCTTGAGCAGCATAAGTTAGTTGACTGGGTCGTGCCCATTTCTTTGGGGGATGCGCATAAAGGGTATCGGGTAGTGGGTACAGACAACCGCTACTTTGAACATTTTCAGTATGGCGACCATGAACCGCTCACCTTTAGCCAGGGGGCGGCTTTTAGTAATGCCCATTCTGCGGTTATTGGTTCGAATGTCGCTGCAACGCTAAACTATCAACCTGGCGATAAGTTGGTTCTGTCCCATGGTTTAGGCAATGTCAGCTTTCGTCAGCATGAGCAGCATCCGTTCGTCGTTACCGGGATACTGGCCCCCACAGGTACGCCGGTAGATAAAGCGGTGCACGTTACATTACAAGGCATCGAAGCTATGCACGAGGCGCCTGCCCAACCCCGCTCCTTACGCAAACCCTCCGCTTCTGCTGCCGAGGCGGGGGAACAGCCTCAGGCTTCTCATCATACCGCCCGTTCGACATCACCAAACAAGGGCAAAGCAAAAAATGATAACGAGGCACATCAGCATACCGTCCCTGAACAAGTCACCGCCGCCTTTGTGGGCCTGACCAGTCGGGCGGCAGCGCTACAGTTGCAATATCAGTTAAACCAGCGCCAAAACAATCCGGTGTTGGCAATTCTGCCTGGTATGGCACTGTCGCAGTTATGGAGCCTGATGAGTAATCTTGAACGGTTGCTGCTCGCCGTCTCGGCGCTGATTTTGGTCGCCTCCCTGATAGGGCTGGTGACCATGCTGCTTGCCAGTATGCGTGAACGTCGCCACGAAATCGCCGTATTGCGAGCCATGGGCGCAGGCCCGGCGACCATTTTGTGGCTGATTCAGGCCGAAGCTTTATTGATAAGTGCCTTTGCCTGTGTCCTTGCAGTGGAATTGGATGCGCTGCTGTTTGCCATTTTCAGCGATACATTGAGCACCCGGTTCGGGTTGTTTCTCAGTGGTAGCCTGTTGACGATGCATACCGGAATTATCATTGCCTTGGTTTTGGCTGCGACCTGGGTTTGTAGTTTTGTACCGGCAATGGCCGCTTACCGCCAGGCTCTGCACGTGGGCCTTACCCAGCGGGGCTAAGCCTATCTGGATAGGATTGCGCTTCGTTTGTAGGCTCAGAAAGAAAAGTCAGATGGCGCCAGCCTGGCTCTGCTGACCGCCTCTGTTCAAACCCGAGAAACATCTAGGGTTTTATCAACAGCACCCTTCGTTTGCAGGGTGCCTTCTATAGAGCATATTTGATTTATGGGGTTTGCCACGCTGCTTTGCTCTGCTGCCGATAACAAATGTTGCATCGCTGGCTGCAATAGGGTCTGCCGGCACGACGTGTTAGCGACCAGGCAAATCTGGTGATCTCTGATTAATCGGCGCACTGCCGCCAACTCTCCACGGCCATCCAGCAAGAGCAGAGACAACCTGTAGCCGCAAAGGTACCGCTGATACTGTTTGTGGCCTGGCTAGGCTGTGTGGGGCAGCCCCGCATGCCTCATCATTTAGCAGCCCTGCCAATCTCTTACCACACCCCACCTACCGCAAATCATAGCAGTACAGCAAGCATACCATGGACTCTGGTACGTTAGATTCAGGCTCCCCTTTGCTTTTCAGCTTCACTATTGAATAAGCCAGGTCGGCAGAGCTTCTTATCATACTCGTCACCCGGAGTATGAGTTATGAACACGGTCAACAGCACAGCCACCATCAGTGCAAATCACAGGAGGTTTTCCTTGTTTGCGGGGCGCTTTGGGCTCGCGACCTCATGCATCTCTTTTGTGACTGTCCAGTGAGGCCGCTCAGCGAGGCCGGCGTTTGTGACTGTCTAATGAGACTCTTGTTTGCATGCCGCTTTGAGCTCGCGACTTCATGCATCTTTTTTGTAACTGTCGAGTGAGATTCCTTTTATGACTGTCCAGTGAGACCGGCGTTTGTGACTGTCCAGAGAGAATGGCACAACTGCCCTCATGTAGGCGTGCAGCTTTCTTATCACAATATGCGGGGGGCGTGAGGTTATCGCGATGGAGCGCACCAACAAACCTGAATGTAAGGCGGAGGATCTGCTACAGGCTTTGGCTAACAGGCTTATATTTATGCATGATTTTGGTACTGACTTTGGTGCCTGACTCGGGTGCCTGGCCCTGATGCCCGACGTACTTTATGGGATCGGTCCACAGCTATTGGCTTGCAAAAGAGTAAATCAGATACCCCACACCACAGCCTATTAGGCTTACCGTGGTAGATGGTGGTGCTCAGAAAAAAAACCGTGGTGACAAGGCTACAGCCGCGGGGCCAACCGATGCCCCGAATGATTCGGGCGCCATGGTAGGGTGAACAAGAGATCTGAATAATCACAACAAAACCGCCACGGCTATCACCATGGCGATTTTGCTAAATCAGGTGGATGAAGGTGAAGAACGCTTAGTTCAGTATACGAGCTTCCAGACGATCCAGTTGTTGCATCACTTCTTCACTGGCCTGTTCCATTTCTCTTATTAACCGCTGCCCACGGGCCTCATCACCAGCAGCTGCAGCTTCAATAGCGCTCTTACCGGCTTTATGAACCAGGCTATGGGGTCGTTCAAGCCGGGCGAACGCATCGTTTTTGCCCATTTTAGTGCCTTGTTGCGAGTAGTACCATTGTCCCAGACGACATTGGGTGTGGTCAGCAAACTCATCGGCGGTTTTGTTACTTTTGCCACCCAGCACCGCATACACTTCGCTTTTCCAGACCACGTGATCAAGCTTCACGGACTGGATAAATGTCTGGTGCGACGCACTGTTAATGGTTTGGCGCATGCTTTCACAATGATCCACCATCTTGTCGTAACTAACATTCAGGTCGTCGACCCCACCAGCCAGCTGGGTATTATTTTCCTGTAACTGGGAAACCGCGCCCACCGCCGCTTTAGTAGACTGAATGATTCCCTGCACCAGCTCGGCTACCTCACTGGCAGATTTGTTGGTTTCATTGGCCAGCGCCCTTACTTCATCCGCCACTACACTGAATCCCCGACCTGCATCACCGGCACGGGCGGCTTCAATGGCGGCATTTAGCGCCAGTAAATTAGTCTGGTCCGAAATGCTGGTGATGGTGCTGACAAATTTGTTGATGCTGTCGGCGGTATCGGAAAGTCCGGAAATACGTTCACTCATCTGCCCCATTCTGTCGTTTAGCGCGGCCATATGTTGGCTAATGCCCTGTAACGAGGCTGCGCTGGTAGAAAACAGCTCATTGATGTCAGCAAGCGCAGTACTTTCGGCATCAATTTGCTCGTAGGACTGCAATACGCCTTCGCGAATATTGGCAACCTGCTGCATAGAATCCAGTAAGCCGCTATACAAGCTATCTTCGCCGTTCGCGGCAATGCGTGCTTCCAGCTCATCGGCACGACGACGCTCAGCATCCAGCGCCAACTCCAGCGCATCGATTTTATCTTGCATGGCTATTTTTTCGGCATCAAGGCGCGACAATTCTTGTTGTGTATCGGTGTATCTGGACTTTAAAACGAGCATAACCGCCTCTGAATAAACGTAAAAAAACGCCTTGTTATACTGACTTCTCTGGATAAATACTATTGGCCAATAGTACAAAGCTTTAAGTGTGAAAACCCGGCTTTCTTAAAAGTGAGCTTTACGGTGTCACTCCTTATTATCGGACCGTGACGTCAGAACTTAACAATATTTTTACGTTACAAAATAATAAGTAGATATCGCCCGGGTTTGCCCATATCAACGGTGAGTGGCGCAGCGTCAGGCTTGTCAGCGGCGTAACATACCCTGATGACCACACGGCATTTACCTAAAGCTAAGCAGGGGCGCAAGTAAAGAAAAACGCGCTATCAGAAACCGGCTGCCCCTGACATTTTCCTGCACGGCGAATGTCGGGTACCACCATTATAAAAAGTGACAAGGCGGACACCCCCACGTAAACAATTCTGCGTCTTGGTGACCGCCAACGATGGGGTTAGCAGGTTAGTCCGCAGCCACCCGCTGGCATTCCTGATGGGGCATATGCCGGGCAATCCAGATCATAGCTTTTTGATCATATACCCACAGTCGACTGCGGGTGTTTTCGTATTTGAGACCCTGGCTGCTTGGAATGTTGTACATCAGCTGAGAAACATACTCGGATTTAACCCAGACGGCGTTGGTAGGTGTGTCGTACCATTTCACCTCAATCATCGATACTGCACATTTAAAATGCATGGAGTGTGAGACGGGTTGCAGCTTGTGATGAATTTTAAGGTAGCTTATACGCTGTTTAGTACGTTGCTCTATGCATGCCTGCTGGTCAGGTTTACCAAGACACGTTTTTAATGAGGCGCTCCAGCGCGCATGCTTTTGAGCCACGCGAGGGATATTTTTGCTCACCAACCGTTTATTCAGGACATCCAGCTTAACAAACCAGGGCTGGGTTTGGGCGGTGCAGTAAGCATCGGCCACGCCTTTACACTGAAGCGTTGCCGAGCCCGACTTAGCTGGGCCAGAGGTGGCGTTTACGGAAGCAGATGACGCCGATGGCGCAGACTGACTGCTACAGGCAGTGAGTAGGACAACAAGGAGTAAAAAGTTAAATCTGGAAAACATATCATGCGGGTACGTGAATACTTAGTCCCACAACCATACGAGATATCCCGGGAAATAAAAAGTATCAGTGAATAACAGATGTTATTTTTGGTTGGGTTTGCGTGGATAACGCAGACTCAGCCACACGATTAACTCCAGCGCCATCGCCAGCACGATTAATACGAAAACACCGGTATGAAAGCCCGCAGCATAACTGGCGATAGCCGCCAGCACCACAATGGTTAGCACGATTGCTCTGGCCATAAGAAGACGCCTTAATTATTCTGCCTGTATGATTAAGCATAGCGCATTTCTTTACAAAATACGGTATGAAAAAATGTAACAGCCTGTATTGTGAAAACCCCGGCTAACCCGCCCTCCTGGCCAGGCCAGCCCCAGCACAGGCGCGATAATAGCGCGGATAGTAGCGCGAATAATAGTGCGGGGGGTAATGACACCAATATACGCCTATAGCAGGCGCCTCGGGGCCATCACTGGCGCCGGGTTTTTCTGCCTGGCATTTACTGATTTAACTGCTGAGTAAACTGACCGAACGACGCCACTGCTTCCTATGCGCCCTGATGAATATCGACAATAACGCGTCCAGCGTCATCCGCTAAAGCCAGGCCTTCGTCTGCTTTTTGCTTAGCTTCATTCACCCTATCTGCCCCTTCCGCAATCGGGGTTCAAAAAAATAATTTTTCGGCCGGGGTGGCGATGCCGCTGATATAGGTGATGTAAATTTCAGGCAAATAGAAAGAAATGTATGCCGGTGTATGTAATATACGACGTAATAGTGGGTAAAATTTTCCAGGCAGCGACACCTTTTATTAACAATGCCGCCCTCAAAATCTATAAAACCATAATTTTCATACACTTAAATAAAATAAAAATAATGGCACGATACTGGCTTTGTTATAAGTAACTGTTTTTTAGATAGTGTTTGTGTGACCGGGTTTGTGTTTCCCAGGTATTCATAGTCTATCTGACCACGAATGAAGTCTCGATCATTTGACCGCAGTGCTTGATTCGATGGGTATTTTTCCAGGTGGATAAATATTCGAGGTCGTATGACAGTTATTCTCCCCCGGGTCCCCTATGACCCAACCAATACCTCTGATTTCTCCCGTCATTTGGCGGGAGTTTTTTTTTACCCTCCGTTTTTGTTTGTGAACGATGGTATACTGCCACCCACAACTGCCAGAGTGTGATACAGGCAAATTCAGCACTGCCTGATTTTCTTTATCTTCTATTAATTCGGTTTTCATGATCTATCCCATATTATTTTGCGCCTTGCTGGCCACGGCTATTGGTCAGAGCGTGTTTTTAACAACGGTACCGTCACTGGGGCGTCTGGCCGGGTTGTCAGAAATGCAGGTGGCCATAATGATGTCTTCTTCTGCGCTGGTATTTGCCATTGGCGCGAACATCTGGAGCCGCTACAACCTTCGGTATGGTTATAAAAAATTATTACTACTGGGGTTAAGTGGCTACACCCTGGGCACCCTTGTATTTGCTACTATCTGGTGGGCCGGTTTGCACAGCGGGTTATCCGGCACCCTGCTTTTTGCCGGCCTGTTGCTCAGTCGATGTTTGCAGTCCTCGGTAATGTCGGCGACCCCGCCGTCGGTGGTAGGTTATGTCGTGGCCATCAGCGGCTCAGAACAACGTGCGGCCTCCATTAGCAAAGTCACCTCCGCTAACAATTTAGGTCAGATATTGGGGCCGCCCCTGGCAGGGTTACTGGTGGCAGCTGGTATCCTGGCACCTTTTTATTTTGTCATTGTGTTTACGCTGCTGGCCATAGTGCTGGTCGCCAGGAAATTGCCTGAACTGGATCCTGCTCAGCGAAGGGCGGCCAACTCGCAACCGGATAGCAGCGCAGCGCCGGTAAAATCCAGTACCCTGCTGCTGGTAGGGTGCTGTGTGTGCTTATTCGGGTGTATGGCTATCATGCAGCAAAGCCTGGCGTTTTATCTGATAGATACACAAGGATATGATGCGGTAGGCGCTGCGCGTCAGGCCGGGTTGGCCATGATGGTCATGGCTGTTTTGTCGTTAGTGATTCAGTTTAGCGCGGTACAGCGGCGCTGGCTCAGCGCGCCCATTCTGATTTATAGCGCCCTGCCGCTGGCAGCTGTGGGTTATCTGACATTGTATCTTCAGCCAGGGTCTGTAAGCCTGTACCTGGGAATGGCGCTCATGGGTGCTGGCTTTGGGGCGGCCTATCCCTCAATTGCCGCGGTGGCCACGTCCCGTTGTGCCTCTGAACGTCAGGCCAAAGTAACCGGACTGATCACTGCTTCGCCCGCTATGGGGTATATAACCGGCCCACCGCTATCGGCGGCGTTGTATGGCATTGATGAAAGGCTGCCCTTTTTAGCGGCGGCATTGCTGATGGGGCTGGCGACGCTGGCGGTGTGGTGGCGTTTGCCAGTGCGAGCTGCGTGAATTCAGTCCCGGACGCGATTAACGATGAAAAAGCTGCAATAGGTATTGGCTAATTTTTCTGATACACAAATGAGAAAAACCAGCGCCGGGCCAGCCGCATATCAAATACGACCTTTTGTTTTATCCCATTTTGCACTTGTTCGATAGCCTCTTCATAACCATGCCGGTCAGGGTCGAACCCCACCGGGCGGCTAAGATTACACCGATAGGCAAAATGTTCGCGATGCTTTGAAGAGTTATGGTCAAATACCGGCATCGCCAGTGCGCACTTACCCTCTACATCACGATAGTTAATCTGTTCAACATGAACGGTGGCAGCCAATTCAACCAATGCCTGGGTTTTATCTGTGTCTGGCTGAATGGTCAGGGAATTGGCCGGGGTTTGCTCACCCACTTCGCAGGCCACAGCCGCCAACATCGAAAACGTTGCGCGATTTTCTTTGAAATTGGTTTGCATAAAGTCGTAATCAGGTTTTTGTGTGCACCCGCTGACCAGCAATATCAGCGCCGCCGACGCCAGAGACTTTGACATGAACCCCACATTGATTTTATTGCATCATCGTTATGCCGGGTATTTTGCCAAAGACCATAGATGATTATAAACTCAGCAAGCGCATAGTACTGAATACCCACCCTCTATACTACGGCCGCCACCGCCAAATTGCTGTCGAGTTGTTCAAATTTGACCGGCCTGGAGAAAAACCAGCCCTGGAAAAAGGTTACCCCAAGGGCTTTCAATGCCTGAAACTCCTGGGCAGTTTCAACCCCCTCGGCCACCACTTCACAATTAAAACTGCGGGCGAAGGCCAGCAAGCCGGTGACCAGCGCCTGACGTTTGGGATCCAGGTGAATGTTGCTGGCCAGACTAAGGTCAAGCTTAATAACATCCGGTTCTATTTCCAGAATGTGTTTAAGACTGGCGAACCCGGCGCCGACATCATCAATACAGATTTTAAAACCACGCTGAACCAGCGGCTTCAGATACGAACGAAAGGTTTCGTAGTTAGTCACACCGACATGTTCGGTAAGTTCAATTCGAACCTGGTCGCTGCTAACCTCGGTGAGCAGGCCGGGCAACAAACCACTTTCCACCATGCGCGGACTCACATTGATAGAGGCTTTAAGATCCAGGTCCTGGTCGCCAGCCAGCTGCAAGCGAGTGACCACCTGTTTTATAATGGCACTTTCAACTTCCAGACCTAACCCAACAAAGTCGGCATCCTCCAACCATTCATTAGGGGGACGATACGGCTGGGTATTAAACCGCGCAAGGACTTCATAATATTCATAAGAGTTACTTTGCTTGCCATAGATTGGTTGAAACACGACTTCGATTCGATTGTTGTCAATCACTTCCCGTACCGTCGAGCGCAACTCATCTTTATGCTGCTGAGTGGCCAGATTACGACCTAGAACCTGTCCTGCATACGAGGCAATGATATGCAGTAACTCCACATCCCGGTGGTTTAATGTTGGGTTTGGTGCCTGGTCATAACAACATAAGGTACCGTAAGTATCGCCATTTTGAAGCGTAATCGGCACGCCAATAAAGGCGCCAATTTCCATTTCGTGGGTTAGCGACATAGAACAGGTAATTTCATTGCCGGCCGTATCGGCAATAATATTCGTCAGTTCGCCGCTGACAATGCTAAAACAGTAAGATTGTTCCAGCGGCACGGTAAGGCCGGAAGTCAAAGGACGTGAAAAGCTGACTTCATCATTTGCGCTCACCAGCTCCACTTTGCGTTGCCCCTGGGCAAAGCGCGAGGTAAACGCGACATCCATGTTCAGGAACTGGCGTATGGCTTCTAACAGCATCGACAAATCGACCGTGCTGCTTGACTGCTCCGCACCCATTCCCTCTAATAAGTTGGTTATATCCTGCTGCATTATGTGGTCTCTGGCATCAACATTCCAAGGTGGCTTTTAACGAGTGCAGCCAGAAAAATTTTGGTGACACTCACCCCGGTTGTACACAACTCTCCCTGTGATGAGGGTTTACCGTAGATAATCACCAGGCACACACACCTAGCCGCTGCGCCTGTTTTTTACTAGCAGCATGCGCTGGCCAGTGCCAATGTGTCATAGAGACATGCTGGTTTTTCATCACTGGAAGCTATTAACATGTAACAATGGGTGCTTTGCACCGCGTAAATGCGTCGACTAAAGCAAACCAAATCTTGTGCTTTTGTCGAAGCGGTATAGCCCATATCTGCAAGCTATCACTTTTAAAAAAGTTTTGGGTATTTAAACACATACCGGTTTATAACTAACCAGAGTGTTTAGTTCGACGAGTCTTGGTAAGGTTATCCCACTGATCTAGTCATTTGCTTTCAGTAACCAAGTGTATTCCAATTCTTTGACCGGGGCTTTTGCCCCGGTTTTTTTATGGCTGATGCAAATGCACCGACCGTTTCAATAACAAAAAATCTGCTTTTCACCAGGTTATGCTTGATAACCCGGCTTCAATACGTTGTTTATCTGATCGCTTCACTTTCCCACCCCGCGTTTTGTTCTATAATTTTGTTGCCAATATTCTTTGCTGTCGCCTGATGCCGACATTTTCACCAGTTTGAGATATCACCCACTGAGACTATGTGCTCTGAATTTTTTTCATTGCCGGGAAGCAGGCTTTTCTGGCCGCTATTAATATGGCTCGGCTGGTTGCTCTCAAGATGCGCCTTTCGTCAACAAAACTGGGGGTTGGCGAGGGATGTGCAGCCCCGCCATAGCAACCCTGAATTGGTAAACAGAAAAAAATGTTATTGCCTGTTGAAGATTCGTTCAAGCTGGATCAATTCTGGCATATTAGAAATATACATTTATTTTTATAAGGCGTACTTCGGTGACGTACTGGCAACATCTGAAAAGACTATTTGGGTCAAAGCCTAAAACTGCTACGGCACAAAGCTTTAGTCTGACGGTACAAAAAATTACCCATGTCAGCGAGCATGTGCGTCGGATTACCCTGGGAGGCGCCGCAGTGCGCCAGTTACCCATGCTGCGCCCGGGCGGCTGTATCAGGTTGTTGTTTGAAGCCGATGGTAAACCTTTGCAACGCCCGGCAGGGGCGGAGGAAACGCTCTTAGAGCGGCCGTTTACTGTGCGCTTTTGTGACACTAACATGTTGCTGGTTACCATTGATGTGATGCTGGGCGGCCATCTACCGGATGGACCGGCACGCCAGTGGGCGAATCGTGCTCAGTTGGGTGAAGAGATCCATATCAAAGGGCCATGGTTTTCTCCCGCCTTAAAAGCCAGTACAGATTGGGTGTTGCTGGGGGGTGAAGTCCCGGCGATTCCCGCTATTGCCCATCACCTGGAGGCGCTGCACCCGGCCACCCGGGGTGTAGTAGCCATCAACAACAGTGGTATGTCTGAAAATATCCTGTTGAGCAAGCCGGTGAATATGGAAGTGGTTTGGAACAATGGCCGGTTTGCCTCGCTGCCACAGCTATTGCAAAACATTCCTCATCCCGCTGGCTCACCCGCTGCCTGGATTGGCGCCCGGGAGCAGGATGTAGCGCCCCTGTCCCAATGGCTTGAACAAAGTTTAGGGGTTCCGGACGACGCGTTGTCTATTACCGCCTATGATAATCAGGGGCCCGCAGATGTTTTGCGGGCCGCCAGTTAAGCGGCGCAACACTGATAAAAGGAAATTACGCTCATGATTTTAACCATACGCCCCGAACAGCCCGGAGACGAAGCGGCTATTTTTGAAGTTATTCAACAGGCCTTTGCCAGTAGTAATCATGGACAGGGAAATGAACAGCAAATCGTAGATACATTACGCCATGATGGGGCTTTGTCATTATCAAAAGTGGCGGAGCTGGATGGTGAATTGATTGGCCATATTGCGGTATGTCCGGTAGCCATCAGTAACAATGCCAAAGGCTGGTATGGAATTGGGCCGGTATCGGTCTTGCCTAAAGTACAAGGGCATGGCGGCGGTTCAAAACTTATGGAAAGTACATTACATCAGTTAAAAGAATCTGGCGCGAAAGGCTGTGTATTGGTGGGCGACCCGGCTTATTATACCCGGTTCGGGTTTAAGCATATCAGTACGCTGACGTATGCAGGGATTCCTCAGGGATTTTTCATGGCATTGTCGTTTGACGGGCATTATCCACGCGGCTCCGTCACTTACCCACCGGCATTTCACAGCGAGCTGGCTACGTCTTAAGCGACCCATAACACCAGAGTCGGCAACTCCCTTGCCATCAATAATTCATACCAACGTTCATCTGGCCACCATCTCCGGTTCGTTTTGCTCCAATGGCGAGTTGGTTACCATTGAAGGTACCGGAGTGGCAGGTTCACTTTGCAGGCTTTGCAGATAATCACTGACATAACAGATGCCCGGTAAGTTAGTACAGGCTTGTTTGGGGACCACATCCAGGTGGGGATTATAATGATTGAACCAATCCAGCAACGCATCATTGTCCCCATCTGACATAGCATAGAGTAAATGGTACATTTTAATAAAGCTGATTTGCAGTTCCGACTCAACCGAAGCAACTTCAAAGCCTACCAGTGCCGTTTCACGCAAGCCGCGTTCGCTAATGCCCAGAATTTGTGCAGCTTCGGTGCTGGTCAGACCTAATTCTTCGTAAGCCCAGGTAAAGGCTTTCATCACTACTGCCGGGGGGTTATTTGCTAGTATCATACGTTTTTGGCCCTCTAAGGTTTTGGATACCAGCTCAGGTTGTGCGAAATTTGTTCCACAATGCCGCAATTTGTAAAATAAAAGTTAACACTGGCTTTTACCGATAAAAAAAGGCGCCTGCTGCGCCTTTTTCAACTACCGGTGGGCAGGTTTAATGTAATTTGAATTTAGGCCCGACAATATTGCTAAGCTTACGACTGAACAAGGTAGCGATCCCTTTTAACCACCCATGAACGGTAAACTGGTGATTGTTATACAGCGACACATACACCAGTTTAGCCAGCCGTCCTTCTACAAACATGCTGCCTTTGGACAAGCCACCCATCAAACTGCCCACGGTGCTGTATTTGCTTAGATGGACCAACGAGCCATAATCTTTGTATTCGTACTGTGTTAACGGCTTATCATTAAACACCGCCTCCAGGTTTTTCGCGGCGGTGCTGGCCATCTGATGCGCCGATTGTGCTCTGGGCGGTACCCAGCTGCCATCGGGCTGTTTAAAACCACAACAGTCGCCTATCACAAAAATGGTGTCATCCACGGTACTGCGAAGCTCCGCCGTCACCAGAATCTGGTTGGCGCGGTTAGTTTCAAAAATATCCATCTCGGTCAGAAAGTCCGGGGCTTTCACGCCCGCCGACCACACCAGCAAATCGGCATCAATATGATTGCCCTCACTGGTGATAAACCCCTTTCGTGTCGCCTCAGCCACCATCGTCGATTCACGTACTTCAATACCCAGATTCACCAGTGCTTTACGGGCTGATAGCGCTATTTTTTCTGGTAAGGCTGGCAAAATACGATCGCCGGCTTCCAGGATGGTCACCTTTAATCGGTCAGAGGACATTTCCGGCATGCCATAAGCGCGCGCCAAATTGGCAACATGATGCAGCTGGGCGGCTAATTCGGTGCCGGTAGCCCCGGCCCCCACAATACTTACCTGCAGCTGATTTTTATCGGCAGCGGATTGATTTACTTTGAGCAGCTGATTCAACAGCGCCCGATGAAATTTCTCGGCCTGCGGCAATGAGTCCAGGGCGTAGCAGTACTCTTTTACGCCGGGCGTGCCAAAATCATTACAAACACTGCCCATGGCCAGGACCAGATAATCATAGTCAATTTCGCGCTCGGGCAAAATAAGCTGCTGATGCTCATCATATAAGGGGTCGAGAAGCAGCTTTTTCTGGTCGCGGTTAATCTGACTCAGATTGCCCAGCTGAAACTGATAGTGATGCCGAACCGCATGCATGCGGTAATCTACGCCATCGGAGTTTTTGTCGATAACCCCCGCCGCCACTTCGTGCAACAAGGGCTTCCAGACATGGGTTCGGGACTTGTCGATAAGAATGATTTCAGCCTGTTTGGATTTACCCAACGATTTGCTCAACCGGGTGACCAGTTCAAGTCCGCCGGCGCCTCCGCCAACTACCACAATTTTTTTCATATCACGTGCCTTAATGTAATCCTTCCAGCCATCAATACCAGGTTTTCAGACCGCTAATATTGATGGCTGGTAAGACTATGCTAACCCATGATCTAAGAGGGTGTCGGTGCTTGTACGCCATAACACTGGTTGGTGCTCATTATACCTCAGATTGTGGTGAATCCGCAGGGCCTTGGCTACCCTGGTGACGGAAATTAACTACAACGAAGTCGGGCGTCAGACTCGTTTTGGATTTAAACTTAGACGCAGGGAGTGCAGTACCCAACCCAAGACAGAAAAACGGAGCTTGTTGGCGCTGACTGTCAGTGGTGTAAGTTGTTGCTGTGATTCTATTTATCTGGATGCTCAGAGTACCGTATATGCGCTGTCGGGAAGGGTAATACTTTTTTATCAAAAACCGGCGAAGCATTTGCATAGCAACGCTAATAAATATCAACAAACAACGTGAGTTTTGCAGTGGATACATTAATACCCAGTCTTTCTCAGCTTATTGAATTTGCCGTTGCGCCGGTATTTCTACTGACCGGTGTGGCCGGGTTTCTTAGTGTTATGTCAGGCCGTCTGGGGCGTATTTCTGACCGGGTCAGAGTTGCCGAGCGACGCATTCAAACTCTGGCCGACCCGCAGCTGGTGGAGCGCTCAAAACAAGAGATTATCCTATTGTGGAGCCGGGTACGGGCGACTAACTGGGCCATCGGTTTTTGTGTGGCCTCCGGTTTGATGATTTGTCTGGTCATCGGGTTACTCTTTGCCGGCTCCTTGTTGGTAATTGATTTAAAGCTTCCCATCGTGATGCTGTTCGTGGCCGCCATGCTATTTTTGATTTGTGCACTGATTTTGTTTTTAGTGGAAGTGCGCCTGGCCACCCGGGCGGTAGATATTGTGCGCACCATTCACAAGCCTCAAAAGTACCGTCACGGCCCACCGCCACCGCTGTAAAGATTGCCTGTTAACCTCAAACACCAGCGCGCGGCAGTGCAGGGTTAACTAGTCGGGGCGCGGCATAATACGTTTATCAGCTTTACTGATGGTGAAGTAATCGCCCGGGCCGCCGCCCCGGGATACCGGCTGCCCGGCCAGGGTCTGGTAACTGCCATCCTGAAGCGTATCAGGATGCAAATGAACCGCCACCACTTCTCCGAACACCATCCAGCTATCGCACGGCTGGCCCTCTTTGTCCTGTAACCGGACAATTTGGGTTTTGCGGCATTCCATAATCGCCGGACTATCTGCCACAAAAGGTACCGCGATCTGTTTAGCCCTGCCTTTGCGTAATCCGCTCAAACCAAATTCATCGGTATCCGCATCGACCTTAGCGCTGGTCTGGTTCATTGATTCCATCAGCGGCTCACTGACCAGGTTCCAGCAAAATTCACCGGTTTCTTCGATGTTTTTTACGGTATCCTTGTAGCCCACACTGGCAAAGCCAATAATCGGTGGTGTGTAGTTAAAGGCATTGAAAAAGCTGTAAGGTGCCAGGTTCACCTGCCCCTCTCGGCTTCGCGTTGAAATCCAGCCTATAGGACGTGGAGCAATAATGGCATTGAAAGGTTCATGGGCCAGACCGTGGCCATTTTTGGGTTCATAGTAATGATAATCTCGAGACATAAAAACACGTACCTGGTTCACTTTTGATAGGGTAGCTACGCACGCGAACAAAGAATAGATGGGTAATGAAGAATCCTTAACGGCCGGACCAGGCTTGCCGGCCACATCATTGCACCGGTAATTTGTTATGCTTTGAGCCGCTTATCGGCATTTTGCGTATGTCACTGGAACTAACCTACAAAGCGAGAACAACAATGAAAACAGTAAGCTTTGCTGCCAGCCTGTTGCTATTGATTAGCAGCCTGACGAACGCGGCCCCCGACGCGCCCACCGCGGAGGATTTTGACAGCCTGAAGTATGACGGCAGGCTCACCGGAGTTACCTACCCCTTTGATGTAAAAACTTATCGTTTTGAGGCCCAGGGCAGCGATTTGGAAATGGCCTATATGTATTTGCCGGCCAAAGAAGATTTTCCGGTGGTCACCTTGTTACACGGTAAAAATTTCACAGCTGCGTACTGGCAGCAAACCGCCCAGTGGCTGCATGACCAGGGTTATGGGGTGTTGATGCCCGACCAGATAGGGTTTGGTAAGTCATCCAAACCTACGGATTATCAATACAGCTTTGCCGCTCTGGCGACCAATACTCACCAGCTTATGGAAAAATTGGGCATCCGAAAGACAATAGTGGTGGGACATTCCATGGGCGGCATGCTGGCCACCCGGTTTGCGCTGCTGCACGAGAACATTACCCAAAGACTGATACTGGTTAACCCTATTGGACTGGAAAACTACCTTGTGTATCAACACTATAAAGATATTGATAGTCATTATCGTCGCGAGCTGAAAACCACCCCGGAAGATATCATCCAGTATCAGAAAGAAAATTATTATGCTGGTCAGTGGAATGCTGACTTTGCTCAGCATGCTGAATTTCTGATGGGATGGGTGCAGGGTACGGACTGGCCCATCCTGGCGAAGGTCAGTGCATTAACCTATGACATGATTTTTACCCAGCCGGTGATTGAAGAAATACAGTACCTGTCGATGCCGGTGAGTTTGATTATTGGTAATCGTGATCGCACCGGACCAGGTCGCGACCGTAAAAAAGACGGTGTGGAAAGAGCGTTTGGCCGGTATGACAAGCTGGGCGAAGAAGTTCAGGCGCGCAACCCTCAGATTCAACTGACTGAATTAAAGGATTTGGGCCATCTGCCCCATATTGAAAATTTTAATCGTTTTAAAGGCCCCTTTTTAGAAGCCATCGCACGCAAATCGTCGAAGGCAGAAAAAAAGCCAACGCCCTAGACAAGACTGCTCGCGGATAACAATAAGCATGGCCGGAACTCCGGCCTTAGCATTAATGCACTATACGCTTGGGCTTATTCAACAGAGCGGGCGTACGTGTACCACGAACCTTGTAGCGATACTGTTTAGCTGCGCCGACCTCGGGTTCGGCGGCAGTCACTGGCCGGGGCGGGCTTTTACGAGTTTTGGTTATATTGGTTTTAAAACACATACGGCTACCTTTTCTTCGTCGTAAAAAATCGTGGTGATGGGGTTGCTGCTTTACTAAAGTATAAGGCAAGCACAAGGTATGCCAATCAGCCTGAATCCTCTTACCAGTTAGCTTATATGGTCAGCGGGTGGATTTTTTGCGGCTGATAATGGATGATAATGTGGCTCACAGGATACAACTGGTCTGCGCGACCAGCACCGCATTCACTTTTTAAGTAATTAGCCTTAAAGGTAACTTTTATATGTATAAACTGGTACTTATTCGCCATGGTGAAAGCCAATGGAATCTGGAAAACCGTTTCACGGGCTGGCACGATGTTGATCTGACCGAGACGGGTGTGGCTCAGGCCATCAATGCTGGCAAGCTACTCAAAGACGCAGGTTTCGAATTTGATTTGGCTTATACATCGGTACTGCTGCGCGCAATCAAAACGCTGAATCTGGCGCTTGAAGAGATGGGTCAGCATTACTTGCCGGTTCAGCGTCACTGGCGCCTGAATGAGCGTCATTACGGGGCGCTGACAGGTCTGGATAAAGCCGAAACAGCCGAAAAACATGGTGCTGATCAGGTGAAAATCTGGCGTCGTAGCTTTGATGTGCCACCGCCGGCAGTGGATGACAACAGCGAGCACTTCCCTGGTAACGACAAGCGTTACAACACTATCGATGCCTCGATTTTGCCTAAAGCCGAGAGCCTCAAACTGACCATTGAGCGGGTATTGCCCTACTGGCATGATGTGATCCGGCCCAGTATTCAAAACGGTCAGCGGATTATTATTGCTGCCCATGGGAACAGTTTACGTGCTCTAGTGAAATATCTGGATGGCATGAGCGAAGAGGAAGTCCTGGAGCTGAATATCCCCACCGGAGTGCCGTTGGTGTATGAGCTGGATGAAAATCTAAAGCCCATTTCGAAAAACTATCTGGGCGATGCGGACGAAATCAAAAAGATGGAAGAAGCCGTCGCCCAGCAAGGCGCGGCCAAAAACCAGTAACCAATAGACGCATAAAAAAACCGCACAATTTTGTGCGGTTTTTTTGTATCGGCTAGCGTCCGATCATGTCTGAGATGTCAAACGGCACCTCAGTGATCTTTTGAATAGTCCGGATGTCCTGAGTGACATCACGTGGCTGGGGCTGATCACTTCTAATGCCGATATTGAAATCATGAACATTAATAACCGTAAGTAGATCGTCCTGCTGATTAAGTAACTGCCAGGTGCGTTTATTGTACAGCACACACGAAGCCGACGAGCTGACACAGGCGGGCGCCGATCCTAGCGTTTGGGCATCAAGATACCGGTTGATAACAAGATGATTGGTTTCATCAAGCAGCCAGTTCCCTCCATAAACAAGCACCTCACTTTCTTCTAACACGCCATCCTGATTATTATCGTTAGTAAAGACAGTATAAGCTGCCCCCTCTTCGGTAAGCTCAATCCAAAATGCATCCAGCTGTGATTCACCCAGAATGGTATCGTACCCATATGTTCCGGGAATCTGCACATCCTCCCAGCGTATTTCGTCCGGTTCTATAACGGCTTTAACCACCGCATCATACTCATACAGGCGTGTGTTCGGCGCTTCCACCACAGACACAGCCAATAAATCGAGTCCTCGGCGCTTAGCGACCCCTTGCGCTACCAGGGCCCCTGCGGGCAAATGTGAGCCCGAAAAGTCCTGAATAACTAAGGCATCATCTGCTGTACTCCAGCGAATTGCCTGGTTGGTCAGTTCCGCCAACCCAGTGCCATCCTGATTGAGGATGAACGCTTCATAACGAGAAACCACAAATGCTTCTTCATCATCCTGAAGGATCATACTTCCACGACCTGAGGTTGAAGGCAGCGTGATATAAACTTTGGCTGGTGGCTCAACCGCAAGGGCTTGGGGTTGTTGCTTTACGGTCACCACCGAGGTGCTGCTGTAGGGCTCAGTGGCAAGCTGCGGCGTCTCGGGGTATTGATACTCCGAGGTGTAGGTCACCAGATAATCCTGACTGGTGGCATTTTCTGTTATCAGGGTATAGTGACGCGTCACCGGCACATGGTCTTCTCGCACCTGCACTAAGACACCGTCAATTTCTCGTTGCGGATACGAGGTGCTGGTGGACTCGCCATCGTAGGTTACCTGCAAGGTGGCCCCATCCGCCAGCCAGGAAAATGTTGTTATACCCTCGCGACCGGTGCCATTTGCAAAAAAATGCAGCACCGGGGAAAAGCTTTGTAAGTCAGACGCTGGCAAATGATAAAAGGCAAAGGCCTCATCAAAGCTGGCGGTGGTGGCAAACAAGGTGGGATCGTCGATAATTTCCTGCCGGGCTTCAGCAAACTCAACGGTTTGGACGACGCTCGTGACAAACGCATCAGTGGCGGTAGCATCCTCAATAAGTGCCAGGGTATCGACGATATCAGCTGGCAACCGGGTCTGCTCGCTGCTGGCCTTATCAATGGCCACCTTGATGGCGGTGGCCAGCGTAAATACCTCTTGTGCATTCACCTGCTCACTGAAAACTTTGACGGCTTCTTCCGTGAAGATATTTTGAGTATCCGCTGCCCGTTTCAATAACGCATATTTAGCGGTGGTGACATTGGACACCGTGGTAGCAGCTTCCTCACTGGCATCTAACACGCCATCATCCCCACTTTTTTCCATCAGCGTATTAAAGTTTGATAACAAAGAAATCAGCCCGGCCGCGGCCTGATCGCCGGTACCTTTAGCGCGAATTGAAACAAACGCATCGGCCATGGAATCATCGACCACCAACTCAAACCCGAAGTTGCCCTGGCTGTCGGTAGGGCCTGCCTCCAGGTAGTCTTCTCCATTGAGCATCACTACAATATTGGCGTTGGCAAGCGGGGCATCCGTGGCCAGTCCGTTCACTGTGAGCGACAAGGTAGACTGAGTGATATTAATTTGCGCTGTGGTGGTGGCTTCATCTCCATCATCATCGGTTACCCGAAGTTCAAAGAGCGCTGCTTGAGCACTGTCCACTTCAGGCAAGGTCACCTCAAGTGTGTCTGTATCGGCGCCGCCCAGACTCACTTGTGGGCCACTGGTCTGGCGCCACTGGTATTGGCTGATTGTGCCCGACTCCAGCATAACCTCTGCGCCAATGCTAACTTGAGATTTTTCTGCCGCGGTTTGCGCTGGGATAGGTGCTATTTCAGGCGCAACCTGAACCACCGTTATCACACTTTCGGCCATCGCCGACTCACCCTGATTGTCAGTGACCGATAATGAAAAAAGCACTTCTTTATCTTCAGTAACGGCGGGCAATCGCACTTGCGCCTCGGCCTGATCCTGGCCGCGAATAAACTCAACCTCCGGGTTAGCGCTTTGCCAGGCATAGGCGCTAATAGTACCGTCGGGATCGGTGGCAGTGGCGCTAAGGGTAAAAATGGTGTTTTCCTTTGCGGAGCTGTTGCTTTGCAAGGTGATACGCGGGAGCAGATTCTCCTTAACACCATTGTCTTCATCGCTGCCGCCGCAGCCAATAAGAAACAGACTGCCAGAGGCTAATAACCAGGGGAGTGCTTTCAAAATATTCTTCTTCTTTGTGTACCAGCCTGCAGCCGGGAAAACTCCTGGTCTGCGGCTGAAATTATTATTGTTGGTGAGTTGGCAGGTAATCGCCGGATGTTTATATAACATGCTACGAATATAATACGTGAGATTATATTTAGCTGCTTTTTGTAACAAAACGCAACAAATTGACCGGAAACTGGCACTTTTCACGTATCTACTGCCTATCCACGCACAAGGTATTTTATGAAAATAGTGACGTTGTATTACAGCGGGTATGGGCATACGCAGCAGCTGGCCGAGGCCTTTCATCATGAGCTGGAGGAGTCCGAAGAGGTGGAGCCATTGCTGGTCACCATTGATGATGGCGGCAATATCACTGAGGGTCAGTGGAGCTTGCTGGATGAGGCTGATGCGATTATTTTTGGTGCTCCCACCTATATGGGCATGGCACCGTGGCAGTTCAAAAAATTTGCTGATGACACCAGCGAGCGCTGGTTAAACGCCACCTGGCGTAACAAGGTGGCCGGTGGGATGACCATTTCCGCCGCCATGAATGGCGATAAGCACTCTACCCTGCATTATTTTTTCACCCTGGCCTGCCAACACGGCATGGTGTGGGCCAATATGGGCATGCAGGCAGCGAATACCCAAAATGCCACCCGTAATGACATCAATTATATTGGGGCTTTTGAAGGACTGATGGCTCAGGCTCCAGCCGATGCCTCGCCAGAAGAAGCGCCGTGTCAGGGTGACCTGGACACCGCCGCGGCTTATGCGCGCCGGGTGGTGGAAGTCACCCGGCAATGGCTCAGGTAAAAAAAGTGGGTGCAGGTCGTCTTTTTATTAATGACAACCTGCACCAGGCTGCTTTACGCAAACCAGTGTCGGGTTCGGTTGGCAAACCAGACCAGTGACAGCATCACCGGCACTTCGACCAGTACGCCCACCACCGTCGCCAGAGCGGCCCCTGAGTGCAGACCAAACAGGGAAATTGCGACCGCCACCGCTAACTCAAAAAAGTTTGAGGTACTAATCATACAGGCCGGAGCGGCGATATCGTGGGACAACCCCATCCGCTTTGCAAAATAGTAGGCGATGGCAAAGATGCCATAGGTTTGTATCAGCAGCGGAATGGCAATCAGTACAATACTTTGTGGTTTTTCTAAAATCGTATTGGCCTGAAAACTAAACAATAATACCAAAGTGGCCAGCAGCCCGGTGATGGATAAGGGTTTTAGCTTATCAATCAGATTGCTCAAGGCTTTTTCGCTTTTGCGCAACATGATTTTACGGGTAATTGCGCCGGCTATCAGAGGTAATAACACATATAACACCACCGACAGTACTAATGTATTCCAGGGCACGGTGATATCGGAGACCCCCAGCAGTAAACCGGCCAGTGGGGCAAAGGCAAAAATCATAATGACATCATTCACCGATACCTGCACCAGGGTGTAATTGGCATCGCCTTTGGTCAGGTGGCTCCACACAAATACCATGGCAGTACAGGGCGCCACGCCCAGAATAATCATACCGGCAATATATTCTGAGGCTGTTTGTGGGTCGACCCAGTCAGCAAAGATTCCTTTAAAGAACAGCCAGCCCAGCAGCGCCATGGTAAAAGGTTTAACCAGCCAGTTGATCACCAGCGTCAGGGCCAGCCCCTTAGGCCGTTTGCCCACATCTTTCATTGCCCCAAAATCAACCTGAATCATCATCGGGTAAATCATCAGCCAGATAAGTACGGCTACAACTAAATTAACATGGGCCACTTCCAAAGAAGCAATGGCGGTGAACACCTCCGGCGCCAGACTGCCTGCGATGACGCCTACTACAATACACAAAGCCACCCACAGCGATAAATAACGCTCAAAAAATCCCATAAAAATCCTAAAAGTTAGTTTGCACCCAGTTTGTTTAACGCTACCCGTAACGCGTCACCATCCAAATTTGCTACCGCAAACTGATTAATCGCTTGGGCGCGAGCCTCAATTTCTCTGATGACGTTTTCAAAGGCCTTACTTTGCGCCTCTTCGCTGTCCTGTATTTTGGAAGGATCTGCCAGGCCCCAATGTACCTTCAGGGTTTTCCCAAAATAAACCGGACAGGATTCTCCGGCGGCCGAGTCACACACGGTCACCACCACATCCGGCGCGAACGCTTCGTAATCATCCCAGGACTCACTTTTCAGGCCCTCGGTGTGGTAACCCGCCTTTTTCAAATGCTTCAAGGTCGCCGGATGCACTTCACCCGCCGGCTGACTGCCGGCGCTTCTTGCCTCAATATGGGTTTTGCCAAGCTGGTTGAATATCGCTTCGCTCAAAATGCTGCGACACCGGTTATGCGTACAGATAAATAAAATTTTCATGGGTTCTCCCGAGTTACGCAGCGCGCTTGCGCGTCTGCCGCCAGATTAGATTCAGCTTCCTGCAGATACACCGGATGGTGCTCTACCGTGGTGGTTAAAATTTGTTTTTCCCATGCTGGAAGGTTGGGATGCAAACGGTAATACACCCACTTCCCCTGCCGTTCACCGGCAACCAGATCGCACTTGCGCAGGTCGGCAAGGTGCCGGGATATCTTCGGCTGGCTCAACGCTAATGCATCAATAAAGTCGCACACACACAATTCGGGGCGGCCAACCAGTAGCATTAGTATTTTCAGACGGGTGTCATCAGCCAGACATTTGTAAAACATTAACGGTGACATAAGCTCTCAAATATGAAATTTCACAT
Source organism: Salinimonas marina (assembly GCF_015644725.1). Taxonomy (NCBI): domain Bacteria; kingdom Pseudomonadati; phylum Pseudomonadota; class Gammaproteobacteria; order Alteromonadales; family Alteromonadaceae; genus Salinimonas; species Salinimonas marina. The sequence goes on from NZ_CP064795.1 coordinate 3,487,746, forward strand.
ATATGAAATACCATATCTTTTTTGAAACAGGATGTCTACCTTTTGTACGGAAGATCAACTACACACGAAAAAGACGCCCAGAGCGTCTTTAAACATCACAGAAAAGAGGTGGGTAACCGCCAGTAACGGGTACCGCCTTAAGGCTACCCGGTTTTAAATTTTTCCACCTGGCTTTGTAATTCGCTGGAGATTTGCGATAACGACTCCGACGCTGCCGCAATTTCATCACAGGCCTGACTTAATCCCAGCGCCGAGGATGAGACAACTTTGATATTAGCGTTGATATCCTGACAGGTATGGGTTTGTTCTTCATTGGCAGCCGCCACCGTTTCATTAATACTTTCAAGCTGATCTATCTTGTCACTTAAGCCGACAAAAGACTCGCTGACGGTTTCTACCAACTGAATGCCGTCTTGCGCCGAGGCCGAAGCGCGTTCCATGGACTGTACCGAAGCATTCGCTACCAGCTTGAGTTGTTCCGTTTGTTTCTGAATTTCTATGGTGCTTTTTTGGGTATGCGAAGCCAGCTGTCGTACTTCGTCGGCTACCACCGCAAACCCACGTCCATGCTCGCCGGCTCGCGCTGCTTCTATGGCTGCATTTAATGCCAGTAAGTTGGTTTGGTCGGCAATATTGCTGATTACCTGCAGCACATCATCAATATTTTTAACCTCATTACGCAGCTTTTCCAGGGTTTCTGAAGACTGCGTGACTTCGGCCACCAGCCTGCCAATATTTTCAGCCGCGGCGCCTGAGCGCGCTTTATTTTCACTGGTGCTTTCTCTGACCAGCCGGGTATTGGAGGCCGCCGTCACGCTGGTTTGCGAAACTTCCCCTAACGCCTCGTTAAACTGATTCAGGGCTTCGGTGACATTGTTGGCCTGGGTTTCCTGTAACTTTGCAGTCTGACTGACCTCCACCGTTGTGGCACTTAACTGGGTACTGGCCGAAGCCACCACTTCTGAACATTGTTTTACATTGCTAATGATGTCACGTACCTGACCAATAAAGGCATTGAATCCCACAACGATTTTATCAAATTCTTTTACCTTCGAGGTTTTAAGCGTCACGCTTAAGTCAGCATCTTTTGAGTTAAGTTGCTCGAAGGCGTCACTAACCTGAGTAAGCGGCCGAAAAGCAATATTCAAAACCATGATCAGCACCCCTACACTCACCGCGACCAGAATCCCGGCACTCCCGATGCTGGTGGCCACCAGGCTGCTCTCCAGAGTATTGGCTGAGCGATAAGCTTCTTCTACATCAACTTCAGCCAGGATCGCCCAGCTCACATTATTGATATTTAGCGGCTCAAAAGCCGATAATACAGCAACATTACGATAGTCATTAAAAACGTCGAAGCCTTTTTGCCCCGCTAACGCGGTACGCACCCCCGGCGAGTCCACGGTTTGTATACCAATTGAAGTATTTTTACTTTTTATATCATCAATGTAACTGACACTTGCCTGGGTAAGGGCAGCGTAATAGCCAGCTTTATCTTCAACAAAAAAACGACTTTCATTGACCAGTGTATTGTCGCTGCTAACGATATACGTTTCACCACTTTCACCAAAGCCTTTGTCCTCCCAGCTTTGAGAATGAGTCATAATTTCATTGATTTTATCGATGGGCATCTGATAGATAAGCGCCCCCACCCGCCGACCCTCTTTAAACATTGGCGTGGCTATAAAACTGGCCGGGGCATCGTACGATGGCAGATAAGATTTAAAGGTAGACAAGTAGACCTCACCTTCAGGAAGTCGCATGGCGGCCCGAAAGGTTTCGCCAATGCCTGACCCGGCGTAGACCCCATCGCGAATATTGGTGGCAAAATCCAGCTCTTTAAACACACTGTAAACAATATCGCCATTGCTGTTGACCAGAAAAATATCGTAATAACCAAACGCTTCTAAGAAGGACTGAAACTTCCCGTGTAATTGACTGTGAACCCTTGAGTAGGTCGAGCCATCGTTAACACTAAACTGGCGGAACTTTTCTCCCAGGGGATAATCACTGTTTGAAATAAAGGCGTATTGCAATAAGTTGGTGGTTTGCGAAAGCTCCCCCATCAACGACCCCACATTAGCGCCAACCTGGTTTTTTCGCTGATACTCCTGATTAAACTGTTCTGAATAATACGATGTAAGCTGGGTTTGCAAATCATTAGGTTGGGAGGCTAATTCATTGGGATAAATTGTAAAGGCATTATCGAATTCCTGTAGGGCTGAAACGGTATCCTCATCGCTGGCCATGGTAATTAACTGCTTTGCGATAAACTCGAAATACATGCTCACTTCATCTTTTACCAGCGACAACTTTGTGGCGAGTCCTTTCTTCGCATTTTCTTCTACCGCCGAGCGAATATTTTCGGAAGTAATTGAATAAGAAACATAGGAATTTAAACTTAACGACAACAACAACAATGCGCCCACAAGCAAAATTAAACGAGTTTTAAAAGACATGAGACACTCTCTGCCAATAGCAATTTTTTAATTCTGAGTACAACGCAAGCTGCCCCCAAATCCCTGGAACCCTATGAGGATGAGGTTCCCTTACCAATAGTAGAAGAAGAAAGTAATTACGCAAATAGCATTGGGAATAAGTTTTAAGAGTGTGTAAACCCTATAAATTTCCTGACTTTAAAGATAAAAAAGGTTCCGACTGGCAACGCGAATATTATACTTAAGTATAAAAGAGCAAATGCTTTTTTATTGTGCAATATTTTTTAAAAAACAGTTCTGCCTGGAGACACTCATTGCTGGCTTTAAAGTAACCTCGGTCAAACTCTTATTCACCAGGCCTAAAGGCAATTTACACTTTAATAATCAGAAAGTGCCGCTCACACCCACAATAAAATAGTTGTCGATGCTATCAGCTTCGTGGGTGGTAAAGCCGGCAAAAGCCGCGTACGTATCATCAAACGCGTAAGTGACGGTTACCGAAGCATCATACATCTGCTCTCCGGCCTCTGGCGAGACCTGTCCGTAAGTCCAGGGCAAGCTGCGGGGTCAGCGCAAGCCCGGCACTTAGCTCAAGATAATCCTGCTCTAGCGTTTCATCATAATAGTATGTCAGGCCCAGCGCCTGCCAGTTGAGACCCGCGTAAAACTCAGTGGTACTTCCGCCTATCGGGTAGTAGTAACGCGTTACGCCCACATCAAGCGCCACACTCTCGGTTAACGCATAAGTATAACCGCCATATACATCAAACTCGCCGCTGCCGCTATCAGAACTGGCCCAGATGCCAGCATAAAAGCCGTTCTGGTCAATATCAAAGCCACCCTGAATTGCCGGCTCTTCTGCGGATAAATTAACACCACGAAAAACATAGTCAGACACCAGTGTGACATTACCCGAAATATTGATGGCAGATACCGAAACTGAGTATAAACACATTACCAGCAGACAAAGCCCACATCGGATTTTCAAGTTCATTCTCACTTTATAAAAAATTCAATTTTAATTAAAACCAGAACACTTATATTTAAAATAAAGATAAGTTACAAAATATAAAATCAAACCTAAAAAATTGAATCCTTCAATTTATGCACTACGCTATTATATTTTAATGGGTGTTATAAAGTGGCAACTTTATAACACCCAGTTTATTTTCTTTAACCTTCGCGGATATTAATAATATAGGTGACATAGTATCTGCCGTTTACTACTGTCATCCGGGCGGTGCTGGTACGAATAATAAAATCTGTTTGGCGCGTAGCTTTTGATCGCCAACCTTACGATGGGAGCAATGCACATTTACTGAAGCTGAACATTTGCGCAGGGGGTTTGCTTTTTTTAAGAGCGTTGCAGGCAGTCCGGTCCGGCTTATTGAGCGACCCGGATAAATTCTGACTCATCCCACCGCCTGACCAAACCGTATAGAAGGACGACACATCCACCGGTAACAGCCGCATTGGCGCCCGGTATCAACTTGTGTAAATACCAGTCATCCAACTACGAGGTAACTATGACCGAAAAGGTAAGCAGAGTATGGCAATTTCATCAGGCGGACAGTCCGCTAACTCTGACCGTGCGCGACCTGCCCGACCTGTGCGAAGATGAGCTACTCATTGAAAATTATGCCAGTGGAATTAACCCGGTCGACTGGAAATTTATCGAATCTAATCCTTTGAACTGGCCGGCTGGCCACACCCCCGGGGTTGACGGCGCCGGGGAAGTGGTCGCCTGTGGCAGCAAAGTGCCCAGTCGCTGGCTGGGCCAGAAAGTCGCTTATCATGGTTCGTTACAGGCACAGGGCAGTTTTGCCGGACATACCGTGGTAAAGGCAAACCGGGTTATGCGTTTGCCTGCAGGCATGTCTTTTGAACAGGCTGCCGCACTGCCTTGTCCCCTGCTCACTGCCTGGCAGGCGGTAAGTAAAATTCCCTACGCGGCCGATCAGAAAGTCGTGGTCGCGGGGTTAGGCGCAGTAAATAAGCTTACCGTTCAATTGTTACAACAAGCCGGCTTTGAAGTCGATGCGGTATCAGCAAGCTTGTCAAAACAGGAAGCAATGGAGCTGGGTATCGATAACTTGTGGCGCGGCATTCCGGAGGTCCCTCAGGGATACTATGCCATAGTCGACGCGGTGAATGCTGAGCATGCGGCCAATCTGGTACCAAAGCTGACTGCCAACGGCCATGTTGTGTGTATTCAGGGGCGTATTGAGCAACCTGTGGATGCAGCGTTTACGCGCACAATTTCCTATCATGAAGTGGCATTGGGGGCATTACACCGATATGGCGACCAACAGGCCTGGACCATGTTGATGCGTGAAGGCGAAGCTCTGTTGGCACAGGTGGCAGGGGGCCAGCTTCAGGCTGAGCCGGCCAAAGTGTTTCAATTTGAAAAACTTAATGATGCGTTGACCCATAGCCGCCAGATCCACCACAAAACATTATTGGGTAAAGCGTGTTAGGCGGCTTTTGATACTCCCACGGTGGATAATCCGGCTGTTTTTACCACGCCGGATTATCGGTTTTCATAAATAATTTTTTCCCGCTTACCAGTGGCTTATCGGTAATTTATGCACACCCTACTTTAGCCTTGTGCTGCTAAGGTTTGATTTTATTAACCTATTTTATGGCACCCGGATTGCTACATCAGGATAGCTAATAACCTAGCTACTGCCGATTGGCGGCTATTTACGGAGAAACAACACTATGTCGTCGTACAACAATAAACTGGGTGTGACGCCCCTGGACCAAGGTTTTCAATTTGCGGTGTGGGCCCCCAATGCCAGTGCGGTACATGTTACCGGCGACTTTAATCAGTGGGACGAAAGCCAGCTGCCACTTACACGCACCGACCAGGGCGTGTGGTGGTGCCACTGCCCCGACGCGGCCAACGGCGACGGCTATAAGTTTGTTTTGACTACCGGCGATCAACAGCGTGTTCTGAAAAATGACCCCCGTGCTCGCGAACTTACCAACAGCGCCGGACATAGCCTTATTTTTGCCGATGATTATGCGTGGCAGACCGACAACTTTATTCCGGCCCCACTGCACGAACGTGTGATTTACGAATTGCACATCGGAACCTTTGGTAAAACAGATGACCAGGTAGGTACCTTTGATAACGCCATTGAACGATTGGATGATTTGGCGGAGTTGGGCATCAATACGGTTGAGCTTATGCCCGTGAATGAATTTGCCGGTGATTTGAGCTGGGGTTATAACCCCGCCCACCCCTTTGCCGTAGAACAGGCTTATGGCGGTCCCCAGGGGTTAAAGCGCTTTGTCGATGCGGCCCATCAGCGTGGCATTGCCGTGATCATGGATGTGGTTTATAACCATTTCGGACCCAGCGATTTGGATTTATGGCAATTCGATGGCTGGCATGAAAACGACAAAGGGGGCATTTATTTTTACAATGATGCGCGCAGCGCTACGCCCTGGGGCGATACCCGACCAGACTATGGCCGCGCCGAGGTACGCGAATATCTGACCGATAACGCGCTGATGTGGTTATCGGAGTACCGCGTGGATGGGCTTCGGATGGATATGGTGCCTTATATGCGTACCGTCTCGGGCGTGGATGATGGTAGTGATGAGATTCCCGAGGCATACAGTCTGATTCAGCATATCAATCAGCGCATCGCCACCGAATTTGATAACAAGATGACCATTGCTGAGGATTTGCATCAGCATCATTTTATTACCGATATCGTCAGTAATGACGGCTGTGGCTACACCTGCCAGTGGGATGCGGCTTTTGTTCATCCTGTACGCAACCTGCTGCTGGCCAGCAACGATGAACATCTTGATACCGACGCGCTACTGCAGGCCGTGACTCACCGGTATTCTGACCATCCCTTTGCCCGGGTGGTGTATACCGAGTCTCATGATGAGGTGGCAAATGGTCAGGCACGGGTCGTTGAGGAAGTCGCTCCCGGCAGTGTCGATACCGACTATTTTGCTCGAAATAAAGGCATTTTGGCGGGCGCCCTGGTACTGACCTGTTGCGGGATCCCGATGCTCTTTCAGGGCCAGGAATTCAAGCAACACGGGTACTTTACCGATGGCGATGATATTGACTGGCGTCGCCGTGAGCAGTTTGGTGAATACCTGCAAGCCTTTGAGGATATGATTGCGCTGCGCACCAATGCCCGGGGCAACAGTGCCGGATTAACCGGTGGCATTACCGAAATCATTCACCACGATACCACTAACAAGGTGGTGGGTTATCGACGCACCAATGAAATGAACGACAAACCAGTGTGGGTGTATCTGAACCTGTCGTCGCAGTTTTTGCCGGAATATAAGCTAGAAGGCTTACCCGCCGAACCCGAGTGCATCTTTGCCTGGCAGGAAGGCCTGGCAACCGAGGGCATGAGGCCGGAGGAGCATACGCTAACCCTGGCGCCGTTTGGGATTGTAATGTTCACTCAATAAACTCTGTGCAATTCAAACCGACAAGCGCGATAGTTTTTGTCGCGCTTATCCAAATCACTACCCTTGCCCACATAGATCGCGTCTGCTGAACAACCATCCAGAATCGATTTGACAGGCAGTTGTGAGCGAACAGCAGACAATAGGCAGAAACGCGCAAAAGAACGGCTTCAGGGTATGACCGCTCAGGCTTAGCCTAAATTTTTTATCTGGCTTTGGCTCTTTTTTAGTTTCCAGCATCTACTCATTAGTATCTATTAACTGTACTCAAGCTTTACGGCATCGATTCCATTCAGGATTTGCTGCAACTGGCCGAAGTCAGCGGGCTTAGCCAGGTGGTGATCAAACCCCGCAGCCTTTGACTTCTGGCGATCGCTGGATTGGTCATAGCCTGTCAGCGCGATGTAAGTTGAACAATCCGATACCATCTTGAGTTGCCGCGCGAGTTCATACCCCGTCATGTCGGGTAAGCCAATGTCCAGGATGCACGCGTCCCAACGTGGTTCGGCCCGCACCATGGCCACGGCGCCAGCACCATCGACGGCGATTTCCGGGTCATGGCCTTGTGCCTCCAGCAGGATAGCGAGCAACTCCGCCGCATCCCGGTTGTCGTCGACCACCAGTATTTTCAACGATGTACTCGTACGAGTGGAGGCAGATGGCGCTTTTACTAGCGCCTCGTCAGTTGCCGCCAATGGCAACGTCATTATGAAGGTGCTGCCCAAATTGAGGCCTGGGCTTGTGGCCGTAACCGTACCTCCATGCTGCTCCACGATACTGCGCACCAGAGCCAAGCCAATTCCCAGGCCTCCTTGAGAGCGGTCGGGGGTACGCTTACCTTGCGCGAACAGCTCAAACACCGTGGGCAACAATGCGCCGTCCATACCAATACCGTTGTCAGTGACACGCAACTGCACTTTTTCATTCTGGACCTGTATCGACATTTGCAGCCGACCGTTAGCTGGCGTGTACTTAGCAGCGTTGTTGAGCAGATTCGCCACCACCTGAACCAACCTGTGGCGGTCGCCGATGACCAGCGCCGTATCAGAGACCTGCGTAGTGAGGGCATGCCCGCGCGCAGCGATCAAGGGCTGGGCCTGCTCCACTGCAGCGTCCATCACCGCGCGGATGTCCACGGGCTCACGCGCAAAATTCACCAGGCCCCGTGTCACCCGCGAGACATCCAGAAGGTCGTCCACCAGCTCGGTCATGTGCGCGACCTGGCGCGTGATGATTCCCCCTATCTGCCGCACGCGCGCTTCATCATCCACAGGTGCCATCTCCAGCAAGCTAGCCGCGGTGCCGATGGGCGCGAGAGGGTTGCGCAGCTCGTGTGCGAGCATGGCGAGGAATTCGTCCTTGCGGCGATCCGCCTGCTCTAAGCTCTCGACCATCCGCCGGCGCTCGGTGATATCGAGTACCGTCCCGATCATCGACAATGGTCTGGCATTCGGCACGTCGCTTTCGAACAATACCTGCCCGCGTGACATCGTCCACACCACCTGACCATCAGCGTGGATCCATCGAAACTCCTCGGTATAGCTGCCATCGGAACCGGGTTGGAGTGCATGTTGGAGGGCAGCCTCAACTCGCGGCCAGTCCTCGGGATGAATGCGCTGGGACAGCACGTCCAGCGTCACCACCGCATCATCAGTTGCAGCCCCCACAATCTGCCTGCATCGTGGGTCCATCCGGACGTCGCCGGTTTGCACGTCCCAGACCCAGGTTCCGAATTGGGCCACGTCCATGGCCAGTGCAAAGCGCTGTTCAGACACGCGCAATTCGTTTTCCATGCGTTTGCGATCGGTAATATCGACGGACGAGCCGATCAAACCCAGAATATTCCCGTCTTTGTCACGCCACGGTGCCTTGGACGATAACCAGATGGCCGGGGTCCCATCGGATAACATGACCTCTTCCTCGACTTGCTCGCCCACCCCGGAATCCATGATGCGGCGGTCGGTCGCCATGATGGCGGCACTCTGGGTGCTATCTGCGAGTACGTCTTCATCCGTGCGACCCAGGAACGCCTCCGGGGGCAGTCCCAGCAGTTCCGCGACTCCGTGGTTGGCCACCATGAATCGGCCGGCACGGTCCTTGGCATAAACCACCCCGGGTACCGCATCGGTAAACATACGCAGCAGCATGCCGGCCTGGTCACGTTCGGCTTCCATGCGTCGGCGGTCTTCGATGTCTAGCAGTACTCCCGGGAAGCGGACCGCCTTACCCTCGGGGTCTAGCTCTACTTGGCCGTTGGCTTCGACCCAGCGGAGGGTACCATCCCTGTGCCAGACCCTATATTCGCACCTATATGCGCCCCCACCCCCATTACCTCCTCGATCGCCGCCGAGACTCGGTGGCGATCATCGGCGAAAATGGATTCCATGACCAGTTCCAGTGGCAGGCCCGACTTACACAGCGTCTCGTCGAGTCCAAAGCTGGCGGCGAAGCGGGCGTCTGCAATAAAGCGATTGTCCGGTATCGTCCAAACCCAGGTTCCAACGATGGCGCCCGCGTCCAGCGCCAGTTGCACGCGTTCGGCCGCGTCGGCGGCATCTGCAGCCATTTTCTTATGCTCAGTGATATCGCGTACAAACACGGCCAGACCCGCGTCGACCATATAGGCGCGCGTTTCAAACCAGCACAATCCTTGTTCAGCTGATACGTGGGAATAATCGTGCCGCTCCGGTTTACCACTGGCACTGACGCGTTGGCACATCGAGTAGACTGAAGCCTGCCCGCCTTCCGAGAATAGGGCCCCGAACTCCTCTCCAATTATATCGCCCTGCGTCTTAATCAGGCGCGAAACGGCATCATTGGCTTCCAACACGCGAAAATCTGGCCCCAGCAGCAGGAATGCCTCGTCCATGTTGGTCAGCACACCGCGATGCCGAGCCTCGCTTTCGGCCAACCGCTGCTCGGTCAGTACCTGGGAGGTGATCTCCGTGCACGCGCAGAACAACCCCTCGACTTCCAAACCTTCCCCGCGCACCGGAGAGTAGAAGAAGGAAAAATGAGTCTGTTCCGGATAGCCGTGGCGTTGCACCATCAACGGGATGTCCTGCATCTGCACGGGCTCGCCGCTAAGAGCAGAAGATACTATTGGCTGGAGTTGCTCCCGGATCTCGTACCAGACTTCTAAAAAATCCCGACCAAGCGCATCTGGATGCTTGTTGCCGAGGATTTCTGCGTAGTGGTCATTATAGATAAGAGTGCGCGTGGGCCCCCACGCTACAAACATCGGTTGGTTTGACGCTAACATTATTCCCACCAACGTCTTGAGTGACGACGGCCAGGCTGTCGATGCACCCAGGGGCGTCTGTTCCCAAGCAAAAGCCCGCAACCGCACGCCCATCGCCCCGCCGCCAGCCAAAAAATGTGGTGTTTCGTTTGTCAATTGGTCCTACCCCTAACGCCAGTGAGAACGACTGCCGCGCAATTGCGCGGCAGTCCAGTGAGCGCAACGAACGTGTTTAACACACTTTTCAGGCGAACTAGTCATCACCCAACAGCTGCTCATTACTCAGAGAGATGATTATCGAAGAAATCTTTTGTCACTGTGTAGTGCTCGGTTTCTTCATGTGTGATTTCTAATATATCAGATTCACTAAATTTTAGAATCTTAGCATTCGGCTATGCACAAAGAATTGGCGAATGCGTAGCAATTATGGATTGCGATTTATCATTACCAAAATCACAAACTGCAGCACGCGCAGCCAGTTGATGTGTGTTGAAAGTACAGCCTCTGGCTTATCTCGTATGATTAAGCGATTTCCACGCAATTTATCTCAGCGCAATGACATACATGATTTACCATGCGTCCTTGCATGAAGTGATTTATTACTAAATCCTGCTCATTAACCAACATCAACTAGATAAGATGCAACATTAAAAAAACTTTCAGCACACAATCTACTCTATAAACAATTAGTTAGATAGCACCTTGAACACAAAATCACCTTCCACAGAGGGTATTATTGAAAAGGCTCAGTAATATCCGGGTTAGTGTTTGATAAATTTCAACCGCTCGATCATCCATTTGACTGTACATTTAAGTGCCTGCTTTAGTTTGTTGTTTGAAACTTCTCCGTGCTCTAACCTATGACCTCTTATGACACCAAACAAACTGTCGCGCCTGGCTAGACTCTTCACCGAATACCGTTGATTAAAGTTGTAACGTTTCTAGCTCACCCCACTTCTGTATGTATCTTCCTGCCAGCGACCTGGTTTTTTGCTTTGCATGCGTTCGTTTTTATGCTTGACTCTTGAGTTAACTCCAGGGTTTATACTGGCAACCATGAAAAAACCATCCATATTAAAAATTGGCGAACTGGCCCGCCAGGCTGGGGTGTCGGTGGACACGATTCGCTTTTACGAAAATAAAGGGTTGCTGAGCGCCTCCAAGCGTTCGGCCACCGGTTATCGCCTGTTTGGCGAAGACGATGTGACCCGGCTGTTGTTTATTGCCCGGGCTAAACAAGTTGGTTTTACCTTAGATGAAATTACCGAGTTGCTTGATCTCAAGTTGCATCCGGACGAGCACACCTGTCAGGAAGTCAAACAACGGACTCAGGTAAAGCTTGATAAAGTCAGCCAGAAAATTGCCGAGCTGGAACGCATTCGGCGCTCACTGGCCAAGTTACATGAGGCATGCGGTGGGGGCACCCAAAGTGCTCAGCATTGCTCTATTTTGCAGCTGCTGGAGTCGGACGATCTACTATGAATGATATTTTGCTGTTAACCGAAAACTTTTTGGCGCTGTTTATGGAGTCAGCGCCGTGGCTGCTATTAGGGTTAGCAGTGGCCGCGGTGATGCACGAACTGGTGCCTGTCAGTTTACTACAGCGCCATATGGGCAGCAGTAGCGTCTCCGCCATTAGCAAAGCTGCGGTCATTGGCGCCCCACTGCCCTTGTGCTCATGCGGGGTGATTCCGGCTGCGGTGGGGCTGCGCCGAAGCGGTGCATCCAAACCGGCCACCGTCTCGTTTTTGGTCTCTACGCCCGAAACCGGCGTGGACTCGGTCTCGGTGTCTTATGCCTTGCTAGGGCCGTTATTCGCTATTGTGCGGCCGGTCGCGGCCATAATCAGTGCGCTTTACGCGGGCATTATGGTCAAGCTGTTTGTGCAGGAAGATAAAGCCGCGGTTGCCACCAGCCAAACCGCAACGGCCGCCGCCAGTGCATCGTCCTGCTGCAGCACTGAGACGGCGCCTTCCACCAGCAGCGGTTGCAGTAGTGGGCCATCAGAACCTGCTCCTGCCAGGGTGGAAGAAAGTTGTTGCGCAAGCAAGGCCACCGTCAAAAAGTCTGCCGAACCCGGCAAAATGACGGCGATGTGGCGTTTTGCTACCGGCCAGTTGCTTGAAGATATCGCGGTATGGTTGTTGGTGGGTCTGGCCTTGGCTGCCGCGATCCAGACCTGGGTACCTACCGACTTTCTGACCCAGTGGGGAGATGGCCTGGTGGCCATGATGGTAATGGCCTTTATCGGTATTCCAATGTACATCTGTGCCACCGCCTCGACCCCTATTGCCGTAGGTTTTCTGGCCGCCGGGCTGTCGCCAGGTGCCGTGCTGGTATTTTTACTGGCAGGGCCAGCCACCAATGTTTCGACCATGGGCATGATTTTAAAAGAGCTGGGCCGTCGTTCACTGGTGCTGTATATCTTTAGCGTTACATCCGCCGCCATCAGCCTTGGGTATTTACTTAACTGGGCAGTAGCCGCCTTTAACTGGCAGGGCTTAATTGTTACTGCCGGCGATACCGCTTTACACGGTGGCACCACCGAAGTTATCTACGCGCTGTGCGCCATGATTCTGGGGCGCTTATCCTTCGTATTGGCTGGCAAAAGCTGAGTACGCGATTAAGCAGCAGTACCGGCTCGCAAAACAGTTGCTGTAGTTAACCTGACCTGAAGCGAATCAGCAAATGCCCAGGACGGGCTGAATGTGGTGAAGAGCAAGCACCACATGCATGCCCATCCTGACTAAAAGCCTGGAGCCATACCGGTGGAGATCAGCCTGCGAGGTATGGTTGCAGACTTAGCAGGCGACACTCCTGTTTATCAGCCCAGAATTCCGTCTTCGGGCAGGAGCATTACACCAACCAACTCAACCCTCACTTCCGCTATAAGATTAGGTTCAGTCGTTGTCATTGAACCATCAAAATAGGCCTACCTGCATTCCCAGCCTGGCTGAATTTGCTATGATGCTGGCTTAATAACAAACCAACTTTTGGTTACCGGAACTTCACAGTGAACAATAACGCTTTTTTTCTGGGTATAGACGGGGGCGGCACTAAGTGTCTGGCCCGCCTGCAGGATGCCAGTGGTAACCTGCTGGCCCAGTGCCAGACCGGCCCGGCTAACCCGGCGCAGGATGCCGGCAGCGCATTGACTCAGATTGAGCTGGCCCTCGACACGCTGCTGCAGCGCACCGGTTTAACCCCGGAAATCTGGGGTCGCACCTCTGCGGTGCTGGGTCTGGCAGGCGTGAATATCCCCGCCTATCAGCAGCTGGCGGAATCCTGGCCCTTGCCTTTTGCTAACTTGCGGGTGGTAAGCGACCTGCACATTGCCTGTATCGGAGCGCACCGCAGCGAAGCGGGGGCAGTGATTATTACCGGCACCGGCAGTTCGGCGGTTGTGATGCATCACCAAAAACCGGTGTATTTGGGCGGCCATGGCTTTCCACTGGGAGATAAAGCCTCCGGGGCCTGGTTAGGCTGGCGGGCATTAAGTCTGACGCTGGAAACCCTGGATGGGCTGCATCCTCAAAATCAGCTTACCGAAGCAGTATGCCGCCAACTGCAATCCAGCGCTTCTCAGGATATTGTAACCCAAACCTTAAAATACCGTCCGGCGGATTTTGCCCAACTCGCGCCACTGGTTTTTGCCCAGGCACCATCCTGCGGGGAGAGCCGGGTATTATTAAAAGAAGGAGCGGACTATCTTGCCTCACTGGTGCATCGACTAAACAGCTATGCCCCGTCTCGGTGCGCGATTATTGGCGGCCTGGCGGCCAGCTGGATCCCCTGGCTCAACCCCGACGTAGTAAACCTGCTGACCCCGGCCCTGCAAGAACCAATAGACGGTGCCTTATGGTTAGCTGCACGCTGAACGTTCTATTACTCTAATCAAATGGAGCCTTATGACTGACTTTTTTTGTCCCTCGCTGTTCGATGGCCAAACATTGCACCGCGATGTTCGCTTTACGGTAGATGAAGGCCGGATCGCTGCGTTTACTCCTGACAGCGCGGCCGGTGACGCTTGTGTGCTTACCGGTCTGGTATGTCCGGGCTTTATTGATACCCAGGTAAATGGCGGTGGCGGGGTACAGTTTAACGACCAACCTACTTTTGGCTGCCTGCAGCAAATGGCCACCGCTCATGCCCGGCATGGCACCAGTAGCCTGTTACCCACGGTCATCACTGACGATATCGAAACCATGCAAGAGGCGGCCAATGCGCAGGCCAAAGCTTATCACCACGCCCCCTCCCGTTTTGTGGGAATTCATTTTGAAGGTCCGCACTTAAGTGAAGCCAAAAAAGGCATGCACAGTGCCAGGCATCTGCGCATTCTGGGTGATGAGGAGATGGCGATTTTTTGCCGACAGGATTTAGGCCAGGTTATGTTGACGGTGGCGCCTGAAACCGTCACCCCGGATCAAATTCGAACCCTGGTAGCCCACAAAGTGATTGTCAGTGTGGGACACACGAATGCCAGCTTTGAACAGTGCGCCGAGGCCTTTGCTGCCGGAGCTACCGGAGCCACCCACCTGTTCAATGCCATGTCGGCATTCACCAGTCGCGAACCCGGTGTGGTAGGTGCCGCTTTATATCATCCGGACGTATACTGTGGTCTGATTCTGGATTTGGCCCATGTTCACAAAATTAGCGCGGCGTTGGCCATTGCGCAGAAAGGAGCCCAGCGTATCATGCTGGTGACCGATGCAATGGGCCCGGCGGCCAGCGACACCGACCACTTTGTGTATCAGGACAAAAAAGTCATGAAACAGCACGGTACCCTGCGCCTGGATGATGGCACGTTAGCCGGATCCATCTTGACCATGGATATGGCAGTAAAAAATGCCGCTTCTTTGGAAGGCGTCTCATTAGCACAGGCGCTGATGATGGCCACCCGCACCCCGGCGCAATTCCTGGGCCTGAACAATATTGGTCGGTTGGGAGAAAGCAGCTATGCCAATTTTGTCTGTCTGGATGACTCGCTACAGCTGACGGGGCACTGGCATCAGGGGGTCAGCCAGATATAAAAGCCACCGCCCGGCGCCGGTGGCAGGCCATTAATTCCGGCCTTTTTCTTCGACACTGGCGCTGAAGTCGCCAATCTGTACATGCGTCTATGGCAATTCGTAGCTTATCACCCCAAAGCTATCAGTATTGCTGAACAGACTATCAGTGTAACCCCTTCCCGCGGTTATCTGGTCGACTTTGAAATCAGCACCACTGAAGTGATTTTTGCGAGTGAACATATCGGCCCGCCACCAGAGACTGGTCGGTTAATGCCTTTGATAAAACCGCATGGAAGGTTTGTGCTCAATGCCAATTGAGGACTCTTTTCATCAGCTTGTATATGGCTTTGCTGCACATAGCCCCGCGCACGTGCCAGGGCGTTACCGGAAGTAAGGGATAATAAGATTAATAGCAACTTGTTCCTGTGCTGCTTCTTTGCAAATGATCCTGGTTCTCCGCCCACCCCGGAATGATTCGACTTTTCCTATGGAAAGGCCACACAGATTAATAATTAAACTAAGAAAAAGCAGAAACGTTAATACTTATTACGAAGCGCTAGTGACAACCCAAATACGCAGATTACACTATGGCTTTTGTCTACAAAAAATGTATTTATCGAAATGAGGCCCCCAATGAGTAATGAAATCCGTATCGAAGATCTTATCGAAGGTCAGGGCAAAACCGCTGTTAAAGGCGCACTTATCACCGTGCATTACCGCGGTTTTCTGGATAATGGTACCGAATTTGATTCTTCCTTTGCCAAAGGCCAGCCCTTTAAAACCGTGCTGTCCAAAAATAAACTTATCCAGGGCTGGTTTTTAGGTATGCAGGGCATGCAGGTGGGAGGCAGGCGAAAAATATGGGTCCCCGCCGAACTGGCGTACGGCGAACGCCGAATTGGCGACAAAATTCCACCCCACAGCAATCTGTTGTTCGATGTTGAGTTACTCGAGGTACTTACGCGCGACGACTAATCTGTCGGGGGGAACCGCCGTGTTTCACGCATTTACCGAAGCGGTTACCAAGCCCTGCTCAGAGTTTTCTGATTATATCAGCGCATCCCACCACCCTTACGCGTCGTGGGCTGATGGTTCTGACTAACTTACCAGGCCCCTGTGACCTATCAGGCACAATTTCAAAGCCTGCTTCTTCCACTGACTCTTTTTATAAACCTCAGGTCCATTGTTCAGGGTCAGGGGTTGGGCCGCTTTTTCTCATGTGGATGCAGCGGCGGGGAAAAGTGAGTATGTGAGTGAGTAATCATGGTGTACCGGGGGTGAATAGCAGCATCTGCGGTGCCTACACCGCCATCTCGTTTCAGGTGGCAAAAGGTCTGCTCACCAGTAATCCATGTATGACCGTGATGCGAACCTTCTGAAACACATATGGCTAAATATGTACTAGTCTGCTTTGATGTAAGAAGCAGTAACTTACGTAATTGCTATGAAGCTGACGTGGGAGTTAGGCGGGGTCTACATTTTAGGAATTTTTACGATTTCCTCCCGCACTGCAAATTCATTGAACCAGTTGTACTTTTCGCGGTTCCACTTGCGCAGATTTTTACGACGGCCCAATACTTTGAAATAATCGCATAATGGCAAAAAGTCATTATGACCGATTCCATCCACCACTACAGGTAGGTATTCGTTATTGCCGGTACGCCGTAGCATGACGTTTTCGGTAATCAAATCCCGAAAGATAATATTTTGTTGAACCAGATGTTTAATCAGCTCATCGAGCTTATCGACCACCATGCGATTAAAATCTGGATCATCCTGTCTTAAATAGTGTCCCACCGTTTTAGCGACCTGCCCATCAGCGTCACGCACCAGCTCAAACACCACCCCGGTGCCACGACTGGTGGGCACTACATCCATTAGGTTAGCTACCATAGGAGAGGCAATATTACGCCGTTTTAAGAAGCGAAAATAGTTGATTTCACGAGTCTGCGTTTTTCTCGGGCTGTCTTTATGCAGCACCTTTACACACAGGTTGGCATCGTAAGGGTGATAATAACACGCACGGTTAGAGCCACTGGAAAGCAGTAGATCGGAGGTTAATTGTAAGGGTTCAGACATAGGCCTATTAGATACAGAGTATAAAAACAGCGAAGTGAAATAATACTTATAAATATATCACTACAAATTTATACCTTTATATAGGGCTACATAACCTGTTCGGATTACTTTATGCATAAAAAAAGCTGGGCAGAGCCAGCTTTTTTTGTATTCAAAACCCGCTCGATTATTCCACGGTCACCGACTTCGCCAGATTTCGTGGCTGGTCTACATCAGTGCCTTTAATTAGCGCAACATAGTAAGACAACAGCTGTAATGGCAGGGTGTAGATAATGGGCGCAATCACCGGTTCACAATGCGGTACATTGATAACCCGCATAGTCTCATCAGACACAAACTTGGCGTTTTTATCAGCAAACACATACATGATGCCGCCGCGGGCGCGAACCTCTTCTACATTCGACTTCAGTTTTTCAAGCAACTGATTGTTAGGCGCGACCACAATAACCGGCATTTCCTCATCAATCAGCGCCAGTGGGCCGTGCTTCAGCTCGCCGGAGGCATACGCTTCAGCATGAATGTACGAGATTTCCTTAAGCTTTAACGCCCCTTCCATAGCGATGGGGTACTGATCGCCACGACCTAAAAACAGACTATGGTTTTTATCGGCAAATTCTTCAGCCAGATCTTCAATCCCTTCGCTGATGGTCAGGGTTTCTTCTAGCTTGGCCGGCAGGCTATGCAGCGCCTTGACGATGCTTTGGCTGTCAGCCTCGGTTAAACCATGATGTTTGCCTATGGCCAGTGTCAGCATCAAAAAGGCGGTGAGCTGGGTGGTAAAGGCTTTGGTCGAGGCAACACCGATTTCCGCGCCGGCTTTGGTCATAAAGGCCAGATCTGATTCACGCACCAATGACGAGCCCGGTACATTACAGATGGTCAGGCTCGACATGTAGCCTAAATCCTTGGCCAGGCGTAATGCCGCCAGGGTATCGGCGGTTTCACCGGATTGAGAAATCGTGACCAGCAGGCTGTTTTCGTGAACCACCGACTTGCGGTAACGAAACTCAGAGGCGATTTCGATACCGCATGATACATTTGCGTATTGCTCAAGCCAGTAACGGGCGGTCATACCGGCATGATAACTGGTACCACAGGCAATAATCTGGACATGCTTGACCCGCGATAATATCTCGTCAGCACCTTCGCCAAAGATATTGGCCGCCAAACCGGTATCGCCAAGGCGATCTTTTAAGGTATTGCGAACCACCGTGGGCTGCTCGTGAATTTCTTTGAGCATATAGTGGCGGTATCCCGCTTTGTCGCCGGCATCATGTTCAACATTAGACTCAATGATTTCGCGCTCTACCGGCTGGCCGTCTTTGTCAAAGATATTGACTTCGCGACGGGTTACCTCGGCCACATCACCTTCTTCTAAGAAAATAAACTTGCGGGTAACCGGCAACAGGGCCATCTGATCAGAGGCAATAAAGTTTTCGCCGAGGCCCAGCCCGATAACCAATGGACTGCCTGAACGGGCCACCACCACTTTGGCGGGGTCTTCCTTATCCATGATAACCGTACCGTAGGCACCATGAAATTGCGTGACTGACTGTTGGACCGCTTTTAGCAGATCGCAGCCAGCGTTGAGTTGCTCATTAACGGTATGAGCAATAGTTTCAGTATCGGTATCGCTGGTAAAGGTATAGCCTTTGCCCTGCAGCGCTTCACGTAAATCCATGTAGTTTTCGATAATGCCGTTATGGACTACCGCGATGCGCTCATTTGAAAAATGCGGATGAGCATTGGCTTCGGTAACGCCGCCATGGGTGGCCCAGCGTGTATGCGCGATCCCGGTGGTTCCCAGGCCATTGTCGCCGTCGATAGCATCGACCAGCGCCTGCACTTTACCGGTACGACGAACCCGGTTTAAGGTACCGTCTTTTTGCAACAGGGCGACCCCGGCAGAATCGTAGCCACGGTATTCAAGGCGTTTCAGGCCTTCCAACAGAATCTCTACAACGTTACGCTCGGCAACGGCTCCTACTATTCCACACATACTTCATACTCCATTGGGCGTGGCTATCAATACCGCTACGCCATGATCTGTAATTGCCTGTTTCACCGCCGGGCTGATATTGCTGTCGGTGATCAGGTAAGCGATAGACTTCCAGGGTAATTCAAGGTTGGGCATGCGGTGGTCAAATTTGCTCGACTCGGCCACAATGGCTACCTCTCTGGCCGCACTGGCCATGGTTTCTGTAAGTCCGGTTAATTCATTAAAGGTGGTCGTCCCCCGCTCAACATCGATGCCTGACGCACCTATAAAAGCATAGTCAAAGCTGTAAGCCTGAGTCACTTTTTCTGCCATGTGGCCCTGAAACGATTGCGACTGAGGATCCCAGGTGCCGCCGGTCATCAGCACGGTTGGCTCATTATCCTGTTCAGTCAGATAGCTGGCGGCTTTCAGCGAGTTGGTCATCACCACCAGCCGTGAAAAGGCATGCAAATGCGGCAACATGGTTTCGGTGGTACTGCCGCTGTCGATAAGAATACGGGCGTTGTCATGCAGTAAACTGGCTGCGCGCGCGCCAATAGCTTGTTTTTGCGCCGACACGGGCCGCAATAACGGAGCAGCCGCAACGGCGGCTGGAACGGGTGCAGCCCCACCAAACTGACGTACCAGCACGCCTTGCTGCGCCAAAATGCTCAGATCCTTGCGGATGGTCACCTCTG
Organism: Salinimonas marina; assembly: GCF_015644725.1. Lineage (NCBI taxonomy): Bacteria > Pseudomonadati > Pseudomonadota > Gammaproteobacteria > Alteromonadales > Alteromonadaceae > Salinimonas > Salinimonas marina. Next base: position 3,507,638 of record NZ_CP064795.1, read on the forward strand.
AGGTGCCAAACTCACCGGCCAGCACATCTACCTGTGCATGGCCCCGGTGGTTCACCCACTCTACAATAGCTTCACGACGCTGTTGGGTATTTCGCTTTTGCATTTCGAAACTTATATTTTCACAATGAAAGTTATTTAACTATAAAAAGTTACGTTTAGCAATGTTTGTGTGCCGGTAATTTCACTGCCAACCGTTTGCCCTGAGCACTACTTTGCAAAGCCAGCTCAATCAGTTGTATTACCGGCACCACACTCTCGGCTGCGGCTGGCGAGGGCTGCTGATGTTCAATGCTGTCTGCCAGTTGCTGATAAAACTGACTATAGTTACCTTTTTCTGTTTCGATAAGATCACAACCGGTTTCAAAACAAAACTTACCGAAAGATTTTTTACTTTCATAGCCAAATTCCTTTGCGGTTAGCGGCATGCCGGCTTTAAGCTGATTTTCCTGAGGATCCAGGCCATATTTTCGATAATTGCCTGAGGTACCCTGTACATCGAAACGCAAGGTGGTACCGCCTTGAAACGGCGAACTGCCCACCTGCACCACTTTGTCGGTATAGAATAAGGTTACATCAAATAAGTCATCACTCTGGCCCTGGTCCCGCAATATTTGCACATTAGCCTGGAGTGCTTCAGGCAGCCCAAACAACTGCACACACTGGTCCAACAAATGCGGCCCTAAATCCCAGAAAATACCGGCACCAGGCCCGGCATTTTCACGCCAGCGATTTTTGGGTACCGGCCGAAACCGGTCGAAGCGACTAATCATGCGTTTTACGTCACCAAAACGATGCTCTGCCATCAGCTTTTTCAGGGTTAGAAAATCCCCGTCAAAACGTCGGTTATGAAAGACATGCAGTGTTTTTTGCTGGCGTTCGGCTTGTTCACACAAGGCCGTAGCATCGGCATGGGAAAGGGTAAATGGCTTTTCCACCAGCACATGGCTATCGCTGGCCAGACACTGACTGGCCTGAGCATAATGCAGATCATTGGGCGTGGTAATAATGCTTAACTCGGGCTGAGCCTGGGCCAGTGCGTCGTCCAGACTGGCAAAGACCGGCACGTCGGGTAACACGGCATGGACTGCCTCCGGCTTTGACGAGACCACCCCGCAAAGGTGGTAGCCCGACAACTGGGTCAAAAAGGGCAGATGAAATGTCTGGCCGGAAAATCCAAAGCCCACCAGCAGGGTTTTAATCATAATGTTCCTCATTATTCAGTAAGGGTTGGTTAGCCGTCATTTAGCTTAGAAAAACAGCCAGCAATCCTCGTCTTCATTCGCTGACATGGTTGTGTGTGAAAATAAAAAGCCCGGTCTGAATACTTCAGCCGGGCCGAATCTCAACAAGGCAAAGCCTGCTGTTTAGCTTTTCTTGGTGGGACGCTTCCAGTTATCAATATTGCGCTGTTTGGCGCGCGCAATGGCTAAGGCGCTGTCTTCAACCTTATTGGTGACCACCGAGCCGGCCCCCACCGTCGCGCCCTGACCAATTTCCACCGGCGCGACTAAGGCGGTGTTAGAGCCAATAAACGCATTCTCGCCAATCAAGGTTTTGGATTTATTCACCCCGTCATAGTTACAGGTGATGGTACCGGCGCCGATGTTGGCCCGGGCGCCAACCTCGGCATCGCCCAGGTAAGTCAGGTGATTAGCTTTGGCACCTTCGCCCAGGGTGGTTTTTTTCATTTCAACAAAATTGCCGACTTTCGAGCCTTTTTGCATCACCGAGTCCGGACGTAATCTGGCAAAGGGGCCGATAGAGCAGGATTCCGCGACTTGCGCCTGCTCAATCAGGGTGTGGGCTTCAATCACAGTATTATCGCCAATACGACAATCTTTAAGCACACAGTTGGGTCCGATAGATACATTGTCGCCCAGGATGACCTCGCCTTCTAAAACACAATTGATATCGATAAACACATCATTGCCGGTGGTCACCTTGCCGCGAACATCAATTCGCGCCGGATCCGCCAGAGTGGCCCCGGCTGTCATCAGTTCTTCAGCATTCCAGCGCTGTAACGCCCGTTCCAGTTTGGCCAGATGAATGCGGTTGTTGACGCCCTCGGTCTCTACGACTTCATCAGGATGAGCCGCCTGAATGACTTTACCTTCCGCCGCGGCCATGGCGATAACATCGGTCAGGTAATATTCTCCCTGAGCATTGTCATTGCTCAGTGCTTCCAGCCAGCGTTTTAAATCCGCACCGTTCATCATCATCATACCGGTATTGATTTCGGTAATTTCCCGTTGCGCTTCTGTGGCATCTTTATGTTCGACAATGGCGGTGATGTTATTGTCCTGCGCACGCACAATCCGGCCCATACCGGTAGGGTCGTCCAGATTGACCGTCAGTAACGCCAGGTCACAGTGCTGTTTTACCGCGACCAGGCGCTCCAGGGTTTGTTGGCGAATAAGGGGCGCATCCCCAACCAGAATCAACACGTCTTCGTCATCGGTAATGGCATCCGCGGCCTGTTGCACCGCATGACCGGTGCCCAGTTGCTCAGCCTGTAAACACCAGTTAAGATTATCGCCGTGAACCTGCTGTTGTAGCAATTCACCACCGTGACCATACACCAGATGAACTGCGCTGGCCTGCATTTGCTCCACCGTATGGATAATTCGCTGCACCATGGGTACACCACCCACTTTATGCAGCACTTTGGGTAAGGCAGATTTCATGCGGGTCCCTTTACCCGCCGCCAGCACAACAACAGAAAACGACATGCACATTCCTTAACTTCTGTTAGTAATAAATTGATATTAGACTTAGTGTATCTAAGCCAGGAGTCAGAGTCAGCGATAGATACGACCATTTTCTGATTTTGTTTAATTTTGTCGGCGTTGCTAGTGGTTAGTGGCTGAATCAGCTATATTGCCCAAGGATCTACCAGACCTTAACCCCACGCAAAGGAGCATGCATTGATGACCGCCTTCAGAACCCTTCATCGCAGTATTCTGCTGCTGTTTTTTGTGGTGGTGCTGGCCATTGTAACGCTGGTGCATTTTAGTATTTCCAAAATTGTGGCCGAACAAAGCCGTGCCCAGCAAAAATCCCTTTCCCCGGCCATTAATCTGATTGTCAATGAGTTGCTTAAACCCCTGCATACCGCCGAAGCGCTGGGACATTCACCGGAGCTGGTACAGTTGCTGGACCAGGACAAGCTCGATGGCAATGAAGTGCTTCGGGTGCTTAAGCGCATGGAACAGCAATTTGACCTGGTGTTTTTTCTGGCCAGCGAAAAAGAGCGTATGCAGTACATGTCTGATGGCATGGTTATCCCCCTGATTGAAGGCCAGGTGAGCTGGTACTTCAAATATAAAGACCGGCCAGAAACCGCCGTGGCGGATATTGGAAAATGGGAGGACACCCATTTTTACATCGACATAAAAATCTTCGATAAAGAAGGCGAATTTTTAGGCTTCTTTGGTGTAGGTCAGAGTTTATCGAGTTTTCTGACATTATTTGACGAATACAAAAATGAATATGGCTATGATTTTATTTTTGTGGATGAAAACAGCGATATTATGTTGTCCTCGGATGCCAGCCTGATTGCCGAATATTCAGAATTCACCAATTTGTCGCAGCTTGACTGGTTTGCTCAGCTGCCTGCTGAAGTGCGGCAAAAGCGAGCGCTGAACAACCGGCTGGTTACCATTGATGAACAGGAATACCTGATTGCTGAGGTTGGCCTGAACCAGTTTGACTGGACGGTTTTTTTGCTCAGCCCCCTGGAAAAACGTCAGGCTGAGATTTCACAGGGATTTATCTTAACCGTGGTTGCCTTGCTGATAGTGGTGTTTTCACTGTTTGTGCTGGTTTACCATGTATTATCGTATTTTCGCCGTGATATTCATCGCGACATTGTCATTCCACCGCCGGCCCGCCTGCCCGATCGCATGACGATTGAAGATGATTACAACCGCCTGTTAAATGCGTATCAGTATTTAAGCATTGTGCTGGTGAACATTGATAATTTCGCGATCATCAACGACACCTACGGCCGCTCGACCGGCGATGAGGTCCATCAGCATATTGTGCATTATCTGCAATCACAGCTGGGTACCAAGTCGGTGCTGGGATTATGGAGCAGCGAAGAGTTTATTATCTTACTGCCTGAACTGGGTCCCCATGAAGCCCGCAAAAAGGCGGAGGAACTGCGCGAAGGCATTTTGAATCTACCGCCGATCAATAAAGCCCTGCAACTAAAACTTTCGGCGTCATTTGGGATTTCGTATACGGCCACCCGCCGGCCCATGAGCGAAGTGGCCAGTTATGCAGAGGATGCGTTATATCAGGCCCAGCGTGATGGTCGCAATCTGGTGCGGTTGCAGCTGATCAGCTGAATTATTTGCCCGGCGCAAAACCCCGCCTGGCAAACAGGCGGGTAAGCCCGGTGGTCATAGCCACTCCGGTCAAAATACATAAGCCGCCAACCAGCGCCTGGGCCGACACACTTTCGTTTAGCAGCACCAGTCCCCAGAACAAACCAAATAAAGGCACCAGATAGGCTACTGTAATGGCCTTGGAAGGCCCTACTGCGCCAATTAAATGAAAATACAGCAAATAGGCAATACCGGTTCCCCCAACCGCCAGCCCGATGGCATTTAACCAGGCATAGCCAGAAGGGCTGACCTGGGGCCAGGTGGCCACGGCCAGCGGTAACAGTAAAACCGAGGCCACAGCCTGGGACCCGGCGGCGACCGCCAGCGGTTTTACGCCATGTAAAAAACGTTTCATGATGCAGGCCGCCCAGCCGTAACAGGCGGTGGCCGCGCAGGCAGCCAGAATCGGCAACGCTGACAACTCGCCCCCCTGCAGCTTTTGCTCGCTGATAATAGCCACGCCCACAAACCCGAGCACCAGCCCCAATACCGCCACTCTGGATAGCTTCTCCTGTAGCCAGATATAGGCAACCAACGCACCGAACATAGGCGCAGTGGCATTCAAAATGGCATTCACCCCGGCTTCAAGATGCAGGCTGGCAAAGTTAAACAGCGCAAAGGGGATTGCGGTGTTGATTGCGCCGATAGCTACAATAGGCCAGAAAAACCGGCGGATATCCGCGGCCTGACGACGCCACCACAGCACCGGCAATAAGACCAGGGTGGCCAGCACTGTGCGCACTTCTACCAGCGCAAAAATGCCAAACTCGGGGGTGGCCACCCGCATAAACATAAACGAGCCACCCCAGATAGCCGCCAGGGCAATTAGAGCTGCAACTTCTTTGGCAGGCATTACCACACCGCTCCTTCATGGTTGAGTAAAAAGGCTTTACGTTCCAGGCCACCGGCGTAGCCAGTGAGGGTTTTGTTGCTACCAATTACCCGGTGGCATGGCACCACAATCGCCAGTGGATTGCGGCCATTCGCCATTCCCACTGCCCGTACCGCTTTGGGATTGTTAATACGCCGGGCAATATCACCATAGCTTACGGTCTGACCATAGGCGATATCCTGCAGCGCCTGCCATACCTGATGTTGAAACGTGGTACCGGTGGCGGTCAGGGGCAGACTGAAATGCTGGCGTTCACCGGCAAAATATTCGGTTAATTGGGCCACCGCGGCCTGGGTATGGGCGTTAGGCTGTCCGGCTGCCGGCGTATCAGTAAAATCAATCTGATACAAACCCGCATCGGTAGCATTTACCACCAACAAGCCACAGGGGGTAGACAAAGTTTGACTAAACATACATCACCTATATTTGATTGACTGCAATATCCCATAATTGCAGGGTTAAGTAGGTTCGCCAGGGCGCTGCCGCAGCCGGCGTCAGGGTTTGTTCCCGGGCTGCTTTTTTTACCACCAGATCATTATCCAGATAAATATCACTGTGGGCAGCCCCGCGTATTTCCATATAATCGCAGGTCCAGGGCCGATACCCTTTAATGCCAGCAATTGGTCCCGGCCGGGAGGCTCCTGGTGTTGCACAAAGGCACAGGCCAGCGTGTGCAAGGTGGTTTGTCGCGAAGCAGGTAAGCGTAACGCCGTTAACGGCATGTTGGCCACCGCTTCAGGGCCAGGAAATACCCAGCCAAACTGATTTTTCTGGCCAGCTTTTGCGACCAGCTGATTGGCATAATTGGTGGCCGCTTTGACGGAGATCTGCTGTCCCAGCACCGCCCGACAGCCGGCCTCAAAATAGGACCAGGTGCCCGGCAACCTCAATCCTTCCACCAGTTGCCCGGAGGCGATGCCGGCGTTTAGCAAGGCGGTTTTTATAAGCTGCGGATCGGCATTCACGTCCAGTACCCGTGCCAGATTTTGCATTACCGGCTGGATACATCGTATGTCGGCAAGCTCCAGCTCGACGTCAAAACCATTTTTTGAGGCATTGTACGTGGCCTTCAAACGGCCGGCATGCTGATCCCAGTTAAAGACTAATTGGTAACTATTGGCGCTTACCTGCTCGACCAGCGGCAGGGCATGGACCGCCAGAAATTCCTGGACCTGCGCCCAGTTATAGGGCGTACGACATGCTAAAAATAAATGGGTTACAGGGGTGTCGGTGGACACTGATGTGGTTCTCCTTAAATTGCGGGGTGTCAGTCCCCAGTGCTTTTGCATCGCGATCTGTAACCGCCGGCTTGACTGAAAACCACAGGCAAGCGCCACCTCTGTCACCGTCAATGCGGATTGTTGTAACAGTTGTTTGGCAAATAAGAGCTGTTGGTAGATCTGTATTTGTTTTGGGGTCAGACCTAAATGCCGGGTGGTTAGCTGATGCAGATAACGTGAGCTTATACCCAGACGCGTTGCAATCTGACCAACATTTTGGGCGGGCAACCGGCTCAACAACTGCTGTGCACGTTTAATGGTGGTATCGATCCCCTGCCAGGCACTGGATTGCGGCGCACTGTCGGGCCGACACCGCAGGCAGGGCCGAAAACCTGCTGCCATTGCCTGCAGTGCATGGGCATAATACAAAACATTGTGCTCGGCTGGTAATCGCGCCGGGCACACCGGCCGGCAAAAGATGCCGGTGGTGGTAACTGCCACAAAAAAGGTGCCGTCAAAGCGTGGATCACGGCTTAGGCGGGCCTGTCGAAAACTGGCCAGTTGCTGTGGCGAGTGGCCAGCAAACTGTTGTGGGCTCATATTATCGCTCCTGTAACGATAAATCTGCCCCAGTGTAAACCAGTTTACCGGCCAGGATGCGACGAAATCGGAACTGACTGTAGCGCGAGCGGTTGATTAAACCTCGGCCCATACGCATAATACTTTGCACAAAATGACCATATACTGCCTGCATCGTGGTATATCTAACCTCTTTGGAGCCCATTTGCTGAAAATGCGTAATCGCCCTCTTTGCTGGCTTTTGTTGTTGTTTGGTTTTATTTTGTGTGTGGGATCAGCACAAGCCAAAACACAGCAATGGGTTGACGACTATGCTCGTTATGTAAAGAAACAAGCCAATAAATACAATGTTCCCGGTTATGCCTTTGTTTATTATCAGCAAGGTGAGACCCCAAAGTTTTTGTGCATGGTCGTACTGCCGGTTCAGGCGAACGGGTCACCAGCAATACTGTTTTTCGGCTGGCTTCGGTGTCTAAGACCTTCACTGCCTTATTGCTGGCCAAGCTGGTAGAGCGTGATGTGATGCGCTGGGATATGAATATCAATGAACTGGTACCCAGAATTCCGTTTAAAGGCGTGGGTATGGATCAGCTGCAATTGCAGCATATCAGTGGTCAGTCGAGCGGGTTTATGCCCAATGCCTACGACAATCTGATTGAAGCTGATTATCCTCTTGATCGGGTGCTGGAGCAGCTGGCCGAGCTGGAGCCAATTTGTGCGCCAGGACAATGTTATACCTACCAAAATGCCTTGTTTGGGGCCATTGAATATTTTTTGGTGAGTCAGAATACCTCGTATCATCGACAGTTGCAGGAACAGCTGTTTACCCCGCTGGGCATGACCACCGCCAGCGCGGGTAAAGGTGGTCTGATGGCCTCTTCCAGCTGGGCCAAACCGCATATTGCCATCGCCCGTAACAAATGGCGCCAAAGCATGGTAGAAAGCAATTATTACCGGTTTACCCCGGCGGCCGGCGTCAATGCCAGTATTGCTGATATGACCATTTATCTGCAGGCATTGCTGGGTGAGTTTCCCACGGTGGTGCCACCGGAGCTGGTCGCGCATATTACTGAACCCAGGGTACGCACCACCCGCGAAATTTATCGTCGGGGCTGGCGGCGTTATTTAAACAATGCTCATTATGGTTTGGGCTGGCGGGTGTATGATTTTAATGGCCACACCCTGAATTATCATGGCGGATGGGTAAAAGGCTACCGGGCCGATGTATCATTTGATCCCAAAGCCAAAGCCGGCTATGTGATGCTGATGAATGCTGAGTCAAATATGATCAATTCTGCCACCGCAGAATTCTGGAAGCGTTATTACGCGCAAGCCGGAGGGGGTTAGCCTCCGCCTCGCACAAGCACGGTCTAACTGGTTTTTAAATAGGTATAGCCGCTTAAGCAATCTTCATAAAAGTCGGTCCAGCGCACGCCTTCCCGGGGCATGATATTGCCTGCCGATATCTGTTTATCTATCAGTTTTTTCACATCATAAGCCATCGCCCGGGGGTTGTACTGCATAATATTAAGCACATCCTGCACTGACGAACCTTTGACTACTTCTTCAATATAAAAGTCCTGGGGGTCATCATCGTGACTGTAGATATGCACCTCATTCAGGCGTCCGAACAAATTATGCATATCGCCCATTACATCCTGATAAGCCCCGGTCAAAAACAAGCCGACATGATAGTGTTCACCGGCATTGAGCTTGTGCATCGGTAACACATCGGTAATTTCGCGGCCTACGGCAAACTGGTCAATTTTGCCGTCACTGTCACAGGTAATGTCCACCAGGGTACAGTTAACCTCGGGTTTTTCATTCATGCGGGTTAACGGCACCACCGGCAACAGCTGATCAATGGCCCAGGTATCGGCGGCGGACTGAAACACTGAAAAATTACACAGATATTGCGAGGCCAGACTGTGATCCAGCTCCTGCAATTCTTCGGGAACATAATCCTGGGTGGCACACCACTGTTTCAGACGCACCATAATACGCCAGTAAATGGTTTCAATTTTGGCCAGCTCTTCTAAGCTCAATACTCTTAGTTTAAACGCATCCAGCGCCTGTTCCTTGTATTGAGAAGCATCGTTGAACACTTCCTGCATGTTGGTTTGCTGTTCAAAATCATCTTCCAGCTCACGAATGTTTTTTACAAACACATGCTCTTGACTGGCCGCCGCCGTATCAATTTCAGCACTGTTAGAACGAATTTCGCCTACAATTTCGGTGACCACGCAGCTATGATGCGCGGTAATCGCCCGGCCACTTTCGCTGACCAGAGTGGGATGTGGCACCCCTTCTAAGTCACAGACTTCTTTCATGCCATAGACCACATCGGCTACGTATTCCTGCATATTGTAATTGCGCGATGAGTCGTTGGTAGAGGCGCTGCCATCGTAATCAATCCCCAGGCCCCCGCCAACATCGACATAGTCCAGCTCAAAGCCCATTTTGTATAGATCGGCATAGATACGGCCGCCTTCACTGATGGCTTCTTTAACCGCGCGAATATCGGTTAACTGACTGCCGATATGAAAATGCAGCAGTTTAAGACAATGACCCATGCCATTTTCTTGCAGATAGCGGGCGGTCTTGATGGTTTCGGCAATGGTCAGGCCGAACTTGGCCTTTTCGCCCCCGGAGCCTTCCCATTTTCCGCGGCCTTTCACGGTCATTTTGGCGCGCACGCCGACAATGGGATCGATGTTCAGCTCTTTGGCAATTTTAACCAGCAATAACAGCTCGGTGTATTTTTCCACCACCACCACCATTTTGCGGCCCAGCTTTCTGCCTAACAGCGCCAGACGCATAAACTCATCGTCTTTGTAACCATTAAGAATGGTCAGCGAGTTTTCGTTGATATTCAGTGCCAGCGCCGTGACCAGCTCTGCTTTAGAGCCGGCTTCCAGACCATAATTAAACGGTTCGCCGGCATCCACGATTTCTTCAACAACCTCGCGCATCTGATTGACTTTAATCGGATACACGCCCTGATACTCGCCCTGATAGCCGGCTTCGGCAATCGTATCGCGAAAACTGGTATTGAGGCTGGCGACCTGCGAGCGCAGGACATCATGAAAGCGCACCACCACCGGAAACTGCACTCCTTCTTCGCGGATTTCGTCAATTAAGGCTTTAAAATCAATGCGAATGCTTTTGTCAGCGGGTACCGGGGTAACCTGTACATTGCCATTTTCGCCAATTTCAAAATAGCCACCACCCCAGCGAGATACGCCATATAGCTTCTCAGCTTCTTCGATGCTCCACTCAGACAATGTTGCCACTCCAATAGGTTAAGGCGGGCGGTTTGATACAACCCGACCAATGAGATAATGATATTGCGCGTATTATAGCGATGCGCATCCATGACGCTATGCTTTTGTTGTTACCGGGCCCGGTAATCCGAACAAAATCACATCGCTGTTGTGAAGCAAGCTTACCTAGGCCCCTGGCAGAAGAAAACCGCCTGTCACAAAATTAATCTATGCCGGTAGCTGTTGTAACATTCTTATTAATGCTGGACAGCAAGTAATCTAATCATCCGCTCGTGCGTATGAGCAAAAACATCATCATTGTCCCTTAGCGTTTTTCAAAAACGCCCGTGTCTTTACAGAAGAGCAATGCAGTCCTCCTGTTTACATTCTGATGGCTGTAACCATTTGGCGCTGTCTGCCTGTATTTTTAGGCACCACCAGACAGCGTCCGGCTTGATCTAAAAAAGGAAACCGGCATGTCCAGCATTACCATTAACGGTCAGTCTCATGCGCTCCCCCAGGACCCGCGCACGACCCTGCTCGACTTTATGCATCAGCATTTACAACTATTTGGCGCTAAAAAAGGCTGCGACCATGGTCAGTGTGGCGCCTGTACGGTGCTCATTGACGGCGAACGTATGAATGCCTGCCTGCTGCTCACCTTTCAGCTGGCAGGAAAATCGGTGGTTACCATCGAAGGCTTAGCCAATGGCGATGAACTGCACCCGTTGCAACAGGCGTTTATCGACAACGACGCCTTTCAGTGTGGTTTTTGCACCAGCGGTCAGATTTGTTCTGGTATAGCCGCTCAGCAGGAAATAAAACAAAACCGGCCATCAACCCTCTGGTTTGACCCGCATCACACTAACACCGAAGACTTAAAAGAACGTCTTAGCGGCAATTTGTGCCGGTGTGGTGCTTACCCTCATATTATCGATGCGGTCAGTAAAACTGATGATGCTAAGGAGGTTGGATGAAACCTTTTGCTGTTTTTCCCTTACATCAACAACAGGATCTGGCCCGGGTTGAGTCATTTGAGCACAGCCGGTTTTTAGCCGGGGGCACCAATCTGGTGGATTTAATGAAGCACCAGATTGAAAGTCCGGAGCAGATCATCGATTTATCCGGCTTTGAGCAGGCCTACCAAATCAATGAAAACGACAATCGGGTAACGATTGGCGCCATGGTGTCGAATACCGAGCTGGCTGACTTTGCCTACCAGCAGCCGGGCTTATCATTATTAGCTCAAGCGTTACTGGCCGGGGCCACGGTACAGCTGCGTAATCGGGCCACCACCGGCGGTAATCTGTTGCAACGTACCCGCTGCTATTATTTTTACGATACCACCAAACCCTGTAATAAGCGGCAGCCGGGCTCTGGTTGTGGGGCCATAAATGGCTTTAACCGGATTCATGCGGTGCTAGGCACCTCAGAACATTGTATTGCCTCGCACCCCTCCGATATGGCCACCGCGATGACCGCGTTAAATGCCACTGTTCATACCCAGAATGCCAGCGGCGAAACCCGGCAGATTCCGGTCCGCGAACTGTATCAGCTGCCCGGCGACACCCCGCATATTGAAACCCAGTTAGCCGCTGATGAGCTCATTACGGCGGTAAGTATCGATAAAACCCCTCGGGGCACCCACATCTACCAAAAAGTGCGGGACCGCTCTTCCTATGCCTTTGCGCTGGTGTCAGTAGCCTGCACGCTGCAGGTTAAAGATGGCATCATCAGTGATATTAATCTGGCCTGTGGTGGCGTGGGCCCTAAACCCTGGCATGCGCAGGCTGCCGAAGAGTATCTGCGGGGTAAATCTGCCACAACCGAGCTGTTTAAACAGGCGGCTGATGTGGAGCTAAGCCCCGCCAAAGGCTCGGGCTACAATGACTTCAAAATACCCATGCTAAAACGCACGCTGGTACATGTTTTAACTCAGGCTACCGAGCAGCAGCAACAACATCCCGAGCACGAAGGAGCAATCTATGCCCGCTAATACAACGTCTAACCCTTACGGAATTGGTGCTGCGGCAAATCGGGTAGATGGCCGGCTGAAAGTTCAGGGCAAAGCCACCTATGCCGGGGAGAACCTGTTTGATAAAGCCCCGTTGATTGGCTGGATTGTGGGCGCTGATATTGCCAGTGGTACCTTAAAGCAGATCAATACTGAAACAGCCGAGGCCCAGGAAGGGGTACACGCGGTTATCACCTATAAAAATTCTGTTGAGCAAAGACCCTTCGGCCAGCCTGAAGAGACGCAGCGCTTTGGTCAGAGCCGGGCCATGTTAAACGAAGACAAAATTCGCTACGCCGGTTTTCCGGTGGCTCTGGTGGTAGCCGATACCCTGGAGCAGGCTCGCTACGCCGGTCAGCTTATCGATTTTGTGATTGAGCCTGGCCCAATTAGCCTGTTAACCGAACACAGCGAAGCTCAGGTGACGCCTGAAAGTGTGGATGGGGGTTACGAGCCTGATGCCGGGACGGGTAATATTGACACCGCGCTCAACAGCAGTCAGCGTTTTGATATGACCTATACCACTCCTAATCAGGTATCGGCGGCCATGGAGCCACACACCAGTATTGCCGCCTTCGATGGCACCAACCTGGTGGTGCATACCAGCGTACAGATCCTGGCCAGCGCGGTGGATTGTCTGGCTTCCACCTTTAAACTGGCAAAAGAAAATATCCAGGTAAAAAGCCCGTATGTAGGTGGCGGTTTCGGGTCGAAGCTGGGTCTGCATAATGATGCGATACTGGCCAGTATTGGCGCACTGCATTTACAACGACCGGTTAAGGTGGCGATGACCCGCAGACAGGTGTTCCATAATGCTCCCCATCGCGGCATGAGTATTCAGCAAATGGCGTTCAGCGCCGATGCCAATGGCAAACTAGGTGGGGTTCAGCATCATAGTGCCATGCCCATGGCCAAAGACTATGCCTTTGCTGAAGGCACCGGCGTGGCGGCCCGGGTGAATTACCAGGCCGAGGCCATCGACAGCAAGCATCGGGTAAAAGTGGTGGACTCACCTATGATTGATTCGGTGCGCGCCCCTGGCGATGCTATCGGTTCGCTGGCGTTTGAGGCTGCGGTCGATGAAGTGGCGCGGGCGCTGAAGATTGATCCGGTGGAGTTCCGGCGCAACAACATCGCGCCGGTCCATCCCATTACCGGCGCCGACTTTTCTACAAATAACCTGGATAAATGTCTGATTGAAGGCGCTGAAAAATTTGGCTGGAAGGAGCGCCAGTACACCACCAAAGGCACCAAAAAGAATGGCTTTGGCGTGGCGCTGGGAATGCGTATGAATATGATTGTGCCCAGTGCGGCCAGTATTACCTTGCAGCGTGATGGGCAGCTGGTGGTGCGCACCGACATGACCGATATTGGCACCGGTACCTACACCATTCTGACTCAGATTGTGGCCGAGCACTTCAATGTCGACGCCCAGCGAATCACCATCGACCTGGGCAACAGTGACTCGCCGGCTTCTTCAGGGTCCGGCGGCTCCTTTGGGGCCTCCAGCAGTGGGACTGCGGTGCTTAATGCCTGCGAAGCGTTGTCGTTGAAACTCAGTGAACTGGCCGGATTGGCCAAAGGCAATGAACTGGTGAAACTACAGGATAACGAGGTAGTATTTGGCAAAGGCGAGACCCAGCAGCAACATAATCTTGAGTCATTGTTTGCAAAGGCATCGGACAATGCATTAACCGCGACCGGCTCGGTGGCCCCCGATGAAGGCAACGACAACTATGCCCAGTACAGCTGTGCGGCGCATTTTGCCGAAGTGGAAGTTGATACCGTAACCGGCGAGGTCAGAATCCTGCGCCAGCACGGAGCGTTTTCGGCCGGCCGCATTCTTAATCACAAAACTGCGGGCTCGCAATTAAAAGGCGGTATGGTCTGGGGCGCCAGCTATGCCTTGTTTGAAGAGCTACAGCAGGACTCAAGAGACGGCAGCTTTGTGAACTGCGATTTTGCTGAATATCACTTTGCGGTCAATCGTGATATTGGCGAGGTATCGCTGCATATCATTGAAGAGCCTGACTACAAAGCCTGCAAACTTGGCAGTAAAGGCATTGGTGAACTTGGCATTACCGGCTCCGGCGCCGCCATCGCCAATGCGGTTTATGATGCGGTAGGCGCCCGGATTCGCGCCTTTCCTATCACCCCGGATAAGGTGATGGCCCAGCTTTAGACCATCTGTGCCGGGCGCCCTGCCCGGCACCCGCTCCGAGACAAACACCCCGATACAAATGTAATAAGGCGCACCCGGCACCGATGTTCTGGTGCCGGGTACGCTGTTGTCCGACTGAAAAAAATGGCTGAGTTAGCTACGATATAACGGCTTGATTAAATGAAAGCCAAAACGGGTTTTAACCGGCCCATGTACCTTTAGCAGCTCTTTTTTAAATACCACATCGTCAAATGGTTTTACCATTTGCCCTCGGCGAAACTCACCCAGGTCGCCGCCACGCTTGCCCGACGGACAGGTAGAATGCTTTTTCGCCAGCATTCCAAAGTCTTTTCCTTTTTTCAGCTGAGCAAGAACCGCCAGCGCTTCTTTTTCAGTTTTTACCAGAATATGCAAAGCAGATGCTTTCATGGCTTGTAAGTTATCCTACTTAATCTGTAATACCCAGATTATACCGTATCGGGCCGCCCTGATCCGGATTGATGCATGCTGACATAGTCAGAAACGGCAATAGTAGTCTGGCTATTCATTGTAAATTATAAGGTAGCAAGACCCCGGCCCGCCTGGCTCAGGGTATTGCATGAGGTGGGTATGGCCTATAGCAGCTTGTATGGCGAAACCTTAGTGGGCTGTTAGCGGGCTGAAAGCTCTACTGAATGGCTGGTGACGCAGGTTCTGACAAGCCGCCCGGGGCGCCTGTCTGAAACCTATTCAGCATTGACCGCACCGGCATTTTTCGCCGGATAGGACGCCAGTAGCTTACGCACCAGCTCGGTAAGCTCTCGTTGTACGGCAATACTATCCTGCGCCTCCAGCTGTGTGCGACCACTTGCACTGTAAACAAACTCGCCATTTTGTACCACATCAATCTGCAGGGTTTGATACTGAGTGGATTGCTCGCCAAGCGGGACACTAAAAATGCTTCCTAGTGACAGGCCGGTAGCGCTGCCAAACACACTGGTCCCCAGACCAAAACTCACGGACTTACCGCTGCTATCGCGATTGGTGGCCGGGAAAAAACCCACTCTAACATCGGCGCTATTTTTATCGGCAGGGACAATTCCCTTACTCTGAAGTACCGAGGTAATGGCCGTTACAATATGGTTTTCAAGATTGGCGTTAACCGAATTCAACGGCGGCTGCACATAAAAGGAGTCAATGCCGGCAAAGTTGGTCTGTTCGTTAACACTCACATCGGGCTTATTCGAGGAGCACCCGGCTAACAAGCCCCAGGAAAGAAATGTGAACAACAGCAGGCGGGCGGCATGAAATGGTGTTTTTGCTAAAGGCATAAGATAACCAGATATGAAAACAGATGGTTTTTAAACGGCCCACCCCCGGGGTTAGGATCGTTAAAGATTAACTGGCGCCCATTAGGATGAAGCGTGGCGTCTGACCCTGTCGGGCTGGTGTGAAGGGTTAAATCGGTTGCACACCAGGTTACTTTGATTTTAAAACGCCACGGTTCCAGGTGTATCTGCAGCTGTGGTAGAGCGCTTGTATAGAGCCCTGTACAGCATAATCGAAACAGCCACGTGATGACTCGACCAGACTTTTTTCAATGCTGCCATCGATTCAGGCCCCCGGCGTCTTGCTGCATCAGAGTGTCTGATTCATGTCTTTGGCTTATTCAGCATCTCGTCATGATCGTCCATCTGCCACGGCAACTGGCCCGGGCTGTTATCCAGGTAGTGCAAATACTGTTCAAACTGATCCAGGATATCCTTCACAATGGCTTTCTTATCAAAACCATAGATATCATAGGTTTGCCCACCACGCCGCAAAAAGACTTCTGCCCGATAATACATTTCGGCTTCATCGTCGTCGGTGCGACGCTCAGCATAACTGTAGCCGGGAACATGATGTTCTGTCATGCGGATATCATAGATAAAGTCGGTATGTTCATGACGTTTCACCATTAAAAACGCTCGGCTCAGATCTGCATCAAACTCTACCTGAGCCTGCCACTCCCGCGACTGGAGTTCTGACTGCACATCTTCCAGCGCAGGTGCCACGGTCTGCTCAATAAAGTCATGCACACTGTCTTTGCCAGGATAATTTGTCATCGCATCTAATCGGCTTTGCCAGTCCTCGCCGTGGTTGTTTTTATTCAGCGTCTCAGCCTGCAGGCTATTGTTTCGATAGCCTTCAATGATTAACGCACGCCAAAGCCCGGCGGCAGCCATCAGCATTATCACGGCAAACGGCAAGGCACTGGTGATGGTCATCGTTTGCAATGCGTTTAAACCACCAGCCAGCAGTAACACCGAGGCGACCGTGCCTTCAAGAATCGCCCAGAATACACGCTGCCACACCGGGCTGTTTTCATGGCCCCGGACGACAGTGAGTCAATGACTAATGACCCGGAGTCAGAAGAGGTCACAAAAAAGGTGATGATCAGCAGCACGGTTAAGCCCGACATCAGTGACGACCAGGGCAACAAGTCATAAAGTTTAAACAAGGCAATGGCTTCATTTTCCTGAACATCGGAGATTAAACTGGCCGCGCCCTGATTCATGATGGCGTTGAGTGCGGTATCCCCAAATACCGAAAACCATAAAAAGGTAAACAGGGTAGGCACCAGCATGACCCCGAACACAAACTGGCGAATAGTCCTGCCACGACTGATTTTGGCGATGAACATGCCCACAAAAGGGGCCCAGGCAATGGTCCAGCCAAAGATAAACAGCGTCCAGTTGCCTATCCAGTCACTGCGACTGTAGGCTTGCAGATTAAAGGTACGTTCAACAATTCCGCTTAGGTAACTACCGGTGTTTTGTAAAAAAGACTCCAGAATGCGCACCGTCTCCCCAAATACAAACACGGTACTCATCAATGCAACCGCCAGCCCCATATTAAGTATCGATAAGCGCTTGATGCCTTTATCCATACCTGCTAGCACCGACACCGTAGCGGCGATGGTCACGATAGCGATGGTGCTGATTTGCACAGTAATATTAATAGGAATGTCTGCCGACAAGTAGTGTAGCCCTGCATTGATTTGAGTGACAGACAGACCAAGGGTGGTCGCGATACCAAACATGGTCCCCAATATGGCAAAGACATCGACCGCATGCCCAATTGGACCGTGAATTTTGTCACCGATTAGGGGGTACAGGGCAGAGCGAATAGATAGTGGCAGACCTTGTCGAAACGCAAAATACGCGAGCACCAGGCCAACCAGTCCATAAATCGCCCAGATATGGAAACCCCAGTGAAAGAAAGCAATTTGCATGGCTTGTTTGGCGGCATCCACCGTTTCGGGAGCGCCGGCGGGGGGCGAGGCATAATGTAAAACCGGCTCTGCTACACCAAAATACAATAAGGCGACACCGTAGCCGGCAGAAAAAAGCATCGCAAACCATTCCGGAAAACTGTACTGCGGCTCGGCGTGATCCGGTCCCAGCTTTATATGCCCCCAGTCAGAAGCGGCCACCGCCACAATAAACATTAAAAATAACGCAACACATAGCATGTAGAACCAGCCAAAGGTCTGGGTGATCCATGCCAGCATACCTTCAAATGCCTGACCCGCGAGCTCCGGCGCACTAATGGTGCCGATTACCAGCAACAAGATGATCACCACGGCGGGAACAAAAACCGGAAGAAGAATGGTTGACCGATGCGCCTTTTCTTTCATATCAGATCCTTTTGTTAGCAGATAAGCCCGATGCCCGCCTGGGAGGCTACAGCCTATTTTTTTACTTGGCCTGATCAGGAATAGTTCACCTTATCTTGTTGGGTATGAAGCAAAAAATCGTTCGGCTACCGTCTCAATAAAAAGCTCCATCGTAGGGAGGCTGGCTTTTACAAAATCGTCAGCACCATTGTGTTTCGGGCTTCCGCATTGGACCTAAATAGCGCAGAATAGTGGCTTGTATTTGAAGCACCATGCCAGCGTGGCTGGTCATTAATAACAAGGACACACCATGCCAAAGGCAAGTGACATCAAGAAAAACAACACCATCGTTTATAATGGGAAAACCTGTATTGTCAGAGATATTGACCGCTCGGTACCGCAAGGGCGGGCTGGTGGCAGTATTTATCGTATGCGTATGTACGATGTGGTCACCGGCGCCAAATTCGATGAAACCTTTAAAGACTCGGATATGCTGGAAATGGCTGATCTGGTTCGTCGTCCGGCGATGTTTTCGTATATGGACGGGGAAGAGTTTGTCTTTATGGATAAAGAAGACTACACCCCTTATCACATGAATCAGGAAAGCATTGCTGATGAAGCTCTGTTTATTAATGAGAAAACCGACGGGATCCAGGTGTTAATCGTTGATGATGCGCCGGTGGCGCTGGACCTGCCGATGAGTGTGGAACTGGAAGTGGTTGAAACCGACCCTTCTATTAAAGGTGCCTCGGCCACCTCAAGAACCAAGCCTGCCACCTTATCGACCGGCTTGGTGGTACAGGTACCAGAATACATCAGCACCGGCGAATGGATAAAAATCAATACCGAAGAACGTAAATTCCAAAGCCGCGGCGAAAAGCACTAACAAACGCATTGCCTAGCCCGGCCGCCCCATGCGGCGGCCATAAAACCCAAAGGGCTGCAGAGTAACGTTACTGCTGAGTACCTTTGGGTCTTTTTTCCCATATTCTCGACCCCACCCTTTCTTTGCTGCCATGTCTCAAGCTCACCCCATGCAAAAGTACATTTTTTATACACACTTGTCGGCAATCCCGTTATGGTAATACTGTTTAAATTTTATTCTTTTACTGGATAACCGGGCTTTTATCCTCGGCCACTTGCAAATGGACACGACTATGAAAAGACAGGCTGTGGTGGCTGCGTTTCTGACCTTATCTGCGCCATCAATCAGCGCTACGTCAATTGATGGCGCAACACTCGACCAATATGAGCAGTATTTGACACAGTATCGACAACAAAACTCGGTGCTGAGCCTGTCCGTGGCAATCGTAAAAGACGATAAAATTGTTTATGCCAAAGGCTTTGGCTGGCAGGATCATGACGCCGAAGAACGCACGACCGCCGATACCACTTATCTGGCCGACTCCATCACCAAAACCTTTACCGGCGCCACCCTTCTGGCGATGGAGGCTGATGGCAAAATTGATCTTGATGCCCCTTTCACCACCTTAAGTGACTGGCAAAAACGCTGTAAATGGCTGGGTAGCAGCGGCATTATTTTTGGTGGTGGCACGCTGGATAATGGCCAGCAAATTCCGCCGGTGGATTGTAATGCTTCTATTACTCTTCGTCAGGTGCTTCAGCATCGCGTACAGGGTACCCCAGGTTCTGGGTTTTTCTATAATCCTGTGGTTTTTGGCAGGTTATCCAATTGGGTAGAAGAAAATACGGATAAATCCTGGCGTGAATGGATGCACCTGTATGTGCTTGGCCCGGCAAAGCTCGAAAACATTGCGGCAGGCTGGCGCGATGAAAAAGGGTCTGTGGCACTGACCCACTTAGCCCCACCCTTTCGTCATGCGCCTGAACAATCTGATAACCTCGCCCCTTCTGTTTTACCCAATCCTGAACTTAATGCCAGTTCCGGTATCATCGCCAGTGTAAAATCGCTGGCCCGTTATTCCATTGCTCTCGACCAGGGGTTAATTTTATCTTCTGAGCAACGCCAAAAAATGTGGACGCCCCCTACCGAGGCAAACGGTGAGCCCGCCCCCTATGCCTATGGCTGGTTTGTGCAAAACTGGCAGGGCTATAAAGTGGTATGGCACAGCGGCTGGTGGCCCGATGCCTATGCCGGTTTTCTGGTCAAAATACCTGAGGTCGGATTAACCTTAGTGATACTGGGAAACACCGATGGGCTGCGAACCGACATCAATACCCTGACCACCGCCGAGGTTCACAAAAATCCGGTGGTAGGAAAGTTTCTGGAGCTGTTTTTGGGCCCAAACACTACAGCTGACCAATAAACACAAAAAAGGCGCTCCGAGGAGCGCCTTTTCTATTAAGTGTAGTGTCTAGTTGGCTTTTTCACTCGGCACGGGATGACCAAATTTGGGAGATCGAGGCCCGTATAATAGACCATTATAGCTTTCGGCTGAAAGCAAGCGAGAGGAGGTTATTGCTGCTATATCAAACCCCCTGTCCGTTATTGTTTCGAAAATCTGACTGACCGCTGCCTGTACTAAAATCCCAATCAGGCCACCACTATTTGCGTTTTGGTTTTCAGCAGAGGAGGCCGTTGCCGTACTTTTCCACAGCAAGTTGCCGCTGCTTAAGTCTACTAGCGAGGCAGCAACAGTTACCCGAGTTTCACTAGAAATCACCACATAACTCGTGCCATATTCTTCAATGTTGATGTACAACGCAGCATCGGCACCAAATATTTCAGACAACTTCTTGAATTCGACAGCATGTATATCTTGAGCGACTGTAAGACCATTGTTTTTAAAGGTTTGATCTACCACTGCCACCGGAAAAACATAAAAACCAGACTCTGCTATTGGGGGGGCAACTTGGGCCATTATGCTATATGGGGCAATAACTTCGGGAGTATTATTGATAGGGGGCAATACAACAACCGATTTTGGGTTTGCGGCTTTAAAAGCGGAGTAGTCGTATGCAGGCGGCATACTGGTACAGGCCACTAGAAGAACACTAATCGTGAGAAGGAACAGTAACTTGAAACATTTCATCTTAGGCTCCCTTTGCTGATTTCAATAAGAAATCAATGTATTGCTCTGACTCTGGAAACAAAGCTTTTTCCTGAGCAAATTGTTGAGCTCCCATCTCTGGGTTACCAGCCTCAAAATAAAGCATGCCTAAATGTGCGTGAACACCCGGAGCTATATTTTTACCTTCGGCCGCAGCAGTTTCAATAGCCTGATTAAGCACTGAAATTTGCTCTTCTAATGTGACCTCTTCACCTTTGAAGTAGCTATATACCGCATTATTGTATTCACCGTAATGATAAAGTGGCTCTGTTGTTTTACAGCCCCAAAGCGTTAGGGAAAAAACTGCTATTAAAATAAGTCTCATACCAAAATCCATTTATTTAGATTGTCCATGCACCAGATTCGATGCCGCTCACTAACTTGTTAACTACTTCGCGTACCGCTAAGTCCAATACTTTTCCATTTAAAGTAGCATCGTATCCAGCGGTGCTACCAAACCCTATAACTTCACGTTCTGACAAGCTATATTCACCAGCTCCTGCCACCGAATACACTATCTCTGAAGAAGTAATGTCAACTACGTTCAGAGTCACTTTCGCATAGGCAATTTGTGATTTTCCTTTACCTAGCAAACCAAAAAGTTGTCTGTCACCTACGGCCTTTCGGCCAAATTCGGTAACGTCTCCTGTAACAACAAACTTAGCGCCAGTAACGCTTTGGGTGGTACCGGAACGATTAGCCTCACTGGCCAACAACTCCATATTGTCACGATCTAAAACACGAAATCGATTAGTTTGCTGAAGGTGACTCATCAAAGTGGTTTTGGCCTGGTTACCAAGGCGATCATTTCCAGATGAAAAAATCCCATTTTGAAAGCTCGACCGATTAACAAAATTTCCAACTACCAACTTTTGTTTTTCACCGGTAAATTGGGTTTGATAACTGTTTACAGTTGGTGTTTCAACAGCCTTAGAGGTAGTTGTCGCACATCCGTTCATGCCTGTAATTACTATTAAAGAAGCAGTTGCACCTGCTATTTTTCTACTTATATTAAATTTCACGTTTTTCCCTTAATTACACTAAACCGCTCAAAATGAACAAACTTGGTTGTATCGAATAGCAATTCTTTTAAAGTCCATTTACACGTATTGTTATACCAACTAAAAAAAAATACAAACAATTATGATCTTTTCTGAAAATTTTGAAATCTTTTAAGTATATAAATAGAAACAAAAAA
The DNA here is from genome assembly GCF_015644725.1 of Salinimonas marina. Classification (NCBI taxonomy): domain Bacteria; kingdom Pseudomonadati; phylum Pseudomonadota; class Gammaproteobacteria; order Alteromonadales; family Alteromonadaceae; genus Salinimonas; species Salinimonas marina. Next base: position 3,530,022 of record NZ_CP064795.1, read on the forward strand.
AGGCGCTCCGAGGAGCGCCTTTTAAATCAAGCAGTGAGCTTAGGGTGGCTTACATCATGCCGCCCATGCCGCCCATTCCACCCATGCCGCCCATATCCGGGGCTGCTGGTGCGTCGTCCTGTGGTACGTCAGCTACCATGGCTTCGGTGGTGATCATCAGGCTGGCAACAGACGCGGCAAACTGCAGGGCTGAACGAGTTACCTTAGTTGGATCAAGGATACCCATTTCCAGCATGTCGCCGTAAGTGTCATTACCTGCGTTGTAACCGAAGTTACCTTCGCCGCCTTTAATCGCGTTAACCACAACTGAAGACTCAGCGCCGGCGTTAGTTGCGATTTGACGCAGAGGCGCTTCCATCGCACGCAGAGCCAGGTTAATACCATGGGTCTGGTCTTCGTTGTCACCCTGCAGTGAAGCTACTTTTGCAGCCGCACGTACCAGTGCCACACCACCACCAGGTACCACGCCTTCTTCTACTGCAGCACGAGTGGCGTGCAGAGCATCTTCAACGCGGTCTTTCTTCTCTTTCATTTCCATTTCAGTGGCGGCGCCAACTTTGATCACGGCAACACCGCCAGAAAGTTTAGCCAAACGCTCCTGAAGTTTTTCTTTGTCGTAGTCTGAAGAAGACTCTTCAATCTGACCACGAATCTGAGTGCAACGACCTTCAATTGCGGTTTCGTCGCCGGCGCCATCCACAACGGTGGTTTCGTCTTTGTTGATAACCACACGCTTGGCGGTACCCAGGTCTTCCAGCTGTACTTTTTCCAGCTCCAGACCGATCTCTTCAGAGATCACGGTGCCGCCAGTCAGAATCGCAATATCCTGCAACATCGCTTTACGACGGTCGCCAAAGCCCGGTGCTTTCACCGCAGCAACTTTCACGATGCCACGCATGTTGTTCACAACCAGTGTCGCCAGTGCTTCGCCTTCAACATCTTCAGCGATGATCAGCAGTGGCTTACCTGCTTTGGCCACGCCTTCAAGGGTTGGCAGCAGTTCACGGATGTTAGAGATCTTTTTGTCTACCAACAGGATGAACGGGTTGTCTAGTTCAACCGTGCCATTTTCCTGGTTGTTGATGAAGTAAGGAGACAGGTAACCGCGGTCAAACTGCATACCTTCAACCACTTCCAGCTCGTTTTGCAGAGCCTGACCTTCTTCAACAGTGATAACACCTTCTTTGCCAACTTTTTCCATTGCTTCGGCAATGATTTGGCCAACCACTTCATCTGCGTTCGCAGAAATCGTACCTACCTGAGCAATAGACTTGCTATCAGCACAGTCAGTAGACAGGGCTTTCAATTCTTCAACCGCGGCGATAACTGCTTTGTCGATACCGCGCTTAACGTCCATTGGGTTCATGCCCGCAGCAACGGCTTTCAGGCCTTCAGTTACAATCGCCTGGGCCAGTACCGTGGCGGTAGTAGTACCGTCACCGGCTTCGTCATTGGCTTTAGACGCAACTTCTTTGACCATCTGTGCGCCCATATTTTCGAACTTGTCTTCCAGCTCGATTTCTTTGGCTACAGATACACCATCTTTAGTGATGGTTGGGGCACCGAATGATTTGTCCAGTACCACGTTGCGGCCTTTTGGACCCAGGGTAACTTTTACTGCATTTGCCAGGATGTTCACGCCCTTCAGCATTTTTGTGCGGGCGTCATCTCCAAAACGTACTTCTTTAGCTGCCATGTTTAAATTCCTCTAAATACGGTTAACGGTTAATTACTCGACGATTGCCAGGATGTCGCTTTCGCTTAGGATAAGTACTTCCTCATCATCCAGCTTTTCTGTTTTAACGCCGTAACCGTCGTTGAAAATAACGGTGTCACCCACTTTTACATCCAGAGCTTTGATGTCTCCGTTCTCAAGGATGCGACCGTTACCTACTGCAATCACTTCACCACGGGTCGATTTTTCTGCTGCAGAACCAGTCAGCACGATTCCGCCTGACGATTTTGATTCTTGTTCTGCGCGCTTAATAATCACGCGGTCGTGTAAAGGACGAATTGCCATTTTCAAGTCTCCTGAAAATTCCAACGAATAAATGTTAGCTAATTCAGACGTACATCGAATATGTACGCCTTTTACTAAAAGAGATGGGTGTTGGACCCGCCTCAAACTCCATACTGCGAGGATAAATGGGGGAGGCGCGAAACAAACTCAAGGGGTATTGGTTGAAAAAATTACAATTTTTTTCCATTCGACTGCTCAGGCAGTCACTATCCATAAAAATCTATTGATTTTTCAAAGCTTAGCGAAGACGGTTGTTCTCATCATTGTCGGTTTTATTCGTATACTGGCCTTCGTACACATCACCATTTTCATCCCGTGGCTGCTGGGTAAACGGGCTCTGTGGCTGGTCAAAAGGACTTTGTCCTCCAAAACCGGCGCTGGTGACCACCCGCGCTTTCATATGCTTGGTTAAGTGCGAGGCAATCACATGACGACTACCGGGAAATACAAATAATAACCCCAGGATATCGGTCATAAATCCGGGTGTTACCAACAGGACCCCGGCCACCACCAGCATCAGCCCCTGCACGATTTCATTGCCGGGCAACTCATTGCGCTGCATCTTGTCCTGAGCAGTCTGTAGGGTTTGTAGCCCCTCACGACGCACCAGGTACGAGCCCAAGAACGCGGTTAAAATAACAATCGCGATGGTGTTCCAGCCACCGATAATACCGCCAACTTTTACCAGCAGGGCAATTTCAATGATGGGTAAGATGGCAAAAAGTAAAAACAAAATACGCAAATCGCATTCCTCAAAATATTCTGAACTTCTCTGGTTCTAGGTTGGGGCAAACCCGTTTATCTCAATCTTTTATAGTAATCAATACGAATAACTCCCTGAACCCGGTCATCATTTGTTAACCTAACACAGCGATAAATTGAAAGAATAAGACCTTGCACCAGGTCTAAGGAGATAACATGTCACTAAGCCTTATACTTACTACTACACCAGATGAAGATAGTGCGGCTCAAATTGCCCGGGCTCTGATCGATAAGCGGCAGGCCGCGTGTGTCAAAATTATCCCAAAGGTCATGTCGGTTTACCGCTGGCAGGATACGGTAGAATCTGACACCGAATCGCAAATGCTGATCAAAACCGCCCGTGAACATGTGGCCAGCGCGTACAAGACCGTCTGCGCCCTGCATCCTTATGAGGTTCCCGAATGGATGGTGATAGAGCCGGTATCGGCCAGTGACAATTATAAAAAGTGGATTTTGGAAGAAACGCTTACACCTTAGAGCAGGAGAAAAAGTGAAATGCAGGTAGTCGTTCGCCCTATTATTACCGTGCTGATGCTGTGGGGGATATGGGTACAACTTGCCGCCGCGCAGGTCTCAACACCAGAGTTTAATAATGATTTCGGGCAGGAGCCGTTTGCCCAGGAGTCCGAGTTTTTACCGGTTGAACAAGCTTTTGTATTTGATTATCAGCAGCATGGCGACACCCTCACCCTGACATTTGATATTGCCGACGGCTACTATTTGTATAAAAAGCAATTTGAAGTGGCCGCCAGGCAGGCAGTGACCGGCACGCTGCAACTGCCTGACGGAGAGCCAAAAGAAGATGAATTTTTTGGTCTGGCTGAGGTTTATTACGATAGCGTTTCCCTGACGCTGCCGGTCGAAACCGCCCCCAGGATGCGGTTATAAAATTGCGGTATCAGGGATGCGCTGATGCCGGCTTGTGTTACCCGCCCAAAATTAAAAAACTGTATCTGGAAGCGGTAGGAAGCAGCGCGACAGCTTCGGCGGCAACCCTCAGCGCAGCAGAGTCTGCAGCCGCAACTCAGAGTCCTGACAACCAGTTTGCCCTGGCCGACACCTTGTTATCAGAACAAAGCCTGTGGCTAACGCTGTTGTTGTTTTTAGCCCTGGGTATTGGTCTGGCTTTCACCCCGTGTGTGTTTCCCATGTACCCCATCCTGTCGGGTATTGTGCTGGGACAGGGTCAGCGCAGCAGCGTATCGCGGGCATTCTGGTTAAGTCTTATTTATGTCCAGGGCATGGCCCTGACTTATTCCCTGCTGGGGCTGGTGGTGGCCTCGGCAGGCATGCAATTTCAGGCAGCACTGCAGCATCCGACCATTCTGATTACCTTTATTGGCCTGTTTGTGCTGCTGGCCCTGGCGATGTTTGGCGCGTATGAATTACAGCTGCCTTCTGCCTGGCAGAACCGCTTAAGTCAGTTGAGCAATAGGCAACAAGCCGGTTCCGTGGCCGGGGTATTCGTGATGGGTGCGTTATCAGGGCTTATCGCCTCCCCCTGTACCACCGCCCCACTCACCGGAATTTTATTGTTTATTGCCCAAAGCGGCGATTTGTTTACCGGCTTTATTTCATTGTATGTATTGAGTCTGGGGATGGGCATCCCACTGATTTTATTTGGGATGACCGGGGGCAAACTGTTACCTAAAGCCGGGCCGTGGATGAACGTGATTAAGGTGACCTTCGGATTTATGATGCTCAGTGTGGCCATTGTGTTTGTTGAGCGCTTGTATACACATCCTTTCACCAACTTGTTATGGGCCGGCCTGGGCTTAAGTGTTTTTGGCTACTTCAGTGTGCTCAATCAAAACACCGCTGCCAGCTTTGCCAAAGGCGTGCGTACCGTGGCGATTTTTGCCGGCCTGTTTGTCAGCGCCATGTTGGCCTACCAGACGCTGGCCCCCACGTCTGCGACCAGTTCCTCTCAGGCACAGCACCCACCTTTTGTGCAGGTAAATAATCTGCAGCAGCTGCAAGTCGAGTTACGTAAAGCCAGCGCCCAGAACAAAACGGTGATGCTGGACTTGTACGCCGACTGGTGTGTGGCCTGTAAAGAGTTTGAGAAGTACACCTTCACCGACCCGCAGGTTATTCAGGTCTTATCTGATACGGTCTGGATACAAATTGATTTGACCGATAATACGGCGTCTGACCAGGCCTTTCAGGAACACTTCGAGGTCCTGGGCCTGCCCACGATTTTATTTTTTAATGCCAAGGGTGAGGAGATCCCCGGGCCCGGGTCACCGGCTTTTTACACGCCGCACCGTTTGCTGACCATGTGCGTCAGCATCTGGTGCGTTAAGTCATGCGGTGCGGCTGGTGGCTGGCGGTACTGCTGCTAAACAGTCAGCCAGCGCTGGCCAGAACCGGCTGTTTTGACAACTGGTTTTGCTTTAAGGTGGATGCGCGCGGTGCGCTTCACCTGCAAGCAAAGCGACCTGATCCGGTAGTGGTAACCTTACACAGTGACGAGCTAAAGGCTTCGCCGGTAACCGTGCAGCTTGAGGGGACCCGTTCCCATTACCTGGGCCGGCTCAGCCATGCGCAGCGGTTCTGGTCCTCCATGCGAACCACCTGGACCGGCGGCCGTTTAGATGCCAGCCACAATGATAATGTTAGCTACCAGATACCGTTGCAACCGGCCAAAAAATACCCGCTGGTGCAGGGGGTGAATGGTCGTTATTCGCATCAGGGGGCCTCCCGGTATGCCTATGATTTTGCGGCGCCGGTGGGCACGTTGGTGTATGCCGCCCGTGCCGGTACGGTGCTTAATCTTAAACAAGATTTTACCCGTGGCGGGCCCGATCCCAGCCTGGCTCGCTACGCCAATTATATCAGCATTCTGCATGCCGATGGCACCACGGGTGAGTACTACCACCTAAAACCCGACGGCGTGGTGGTAGCCATTGGCCAGTCTGTCAGCGCCCGCCAACATATTGGTTTTACAGGCAATACCGGTTTTTCGTCGGTGCCCCATTTACACTTTGCGGTATATCGCGCCCTGCCCGACGGCGGCTATGAATCCGTCCCCATTCGCTTTACCGAAGCCCCTCTCACAAACTGAAACTTGTGTCGATATGATGTGATTAGACCAGTATTTTGCTGCTAAATAAACTCGAATAGCTATAATCACGGGTTAGATTACTCATACTGAATAAAACTGACGTTTTTTCGTGCAACCCGAAGCAAAATTTGCTTAGATTGATCTCAAACCGTCAGATGTCAGCAAGATAGCAGCACATAATGGATATTTTATTACTCAACGGTCCTAACCTGAACATGTTAGGCAAACGGGAACCCGAGACCTACGGTCATCAGACGCTGGACGATATTGTCAGTGATTTAACGACGCTGGCCGATGCAACCGGGGTACGTTTGCAGCATTTTCAGTCTAATGCTGAACACGCACTGATCGATCGTATTCATCAGGCGCTGGGCACCATCGATGCCATCATTATTAATCCGGGGGCCTTTACCCATACCAGCATCGCCCTGCGGGATGCCTTGCTGAGTGTGAATATTCCGTTTATCGAAGTGCATCTGTCAAACATTCATGCACGCGAGCCTTTTCGGCATCACTCCTATCTGAGCGATGTGGCCGCGGGTGTTATTTTGGGGTTAGGCGCTACCGGCTATGAGCTGGCCCTGACCGCAGCTACAAAGTTAATTTCGTCCAATCCTTTGACCCAACAAGCAGAGACAGAATAATGGATATCAGAAAAATCAAAAAACTCATCGAACTGGTAGAAGAATCCGGCGTTGCTGAGCTGGAAATTACAGAAGGTGAAGAATCAGTACGCATTCACCGTGGCCCCAGCGCCAATGCGGCACCGATGAACTATCATATCCCGGCCCAGGCGGCCCCTGCTCCGGCGGCCCCTGCAGCACCAGCAGCACCGGCAGAACCACCCGAAGCACAGGGACCTACGGGTCACCAGGTCAAGTCGCCCATGGTTGGCACCTTTTATCGTGCCTCTTCGCCTACCGCCAAGTCTTTTGTTGAAGTGGGCCAGTCGGTTAATGTGGGTGACACCCTGTGCATCGTTGAAGCCATGAAAATGATGAACCAGATTGAATCTGACAAAGCCGGCGTGGTAAAAGCCATCTTAGTGGAAAACCAGGAACCGGTTGAGTTCGACCAACCGCTATTCATCATCGAATAATCAGGCTGAGGCTTATGCTAGATAAAGTACTTATCGCAAACCGGGGCGAAATCGCCCTGCGTATATTGCGTGCTTGTAAAGAGCTGGGAATTAAAACGGTAGCGGTGCATTCTACCGCCGATAAAAATCTTAAACATGTTCTGTTGGCAGATGAGTCTATTTGTATCGGCAAGGCATCGGCCACGGAAAGCTACCTGAATATTCCACGGATTATTGCCGCGGCTGAGGTTACCAACTCCATTGCCATTCATCCAGGGTATGGCTTTTTGGCAGAAAATGCTGAGTTTGCCGAAGCGGTAGAGCAAAGCGGCTTTATTTTTGTGGGTCCTAAACCTGAGACCATCAGCCTGATGGGCGATAAGGTGTCTGCCATCAACTCGATGAAAAAAGCCGGTGTGCCATGCGTACCAGGCTCAGACGGCCCCTGACCGACGATGCAGAAAAAAATAAAAGCATCGCCAAACGTATTGGCTATCCCATCATTGTAAAAGCCGCCGGTGGCGGTGGTGGTCGTGGTATGCGCGTGGTTCGCAGCGAAGCAGAGCTGGTATCGGCCATTGAGGCCACCCAGGGCGAAGCGGGCGCAGCGTTTGGTAATTCCACCGTGTATATGGAAAAGTTCCTGGAAAATCCACGCCATGTGGAAATTCAGGTGCTGGCTGATGGTCAGGGTAATGCGATTCATCTTGGTGAACGGGACTGCTCAATGCAGCGCCGCCATCAAAAGGTGGTGGAAGAAGCGCCGGCGCCGGGCATCTCAGAACAGATGCGTAACAAAATTGGTGATCGCTGTCGCCGGGCCTGTGTTGAAATTGGCTATCGCGGTGCCGGTACCTTTGAGTTCTTGTACGAAAACGGCGAGTTTTATTTCATTGAAATGAACACCCGGATTCAGGTAGAGCACCCGGTATCTGAAATGATTACCGGCGTGGATCTGATTAAAGAACAGTTGCGCATTGCCGGTGGGCAGCCGTTGTCTATCGACCAGTCGCAAATCCAGATTCGTGGTCATGCTATCGAATGCCGGATTAATGCTGAAGATCCCCAAACCTTTATCCCTAGCCCCGGCGTTATCAATATGTTCCATTCTCCGGGTGGCCTGGGGGTTCGCTGGGACTCGCACATTTATGCCGGGTACTCGGTACCACCCTATTATGACTCGATGATTGGCAAACTCATCACTTATGGCGAAAGCCGGGATGAAGCGATTGCCCGGATGCGGCATGCGTTAGATGAGCTGGTTATTGATGGCATTAAAACCAATGTGCCGTTGCAGCGCATGATTATGGCAGATGAGAACTTTTCTGCCGGTGGCACCAATATCCACTATCTTGAAAAGAAACTCGGCATGAGCTAGTTGCTGAACCCACCAAAAAAGCGTCCCTTCGGACGCTTTTTTTATGCCGGTGGCTCCTCTTAAATAGCTGAGCCGGAATTGATTGTTCAGGCTTTTATCACGTTCACATCGCCACGGCACCACGCCTAATCACGACTATTAGTATCCCCGTCAGCTACATCAGAAAAGCTGATTGAATTCATCGCTTTTTGTTTGTTTGCCGGGCCCGCCTTTGCCGCTATGCTGGAACCCAAGTCAAATCACTTCTCCCTTCGATGCGACCTTGTTGTACCCGTTTTTGGGTAATGTATGAACCCTGTTGCCGGTAATATTATTACCGGCAGTTTTATGCGCGACTTTTACCTCACCGACTTTTTTCCAACCCATAAAAAAGACCCACCAATGGTGGGCCAATAGCAAGAACGCGTACACACTTTCACAGTGCACACTTTTTACGCAGAGGCTTCAACGCCGGTTCAGCAGCGCAAAGTTACGTTTGTTTAATCAAATTAGCGTTTATTCGCCCCTGCGGTTTGTATTGCGACGGACAATAGCCCCGCTCAATGCCCGCGGGGCGTAATTTAAGATGCTTGGTGTGACGTCCGCTGACCCGTGCTCGCCAATTATTAAATGCGCGTCGTTTAAGCTGGCGGCGCATCAGTCCCACCACCTGCTTTTCGGGCAGACCGTACAAATGTTCAATTGCTTCAAACGGTGTACGATCTTCCCAGGCCATCTCAATTACCCGCGACACGGCTGCTTGCGACAACTCAGTTTGCATATTTTCTCCAGCACCATCCAAGAACGGTTAATTTACCGCGACTGACGAGGTTTTTTCGTGAATAATCGTTAACAATTGAGCAGCGGCGCGGGCATCAGACAAGGCCCGGTGATGCTGTTCCATTGCAATGCCGAAGTGGTCAGTAAGCGCTGCCAGCGAATAAGACCGCAAGCCCGGACAGGCGCGGCGCATCTGTACCACAGTACACAATTTGGGCCGACGGAAAGACTGCTCTAAACGCGCAAATTCCTGACGGATAAAACCATAATCAAAATTGACATTATGGGCCACAAATACACAGTCTTCGGTGAACTCGGCAATCTCCTGAGCGCGCTCACCAAACAACGGGGCATCGGCCACCATCTCGTTGCTGATGCCGGTTAACCGGGTAATGTTGGAGGGGATATGCCGCCGCGGGTTAAATAACGACTGCCAGGTATCAATGATTTCGCCCGCGACCATCTTAACCATCCCGACCTCGGTGATGCGATGATAGCCATTATTGCCGCCGGTGGTTTCTATATCCACCACCACATACGGCTGCATAGGGTCGTGAAACCATTCCACCTGGGTGATTTGTACTGTAAAACCCGCTTCCTGCAAGCGTTTGATGGCAATCAGCTGGTTGCGCCTCAGCACATCCCCCGGGGCTTTGATTTCTTCAAAGCGCAGAGTCTCACCGTCATACACCATGATGTCAGGAAAGCCATCTTTGAGGCTGGCAAAATCTTTACACATCATCAGTAGCATGTCCTTAATACTCTCCAGCGGCGCATGCTCAAGCAGCACCTGCACGGTATCAAGCTGATTTCGCCGCCACATAAACACACTGTTCACCTTGCCATAATGGGCGCTGGCCATTTTAGTCAGATGCAGTATCCAGGCTTGCGGCGACTCAAAACGGGCCAGTATGGCATCTATCTGCGGCCCAAAGGTTTGATAGAATGTATTGAATTTTAATGCTTGCGGACGCCGGTCAAATTCGGTGACCAGGGTGTCCATTTCAAATAACACCGGCCAGAAGGTAAGTCCGAACAGGGTTCGCCAGGTCCGGTTCTCGGTACGCCACGCCAATTGGTCGTGACGTTTGTACCAGGCCACCACCCCTTGCTCAACGCTTTGGTTTTGACTGATGTCCAACTGCAGCGTGGTACTGGCATTACGCAGCATATCCGTGACTTCACTGGTGCGTTTTTTATGGTATTTGCGCGCATAAAAATCTTCAGCAAAGGCCAGCAGTGAATCTGAGGGCGGGTTATCGATAATCTGTTCCAGCCCGGTTTTTACCGCTTCTTTATCGCCGTCCTTGTAGCACTCCCGCAGCCACTTTTCTTTGGATTCATCGCCCGGCGCCTGCGCCAGTACACTGAGCCCGGCCGCCCGATCGGTTTCCAGCAGCCGCACTCCCAGTTTGTGTAAATAGCGCTGGGCATAATCCAGGGCGACCGGATCGTAGAGTTCGGGGATTGAGGCGGAAGCCGCATTTAATCGTTGGGCCTGGGTGGTATAGGGCAGTTTTTCCAGTGCCACCGCGTACTCAAACCCAAGGCGTGCCTGCTCAATATCGCTGAAACGAGCCTGGACCACAGTGGCGTCAGTACGCGTACGCATGATGCCTAAATCACGCATAGAAAACTGATTAAGCCGCCCTTTGGAGTGGCCAAAATATAAAAATAACAGGTACCGAAGCGCAGGCTCGAAAGTTTTCAGTAAATAATTAGTTTGCGGCAGGTTTTGTGGCCAGCCATAATCTTCAATCTGCGCAAACAGCAAGTTCACCAACTCAGTCTTTTTGAGGGTTGTGTACTTTTGTGTAATGGGATATTCAGCCAGATACGCCAGTAAATCGTTTTTGGTGACGGTACCGGCAAAATCCTGCAGATCCACCCCGGTAACCGGGCCAAACCACCCCTGCGCAATCAGGGTATCAAGCTGCTGCTGAGGCTCGGGAATTTCAGGATAATCAAAATGACTGCGGTTGATAATGGCATACTTGCGGTTGGCCGCCCGCGCCACGATGCATTGCTGGGGCATCGCCAGGGCCCGAAAGTCATCAATGAACCGCTGCGTTTCCTGATCCAGCAGAGCCTGGCTTTGCGCATCAAAAAAACTTAAGAATTCGTGAAAGTGATCAAGATAATATCGTTCAGGAAGCTCTTTTCGCATCAATACCTACCCATAACTACATAGCGCATAGTGTATACTTATACAGTTAAATCGCAATCCCTTAGCTTATCATTTCTCTGTGCTAATGCGCGCCGTATGCCACGTGATTGCTGAGGTATAACCCATGTTGAGGTTGCCTTAAAGACGAATTGCCTGTTTCCCAACCCACGAAAAGTATTTATTAAGCTTTTCATCCTGCTGAAGTTTTTCTATTGTCCGGTACTGCTTAGCCAGTTCCATTTCGGTATAAAACCGATGAATACCATTATGACATTGCCGGCAAATCGCAATACCTTCGTTTAATTGCTCCCGATTAAAATGTTTACGAAAAAACGATCGCCGATGCATCTTTTTAGGGATCAGATGATGAAAGGTCAGTCGTGTGTAACGATGACACAACGGACAAATGCCAGCCGCCAGTTTTTTACTCATGTCCTCACCTGCTCAATGTTTGATGCTTTTTGTACCAATCCAACCCCATGGTCGGTTCGTAACCATCGATGTAAACTTTTTTAATCCAGCAAAGGTGAATTATGAGTCTGGCGACCCCGGCAACCTTCAGTTGTCCGTATTGCATGGAACCTAACGAAGTCGAAATTGATGAAATAAACGATACCGGGCATACCCAGGTGCTGGATTGTCAGGTGTGCTGTCAGCCCATAGAGATGACGGTATCGGGTCGCGGTGAAGACATGCGGGTGGATGTTCAGTGCGAAAATGACTGACCATTGTATAAGCGGCGCTGACATAGAAGCTATGGAGGACCGCTATCGGGCTAATTTTGTAAATTGCCTGTCCGGATTTAAGGCGGCCTGTCTGGTAGGTACCTGCCATGCGCGTGAAAATCAGGAAAATCTGGCCCTCGTGAGTTCAGTCGTGCATGTGGGCGCCAACCCGCCGCTGCTGGGTATGGTTATGCGCCCCCACACCGTGGTGCGCGATACGCTGCGCAATATTAAAGCCAATGGCGTGTATACGCTTAATCAGGTGCAATGTGACTGGGTGGAACAGGCGCATCAGACTTCTGCCCGTTACCCGTCTCAGGTGAGTGAATTTTCAGAAACCGGGTTAACTCCCTGGTATGCCAACACCATTGAGGCGCCGTTTGTGGCTCAAAGTCCGTTAAAACTGGCGATGAAGCTAGAAAGCATTATCCCCATTGAGGTGAACCACACCGAATTTGTAGTGGGCCGAATTGAACAGGTCTGGTTGGATAAAACCCGGCTTGATACCCAAGGGCGAATAGATTTAAGCGAGCTGGATGTGGCGTGTATCAGTGGGCTGGATACATATCATCAGCCACGACGTATCGCGCGTTTTGCCTATGCCAAACCGCAATAGCGCCCGCGCGGCCCGGGTTGCTGCCGGCTGCCTACCTAAAAACGCTGCACAAGCCGCTATTTGGGGGTAAACTATAAGTATTAGCCAGCCTTAATCGCTGATAATAAACCTGCCACAGAAGGCAGGTTTTTGTGTTTTAAGGCCGATAGAAAAGAAAATCATTATCGTTTACCAAAACGGGAGCAAGCTATGAGTTCTGTTAATCGTCGCGACTTTTTGCGTATGACTGGTACTACCCTTATCGGCATGACCCTGGGTGGCGTGGCCTTACGAGCCAATGCTCAGGAGGTATTAAGTGCCGATGATCCGACTGCCAAAGCATTAAACTATACGGCCAACTCCACAAAACCTGATGCCAAATGTGGCAACTGCATGTACATTCAGGGCAGCGATGGTAAACAGCAGCGACCCTGTGCTATTTTCCCGGGTAAGCTGGTGGATGTAGAAGGCTGGTGCAGTGCCTGGGTTAAACGTCCCGGTTAAGCGGACAGCGGCCCACTTTGCTAATGCTGCTGTAAGCGAGTTCGGGTTGGCGCGCGCCAGGTAAGCTGGCGCCTGCCTACATCTCGCTGTTGCTTGCCAGGGCTATGGCTGGACGGGTTTAAGCAGTTGTTGGTGCTGTTCCAGCTCGGCATCGCTGTGTAAAAATTGTGGCGCTGGTATGGGTGCATGCCCTTTTTCAAACGCCAGGCCTGCCGCCAGTACCTGATTATCCTGCCATTTGGCGCCAATAAAACTCAGCCCCACTGGCATCCCATTAACCAGCCCCGCCGGCACACTTACATGGGGGTACCCCGCGATAGCCGCCATATAACCTATACCAATAAAGCCACCGGGCGCGTGATCGCCGTACAGGGTATCAATTAAAAACGCCGGGGCATTGGACGGTGCCACCAGCAAATCGACCTGATGCTGTTCCAGTAATTTATCTATACCATTTTCAGTGGTGGCGGTTATTACCATATTACTGGCTTGCTGATAACGTGTACCTTGGGCGCCTTCGGTGGCCTGGGCCTGCTCAAAAATATCCTGGTTAAACAGCCCCAGTTCACGGCTCGACTGTTCATTGTAAGCAATAAGGCCGCTCAACGTAGTGGCAGGTAATGGGTTGGGAACCTCGGCCAGATACTCATTGATGCCGGTTTTAAACTCTGCCAGCAGCACATGATAGGCATTTTCCCAAAAGGCCTCGGGCATCTGGTGCGCAGTGATCTCAACCAGCTTCGCCCCTTGTTGTTCCAGCGTTGTTAACGCCTGATTGTATTGTTGCAGAACCCGTTCATCATCACCCTGAGCAAACCGCACCACGCCGACTTTGACGCCCTTCAGGCCATTGCTCAACTGTTCGGGGGCCTTGAGTACCACCCGCTCGTTAGTAACGGTGGCGGTATCCCGGGGATCTTCCCCGGCCATGGCTTTGGCCATCAAAATAGCATCGGTTACCGATTTCACCATGGGGCCGGCTGTATCCTGACTGTGGGAAATAGGCACCACATAGCGCCGGGAGATCAGCCCCACCGTGGGCTTGTAACCTACAATGCCATTAAATGAGGCCGGGCAGATAATTGAGCCATTGGTTTCGGTGCCTACCGCCAGGGCCGCAAAGTCGGCAGCCATCGCCGCGCCTGAACCAGAGGAGGAACCACAGGCGCTTCGTGACAGGTTGTAAGGATTGCGAGTCAGGCCGCCAATCGCGCTCCAGCCGCTTACCGAGGCTTCTGAGCGAAAATTGGCCCATTCAGATAAGTTGGTTTTGCCTAAAATAATCGCGCCGGCCTGCCGTAGATTATGCACCAATGGCGCATCGCGACGAGTATCATTGTTGGCCAGCGCCATTGACCCTGCGGTGGTAGGTAGCTGTTGCGTTTCAATATTATCTTTTAATAACACCGGTAAGCCGAACAAGGCACCTGGCTGCCCCTGCCCCCGGGCCAGCTCCGCATCTTTGGCCTGCGCCTGGGTAATGGCTTCCGGATTAATAGCAATCACACTCTGGGTACGTGCATCCAGGCGCCTGATGCGCTCAATATAGGCCTGCGTCAACGCTTCCACACTGATTTTTTTGTCCATTATGGCCTGGCGCTGCATATAGGCCGGAGCATCCAGCAAACGCTCAACCTGACTCTGTGGAGCCGACGCCACGGCCTTGGTATCAGATGCAGCAGTGGAAGAAGATGACGACAAAGTATTGCTGCAGGCCTGTAACAACAGTACAACCGCAACAGGAAAAAGTTGAAGACGGTGCATCCGGGCATCCTTGGTAATAAAACAAGAAGCACCAGTACAGCACGAAGCTGATTAAAATCCCAGCAGATGCGATAAGATGTCAGGATTCACCGGTAGGTGGATTGCTGTATGAAAGCCGGTATTTTTTAATCAGCTTGTCATAACTGCCATCCTGCTTCATCCGTTGCAGCTGAGTATTAAACTGCTGACGAAGCTCCGTATTTAAAATGGCGGCCCGGTATTCATTGCGCTCAAACAGGTCATGCATAATGACTTCTTTTTGAAAACGTGGCGGTAACTGACTGCGCAGCCAGTTGAAGATATTGCGATCCATCACCGCCACATCAACACTTCCCAGCAACAACATTTTCACCTGGCGCTGCTGCGCGGCGATCTCAATATAGCCTTTGTGACCGGCTACTGCTTGTTGATACGCCGGGCCCAACACATCCTGAGCGGTCTGGAACGCTAACACCGTATATGGGAACAAATCATCTGGTTGCTCTATCGTCAAATCCCTGGAGGCCAACGATATTGCCGAATTCTGATAAGCCACATAGACATCGCTTAACAGCGCGTTTGGCACCAGGTGATCAGCACTTAAGGTAAGTACAATATCGGCAACACCATTTTCCAGCTGCCGGGCGCTGCGCCCAAAAGGGACAAACACCGGGGTCATCGTATGTCCCAGCCGGGTCAGTATCGTGTTGACCAGGTCCAGCTCAAAACCGCTAAGGGTTTCAGTAATAACATAAGGTGGCTTGTCCCACCCCGCGACTACCGTCAACTCTTTTGCACTCACAGTAAAACTGGCAGTGAACCACACGCAGAACAATAAGCGACGAATCATATTATGCAAACTATCTGAGTAACTACGGACAACTTAAAAACTAGCACTTTTTGCGAGCCATTTCCAAGCCGCACCGGTTAAATTTAGCGACCCTCGCTACCGCTGGCATAAACCCGATTGGAGCCGCCATACCGATAACTGCTATTATAGCCACATTATGGTTTAACAGATTAACATCATGGCCTGGTTACAATTACGAATAAACACTTCTTCTGAGCTGGCCGAGCAGGTGGGCGGTATGCTCTCGGCCAATGGCTCGCAGGCAGTGACCTTTTTAGATGCCAAAGACACACCCATGTATGAGCCTAAGCCTGGTGAAACCATGTTATGGCCCGACACCCAGGTGGTGGGTTTATTTGATGCCGCCCACGATATGCAGGACGTCATCAAACGTCTGGGCCAGGCACGCATTCTGGGCCCTGATTTTTCCTATAAGCTGGACCCGCTGGAAGACAAAGACTGGGAACGGGAGTGGATGGACAACTTTCATCCCATGCAGTTTGGTCGCCGGCTATGGATTTGCCCATCGTGGCGCGACGTCCCCGACCCGGATGCGGTGAATGTGATGCTGGACCCCGGCCTGGCGTTTGGCACCGGCACCCACCCGACCACAGCGCTGTGCCTGCGCTGGCTGGACAATGAAACCCTCGACCGACAAACGGTGGTCGACTTTGGCTGCGGCTCCGGCATTCTGGCGCTGGCGGCCTTAAAATTAGGCGCCAGCCGGGTAGTGGGCATCGATATCGACCCTCAGGCGCTGGAAGCCAGCGAAGAAAATGCCCGGCGTAACCAGGTTGCTGATCGCCTGGAGGTGTATTTACCGGCAAACCAACCGCAGATGCAGGCAGATATGGTGGTGGCAAACATTCTGTCCGGCCCGCTTTTGGAGCTGCAGGAGGTGATTACCGGCTATTGTCGGGTTGGTGGGCGCCTGGTTTTATCGGGGATTCTGGCCGAACAGGTCGAAAAAATTGAACAGGCCTACGCCCGCGACTTTATATTAGATAAAAGTGAAATTGAAGGTGACTGGGCCCGTGTCTCTGGTACCCGTCGTCGCTAATTGTCTAATCTACCGCTAATTTTTTGGTCAGAGTCTGAGCTATTCAGACTCACCCCTTATCAGATAGGCCCTGCAAGGCAAATCCATCAAAAACTGTCAATAGCAAAAAGTGACATTTTGTGTGAATTTTAGCCTTTTCAAGGGTAGGCAAAATGCGTACACTTAGCGCCCCGTTTTAGCCAAGTGTTCAAATTCCGCGCAACTACTGGATTGTTAACCATGCAAATAGGTCCGTATAAACTGGATAACAATTTGATGCTGGCGCCGATGGCAGGTGTCACTGACCGTCCCTTCAGACAAATGTGTCGTCGAATGGGGGCAGGTCTGGTGGTCTCCGAAATGCTATCAAGCAATCCAAAGGTGTGGAACACGGCCAAATCCATGCATCGTATGGATCATACCGGCGAAGAAGGTATTCGCTCGGTACAGATTGCCGGGGCTGACCCCGATCTGATGGCACAGGCGGCCCAGTTTAATGTGGCCAATGGTGCACAGATCATCGACATCAATATGGGTTGTCCGGCAAAAAAGGTTAACAAGAAACTGGCTGGGTCAGCGTTATTACAATATCCGGCGCTGGTCGAATCTATTGTTCAGGCTGTGGTTGAGGCGGTTGACGTACCGGTCACCCTGAAAATTAGAACAGGCTGGAATACGGATAATCGCAATGGTGTAGAAATTGCACAAATTGCGGAGCAAAACGGCATTCAGTCGTTGGCCGTTCATGGCAGAACGCGCGCCTGTATGTACAAAGGAGAAGCCGAATACGACACCATTAAGGCAATTAAGGAAGCGATATCCATTCCGGTCATTGCCAATGGCGATATTACTTCTCCGGAGCAAGCACGATACGTGCTGGAGCACACCGGCGCAGACGGGGTGATGATAGGTCGCGGCGCCCAGGGCAATCCCTGGATTTTCAAGCAAATACTGCATTTTCTTGAAACCGGCGAGATATTATCAGCACCGCCTTTGTCAGAGCAGCATCAGGTGTTGCATGAACACGTTGCCAACGTGCAGGCCTTTTACGGCGAAGTAATGGGTGTTCGAATTGCCCGAAAGCACGTGGGCTGGTATTTAGCGGAACACGATACGGATCGTCAGTTTCGTAAAACGTTCAATGGTATTGAGCAAGCTGATAAACAGCTCAACGCACTTGACGATTATTTTCAATCGCTGCAGAAACGGGAAACCCGACAGATTTCTCCTGCAGCATAGTGATGACTAACTTAAGAGCAAGAATGTATTATGTTCGATCAAAATGTGACTTCACCATTTACTACGACAGTAACAACGCCTTCTCAAACTCAAGCTCAAAAGCCGCTGCGTGATTCGGTTAAACAAGCGGTTAATAAGTACCTGAAGCAGCTAGACAACGCGAACATCGACAATCTTTATGAACTGGTGCTGGCTGAGGTGGAAGCGCCGCTGCTGGAAGAAGTCATGACTTACACCCGCGGCAACCAAACCCGCGCGGCCATCATGATGGGCATCAACCGCGGTACGCTTCGCAAGAAGCTGAAACAGTACGGCATGAACTAAAATACGACGGGCCTCGCCCACCAAAGAGCACCTTTTCACGGTGCTCTTTTTGTTTCACCTCTACCTAACTATCAAGACATCACTATGCATACACCAAAACCTATTAAACGCGCGCTATTAAGTGTTTCGGATAAAACCGGTATTGTTGAATTTGCCGAAGCATTGCATCAGGCAGGGGTGGAGTTGCTCTCCACCGGCGGTACCGCAAAATTACTCAGCGATGCCGGTCTGCCGGTGCTTGAAGTATCAGAACATACCGGGCACCCGGAAATTATGGATGGCCGGGTAAAAACGCTGCACCCTAAAATTCATGGTGGCATCCTGGGCCGCCGGGGCCAGGATGAAAGCACTATGGCGCAAAATGAGATCAAGCCTATCGATTTGGTGGTGGTGAATCTGTACCCGTTTGCCCAAACCGTGGCGAATCCGGATTGCACCCTTGAGCACGCCATTGAAAATATCGATATCGGCGGGCCGACCATGGTGCGCGCCGCAGCCAAAAATCATAAAGATGTCACCATTGTGGTGAACACCGATGATTATCAGGTGGTATTGGAACAGATGAGCGAAAACGACGGTTCATTGAATTATCAGACCCGTTTTGACCTGGCGATTAAAGCTTTTGAGCATACTGCCCAGTATGATGGCATGATTGCAAACTATTTTGGGGCCCGGCTGGACTCGGTTGAATGCGAGGCCGACTGTACGCACCATCACAGTGAATTCCCCCGTACCATCAATATGCAGATGACCAAAAAGCAGGATTTGCGCTATGGCGAAAACAGTCATCAGGAAGCTGCCTTTTATGTCGAAAATGAGATACAGGAAGCCTCGGTAGCCACGGCCACGCAGTTACAGGGTAAAGCATTGTCGTTCAATAATATTGCCGATACCGACGCCGCCCTTGAATGCGTAAAAGAATTTGAAGAGCCCGCCTGTGTCATTGTTAAGCATGCGAATCCATGCGGGGTGGCGATTGGCGAGGATATCCTAAGCGCCTATAACCGCGCCTTCACCACCGACCCCACCTCAGCTTTTGGCGGTATCATAGCCTTTAACCGCAGCCTGGATGCCAGCACCGCTCAGGCGATTGTAGATCGTCAGTTTGTTGAAGTGATTGTGGCGCCAGCGGTTTCTGAAGAAGCTCAGAACATTATCGCCGCCAAGAAAAATGTACGCTTGCTGGCCTGCGGCAGCTGGCAGGGTCAGCTTACTGAAGGTTACGACTTTAAACGGGTCAACGGCGGCTTGCTGGTGCAGGAACGTGATTTTGGCATGGTCGAAGCAGATGACCTGCAGGTGGTTACTGAGCGTCAACCCAGTGCTGAAGAGCTCCAGGATTTGCTGTTTTGCTGGAAGGTCGCTAAATATGTGAAATCCAACGCCATTGTTTACTGCAAAGATGGTATGACCATTGGGGTGGGTGCCGGCCAGATGAGCCGGGTTTATTCGGCCAAGGTGGCGGGCATTAAAGCCAGTGATGAGAACCTACAGGTGGCGGGTTCGGTGATGGCCTCTGACGCCTTTTTCCCGTTTCGCGACGGCATCGATGCCGCCGCTGAAGCTGGCATTAAAGCAGTCATTCAACCGGGCGGCTCGATGCGCGACGAAGAAGTTATTAAGGCGGCAAATGAGCATGGCATTGCCATGGTCTTTACCGGCATGCGCCATTTTCGTCATTAATTAAGGACCGGGCTGTCCATATAAAATCATTTTTGTGATGAAGCACGTAGTGGAAATAACCTTCTGCTACGTGCTTTCCCCCACGGCGGGGCTAGGGTACTCTGTAGCAAACCTGCTTTGGCCAACCCGCAGTATTTAGGCTAAGTACTTTCACAACAATGAGATAAGGAACAACCATGAAACATACTCTGCGTTTAGTTGCAGCATCATTACTGGCAATGTCTGCCACCGCTACGTATGCCGACCCCATTAGCGAGGCGGTAAAAAGCGAACATCGTTCTGCCGAAGCGAAATTACGCGATGAATACCGAAATCCTCAGCAAACACTCCGCTTTTTTGAGATCAAGCCGACTGATACGGTAGTTGAAGTATCGCCAGGCGGTGGCTGGTACACCGACATTCTGGCGCCATTGCTCGATGAGCAGGGCCAGCTGATTGCTGCGCATTTTTTTGTAGAGGAAGACTCTAATGACTATTACAAAAAATCGCTGAAAAATTTCAAACAAAAAGTCGCCAATCATCCCCCTTACAAAAACATCAAACTCACCGCATTTCACCCCACCAAGGCCCTGGAGATTGCTGAAGCAGGCAGCGCCGATGTAGTGCTGACCTTTCGAAATGTTCACAACTGGTATTTCAATGCGGCGGAAAAAGCCCTGGAGAATGCCTTTGGTGCCTTTTTCCAGGCTCTGAAACCCGGTGGTGTATTAGGCGTGGTTGAACACGAACTGCCAGAATCGGCAGCCGACAGTAAAATGGAAAAAAGCGGCTATATGAAACGCTCTGTTGTCATTGAGGCAGCGAAAGCCGCCGGTTTTGAACTGGTAGCCCAAAGCGACATCAATGCCAACAGCATGGACAATGCGGATCACCCAAAAGGAGTATGGACCCTGCCGCCATCATTGCGTCTTGGGGAACAGGATCGTGCCAAGTACCTTGCTATCGGCGAGAGTAATCGCATGACCCTAAAATTTGTCAAACCTGAATAATTAACGGAATCGTTTAATGAACGTACTTGTTATCGGCGGCGGTGGCCGCGAGCATGCGCTGGCCTGGAAAGCGGCGCAGTCTTCTTCCGTCAACACGGTATTTGTAGCGCCGGGTAATGCCGGCACCGCTCGCGAAGCGGGTCTGCAAAATGTTGATATTGACGCCACAAACATCGACGGGCTGCTTGAGTTTGCGCAACAAAATGAGGTTGCGCTTACCATTGTAGGTCCTGAAGCGCCGCTGGTAGCTGGTGTGGTAGATATTTTCGAAGCTGCCGGGCAGGCTATTTTTGGCCCCAGCCAGGCTGCAGCACAACTTGAAGGTTCAAAAGCCTTTACCAAAGATTTTCTGGCCCGGCACCACATTCCTACTGCGGCCTATGCAAAATTCACCGAGGTGGAGCCGGCCTTGGCCTATGTGCAGCAACAAGGCGCGCCGATAGTCATCAAAGCCGATGGTCTGGCCGCCGGCAAAGGTGTCATCGTGGCCATGACCCAGGCTGAAGCCGAAGATGCTATTCGCGATATGCTGGCAGGTAATGCCTTTGGTGAAGCCGGCAGCCGGGTAGTGATTGAAGAGTTTCTGGAGGGCGAAGAAGCCTCATTTATTGTGATGGTGGATGGCCAGCATGTGTTGCCTTTTGCCACCAGCCAGGATCATAAACGCGCGGCCAATGGCGATAAAGGCCCGAATACCGGTGGCATGGGGGCTTACTCTCCGGCGCCCGTGGTCACCCCGCAAATTCACCAGCGGGTCATGGATGAGGTCATTCTGCCTACCGTCAAAGGGATGGCTGATGAAGGGCATCCGTATAAAGGTTTTTTGTATGCAGGCCTGATGATCACCGCCGAAGGTACCCCCAAGGTCATTGAGTACAATTGCCGTTTTGGCGATCCTGAAACCCAGCCTATTATGCTGCGTCTGCAATCTGATTTGGTGGCATTGTGCCAGGCCGCCTGCGACGGTGCGCTGAATACCCAGAAGATTGAGTTTGATGAACGCGCCGCAGTAGGTGTGGTGCTGGCTGCCGGGGGTATCCGGGCAGCTATGTCAAAGGTCAGGTTATCAGCGGGCTGGAAGATGCTGCCGGGCAACCGGGCAAAGTGTTTCATGCCGGTACCGCAGAGCACCATGGCGATGTCGTCACCAGCGGCGGCCGCGTATTATGCGCCACCGCCCTGGGCAGCAATGTTACCGCTGCCCAGCAACAGGCCTATGAGCTGGTTAATCATATCCATTGGCAGGATGTGTACTTTCGCACCGATATTGCCCACCGGGCGATTCAGCGCGAAAGTCAGGCGTGAAAGCAAGCCTTAAGTGCGGTGTGAAAGCACCGCTTTTTTTAACCGCTTTGCCGGCATGTTCTGACAAGATAGCCGCCTGTTTTACGTATTTTCGTCAGTGGCGCCGCTTGATTAATCTTGTCAGCCAGCTTATAACTAGTGTCCGGCTTCGAGTACACAACACCGTATGTCTGTAAAACATCCTATTATTGCCATCACGGGTTCATCCGGTGCCGGCACCACTACGACCACCAATGCGATCCGGCATATTTTTCGTAATCTGAATGTCGATGCAGCCGTGGTCGGCGGTGATAGCTTTCACCGGTTTACCCGCCCCGAAATGGAAGTTGAAATTCGCAAAGCCCAGGAGCAAGGCCGGCACATCAGCTACTTTGGTCCCAAGGCGAACGATTTTGATCTACTGGAAACCCTGTTTCGCGAATACGGTCATACCGGGCAGGGCCAATACCGGCAGTATCTGCATACGTTTGATGAGGCGGTGCCATTTAACCAGATGCCGGGAACCTTTACGCCCTGGCAGGAGTTACCTCAAAGTACCGATCTGCTGTTTTACGAAGGCCTCCATGGCGGGGTGAAAACCGAAGACAATGATGTGTCTCAGTTTGTCGATCTGTTGGTGGGAATGGTACCCATTGTGAATCTGGAATGGATTCAAAAGATTGTGCGGGACACCACTGATCGCGGACACTCTCGCGAAGCAGTAATGAGTAATATTGTGCGTGGTCTGGATGACTATTTTCATTATATTACACCACAGTTTTCACGTACCCATGTAAACTTTCAGCGGGTACCCACCGTGGATACCTCAAACCCATTCAGTGCCCGGGAAATTCCCTCACAGGATGAAAGCTTTGTGGTAGTGCGTTTTCGCCGTGAGATGCGTAATGTGAATTTTCCTTACTTGTTGCAGATGATCGACGGCTCGTTCATGTCCCGCATCAACACCCTGGTGGTGCCGGGTGGCAAAATGGGACTGGCAATGGAATTGATTCTGACCCCGTTGATTGAAGAAATTCTGGACAAAAAACGTCGTGCCGGGCATCAGATGGACTGGATCAGTACCGATTAAACCGTCGGATGTTGTTAGTGACCGGCCCATCTTCGGGGACTAACTAACGGCCAGGGGTTATCCCCCGTTAGCCACATTTGTCCCTAATCCGTGAAAACTTTGTCCTTGAAAACCTGGAGCCGTGAGTAGCCCAATACGCTGCTCCCTACTGCCGTATTTCACCCCATCGCTGCCGATACCAAAGCCCGGCCCGCGCCTGCTTACAAGCTTCTTTATTCCGCGAACTTGCCTTAAGGTAAATAATAAGATCAATACCTGGTCGCCAATATCTGCCGCGGCGACAAGCAGCGCGTGTCTGGATATGCACTTGTATGGGCACCTACTCGCTTGGACAGTCACTTGTTTGGACACCCACTCGTTTGGACACACACTGTTATGGACCACACTGTTATGGACAGTCACTTGTTTGAATATGTACTTGTATGGACACTCACTTGTATGGGCACCCACTCGCTTGGACAGTCACTGGTATCGGCTAGCAGTCACTTGTTTGGACACCCACTCGTTTGGACACACACTGTTATGGACCACACCGTTATGGACAGTCACTTGTTTGAATATGTACTTGTATGGACACTCACTTGTATGGGCACCCACTCGCTTGGACAGTCACTGGTATCGGCTAGCACCACAGGTTTCAGCAAACCTGATAGCCATCGTTTCCAGCGCCAGAGAACAGGCTCTGACCATTAGCACTTGAGATAAGTTAGACGCGCGGTAAATAAAGACTGGTAGCACAGTGTGATGGGGCACGCTATGGCATGATGCGGCACATCACCCCATAGGTACAGCGCACCGTTGGCGATGTAACTGACTGACATTATTTGTAACATTCCTGTGCCGCGACATGGTGCTTAAATATTGGAGCCTCGACGGTTTGTGGTTATAGTGAAAGAAAAAAGCGAGTACGTCACTATGGGTCACGAAACATCGAAAATTTTGGTTGTTGATGATGATATGCGCCTGCGAGCTCTGTTAGAGCGGTATCTGGTAGAACAAGGCTATCAGGTGCGCAGCGCGGGCAATGCTGATCAGATGGACCGCTTGTTAGAACGTGAAAACTTTCATCTGATGGTACTGGATTTGATGTTACCCGGTGAAGACGGCCTTTCGATTTGCCGGCGTCTGCGGCAGTCACAAAATGATATGCCCATCATTATGCTGACCGCCAAAGGCGACGAGGTAGATCGTATTATCGGACTGGAAATGGGCGCCGATGATTATCTGCCCAAGCCTTTTAACCCACGAGAATTACTGGCCCGCACCAAAGCGGTGCTGCGCCGCAAAATTGCCGATGCGCCCGGTGCACCCAGCCGGGGCGAACAAATTGTCGAATTTGGAAGTTACACCCTGAACCTGGCGACCCGCGAAATGTCAGATGCAGGCAAACCACTGTCGCTCACCAGCGGCGAATTTGCGGTGTTGAAGTCACTGGTGACCCACCCCGGGAACCGCTATCACGAGACAAGCTGATGAATCTGGCCCGCGGGCGCGATTACAGTGCACTGGAGCGCAGTATTGATGTGCAGGTCTCACGTTTGCGCCGCATGCTGGAAAAAGATCCGGCCGCGCCGCGCTATATCCAAACGGTATGGGGCTTAGGGTACGTATTTGTACCCGACGGCGAAGCCCAGACCTGATCGGCAGAATAGCTGACGTATGCGAATCTTACCCAAAAGTGCGTTTGGACAAACCGTATTATTAATTGGTTTGCTGTTACTGATAAACCAGGTGGTCTCGTATTTATCAGTTACTTATTATTTTATCCGGCCCACCTCGGCGCAGATTAACAGCCTGCTGGCGACTCAGGTGCAAAGCATGCTGGCCCAGGATATTCTGCAAAGCCCGGTGAGCGAACGCCGTGCCTATACCGAGACCACTGGTATCAGTGTGTTCAATACTGAGCAGGCCATGCAAAGAGGCCTGGTGCAGACCACCGGTTACCAGTTTATGTCTAATCAGGTGTCAGCGCAGCTGGCGCAAAAGGTCGAGGTGCGTATCAGCACCCCTGCGCCAGAGCAAAACAGTAAGCGGCCCTACCTGGTATGGATATCTTTGAGCAGTCACCCGGATACCTGGATCAGCATTCCTTTGTCAGGCTGGGCCGAGGCAAACATTTCGCCACTGACAGTTTATCTGATGGTGATTGGTAGCTTAAGTGTACTTGGCGGCTGGTTGTTTGTCCGGCGACTGAACCGGCCGCTGCATGCGCTGCAAAGCGCGGCCTTGCAGGTAGGCAAAGGCCAGACTCCGGCCCCGCTCAAAGAACAGGGCAGTACCGAGCTGATTGAAGTGACCCGGGCCTTTAACCGGATGAATCAGGGGATTGCACAACTTGAACATGATCGCACTTTGATGACCGCGGGGATTTCTCATGACCTGCGCACGCCCCTCACTCGCATCCGGCTGGCTACCGAGATGCTGCCACCAGAAAGCGACTGGGTGCGCGAAGGTATTGTGCACGATATTGAAGACATGAATGCCATTATCGACCAGTTTATTGATTATGCGCGCATGGATACCGTGGGCCAGCAGGAACTGACTGATCTGAACCAGCTGATTGCGGAGCAGGCCCAGGTGCGACATATCGAAGAGACCCATCAGATTGAGCTCAAACTTACCCCGCTACCCCAAATCCCCCTGGGGCGGGTGGCCATTAAACGGGTGCTGGATAATCTGATAGAAAACGCATTTCGATATGGCAGCGACAAAATTACCGTGACCAGTTTTTTTGACCAGAAACACAAACGGATATTTTGTAAGGTGCGAGATTTTGGCCCGGGTATCCCTGAAGCCGCGCTAGCGAATATGTTTCAGCCATTTACCCAGGCCGACACCGCGCGAGGAAGTCTCGGTTCGGGCCTGGGCCTGGCCATCACCCGTCGTATTATAAATAGTCACAATGGGGAAATAAGCTTGCGCAACCACCCGCAACAAGGTCTTATTGCCGAATTCTGGTTGCCCGCCCTATTCAGCTGACTCAACCACATTGACCAGCATGCCGGGGTGGTTTTTTCTATACTGTTAACCACAGCCCTTCGCTGGTTTAAGGATTTATTATGCGAACACTTATCTTATCTGTTTTACTGGGCTGGAGCGCCATTGTACTCGCCCAGCCGGTGTTAACCGGCGAACACTGGGCCACCGAACGTATCGACAACCATTTAACCCGCAGTGTCAAAAATGGCTTTTCAGGGGCAGTGATGGTGGTGAACGATGATCGTATTTTGCTGAAAAAAGGCTACGGCCAGGCCGAACACAATACACCGTCCCCCATCACCACCGCGACCTTGTTCGATATTGGCTCGGTGACCAAACAATTTACGGCAGCCCTGATTATTAAACTGCAAAGCGCAGAAAAATTAAGCGTGCAGGATACTCTGGCCCGTTATTTCCCCAAGGTTCCCGCCGATAAACAGGGTATTACCCTACACCAGCTGCTTACCCACACCTCGGGGCTACCCGGCGGTATCGGTCTGGGGGATTTTGATAACGTTAGCACCCAGGAATTTTTCGATCAGCTGTTTAGCACCGAGCTGCTGGATACCCCCGGTGAACAGTTTCACTATTCCAATGTGGGCTACAGTGTGCTGGCCCGGGTGGCAGAGCTGGCCAGCGGACAATCCTATGAAGCGGCATTACGCCACCATCTTTTAGATCCCGCCAGCATGCAGTATACCGGTTATTTGCAGCTGGACACGCACCAACAACAGGTTGCCCCCGGCTATAAGGCCGGGGTGTTGCGCACCCTGCCGAATCTGGCGCGCTATCGGCAGGACGGCGAGGTGAGCTGGGCGCTCAAAGGTAATGGGGGGTTAATCTCATCAGTGGATGATATGTACCGGTGGTATCAGGCTTTGCAGCAACAAACCATTATCAGTGCGTCAGAATGGGCCCAACTAAGCCATCCTCATGTGCTGGCCAATGCAAAGTATAAAGAACACTATGGGTACGGCTGGTCATTGTACCCGGCCCCAGGTGGCGGCCGGCTAATCACTCACAATGGTTCGGACGGCGTGTTTTATTTTGACTTTCGCTGGCAGCCTGAACAGCAGCAGGTCATTATTTTTGCCTCCAACGCCCTGATGCGCCCCACCCCGGCCATCAGCGAAGATATTGAACTGATGCTGGCCGATGACACTTACAACCCTCCGGAATTCGCCCCCGGGCCAGTGACGCAGGTACTACGCTTTGCCCTGAATTACCGACTGTCAGAGACCAGTCTGTCACAGGCCTTAACCAAAAACTTTGCCGAGGCGCTTACCGAGCCGGTCGTATTGAACCGGGCTGGCCTGGCGTTGCTTGAAGCGGGTTACCATAAAAAAGCGATTGCGCTGCTGCAGCTTAACACCCGACAGTTTCCCGATGATGGCAATTTATGGGACAGCCTGGGTGAAGCCCAGCTCACCAGCAATCAGTTGCAGGCCGCTAAACAGAGCTTTGCCAGAGCCCTGGCACTGGCGCCGGATAAACACTGTTACTGGTGTGCTAATGCGCGTAAAAAGCTGGAACATATAAAGTTACGCCAAAAAGCCGCTATTTCGGTCTCGTCAGTCAGTGCCGGTTAAATAATTAATATTCGCAAAGGCCATAATGACATCTTTGGCAAAGGCGATGCGTGGATGACGCAACGCCCCTTTTTTCCACACCAGGTACACATTATTCTGTGGACCGGGCTCGCCCAGCTGTATCAGTTCACCCGCTTTTATGGCGCCTTTACACAAATAGTCCGGTAGCACGGTATAGCCGATACCCGAGCGCACAATTGATGCGATCGCGCGAATATCGGGGCATATAGCCGCCACCGGCGACCGACAGGTGGCATCAAATACCGCATGAAAATACTGTCGTATGAGCGGCAGCTGTTCATCGTAGGCCACCGCCTTGTACTGGTTCAGCAACTCAGCGCTGATCGGCTGACCTTTCAGCTCACGCCCCTGCACCCGATTCATCACCAGCAATAACGACTCTTTATCCAGCACCTGCCATTCATAGCGGCCGGCGTCCGGTACCGAAGCGGTGATCGCCAGCTCCGCGGTCTGATTTTCAAGCAGTGTATAGGTATTGTTTTTGTTGCCGGTATGAAGCACCAGGTTGACCTGTTCAGCCTGCAGTAAATTTGCCAATTGCGGACCCGCCACAAAGCTCAGGTACTCAGCAGGCCCCGCCAGATTTAAAGTGCCAAATACCGTGGCGGCCCGACTGCGTATCGACGCAATTTTTTGTTCAAGAATATCGATGTGTGAGGACACCTGTAGGGCCAGATCATGGGCAACGCTGGTCGGTTCCACCCCCCTGGCTTTACGAACAAACAATTCTTTGCCAATCACGGTCTCCATAATCTGGATGTGTGAGGAGACGGCAGGCTGGGACATTTGCAGATTGGCCGCGGCCCGGGTGATGTTGCCGCTACGATAAACTTCAACAAAGGTTTTTAACTGGGTGAGATGCGACATAGCGTAGACCCATCAGAATATTTATGGCTCCGTGCAATTTATCTGACTTCTGCTTATCACGCAATATCGCTAGGATGCGCTCACTACATGGCTGCGGGTTGGCTACCCCTCTTTTGATCAGAGGCTTAGACCACCCTGGACCCGTCGAATCGATGCGGGCCGGTCCCTCTATCGTCAGGTCTTAGCAGGCATAGCAATTATAATTTAAGGAGCACGACCCTGTGTTGAATTTTACCTTTAAAAACCGAACTGAAATTTTGTTTGGCGAAGGCCAGATCCAGGAAGTGGCCAGCCGGCTGCCAGAAAATGCCAGGGTGCTGTTTTTATACGGCGGCGGCTCCATTAAGAAAAACGGCATTTTTGATGATGTGAGCGCGGTATTACAGAGCGCCACGGTGACAGAGTTTGCAGGGGTAGAGCCCAATCCTGAGTATGAAACCCTGATGCAGGCGGTGCAGGTGTCCCGTGACAACCAGGTTAACTTTATTCTGGCGGTAGGCGGTGGCAGTGTTATTGATGGCGCAAAATTTATTGCTGCGGCGGTCAATTTTGATGGCAACCCCTGGGATATCCTGGTCAGTGGCGCAGAGTTTTCGGAAACCCTGCCTATTGGCGCAGTACTGACCCTGCCTGCTACCGGCTCAGAAAGTAACGGCAATTCCGTGGTAAATCGGAGGGAAACCGCCCAAAAGCGGGCATTTGGCTCTGACTCAGTGCAGCCGATGTTTGCGGTTCTTGATCCCACGTACACTTTCTCATTACCCCCGCGACAGGTTTCCAACGGGGTGATCGATGCCTTTGTACATGTTATCGAGCAATATCTGACCTATCCGGTAAACGCCCCCCTCCAGGATCGGTTTGCCGAAGGGATTTTACACACGCTGCTCACCGAAGGCCCCAAAGCCTTAAGTACGCCGCAGGATTACGATGTGCGGGCCAATGTGATGTGGTCTGCCACCATGGCATTGAATGGTTTAATTGGCAAAGGGGTGCCCCAGGACTGGGCGACTCACATGATCGGCCACGAGCTCACTGCGCTGTACAACCTGGATCATGCCCAAACCCTGGCCATTGTGTTGCCGTCTTTGATGTTTGTTCAACGTGAACAGAAAAAAACAAAAATTCTGCAGCTGGGCGAGCGGGTATTCGGCATCACCGGCGAAGACGAAGGTCGCTGTCTTGATTTGACCATCAAAGCGGTACAGGACTTTTTTGAAGCTATGCAGGTGCAAACCCGCCTGGCCGATTATCAGATTGAGAAACGCAGTATTGACGACATTGTCGCCAACCTTGAGAAAAACGGCATGACCGCCCTGGGCGAACATGGCGACATCGATTTAGCCAAAGCCCGCCAGATTCTGAATCTGGCGGCGTAATTCTTATCGCCGGCCGCAAGCCCCCTGTGTTTGCCAGCACCGGCGATAACCTTATTTTTTGAAGGAGTTATCTTCATGACAGCATTATTTGAACCATTGAACGTAAAAGGCATTACCCTGCGCAACCGTATTGCGGTGCCGCCGATGTGCCAGTACAGCGCTGAAGATGGCCTGACCAATGAGTGGCATCAGGCGCACTATGCGACTCTGGCTCGCGGCGGCGCGGGCCTGGTGGTGGTCGAGGCCACAGGGGTTTCGCCAGAAGGTCGTATCACCCCGGGATGCCTGGGCTTGTGGGATGATAAACACATTGACGGTCTGACCGCCGTGGCCGATAAAATCAAACGAGGTGGCGCCGTGGCCGGAATTCAGCTGGCGCACGCTGGTCGTAAAGCCAGTGCCAACAAGCCGTGGGAAGGTGATGACCACCTGCGCGAAGACGATCCTACTGCATGGCAGCCCATTGGTCCTTCGGCCGATGCCTTTGGGGCGAATTTGCCGCGCACGCCCCAGGCCATGACCAAAGCCGACATTGAACGGGTTAAACAGGATTTTGTAGATGCTGCCCGCCGGGCCGTGGAAGCCGGGTTTGAGTGGCTGGAGCTGCATTTTGCTCACGGCTACCTGGCGCAAAGCTTTTTTTCAGAGCATGCCAACAAAAGGACTGATGAGTATGGCGGTGATTTTGCCGGGCGCAGTCGCTTTTTAATCGAAACCCTGCAGGCTGTGCGTGAAGTCTGGCCCCAGCACCTGCCTTTTACCGTGCGCCTGGGGTGGTTGAGTACGCCGGTGATGACGAAAAAATGCTAAGCGAGTCCGTGGCGCTGGTTAAACAATTTAAGCAAGCCGGTACCGACCTGGTGAGTGTTAGCATTGGTTTTAATACCCCCGAAGCAGATATTCCGTGGGGCCCAGCCTTTCTGGCGCCGGTGGCACAACATATTCGTGATGAAGCTCAGATACCGGTGGCTACCGCCTGGGGCGTCGATACCCCCGAGCTGGCCAATGACACCATCGCCAATGAGCAAATCGATGTGGTGATGGTGGGTCGGGCTCATTTAGCCAATCCGCACTGGACCTATTATGCGGCCAAACAACTGGCCAAAGCGGATCCGTCATGGGTGCTGCCCGCCCCCTATGCGCATTGGCTGCATCGCTATGCCCCGGCCACTGAACGTTAGTACCTAACCACATGGCGCTGTAACCACAGCGCCTTTTTTTATTGCAACTGGTCTTTGAGCAAAGGAATCAGTGTATTAAACCGCGCCGGCAACTCCCGGTTTTGCCGGTAGATTAAAAACAACGGCTCCTCAATAAGCGGAATATTCCCCATCACTGACACCCTATCGCTGTAGCTGCTCTTTTCCAGCACACTGCGCGGTAACACGGTAAAGCCGAGGCCCCGAGCCACTGGCAATAAGATGTCGTGGATCTGATTGATAAACCCCTGGGTGGGAATTTGCGCAAAAGGCACCGCCCGTAATGTGGCCGACGCGCTACTGCCTAAATACAGCGAGGTATAATAATCGCTG
Source organism: Salinimonas marina (assembly GCF_015644725.1). Taxonomy (NCBI): domain Bacteria; kingdom Pseudomonadati; phylum Pseudomonadota; class Gammaproteobacteria; order Alteromonadales; family Alteromonadaceae; genus Salinimonas; species Salinimonas marina. The sequence continues at coordinate 3,561,682 of NZ_CP064795.1, forward strand.
TCTGGATGACGAATCATACCCAGCCCGTAAAGGTACGAATTCAGATTTTGCGCCCCCTGGGGTCGATGGGCTGGCACCATCAGCGCAATGGCTTCTCTGCCGATGGGCTTAGCAGCAAAATACAGTGAGTCCGGCTGTTCTGACACAATACCTAAATCGATATCCCCTTGAGTAATGCCTTGCAAAATACTGCGGTAAGGCGCAGCTTCCATATGTATGGTGAGTGCAGGATGCTGCTGTTGTAAGTCCAGCAAGTGACCGTACAGACGAATGGCGGTTGAACCAGAGCACGCCAGCCGGCAAGCCCCGGCAAAGGGATCTTCAGCGCCCATCTGGTTTAGCAATTGATGTTCGGCCTCGCGCAGTTGTCTGGCATAGTCGTACAGCTGCTCGCCCTGAGCGGTGATGGTAAAACTTTTACCTTTGCGTTTGAGTAAGGTGTGGCCACAGGCCGTCTCCAGCTTTTTAATATGCTGACTTACCCCGGGTTGCGTCATAAATAAGTTGTCGGCGGTACGGGTAAAGTGGCCGGTATCCACCAGCATCTGAAAGGTTTTAAGCCACACAGGATTCAGTTTCATAACGGTATATTATTATTTTGCTAATAAATCATAATTTATCATTTTAGCAGCAATGGCGTACGCTTATTCATGAATTCATCAGAACAAGCGAGGCCTGTAATGCCCACACCTTATCCAAGAACATTCAGCCATATTGGCTTATCTGTGCCTGATTTGGACGCGGCGGTAAAATTTTATACCGAAGTACTAGGCTGGTATTTGATTATGAAGCCTACCACCATTGAAGAAGATGACAGCCCCATCGGGCAGATGTGTACCGATGTCTTCGGACCTGGCTGGGGCGAGTTTAAAATTACCCATCTATCCACCGGGGACCGTATCGGCGTTGAGATTTTCCAGTTTAAAAATCAGGAAGATCCCGAAAATAACTTCGAGTACTGGAAAACCGGAATTTTTCATTTTTGTGTGCAGGATCCGGATGTCGAGGGACTGGCGGCTAAGATTGAAGAAGCAGGTGGTAAGCGCCGCATGAAAGAGCCGCGCTACTATTATCCGGGCGAAAAACCTTACCGGATGATTTATATGGAAGACCCGTTTGGCAATATCCTGGAAATTTATAGCCACAGCTATGAACTAACCTATTCCAGTGGTGCTTACGAATAAGCTCTTGAAAAAATTAAGTAAGCCCGTCGATAGACGGGCTTTTTTGTTGGCCTTTTGACCCCTGGCGTACCTGGTCAATCAATGGCGCCGTCCGGGCGCTGCGTTCTATCCAAGAGCCGTACTATCTGACACCGTGCCAGTTGAAATGATGGCTATTGCTCTTGCGAAGGGGTTTGGTCGAAGCGCCCTGCGTGAATCGCTTCAATATCAATGCTGTCAAAACGGTATTCGGTATGACAATACTGACAATTCATTTTCACCGCACCTTCTTCTTTTACAATTTGCTGAAGCTCGTCTTTTTCCACATTACGCAACGCCTCGGCGCTGCGCTCTCGTGAGCATGAGCAGGCAAACTGAATGGCAGCAGGTTCAAACATTTCCACGTCTTCCTGATGATACAAGCGATATAAAATGTCGTGTACCGGCAAACTGAACATTTCTTCATTGGACAGGGTTTCGCTAATTTTCACCAGATGTTCAAACTCAGTATCTTCATTCACATTGGTATTGCTGGCCTGGGTGGGCATGACTTGTAACAGAATACCTGCGGCGCGGGCACGCTCAGGCTGACTTAAATCGGTATACAGCATCACCTTGGTCGCAAGCTGCTCAGACTGAGCAAAATACCCTTCCAGACATTCTGCCAGGGTGGGCTTATCTAAGGCCACCACGCCCTGATAACGCTCGCCTTCGTCGGGCGTTATCGTGATCACCAGCACGCCTTTTTTAATTTGCTCATCAAAGGTTTCCGGTAACGTGGTCAGGGTTTCATCCCATCGTGCCACGCCTCGCAAGGTATGATCGTCAGTGGCGCTGATCACCGCATATTTGACCGCGCCCTGACCCTGCACCTGCAGGCTGATCTCACCTTTAAATTTTAAGATGGCGGTTAACAGACAGGTGGCTGCGGCCATTTCGCTTAGCAAACGCTGAATCTGCACCGGGTATTCATAGCTGTGCACAATTTGCTGCAGGCTGTCATCCAGGCGGGCCAGCTCACCGCGAACATTGGCACGGTTAAACAGAAAACGATGCAGTTGGTCAAAGTCTTTCATAATCAAGGCAGATCCTGTGGTTTTGCAGTTACCCGCTGAAGGGGCGGCTAACTGTGCTTTAGCTTAATAATTTGGCGTCGCTGTTTTTTGTCCGGACGCCCATCAGGCTTGGGACTGTGAAAAGAATGCAGCTCTCTGGCGAGCTTATTCTCTTCGCGTTTAGCAATGCTTTGCTCGGTTTCTTTGTAAAGTTGTTGTGCCAGTGGCGCACTCAGACGTTTATCACTTAACGCCGTAATCTCAATTTCTTTGCTATCGTAGCCGGCGGGTATCACCAACATGGCGCCGATTTCCACGGCGCGGCTGGGTTTGGCTCGCTGACCGTTATAGTGCACCTTGCCAGACTGCACCGTATCCCGTGCCAGCGCCCGGGTTTTGAAAAAGCGGGCGGCCCATAGCCATTTGTCCAGTCTGACATTTTCTGATTTCTGGGATTGCTTTGGATTACTCATGTAATAATTTTGCCACTGTTACGTTTTAATGTTGTGAGCGCCTTGCCGACTAGGCTATTATGATTTTGCCAGCGTACGGTTTACCTTATTTTAACTATTACAAACAGTGCACCGTTAATAGCATGACATTCGAAAAAATAAATTACCATTCACTGACCACTTTTTGGGGTCAGCATCAAAAAACACTACGGAACACCGTGGTCGTGCTATTGAGTATCTACTTACTGGCATTTTTGGCGCGCCTGATCTGGCAACTTGTGCCGGCACCTGCCAATACCGCCCCGCCGTCACAACAGACCGCGGTCATAGGCGTTGGCTCTGCTGCCAAAGGTGGGGTCAACCTGGCCCAAATACAACAGTTAAATTTATTTGGAAAGCCAAACCAGGCCCCTACAGCCCCCGTGCAGCAGGAGGTCACCGATGCCCCTCAAACCAAGCTAAACCTGATATTAACCGGAGTGGTGGCCAGCTCAGTGGTGGATAATGCTACCGCTATTATAGAACACAAAGGCACCCAGATGGTGTATGGGCTGGGTGAAAAAATTGACGGCACCAATGCTATTCTCAAACAGGTTCAGGCGGACCGGGTCATTATTAAAAATGGCGCTCAGCATGAAACCCTGATGCTGGACGGACTGGATTACGAAGAGTCCGGTGATGCTGGCCGGATGGCGAGTAATCGTCGGGGTCGCACCCTGCAAAATTCAGGCGCGCAGCGACAGATTGCCAGCAACAACCCCTCCACCAGACTGAATGAGGAAGCCGCAGAAGCCACCAATGCCTTGCGCGAACAGCCAGGGGATTTCACTGATTTTATCTCTATTTCACCCCAGACTGCCGATGGCCAATTGGTAGGCTATCAGGTAAAACCGGGTAAAAATCCGGCGTTGTTTGATTCAGCCGGGCTTCAGCCTGGCGATATTATTATACAGATCAACGGGCTGGATCTAACCGACACCCAACAGTCTATGGAAGCCATGAATGCTCTGCGCTCGGCTCAAAGCATCGAATTGACATTAACCCGGGACGGCGAATATCAGACCGTTTATCTGGATATGCCCGCACCAGGCGAAGAATAAGAATAGGAAGACATACATCATGAGGCGAGCTAGTCGTACATTGCTGTCAAAATTGAGTGCTGCGGTTTGTGCAGCATTGCTGACACTTAGTGTGTCGGTGACCGCAGCAGAATACATGCCCAACTTCAAAGACACCGATATCAATGAATTTATCAATATTGTCGGTAAGAACTTAGAGCGCACCATCATCGTGGACCCGAATGTCCGCGGTAAAATCAGTGTGCGCAGCTACGATATGCTGGATGAAGAGCAGTATTACCAGTTCTTTTTGAATGTCCTGCAGGTCTATGATTTCGCCGTGGTGGAAATGCCCAACGGGGTGCTGAAGATTGTGCGCTCCAAAGATGCCAAAACCTCAAACCTGCCGGTGATGGAAGGGGCGTTACTGGATGGCGATGAAATGATCACCCGGGTGGTGCCGGTCTACAATGTTCCGGTCCGTGAACTGGCGCCGATTTTACGCCAGCTTAATGATCAGGCCGGCGGCGGTAATGTGGTCAGTCATGACCCGTCGAATGTGATGATGCTAACCGGACGCGCCGCGGTGGTAAACCGGCTGGTAGAGATCATCGAACGGGTCGATCAGGCGGGCGATGAAGAAGTCGAAATTGTAAAGCTACGCTATGCCTCAGCCTCGGAAATGGTGCGAATTGTTGACAGCATTAACAAGTCCCAGGGCAAAGCGACCGCCGGAGCCAAATCTGCCCCGCGGGCGGTGGCCGATGATCGAACCAACTCTGTTATTGTCAGTGGTGATGAAAAAGGCCGTAAGCGTATTGTGAATCTGATTCAGCGGATGGATCAGGAGCTGGAAACCAATGGTAATACCCGCGTGGTGTTTTTAAATTATGCGAAAGCCGAAGATTTAGTCAATGTGCTGCAGGGCGTATCTGCCAGTATTCAGGCCGAAGAAAGCGGTAATGGTCAGACCCGCCGGGGCGGCGCCGGCACTTCCAGTCGCGATGTTTCCATTGATGCCCACGAGTCCTCTAATGCGGTGGTGATCACGGCCGAACCCGATATGCTGCAGTCTCTGGAAGAGGTGATTCGTCAGCTTGATGTCCGTCGTGCCCAGGTCCAGGTTGAAGCCATTATTGTTGAAGTCTTTGAAGGTGATGGCACCACCTTAGGGGTGCAGTGGGTTTCAGAGCAAGGCGGTGGTACCCAGTTTAACAACGGGGTGGTGCCGGTAGGGGCGCTGGGTGTGGCGCTCAAACAAGCCGAGGATGAAACCGATACCGAAGCCTTTATTACCGATGAAGGCAATGTGGTGGAAGTGACGTCCCGGGATGAAGGTAACTTAACCCCCTGGCCAATCTGCTTTCCAATGCCAACGGTCTGATTGCCGGGGTGATTGATAATGGCTGGGGCGCTGTGGTCCAGGCCGTAAGCACCGACACTAATTCGAATGTTCTGGCGACCCCGCATTTAACCACTATGGACAATGAAGAAGCCTTCTTTATCGTGGGTCAGGAAGTACCGATTATCACCGGTACCAGTACCGGCGACAATAACTCCAATCCGTTTCAGACCGTTGAGCGTCAGGAAGTGGGGATCAAACTCAAAGTCACCCCGCAAATTAATGAGGGCGACGCGGTGCAGCTGACGATTGAACAGGAGGTCTCCAGTGTCAGTGGCGCCACCTCAGTAGATATTTCCATCAACAAACGTCAAATCAAAACCACCGTGATTGTAGATGATGGCGGAACCATAGTGCTGGGCGGCCTCATTGATGAGGACGTGCAGGAAAGTGTCTCGAAGGTGCCGCTGCTAGGGGATATCCCGATTATCGGCCATCTGTTTAAATCCACTTCCACCAGCAAACGCAAACGTAATCTGATGGTATTTTTACGGCCTAAGATTGTCCGCGATGGGGTCACCATGAATGAAATCAGCCATCGTAAATACAACTACATTCGGGCCCAGCAAATTCGTCATCAACAGGAAGGCGCGTCGTTCTTAACCGAAGACGAGCAACCGTCGATGCCCAAATGGGACGATTCTTTAGCCTTACCGCCGTCTTTTGAGGATTACATCCTGGAACAACAGAACAAGGAAAGTAACTAGGTATGGCCGGTCATGATGAGCAGCTGCAACAGGCTGCCCTACAGGCTCAGGAAGAGGCGCTGGAAGCCGGCGCCCTGGACGACGAGGTTACCCCTGAGGATCCGCGCCAGCTAAGTTTTAGCTTTGCCAAACGAAATCGGGTGCTGCTGGAAACCAACCGTGAGCCGGCGTTGTTGTATTACACGCCCGACACGCCCTTTAATGTTTTTGCCGAAGTCAGACGCTTTTATGGTGAGGGATTTACCTTATCGGAGATACCTACCGATGAATTTGAAAGTTTACTGACCAAAGCCTTTCAGCGTGACTCCTCCGCGGCCAAGCAGCTGATGGAAGATCTGGGTAACGAAAGCGACCTGTTTGCGCTGGCCGATGAGCTGCCCGACACCGAAGATCTGCTCGACAGCGAAGATGACGCCCCCATTATCAAGCTTATCAATGCGATGCTGGGTGAGGCGATTAAAGAAGGCGCCTCTGATATTCATATAGAAACCTTTGAAAATCAGCTGGTGGTGCGTTTTCGGGTCGATGGAGTGTTACGTGAAATTTTACGCCCAAACCGCAAGCTCTCATCAATGCTGGTGTCACGTATAAAAGTGATGGCCAAACTGGATATCGCTGAAAAGCGGGTGCCCCAGGATGGTCGCATAACCTTGCGAATCGCCGGCCGCGCAGTTGATGTGCGGGTTTCTACCATGCCTTCCAGTCACGGCGAACGGGTGGTGCTGCGGTTATTGGATAAAAACAATGTGCGTCTGAATCTGGAAGATTTGGGCATGACCAAGGCCAATCGCGACCATTTTGCCACGCTGATTCGTAAGCCCCACGGGATTATCCTGGTGACCGGCCCCACCGGCTCTGGTAAAAGTACCACCTTGTATGCCGGGCTTAGCGAAATAAATAGCAAAGACCGGAATATCCTGACGGTTGAAGATCCCATCGAGTTTGACTTACAGGGCATTGGTCAGACACAGGTTAACCCGAGAGTGGATATGACCTTTGCCCGGGGTTTGCGGGCTATCTTGCGTCAGGACCCCGACGTGGTGATGGTGGGTGAGATCCGCGATATCGAAACCGCGCAAATCGGCGTACAGGCCAGTTTGACCGGCCACCTGGTATTATCCACGCTGCATACCAATACCGCCGCCGGGGCCATTACCCGTCTGGAAGATATGGGCATTGAGCCGTTTTTATTGTCTTCGAGTCTGCTGGCGGTGTTGTCCCAACGCCTGGTGCGAACCCTGTGCAATGACTGTAAAGTGGCCCATGCGCCTTCTGAGCAGGAGGCCCTGATATTAGGCGTCAGTGAACTGGCTTCGGTGCCGCATATCTATGCCCCGCATGGCTGTGCGGCCTGCAACCAGACAGGTTATCGTGGCCGTACCGGTATTCATGAATTGCTTATTATTGATGAAAAAATTCGGGAAATGATGCATGAGGCCAGAGGCGAACAGGCCATAGAGCGCTATGTTCGGGAATTTACACCCAGTATTCGCGAAGATGGTTGTCGCAAGGTACTTTCTGGCACCACTTCATTAGAAGAAGTGCTTAGGGTTACACGGGAAGACTGATATGGCGGCGTTTTCCTACAAGGCTGTTAATGCCAAAGGCCGTAATGCCAGCGGCGTACTGGAGGGCGATAACGCACGCCAGATACGTCAGCAGTTGCGCGAAAAAGGACTGATTCCAGTTGAAGTAGAGCAGGTAGCCGAAAAGCACCGGCAGAAACAAACCCGGATGACCTTATTCCGCCCGCGTATTTCCGCTTCAGAATTGGCGTTGCTAACCCGCCAGCTGGCGACCCTGGTGGAGTCGGCTCTGCCGATAGAAGAAGCACTGCTGGCGGTGGCGGAACAAAGCAGTAAGCCCAGTCAGCGTAATATGATGATGGCAGTACGCAGTAAGGTGGTGGAAGGCCATGGGCTGGCCGATGCGATGGCAGAGTTTCCCAGCATTTTTGATGAGCTATACCGGGCCATGGTAGCTGCCGGGGAGAAGTCCGGTCACCTGGATACCGTACTCAATCGCCTGGCAGATTATACCGAACGTCGGCAGCAGACCCGCAGCCAGATTACCCAGGCCCTCATTTATCCATCGTTGATGATGTTTTTTGCCATCGGTATTGTGTTGCTGCTGCTGACGGTGGTGGTACCCAAAATTGTCGACCAGTTCGACCATATGGGCCAGGCACTGCCCGGCATTACGCAGCTGCTTATCAGCATCAGTGAATGGCTGCAAAATTACGGGCTTTATCTGCTCATCGTGCTGGTGCTGCTGGCGGTGGTGGTGTCCAGACTGCTGCAGCGACCGGCACTGAAGCTTAAATATCATCAGTGGCTGTTAAAAGTCCCCCTGATAGGTAAGGTCAGCCGCGGCCTGAATACGTCCCGGTTTGCCCGCACGTTAAGTATTTTATCTTCCAGTGCCGTGCCGCTACTTGAAGCCATGCGTATCTCTGCCGATGTGCTGGAAAATCAGTACATGAAACAACAGATCATGGCCGCAGCCATGAATGTTAAAGAAGGCAGCAGCCTGCGCGCCGCGCTGGACAACACCGGCATGTTTCCGCCGATGATGATGCACATGATTGCTTCTGGTGAAAAATCCGGAGAGCTGCAAAACATGCTGGGCCGGGCCGCTGACAATCAGGATCGCGAATTTGAATCACTGGTCAGTATTTCACTGAAAGTGTTCGAACCTATGTTGATTGTTACCATGGCTGCCGTGGTATTGTTTATTGTTATTGCGATTTTACAACCTATTTTAGAACTTAATAAAACGGTGAACTTATAATGAGACATTCTGCCCGTCACGCTGGTTTTACCCTCATTGAGGTAATGGTCGTACTTTTGATTATCGGCATTATGGCTTCGATTGTGGCCCCCAATATTATGGGTAATCAGGAAGATGCAAAACTGCAAAAAGCTGCGGTGGATATTCAGCAGCTCGAAAGTGCAGTGGAAATGTACAAACTGAAAAACAGCCAGTTTCCCACTACGGAACAGGGCCTGGAAGCGCTGGTGACCGAGCCCACCATTGAACCATTGCCACGCAATTACCCGCAAGGCGGCTTTATCAAACGCTTGCCTGAAGACCCCTGGAACAACCCTTATGTCCTTATCAGCCCGGGGGAAATGGGACAAATCGACATTTTTTCTAATGGCCCGGATCAACAGCCTGGTACCGATGATGATATTGGCAACTGGAATCTTGACGAATACCTGTAAGTTTCTCTCTCGGGAAGGGGCATAAATGAGACCGGCCTGGCCATCGCGCGTCCGCGCCTGTGGCTTTACCCTGCTTGAAGTCATGCTGGTGTTGCTGTTGATGGGGCTGGCCACCAGCGTGGTAATCTTCAATGGCTTTAGCACCGACAAAACCGAGCAGTTGGAGCAACAGGCCCGGCGTTTTCAGGTGCTTACCGATATGGCTTCTGACTACGCAGTGATGAACCAGCAACAACTGGGCATTCGCATTGACCCGCAGGCCAACGGCTATTTTTTTATGGCGCTGGATGAGGACAATCGCTGGCAGCAGCTGGAGGGGGTGGAGGTCTATGCCCCCGTGAGTTACCTGAAGCGTTTTCGCTGATTCTGAATCTGGATGATCTGCCCTGGGACCAGGATGCGCAATTGTTTGATCGTGAAATCTTCGACGAACAATTTTCGCTGGATGATAGCGACATCAATGTCGGCAACGAAGACGATAAACCCCTGCCGCCGCCGCAGATACTGATTATGTCGAGCGGTGAAATTACGCCATTTATTGTAACCTTTGCTTATGAGCCCGCGTTTGGCAATGACGACCCAGCGTATTTTCAGTTGCAGAATCAGGATTTCCCCCCGGTCAGGCTGGACGGGCCATTGCGTGAGCTGACCCCATGAAACGCCTGCGTCGAATACGCGGCATGACCCTGCTGGAGGTCATGGTCGCCTTGTTTATTTTTGCCATGGCCGGCACCGCAGTGATGAAGTCCGCGACCGAACATTTATCCAGTGTCGGTGACATCGAACAAGTCACCTTTGCCACCTGGGTTGCCTCTAATCGCCTGAATCAGCTAAAGCTGACTACGCAATGGCCGCCCAAAAACAACCAAAAAGGCAGTATTGAGATGGCTGATCGCACCTGGTACTGGCAACAGTTTATCAAAAAAACCAACGACAACGGTTTGCGCCAGGTAGAAGTTAAGGTGGGTCTGGATGAAAACTACCAGTCCAGTGTGACCTCGGTGATAAGCTATGTCACCCAGCCCGAGGGTTAGCTGATGACCCGCAATTCACGTGGTACCGGCGGCTTTACTCTGCTTGAAATCCTCGTCGCCATGGCGATTTTTGCGATGATCGGTCTGGCGTCCACCGGCGTGCTGACCTCAGTCATCAATAGTAACCAAATTTCTCAGGAACGCTTTGCCCAGCTGCAAACCTTACAGCGGGCCATGATCACCATTGAACGGGATGTGCTGCAGGCGATTGCCCGACCGGTTCGGATTAATGGTGAAAAAACCGATGTGGTGATGCGCGGCGGCCAGCTTGAGGACAGTGACGCTGATGGTCTGGCGTTTGTACGCGGAGGCTGGCACAACCCGCAAATGATGCTGGCGCGAAGTACTCAGCAAACGGTGGCCTACCGACTCTCTGATAACAAACTGGAACGGCTTTACTCGAACTATGTTGATAATGTGATTGGCTATGAACCTAAAGTGCGGGTATTACTGGAAGGCGTAACCGATTTTCAAGTGGAGTTTGTGGTCCAGTCTGACAACACAGAGGCCGGGGACGACACGTCTGTTACCTGGAATGATACTTATACCGGGGCGGCGTTACCCAAAGCAATTGCCATCACCCTGCAAACCCGGGACTTTGGGACAATTCGTCGTGAGTTTACTTTGTGGAGTGATGGTCTGTGAGTCGCTGGTCATCACAACGGGGCGTAGCGCTTTTGATTGTGCTACTGATTGTCGCGCTGGTCACGGTGCTGGCGACAGAAATGGGCGCCCGATTGCAGCTTAATATACAGCGCACCGTGAATTTAAAAGATAATAACCAGGCTTACTGGTACGCCATGGGCGCCGAGTCGCTGGCGCGGCGCTCGCTGCAGACCCTGATGCGTGAAAACCGGGATAAAATCGCCCTTGACCAGCCCTGGGCGCAGGCCTTTTCTTACCCGGTGGATAATGGTGTGATTCAGGCCCGGCTGGAAGATATGCAAAGCTGTTTCAATCTAAACGCTGTGCAGCCTGATAGTGCTGGCGAGGGTGCCCGCAATCAGGCCAGCACCGTTAGTGCGACAATGACAGCGTTTCATCAGATGCTGCTGGCCGCGGACCTGGAGTTGACCAGTTACGATGCCGACACCCTGCGAGACAGTCTGGCGGACTGGCTGGATAACGACAGCCAGATGCGTTCCTATGGCGCTGAGGACAGCACGTATGAATCCCAGAGTCCGCCTTATCTGGCCGCTAACCGCCTGCTGAGCTCCCAATCTGAATTAAGACTTATCAACGGCGTCAGTCCCGCCTGGCTCAATAAATTATTACCCCTGGTGTGTGTGGTGCCTGAGTCCAGCACCCTGACTATCAATGTCAATACCCTGCCCCCGGAGCGGGCGGCGGTATTGGCCGGCACCACCGGCCTGAGCCTGGATGCAGCGCAGAATCTTATCGGCTCGCGTCCGGCCGAGGGCTGGGACAACGCCAGTGCCTTTCTGGCCGAACCAGCCTTAAGCGCCCTCAATTTATCCGCTGAACAAAAGAGCTGGTTTAGTGTTACCACAGAATATTTTATATTACATAGCAAGACTCGCTACAATAACGCCCGCTTTACAATGACCTCGGTTTTAAAAACGGCAGCAGACAGTCCGGTCACGGTGGTCCGGCGCGAGTTCGCAGGAGTAAATTAATGGAACAATTACTGGTACGTCTTGGTGCGCGCCCCGAACAACCGGTGCAGTGGCTGGTCTACGCGCCCGACAATGACGAGGTTATTGCTTCAGGAGAACTGCCCGGCGCAGCAGACCTGGACTCGCTGACCTTGCGCGCCGGTCAGCGCCCGGTAATTGCGCTGGTGCCCACCAGCGAAATTCTGTTGACCTGGGTTGAATTACCCCCCCGGGCCGGCCGCAAGGTACTAAACGCCATTCCCTTTATGCTGGAAGACGAACTGGCGTCAGACATCAGTCAGCAGTTTTTTGCGCTGGGGCCTAAAACCGGTGACCACCAGGCCGTCGCGGTAGTCGCCCGCCAGCAATTGCAGCAATGGCAGCAGTGGCTGCAAACCGCCGGGCTGTTCTGTGACACCATTATGCCGGATGTGCTGGCCGTACCCCTTGTGATGACGGCTGGGCGATGCTGAGCATTGGCGACGATGTGCTACTGCGAGAAGCCCAGTGGAAAGGCTTACAGGGCGAACAAAGCTGGATATTGCCGGCCTTTGCGCATCTGGCTCGCCAGCAGCCCGAGCCGGTCAGATTAATCAGTTATTGCGACCAGCCGCAAGACCCGCTTCCTAATGTAGAGGTGGAACGTGCGCCCCTGGAATTGCCTATGCAGGTATTGGCGGCGCAGGCCTTGCGTCAAAAAGTCAATTTGTTGCAGGGGGAGTTTAAGGTCAAACGTCAGCGCCATGGTCACTGGCAGCAATGGAAAGTGGCGGCGGTGCTGGCGGTCATGGCTATTGGGGCGACGCTGGCCGAAAGAGGGATGACGCTTTATCAGTTAAACCAGCAAAACGCGCAGCTGGCAGCTCAGATAGACCAGACGGTGAAAGCTGGCTTTCCTGATTTGGGGGTTTACCGCGATGTCCGTCGTAAAATACAAAGCGAAATGCTGCGTTTACAACAAAGCGGGGGGGATGCCTCAATGCTGGTTATGCTGGAACAACTGTCGCCAGCCTTTGCCAGCACCCGCGTGCGCCCCCAGACACTGCGCTTTGATGCCAACCGGGTCGAACTGCGTATGCAGGCCACCGGCACCAATTTTGAGGCTCTGGAGCAATTTCGGCGGCTGGCACAAAACGCCGGTTTTGAAGTGGTCCAGGGAGCCATTAATAATCGGGATGATCAGGTTATTGGCAATGTCACCATCCGGAGCCAATCGTAATGAATATGCTTAAACAAAAATACCAGGCGCTCAGTGAGCGTGAACAACGGTTACTGCTGGTGGCAGCCGTGGCCATCGGGATTGCGATTTTTTATTTTGGTGCCTGGGCGCCATTATCCAACGGCGTGGAAGCCGCGCGTAGCCAACAGCAAAGCCAGCAGCAATTGTTAAACTGGGTTGAAGACAAGGCCCGGCAGGCGCGCCGATTGCGCCAAAGCAGTAGCGTTGGTAGCGGTTTTTCAGGATCGTTAACTCAGGCGGTAAACCAGTCCACCGCCCGCTACAACATTCCGGTTTCGCGGCTTCAGCCACAAGATGATGAACTGCAGGTGTGGGTAGATGAAGCTGCCTTTGATGAGGTGCTGGAATGGTTAAAGGCACTGGAACAAATGGGGATTGTTATTTTGCAGGTTGATATTACCGAGGCGGGCACGCCGGGTATGATTAAAATACGTCGATTACAATTAGGGATGTCATGAAGTTTCGTATTGGCTGGCTATTGGCAGCATTGTTGGTGTGGTTATTTTTGATGGTGTGGTACCTGCCTGCTAATCAGGTTATCGGGCGCATCACCCTACCGCCCCAGATTGAGGTTTATGGCGTAAGCGGCACTGTGTGGAAGGGCAAAGCCCGACAGGTGGATTTTAATCAACTGCCGGTCTCGCAGGTACGCTGGGAAATCAATCCGTTGGCTTTACTATGGGGCCGTCTGAGTCTGGAGGTGACCGGGGGCAATGATCGTGATCCACAGGCGATTTCTTTTGCAGGCCCGGTGAGCATGAGCGTGTTTAGCCAGGATAATGTCAGGGCCAGTGATTTTCAGTTGTATCTGCCGGTAGACAGGGTGCTGGCAAAAGTGCCTTTACCCCTTCCCGTCAACGCCAGCGGCCGCTTCAGAGCGCACATCCGCACCCTCAATTATGAAGGTCGCTGCGAAGCACTGGATGGCCGTGGCAACTGGTTAAACGCCGCTGTATCCGGGACCCAGGGGCCTATCGATTTCGGTACTTACACCGCCACCCTAAGCTGCAAAGATGGCAACTTTGCCATCGAGGTGAGTGAGCCTAACCGACTGGGGTTATCCATGGCGGCCGAGGTAGGCGCACAGTTTGATCAGGTGGCGGTGAAAGGCCAGTTTAAGCCTGACGACTCGCTACCTGCAGAAGTGCATCAGGCGGCGCGACTATTTGGCCAGCCCAATAGTCAGGGCTATACCACTTTTCAGTTGTAGCGAGCATAAAAAAAGCACCCGAGGGTGCTTTTTTTTTGGATGCTTCGATGGGACTTAGTCTGCCACAAAGATGGTTTTGATATTCACAAACTCTTTAATACCGAAACCGCCATGTTCACGCCCATAGCCACTTTCCTTTACGCCGCCAAAGGGTAGATTTGGCTGGGCCAGCGAGTACCCATTAATGTTGACCATGCCGGTATCAAATTCAGTGCGCGCCAGTTCGATGGCACGTTCGGTATCTTTTGAGAAGATACCGCCACCCAGGCCGTAGCGAGAATCGTTGGCGATACGCATGGCATCTTCATCGTCTTTAGCACGAATCAGGGAAGCGACCGGACCAAACAACTCATCATCGTAAGCCGGCATTCCGGGTTTCACGTCTTCCAGAATGGTTAGTGGGTAAAAGTAGCCTTTACCACCGGATAAATCCCCGCCCATGGTGCAGGTTGCGCCGTTTTTAATCGACTGCTGAACCTGGTCATGCAGCTTATCAATCAGATCTTTACGGGCAATTGGACCCACATCGGTATCTTCATCACGTGGATCGCCTACTTTAAGATCCTTGAATGCTTTTACATACGCATCGCGAAACTCATCATAAACCTTGTCCGCCACAATGAAACGCTTGGCCGATACACAGGTTTCACCATTATTGATTACACGACCCTGAACACAGGCCTGTACAGCTGTCTCAATGTCGGCATCTTCCAAGACCACAAAGGCATCATTACTGCCTAATTCCAGTACGGTTTTCTTCGACTGGCTACCGGCATTTTCTGCTACCATTTTGCCAACTTTGTCGGAACCGGTGAAGGTCACACCGCGTATTTTGTCATGCTTGATAAGTTCGCTGGCCGTCTCGCCACTTATCATCAGTGACTGATACACATTTTTTGGAAAGCCGGCTTCTTCATACAATTCCTGAATTAGTTTGGCCATCCCAAATACATTATCGGCATGTTTAAGTACCGTGGTGTTGCCCGCCATAACATTGGGAATGCTGTAACGAATCACCTGATACAGTGGGAAATTCCACGGTTGAATGCCCAGAATGACACCCGTGGGCTGATAGGAAATAATGGCGTTACCGCCTTCATATGCACGTTTTTCATCTTTAAGTTGCTCAGGACCGTGTTCGGCACTATAACGACAGATATTGGCACACAGCTCCACTTCCTGATAGCCCTGTGCTTTGACCTTGCCCATTTCCTGGATCATCAGCTCTACGATGTCATCGGCCCGCTCATCAATTTTGTCGGCCAGCGCGTTTAATAATTTACTGCGCTCCGACACTGATGTTTTGCGCCACTGAGTAAACGCCTCATGGGCATTATCTACAGCCTGTTTTGCTTCATCGTTGCTAAGCAAGGTATAAGACTGCAGCTTCTCTTCGGTCGCCGGATTAATGGTTTCGACGGTATTTGACATAGTTTTGCCTCCTGTTAGGAAAATATGTATCAAATAACGGTGCAACATCGAAACCAACTGCGCTGACAATTGGAATACCCTCTCAATATCAACTAGTTAAATGTGAAAAAGCGATTAAAGTAGCGCCTGAACCAGCATGCGCGTAGACAGATTTTCACACCCACAGGCAAATATCACACGCCGGGGCGACAGCTCATAGAAAAAAGGCGGGCTGGGTAAAGGGCGCCAGCGCCAGAATCATGGCCATTTCATAAACACCTTGTCGGGTGGCCTGATGCTGAGTCAACAACCCGATCGCCCCACCCTGTTGCTTAATATTGGTAGTATGAAACAGCCGATCCATGACATCACCCAACTCTTCACCCTGTTGCAGCGCCTGAAATACCGCAGGGGGAAGCGGTAAGCTGGCACTGCGACCTACCGACCACTGGCTCTGGTGATAAATCGCCATATAGGCAAAGGTAGCAGGCCCGTCGGTAAACTCGGCAGCGCCACCTTCAATGGCCACAAACCAGTCATTGTCAAAGCTTTGTGCAGACGCCTGCTGTAGCAACCCTTTGACCCGGTTCAGAGCCCCTTCACGGGTCTCGGCTTCACTCAAAGGCTGATCTGATACGCCACTGCTTACCGGGCGGCGCTCGGTGGTGACGCTCTGTTCAAAGACTTTTTCCAGGGCAGCGGCGGCTGCATTTACTTTGACCGGATTGGCCGAGCCAACAATACAATGCATAACGTCAAACCTTGGTGGGTACTGCTCTGGGCACAATATCCACCAGCAGCTCACGATAATCGCTGGTGGCCGGAAATTCAGTAATGGTGCGGGCTGGTACTTGGCTATCTGGATTTGCCACCGCTAGAAGATGAGCAATACCGAACTGGCGGGCGGCAGCAAGTATCGGCAAACTGTCATCCACAAACAGCGTCCGGGCGGGGTCAAACTGCAGTCGCTGCTGAACTTTTTGCCATAATTGCTGAGATTCTTTAGAGACACCAAACTCATGGGTCGATATCAGCGTATCAAGATGCGTATCCAACTGGGTTCGCTCTACTTTCAGCGCCAGGTTATCGGGGTGGGCATTGGTTAACAGCACCACCTCGCGGCCGCTTTGCTTAAGTGCGTTTAAAAACGGAATGGTGTCATCGCGCATACTGATTAAATGCGCAATTTCGTGTTTTGCCGCCATAATATCTATATTGAGTTTGGCGGCCCAGTAGTCCAGACAATACCATTGTAGCTGGCCGCTGACCTGCTGGTAATATTGGCTCAGGCGGGCTTTTGCTTGCGCCACCGTTTGTTTGTTGGCAAGCGCGACTTTCTGGACCAGATGTTCTTTCCAGAAAAATGAGTCGAAATGCAGATCCAACAGGGTCCCGTCCATATCCAGCAAAACGGTGTCGATTTGGCTCCAGGGCAGAAATGGCAAGCGGTTTTCCTTATGATACATTAAGCTTTAAACTGACCTTCATATAATAGCGAAAGATAGCCACGATAAACATGAGTAAAATTGATCCCGACAAAGTGCTGCCACGCATTCATCATCGCGAAATTGTGGCGCAAAGTAATCTGTTTAAGGTTGAGCGTGTTGACCTGGAGTTTTCCAATGGCGCCACCCGCCAGTTCGAACGCATGGCCGGCTCTCATCGCGGCGCGGTAATGATTGTGCCAATGCTCGACCATGACACCTTTATTCTGGTGCGTGAGTACGCGGCGGGAAACCATTCTTACCAGTTGGGATTTCCAAAAGGGCTGATCGATCCTGGTGAGGATGCTATCGAAGCCGGCAATCGTGAACTGATGGAAGAAGCCGGTTACGGAGCCCATGAGTTACAGGAAATTCACACGGTCAATATGGCTCCCAATTTTTTCAATTCTGAAATGCGCATTGTGGTGGCCCGGGATTTGTATGAAAAATCGTTAGAAGGCGACGAACCCGAACCGCTGGAAGTGGTCACCTGGAAGTTCAGCGACCTCGATGCACTACTTGAACGCCCCGACTTTATTGAAGCCCGTTGCATCGCCGCGCTGTTTTTAGCAAAAAAATGGCTTAAGGAGCAATAACCTATGCCCGACTATACCCTGCAGACATTGTTGGATTTGGCTAAATCCGCGGCGGTGGAAGCCGGTCGCGAAGTGCTGAATATTTATGACTCAGGCGATTTTAGCGCGTATCAAAAACAGGATGATTCTCCGGTCACCAGTGCCGATTACAAAGCCAATGATATTATTACCCAACGGTTAGAAGAAGCTACCCCGGACATTCCTATTTTGTCCGAAGAAAACATGCATGCCAGCCTGGCTGAACGAAAACAGTGGTCGCGATACTGGCTGATTGACCCCATTGACGGGACCCAGGAATTTATCGCGCGCAGCGGTGATTTCGCCATTAATATCGCTTTGATTGAAAACAATGAACCGATTATCGGTGTGATCTACTGGCCGCCGGGCCAGACCCTGTATTTTGCCAGCAAAGATCAGGGCGCGTTTAAAGCCTCGCCGGAAAAGGAATGTCAGATACGGGTTCGTGAGCTTGATGATCCAGGCAGCAGCGTGGTGAAAATTGCCATTAGCCGGCGCCAGTCGCGGGACAAAATTTTATCAAAGCTGACCCGGGAGCGGACCTATCAAACCTTGCCGCTGGGCAGCTGCTCCCTGAAATCCTGTTTTATTGCCGAGGGTAAAGCCGATGTATTTATGCGCATTGGTATTACCGGCGAATGGGACACCGGCGCCTCACAATGTATCATAGAAGAAGCGGGCGGCCGTATTTTAGCGGCGAATTTTGAGCCACTAACTTACAATCAGCGCCATTCTCTGGAGAACCCGGACTTTGTGGTGATGGGGGACCAGCGGGTACCCTGGCAGGAAATTGTACAATATACAAAGGAGAAATAACGTTATGCTAAAATCCTTGATGGTGGCCGTGGGCACCCTGAGCGCCTTACCCGCTTTGGCTGCCTGGCAGCTCGACAGCAATGACTCGCAACTGCATTTTTTATCCACCAAAAATGCTCAGGTAACCGAAATACACGAGTTTAAACAGCTTGAAGGGTCGGTTGATGACTCTGGCGCGCTGAAAATTCAGGTCGATTTGGCTTCCGTGGCGACCGGCATCGACATTCGCGATACCCGTATGCAAACAAAGTTGTTTAATACCAGCGAGTATACCAGCGCCACCTTTAGTGGCACCTTACCTGAAACGGTTTTAACCATGGCTGCCGGTACCAGTGCCATCAAAACCATTGAAGGCGCCATTGATTTGCAAGGCAAAAATGTAGCCACGACCTTTACGGTCATGATTAATCGTTTGACTGACACCACCTTCACGGTGGCCACGGTAAAACCCACGCTGTTGGCCGCGGGCGACTTTGGACTGACCGAAGGTGTTAAAACATTACAGTCCATCGCCGGGCTTGAAAGCATTACCATGACGGTACCGGTGACCTTTGCCGCGACCTTTACTCAGCAATAACACATAGACAGATGACATAACGCCCCACCAAGGTTGGGCGCACGAGATCAGGGCCGGGACTTAGACAGGGCTTAGCCGGCCCTTTTTTATGCCTGTCGGGAAGTTTCAGGTGCCCGCATCGGCTGGGGCGCCGCATTCAGATTTTGTAATGGCATAGATTGCCGGCGATCAGCAGGTAAAGCCGGTTCCCGTGCTGGCTGGTCAGGTAGTGAAAACCCGGGCAAATCAGCAGCGACCCGTTGCAGGCAACCATCAGGCGACAGCTCCTCTTTAATCACAAACACCCCGTGGCGCTCACTCCATAATCCCAGTCCATCACTGCTACTATAACGAATCACTGCCGCTCCGATGAACATGCCGGTGAGCACCGGCAGTAGCCATAAGAACAAAACCGGGGTAAACCAGGCGGTCAGACCGCCCCAGGCCAGCGCCAGCAGGGTCATCCAGCGGGTATAGGTCAGCGCATCCCGCCACGGCACCATGCGGCCTTCACGCTCCTGGGCTTCCCAACGCACCTTATGGCCAATCAAGACGCTCAGCACAAAGAAGCTATGGTAAAACATCATAATGGGGGCAATTAAGATGGCCATAAACACTTCCACCAGGCTGCCTTTGAGCAGCCGCAGCACCCCGCCAAAGTGTTTTCGCCGCTGGATAAGCGCCAGTACTATGCCCAGCAATTTAGGCATAAACAACAGCGCAATGGTCCCCCACAGGGTCGCCAGCATGATGCTTTCTTTGGCAATTTGCCAGGTGGGAAAAAGCTGGTACGGCGAGAGAAAAAAATCCGGCGGCGTAAGCGCGCGCACCAGCGCTCTGGCGGTGCCCAGCCCCAATACGCCAAACAGCACAATAGACGAAATATACGCAAAGGCACCAAATAAAAAATGCAGACGATTAGTCAGCTTTAGCTGCTTTACCCCAAGCAATCCTAAATGCTGGATATTGCCCTGCACCCAGCGGCGATCACGAATTGCATAATCAATCATATTGGCCGGAACTTCTTCATAACTGCCATCGGTGTCGGTCAGCAAAAAACACTGCCAGCCGGCCCGTTTTAATAACGCCGCTTCGACAAAATCGTGACTGAGGATGTCACCGCCAAACGGCGCGCGACCGGGTACCCGGGGCAGGCCGCAATGCTGCATAAACGGCGCAATACGAATAATTGCGTTGTGCCCCCAATAGTTGGCGCTGTCGGTCTGCCAGAAGGACAGACCGGTGGCCAGCATGGGGCTGTACAAATGCGCGGCAAACTGCACAAACCGGCCAAAAAATGAATGCTGGCGTACCGGCATGGGAATCGTCTGAATCAGCGCGGTGTCAGGATTCATTTCGATTCGACGGGCTAAATCCAGCATACGGGTGGCCGACATCACACTGTCGGCATCCAGCACTATCATGGCTTCGTAATAACTGCCCCAGCGCTCACAAAACTCGGTAATATTGCCAACTTTGCGTCCGATATTCTTTTCACGGCGCCGATAAAATAACTGCTGCTGATGCGCTGGTAACCGCTCGCACAGCCGCTGCCAGGCTTTTAATTCGGCTTCGGCTTTGTGCGGGTCGCGAGTATCTGAGAGCATGTAAAAATCAAACTGCTGCGCCTCGTCAGTCTCTAATAACTCTCTGACACAGGCTTCAAACCCCACCATGATACGCGCGGTATCTTCATTGTAGACCGGCATTATTATCGCGTGCCGATGTGCCAGGGGTTTGTCAGCCGCCGGTGACGGCTGCGCACGACCCAGTGTCAGAGGGTCAATATGGAACAGCTTCAACCCAAACCCCATTACCGCGGTCCAGAACGACATCGATAGCCACACAAACAAAGGCAGTGACAAGGCTAACTGACCCAGTTCCAGCCAGGTCAGCTGGTTGGGTCGAAATATCTCGAACAGAGCCCACATTGCCAAAGCGGCTGTGGGCAGGGTCAGCAAGGTCATAAACCCGATACGCCAGCCCCGGCCGCGTACCCGGAACTGGCCTGGTTTAGTTTTTCGGCTGGTAGACATAATTCCAGACCTCACTGATCTTCTGTTTGTTATGATTTAAAAACAAACGCATATCCACTGGCTTGTTGGTGTCGGGCAACAGCAAAAATGTGGCTCGTATAGCCTTGTTATTATTGACTTTCAATAAGCGGGCCTGCTTTACCGAGCCCCCATTTACATCCAGAATAAGATTAAGATCGTCCACTGCCAGATTAAAGCCACTGGGCAGCGTGAAATCGACTACAAACCGCCGTACGGTTTGCTCTTCAGAAGATTCAAAACCGGGCAGATGACTGACCCCCTGCCGGGTACGGGTGACCACGGCTTTATCATAGTGCATCGGCTCTTGTTCTACAGTGCGAAGCGAATAGGAAAAGTAACGGCTTTGCCCTTCTTTAAGCGGCTTTTCCGGCACCCAGTAGGCCACAATATTGTCATGGATTTCGGCATCAGTGGGAATTTCCACCACCTCTAACCGGCCTTGTTCGAAGCCGGCCTTGGGGGTAACCCAGAGCCCGGGCCGCAAATGATAGTTGGCTTCGGCATCCAGATAGCTGTCAAAGTTACCGTCACGTTGCAACATACCAAAGCCTCTGGGCCGGGCATCTGCCAGCGAGGTAATTTGCAGGCGGGCGGGGTTCGTCAGCGGTCGCCAGATTTGCTCACCGTCATGGTTGATCATCAACACCCCATCGCTGTCATGCACCTCTGGGCGGTAATCATCCGGCCGCTGCTCGGTATTCTCGCCATACAAAAACATACTGGTAAAGGGCGCAATCCCCAGCTTCTTAATATCCTGACGAGCAAATAACCAGGCACTCACCTGGGCGCGGGTGTCTTTGCCAGGCTCCAGCACAAATTTATAGGCACCGGTTACAGAAGGACTTTCAAGGCGTGCATAGACCGTGATGGGTTGTCCGGGGCGAGGTTTGATGAGCCAGAAATGGGTGAAGCTGGGAAATTCTTCGCCTTTGGGCAAACCGGTATCGATGGCCAGCCCACGAGCAGAGATACCATAGACCTGATTTTTCCCTACCAGCCTGAAATAAGAAGCGCCCTGGAAAACCGCAAACTCATCTTTATATTCATCGCTTTTAATAGGGTAATGCACCCGAAAGCCAGCAAAGCCACTGTCTTTATCGGTCAGCCCTTTGTATTGTTTTGCCTGTTGTTCGTACCGGAACATAGCAGGGTCAAAATCAAGCTGATGCTGACTATTATCATACTCTACGACATTAATAGTGACCGGCTGGTCATACAAAAAACCCGGATGGAAAAACTGAACCTCATAATCATTTTTGCCATGCCACAAGGCTTTGTCCGCCTCAAAACGAATGGAGCGGTAGGGTTGGTAATCCATATTTTTCAGCTTTTCATCCAGTCCGTGATCATCTGGCTGATAGTCTTTAGCTGCCGAGGCTTTCGCCTGTTCAATAACTGACATCAGGATCGGTCGGTTGGTTGGCAGTTTAAGCGCCTCCTCGTTCTGGGCGGCGACGGGTCCCATCCCGCAGACCCATAGCGCTAACATAACAAGCCCCGCTAGCGGCGGAGGTTGGCGGTACTGTTGGCGGACTGTGCGCCCCTGCACACCAGGTATGTCTGAGAAAAAGCTTCGCAGCATGGAAATCTCCTTTGTATGGCCTGAACCGATAGTGCAAATGCTGAATCTGCATTTATGCCTTTAATATGGTTATGTGTTAACTATCAGTAAGGTGAGTCTGATAGCCCCCTCCAGAGTCTGACGCATTAGCGATATCTTATTGATGCTTTTGCAAAAACCATGAAAATACGTAGAAAATAAGCGACAGCTTTACACACCTTTTCGCGCGCCGGTCAGCTCCGGAAACCGATTAATTACAATTTAGGGATGAATACGTAAGATAACGAAATAACGATGAATTTCATGTAGTTGATTTATATATAAACGGGCTGAAAAACCGCTGTCAGGCAAGCTGGCAAACTGCTTGCAGGTCTATCGGTTGTTAGATTATTTCAACACACTCACTCGTGTAGTACACACGACACTTTTCTCAGGAGTAGTTATGCGCAAATCAATTTTGCTTTCTTCGGCACTTATCGCGGGCTCTATGTCTTTTTCTGCCCTGGCCGACTCACCAGACTGGCGCTATGTTGAAGGTGGCTATACCATTCTGGATACGGATGCGACCGAATTTGACGGTGCCAGCGTAAACGCTAAATACTTGCTGCAAAATAATGTTTATCTGAACGGTGAATACAGCAATGTCACTGATAATGGCTTTGATATTAATATGGCGACCGCCGGTGTGGGTTACCGTATGCCGTTAAATGGCAACACTGATGCCTATGTCGGCGCCAACTTCGAACGCATTGATACCGATGCGCACGATGAAAATGGGTATAGCGTCAATACCGGTGTGCGTTCTATGGTTGCTCAGGATGTCGAGCTGATGGGTGAAATCGGCTACTACGATGTGGATGATGGCGATGTCACCGTGAAAGTCGGCGCCAATTATTATTTTGCGCCACGCTGGGCGGCCGGTGTGAGCTACGAAAAAATCGATAGTGTCGATATGACTCAGGTCACCGCACGTTACACCTTCTAAAATAGGTCGGGGCCGGTATGCTACCGGCCTTTTTATTGCCAATGACCTTCATTACCATCTTACGGTTACCCGCCCTTCTTGCTATGCTGGTGGTCGGCGGCTGCAGCACCTATAACTCTGCGTCCTCCGCGTCCACAGCCTCTTCATCACCCTCTGCTGTCACTGTTCCGGCTAACGCTGAGCAGGGTCAGGCCAGTTATTATGCGCATTATTTTGAAGGCAGAACCACCGCCAGTGGTGAACGGTTTGACCACTGCGAACTCACCGCCGCCCACCGAACCTATGCTTTTGGCACCCGGGTCCGGGTTACCCATGCGCACAATGGCAACAGTGTGGTGGTGCGTATTAATGACCGTGGACCGTTTGTGTCGGGCCGGATAATTGATTTATCCAGCGCCGCTTTTTCACAGTTAAGTCCCCTTGGCGCGGGCGTTATCCCGGTCACCCTTATGCCATTGGATAATTAATGCCCTCTGGATAAATAGGTGGTTCGCTGGATAATTAAACGTTACGCGTCTTCATCATCGGGTAACGGCAGGGCATCTTTAGAGCGAATATCTACAGTTTCATGCAGTTCAGAGTAAACCAATACCACGTCGCCTGCCTTTAACTGCGCCAGCACCTGCGCCACTTTTTCGTCAAAACTGGCTTCCACTTCGCCGTAATCGGTACCTTCACGAAGAACAAATGATTCTGCAATACTGTGCAGCGTTTCTGCCGACAGTTCATCAATGGGAATCAGCATAAAACTCCTGCTTAATTAATCAGACTGAGTAGGTAAAAACTGTTCAAAAAACTGCTTCACCCGTTGTTGTAACCATACCTGGGGACGCAAAATGTTGCCCTGCATAAAGCCGACATGGCCGCCCCGGTCACTAAGCTCTACCGACACCGCGCTGGCCAGCTCTTCTTCCCGGGGCACAATAAGATGATTCATAAAGGGATCGTCAATACTATGCAGTACCAGCGTCGGGCAGTGAATCGCGCTTAGGTAGTGAAACGCACTGCACTTTTCGTAATAATCCTGGGCATCGGTAAAATTGTGCAGGGGCGCGGTGACTTTATCGTCAAAGCGGGCAAAGCTGTCAATGGCATCTACTTCATCGGGCCCCAGCTGAATAAGGCTACGATAATCGATAAACGCCATTTTTTGCTTCAGAGTGTGCTTCATACTGTTGAGCAAATATTTTTGATAAATGCGCGAAAAACCGGTGTTAATGCTGCGTGCGCACTCATCCAGCTTCAGCGGCGCCGAAATCGCTACCGCGCCATCCAGCCATTTTTGTGCCGGATTTTCGCCCAATAACTTCAACAGCATATTGGCGCCCAGTGAGAACCCCACCGCCACCTTGGGAATCCCCGGAAACCGCTGCTGTAGCAGTTCTAAAAAAAGGTCGGATCTTCGGTTTCCCCGGAATGATAGGCCCGGGGCAACCGATTGGGCTCACCACTGCAGGAACGAAAATGCATCATCACTACTTGCCAGCCTGACTGGCTCAGTGCTGCCATCATATCGTTTGCATAGTGCGACCTGATACTGCCTTCTAAACCATGAAACATTGCCACCACCCCGGTGGTACGAGCCGGTTCAGGCCCCCACGCCAGGTCGAGAAAGTCGGTATCGGGTAAGGTTACCCGTTCCATGGTGTATTCAAGGGGCAGCCGCTTTTGGATAAACCGCGGCCAAATGGTTTGCAAGTGGCGGTTACGCGCCCACCATGGGGCCCGAAAACTGCTTTTATGGATGTGACCATGATGGTGTTTTTTTCGTTGCATAGGACCTATTCTGACAATGCCAGTTTAAGCAAAGCACGAATATCATCGATGGCCGCTTCGTTGTTGCGCAGTTGATAGGCATGAATAAATGCCACGATACTGACATTAATTCCTGTTATGTCAGACTCTTCCACCGTCATATTATTGTAGGCGCTTACCAGTTCAGCCTGTTGTTCAGACTCCAGCGCCAGTTCCTGTTCTTTTAAGCGGCCATAATTGTCGTGGTCCGGATGCGACGGGGCCTTAGCCGCCTTACGATGCAACCGGTGCTTTTGCAAGCCCTCTTCACTGTGGGCAATGGCGGCTTTTAGAATCTGCCATTGTTTTAACACCACAATTTTCTGATGGTCCAGGCACCAGCACAACATTAATAGCATATTGACATTGACCCCCGCGGTGTCTTGCAGCCGCAGGCATAATGCTTCTGCCTGCGGCGCCCGATAAACGCCGGTGGAATAACGCCAAAAATCGGTGGCGGTCAGATTATTATTCTGTGTCATAGTCCTGCCTTGCGGTTTCAATGGCCTCCTGAGCATCCAGCCAGGCCATTTCATGTTCTTCCAAAGCTTGCTTCAACTGCGTTTGTTTGTCGAGCAATTGCATCAGCGTCTTTTTGTTGTCGTCGTCATACAAGCTGCTGTCACCTAGCGCCTCTTCAACCTCAAGCAGCGCTTCAGAACAGGTTTCCATTTTTTTCTCATGCAGCTTAAGCGCTTTTTTATAGGGCGCCACCGCTTGCCTGAACTCGGCTTCTTTGCGTTTGGTGGCTTTGCGATCTTCTTTAGGTTTGTCGCTGACCGGGGTCTCGGTGTTTTGCTGGGTTAAAATCCAGTCGCGATAATCATCCAGGTCGCCATCGAAAGAAGACACTTCACCGCGGTCCACCAGATAAAAGTCCTCACACACAGAGGACAGCAAATAGCGATCGTGCGAGACCAGCACCATGGCCCCTTCAAAGCCTTGTAAGGCCACATTCAGGGCGTAGCGCATCTCCAGATCAAGATGGTTAGTGGGCTCATCCAGTAGCAATAAATTGGGCTTTTGATACACAATCAACGCCAGCACCAGGCGGGCTTTTTCACCGCCGGACATGGGGGCTACGGTACTCAGCGCTTCATCACCGTTAAAACCAAATCCCCCTAAAAAGTTACGTAGCTGCTGTTCGGTGGCACGGCTATCCAGGCGCTGTAAATGCAACAACGGCGACGCCTGAGGATCAAGATATTCCAGCTGATGCTGGGCAAAATATCCCACCTTCAGCCCCTGGGCGATAGAGAAATCGCCGCGCATAGGGTCAAGTACCCCTGCCAGCAACTTGATCAGCGTTGACTTGCCCTGGCCATTTCGCCCCAGCAGACCAATACGGCTGCCGGGTACCAGGTTCAGCTTCACCTGCTGCAAAATAATGGTTTCATCGTACCCAAGCTGCACATGTTCCATCGCAATCAATGGATTAGGCAGATCGGTGGGTGGGGCAAAAGCAAAACTGAACTGACTGGCCGCGTGCGCGGGTAACAGGGTTTCCATTTTTTCCAGTTGTTTGATTCTGCTCTGGGCTTGTTTGGCCTTACTGGCCTTGGCTTTAAAGCGGTTTATAAACGACTCTAGATGCGCGATTTTGTCTTGCTGCTTACTGTATTCAATATCCTGCAACCGGGCGCGTTCAGCGCGTTGCACTTCAAATGAAGAGTAGTTACCGGTGTAGGCCACCAGCTGCTTATGTTCAACACTGATGATCTGGCCCACCGTGGTATCGATAAACGCTTTGTCGTGGGAAATTAACAGCAAGGTGCCGCTGTATCGCTGCAGCCATTTTTCCAGCCAGATAACCGCATCTAAATCAAGGTGGTTAGTGGGCTCATCCAGTAACAACAAATCAGAGGGGCACAACAGTGCCTGGGCCAGGTTCAGGCGCATGCGCCATCCACCGGAAAAAGCGGTCACCGGGGCTTGTAATTGCTCGCTAGCAAACCCCAGTCCAGCCAGGATCGTAGCGGCACGGGCCTGAACATCGTAGGCGCCGGCTTGTTCAAGCTGACCATGCAACGCGGCAATGGCCACGCCGTCGTGGTCACTTTCGGCCTGGGCCAGCTGAGCCTGTAGTGTGCGTAGGTGCTGGTCGCCATCGATAACATAGTCGATGGCCGCCCGCTCTGTCGCCGGCGTTTCCTGAGCCACACTCACCACCCGCCAGTGGGCAGGCACATCGCACGAGCCCGCATCCAGACTCAGCTCATGACGTAATAAGGCAAACAGGCTGGATTTTCCACAGCCATTACTGCCGATCAACGCCGCTTTGTGGCCGGGAAATATCTGGGCATTGGCTTGCTCAAGCAAAACCTTGCTGCCTCGCATCAATGTGACATCAGAAAGCTTTATCATAAACCATTCGGGTTGCTGGATTTTGGGCGCAATAGCGTAGCAAAAATCCGTTGGAAACGCTTGTTTTATACACCGTAGTGCCAGATTGGATGCATCGGTGACCCAGGTTACTCAGGATTAATGCCATCGGCCCTGCATCCGCGTGTTGTTTTCGGTATAATTGGGCAGCAATAAATAACTACCGAGGCATTATGACCAATCGAAATCGCCGCCGCTTTATTGCCGGGGCCACCTGCCCTAACTGCAAAGCGCTGGACACCATCATGTTGTATTTTGAAAACAACATGGAAAAAATAAAATGTGTGGAATGCGATTATCAGGAAAATCAGACCGATGAAAAAGTACAGTCTTCGACCCGTGAAAACGAAGATGTGATTGGTATTTTCAAACCCGGTTAACCCCTTCGCATGCAGGCTCGCAATACGTAATTTTTGCAAGCAGAGGGCCGCTTATCTCCCAGCTGGAGCCAACCTTCAGGGGGCGGCGCCGTGAGTAAAATCATCCCAGGCATCGTCGCTACTACGCTGCCCCCTGTGACGGCAAATTGGCACGTATCTTTCTATTTTATCCGAACAAGACAGGCTTTATTGAAGGCATACGCCATGGTACGGGTTTCCGGCTGGGTAAAGGGATTGTTAGGGTTGCTGCTGGTGGTGCTGGCCATTCGGATAGCCTTACCGTATGCCGCGCAGTGGTACATTAACCGCACGCTGAGCCAGCCTGGGGAGTATCAGGGTCGGGTTGGCGATGTTGATTTGATGCTATGGAAAGGTGCATACAGCCTCGACAACCTTCTCATTATCAAGCAGGGTGGCTCACTGTCCCGCCCCCTGTTCCAATCCGATAGCATAGAATTCAGTCTGCTCTGGTCGGCGCTGATGGATGGCGCCGTGGTGGGCACCGTTACGCTGCGGCGGCCGGAAATTAATTTCATTGATGCCACTGATGATTCCCAGGATCAGGTGGGTGTTTCGGAAAACTGGCTTAATCTGGCCAGTCAGCTGTTCCCTCTACAAATTGATAAGCTGGAAATCATCAATGGCCGAATTGGTTTTTACAATCCCGACACGGCACCACCTATTGAAGTGGCGCTGCACGCCATTAACGGCGCCGCGTTTAATCTGGTGAATAGCCGGGATCTGTCAAAAGACTTAGTAGCCCGGGCTCAGTTTCAGGCCAACACGGCCGAACAGGGCACCCTTGCGCTTAACGCAAAGCTTGACCCAAGCACCCGCAAGCCCACCTTTGATATTGATGTGCAGGCCAAAAATGTGGCACTGGTCAATTTCAAAAACCTGCTGGATACGTATGCCCCATTTGATTTGGAAGCCGGCTCCCTGGAGCTGGCGGCCGAGCTGGCCAGTGACGATGGTCACCTTAAAGGCTACATCAAGCCCATTTTGCATGACGTCACCGTGTTTTCCTGGAAAGGCGATATCGTTGAAGACGATGACGGCTTTTTTGCCGGCATCGTAGAAGCGGGGTCGGCGCTTATTGCCGAGATTTTTGAAAATCAGTCAGAAGAGCAGATTGCCACCAGAATCCAGCTCAGTGGAAACCTGGATGATCCTGACACCCCGATTCTGCCTGCCATTGGCGCTATTATTGAAAATGCTTTTATCAATGCCATCCAGGGTACGGTAGAAGGATCGGTAGAATTAGAAGACGCCACCAGGCAAAAACAGGAGTCTGAAAATCAACCCCCTGCGGACAAAAGCTGATGGCAGGGGGCGGATATTGGTTTACAGGCTAGGCGATGTTCTGCACCTTATTGCGTGCCGGAGTTTTGCGCGGCCGACCGGGTTTTCCCTCTAGTAGCCGCCGGCCAGTGACATGTTCCAGACGCTTGATAAAGTGCTCATCGCCTAACGCCAGACTCATACGCAGGGCCTTTTCAATTTGGGCTACCTGTTCGGCCGGCAACAGGGTAGCGCATAAAGCATGGTAAGCCTGCTGACGCTGTGACGGCGTGTCGCCTAAGGCCTGATAACTGGGGTGAGGGGTTACGATGGACTGACCGCTACCATATTTATTTTCCTGCGCGCTGCTATACAGGGAAGGTGGCGTTTGTTCCTGTAATTGCTGCGAACAAAACATCAGCCGATCGATGTAGCGATAGACTGCCAGTGAGTATTCGTCGGATAAAATCAGCGACGCTTTGTAACGATCCTGCCAAATACCGCCCCGATGATCATATTTAGTATTAAAGTGCTGAGCATACATGCGCCCGGTGGCCTGTAGCATGCTGGAAATTCCGTTACTGGTTTGTGGGGTAACCAGAATTTGCAACTGGGTGGCGGTCATGCCCCAGGCATGAATGGCAACCTCGTAGCGTTCAGCGTACTCAGATAAAGCAGCCAGATAGATTTGTTTGTCATCATCATCTGCCAGTACTGCCAACCCACTACGGGCAACCCGATGAATATGCTGTGGAATACCCGGGGGGCGGTGCGAAGCTTTCTGGCCATAGTGTTTGTATTTTTATCCAAGAAGAATGACAAAAATATAGTCAAGGATATGGCCCTGTGCGACTTTTGTAGGCAATTAATTTAGTTTTTTTAGGTCTACGCCTTTTTTGTTAGGTTTTGAGCGGTTGCTGCTGTGATTAATAATGCGGCGGCGGGGTTTCTTCAGACATTTTGGCAAGATTGTCCGGCTCCATCGCTTTAACCTTATCCAGCACATGCTTTAGCTGTACCTGTAGCTTTTCCATTTGGTATTGCTGACTGGTAAGGGCATCATTGAGTTCATCAATGGTATGCTCCTGAAACGCCACCTTCGTTTGCAGATCTTCAATGGCCTGTAGCGCCTGACGCAACAAGCCTTGCTGATTAAGTTCATTCATGTTCAATTTCCCAAAGCTCGGCAAAGCCGCTACTGCTTTCTGACAGCACGGTATTATTGTTAACAAAAGCCACCGCATACACCAGGGCACTGGGCATCGAAGCGCCGTCGCGGGGTGACACGGCCCATTCACCGATTTGTTCGCCGGTTTTTACCTCCCACAGGTAAATGCGCCGCGCCGGTGAGCCGGTCAACAGATACTGACCGTCATCAGAAAAGACAGCATCGGTAAATATTTTCTGGCGGGCAATATACTGTAAGTTGGCGACCGGTGCACCTGTTTGCAAATTCCATATTTGTGATTTTTGCTGGCTGTCGGCCGTAAAGGCGTACCGGCCCTTATCGTCCACCGCCACCAGCGTGACCCGGCTGGGGTGATTAAAGGTATGAATAATCTGCCCCGTTTCGGTACTCCACAGATACGCCACATAGTCGTTACCACCGGTGAGCGCGTATTTACCATTGGGCGAAATATCCACACTATTAACTTTGGACTGATGCCCTAAAAACTCCATCCGCCGCCCGGTTTCAGGCTCAAAATACATCACCTTGCCGTTGCCCCGCCCCACCAGCACACCCTGGCCCTGATTCGCCACCGCAACATCACGGATACTGGACTCATCAATTCGCCAGAACCCTATGGGGTCGCCCTGGGCCATGCTCCACAAAGCAAAGGCATCGCGGTCGGCGGTCACAATCGTGGAATCGTCTGCGGCGATATGTATATTACCAATCAGGGTGGCAGTGTCGCCCTGATGCGACCACTGATACACCGGCTCCGCCTCACCCACCTGCCAGACACTGATGGTGTTGTTCATCCCGGCTACTACCGCGATCTGGCCCGAGCTGGAAATATCTGCTGCATACGCTCCTGCTTCTGCATGTTCCCACTGTTGCAGCGGCTCGCTTTGAGGTACTGAGCAGGCACATACCCAGCTCAGTAATACGCTTATCCAAAGCATTCGCGGGAACAAAACAAAATAAGTCATGTCGTAAGGGCGTCCGAATTAATGTTGTATTGCATCAGTGTATCGACTTTTTAGCACAACAATAAAGCTTTGAAGTCGGAGTCACAGACCGGGCCGGTAAGATAAATGATAGTGCCCCCTTGTAATCAGGCGCACACGCCTACACAGTATACAACAGTATGAAAAAGCGTTGTCTGTTGATGCGTTTCAAAAGGAACCTGACAGATCCGCAGATAAAACTCACGAAAATGGAGAAACGTTATGCGCAAGTCGCTCGTCGCCCTGTCGACAGTTGCCGCATTGGGCCTGTTTGCATGTCAGCCCGATACCGCCGAAAAAACCGAAAAAGAACAGGCTACTGAATCTTCTGGTGAAGAAATGACGGCAAGTCAGAAACATGCCTATGCCATGGGCGCCAGTATGGGGCTGTATGTTGACAACCGCGCAACTCAGCAGGAAAAACTGGGTGTCCCTCTTGATAAAGAAGCGCTGAAAAAAGGCTTTAACGACGGTCTTGAAGATTCACTGGTCTTTAGTAAAGAAGAAATTCAACAGCTGGCCCAGGAAGGCGAACAAAGCCTGCGTGAAAAACAGCAGGCTGCCGCCAAAGAGCAGGCTGAACAAAATGTTGAAAAAGGCAAGGAATACATGGCTGAAAATGCCGATAAGGAAGGTGTAAAAACCACCGAATCGGGCATTCAGTATAAAGTATTGGAACAGGGTGACGGTAAGAGCCCGGCCGCGGAAGATACGGTAAAAGTACATTATAAAGGTACCTTGATCGACGGTACGGTGTTTGACTCGTCGTATGATCGTGGCGAACCTGCGACGTTCCCGCTGAATCGGGTTATCCCTGGCTGGACCGAAGGCGTCCAACTGATGCAGGAAGGTGCAAAGTATGAATTTGTCATTCCGCCAGAACTGGCTTACGGCGAGCGTGCCACCGGTGCCATCACACCTAACTCTACGTTAATCTTTGAAGTTGAGTTGCTGGAAGTGGTGCAGGATGCCAGCGAAGAAAATGCCAGCGAATAATCGTTAGGCGCTGCAGATGAAAAAAAGCCGACGCCATGCGTCGGCTTTTTCGTTTAAGGCATATCCGTGCCTGCCTGTTCCCTACGTGCATAAACGCCTACAAGGTTTAAAGCGCGTGCTCCCATAGTAATGGGAACTATTCGTATGCCGTTTTCGAATCACCTAACCAGTGTAATCCTCCCAGACGACTTTACCAGCACTGCTTCAAACCGTTTTGGAACAAAAAGCCAATGGCTAATTACCGCAGGCTCTAAAGCCCGAGGGCCCCGGCGCTCCCGCTTAGCCCGCAAGGTGGCGCAATGATGTAAAATACGATGTCCTGCTTTGTACAACACCAGCCCGCCTACCAATAGGACGACGGTATTGAGGCTGTCGATACGACTGAGAATATCCACTACCCCCGCCACAAAAAACACTACCCCGGTTAAAAACAGTACAAAGCCCATCACGGTCAGGCCACTTTTTTGGTCCGGCCGGGATTTTGGATACCCGGTAGCCTTGAATTGTTCACACACCATAGTCATGCTCATATTTTACGAGGTTAAGAGATAATCTTCTCTTTATCAGACCGGTTCGCCACAGGAATGTTCCGCATTTCATTTGCTTCGCCTCTAAGCCAGCAAGCTTGATCCGGCAGCGTGGGCCACTTACTATCTTCTATCTAGTTGAATTACTAACATTTGGCAAATAATTGTGAAAACGCCGCTGGTGACCCGTAAGGGCTATTTAAAATTACGCGAAGAAATGGATTATCTGTGGCGTCAGGAACGCCCTGAAGTAACCCGTAAAGTCACCTGGGCGGCCAGTTTGGGTGATCGCAGCGAAAATGCCGATTATCAGTACAACAAAAAACGCCTGCGGGAAATTGACCGGCGGGTGCGGTATCTACGCAAGTGTCTGGAATACTTAAAAGTTGTCGACTATAACCCGGAACAAGAAGGTAAGGTATTTTTTGGGGCCTGGGTCACTATTGAAAATGAACAGGATAAAACCCTGACCCTGCGCATTGTCGGGTACGATGAGATTTTTGGGCGCAATGATTATATCTCGGTCGATAGCCCCATGGCCCGGGCACTGATTGGCAAAGCCGAAGATGACGAGGTGATCGTGACCACCGAAGCAGGTACCTTTGAATGGTGGATCACACGAATTTGGTATGACACCACCGATAAAGCCTGAAACCATCCCCTTCAGCGTTCGACTCTATAGCACTTTTTTGCGCATATCTTTGCGTTGACTATGCTGTTTTTTGGCCTCCAGCCGGCGCCGTTTTGCGCCTTTGCTAATGCGGGTCGGCTTGCGTTTTTTTCGCTCTACCAGGGCGCTGGCGATCCATTCTTTCAACCGGTTTTCCGCATCCAGCCGGTTTTGCTCCTGCGTCCGGTAATTTTGGGCCTTGAGGACAAATACGCCTTCGGTCGTCACCCGGTTATCGTGTTTACTGAACAGGCGTTGTTTGATGTTGTCTGACAACGAGGATGCCGCAATATCGAAGCGCAGATGAATGGCGCTATTGACCTTATTCACATTTTGCCCCCCGGCGCCCTGCGCCCGAATGGCAGTCATCTCTACTTCATGGTCTTCTAACCGAATCGACGGCGTGATCACAATCATAACGGTTTCTGCTAACTCCTTACTGACAATGGCGGGGGGCGGCGCCTGAACAGTGCCCCATATTTGCTTTTATTACGCACTATGGCCGACTAAAGATGTCATTACCGCCAAAAGTCCTATAGATAAACCATCAATATTCATAATATTGTATATACTTAATAAAATAATGTTTTGCCTGCACTGGTTGCACTGGGCAGCCGGCAATAAGCGCTGAAACATCTATATAGTTTTGTATGATAACTCATTTATGACATTACCCATGAACATGCAGGACCTCGAGCTTTATCAACGGCTGGATGGTAACAAGGAACTGGCGGAAAAGCTGATTGCCCGGTTTGCTACCAGTCTGCCTATTTTGATCGTGCGCCTGACGCTGGCCTTGAAAAACCAGGATAGCTTGCGGGCGGGCAGCCAGCTTACAATGTTAAAAGAAGTGGCCAGTGCATTGTCGGCACCGCACATTCTGCGAGCACTGACCGAACTTGAAACACAACTGCAGGGCACATCCTGTGTTCCGTCCCAGGACTGTATCAGTCGGGTCGAACACATTGCCGCCGATTTCAGTCGCCATCTGCACGCCTGTTCCCTTGGTAAGTAGTCCTGGTCAGATTTGACCACCAGATATTTTCACGGCCCCTTCTCCCAGCCGGCATCAATGC
Source organism: Salinimonas marina (assembly GCF_015644725.1). Classification (NCBI taxonomy): domain Bacteria; kingdom Pseudomonadati; phylum Pseudomonadota; class Gammaproteobacteria; order Alteromonadales; family Alteromonadaceae; genus Salinimonas; species Salinimonas marina. The sequence continues at coordinate 3,596,604 of NZ_CP064795.1, forward strand.
TATACTGACCGCCACATTCATTCATCAGGACCAGGGCCACCGACACAGCGCATCGCTGATCACTGGCATGGTCAAACGAGCATCGCATTACCATTATGATTATAAACACTCTTGCCAATGAGCTGTCGGTAAATTCGGCTCAGGTAGACGCCGCCGTATCCCTGCTGGACAGTGGCGCCACTGTGCCGTTTATTGCCCGCTACCGTAAAGAGGCCACCCAGGGCCTGGACGACACCCAGCTGCGTAATCTGGAACAACGCCTGACCTACCTGCGCGAACTGCAAGATCGCAAGCAGGTGATTCTTAAGTCGATTGAAGAACAGGGTAAACTGAGCGAAGCGCTGCAGGCACAGATTACCGATGCGGCCAGCAAGACCACCCTGGAAGACTTGTATTTGCCCTACAAGCCTCGTCGCCGTACCAAGGGCCAAATTGCCATTGAAGCTGGCCTTGAGCCCCTGGCGAACACCCTGTTTGAAGATCCGCAGCAAGATCCTGAGGCGCTGGCCGCCCGCTATCTGAATCCGGAACAAAAATTTGCTGACACCAAAGCCGTGCTCGAAGGGGCGCGCTTTATTTTGATGGAACGTTTTGCTGAAGACGCGGCGCTGCTGGGCAAAATCCGCCAGTACCTCACCGAACAGGCATTTATTGAAAGCTCGGTCATCATCGGTAAAGAAAAACAGGCGCAAAAATACAAAGATTATTTTTCCCATGCCGAAAAGCTGAAGTCGGTGCCCTCGCATCGGGCCCTGGCGATGTTTCGTGGTCGTAATGAAGGCGTGCTGCAAATTCAGCTGAATGCCGATCCGCAACAGCAGGATTCCCAGGCGTCTTCCCACTGCGAACAGATTATCGCCCAGCATTATCAGATTATGCACCGGAACCGCCCGGCGGATGATTTTATGCAGCAGGTAGTAAAATGGGCGTGGAAGATAAAAATCGCTCTGCATATGGAAACCGAGCTATTTAGCGGGCTGCGCGAACGTTCCGAAACCGAAGCCATTAGCGTGTTTGCCAAAAATCTGCACGACCTGTTAATGGCGGCACCGGCGGGAGCAAAAACCACCATGGGCCTGGATCCGGGTTTACGCACCGGGGTAAAGGTCGCCATTGTGGATAAGACCGGCAAAGTGCTCAGCACCAATACTATTTTTCCCCATGCCCCGCAAAATGCATGGGATAAATCAGTACGCACGCTGGCCAATCTGTGTAAGCAGCACAAGGTCGAGCTGATCAGTATTGGTAACGGCACCGGCTCTCGGGAAACCGATAAGCTGGTTTCTGAAATGCTCAAAAAAGAAGACACCGTCAAAGCCCAAAAAGTGATGGTCAGCGAGGCCGGTGCGTCGGTGTATTCCGCCTCCGAGCTGGCCTCAAAAGAGCTGCCGGATATGGACGTATCATTACGCGGTGCGGTATCTATTGCCCGCCGCTTACAGGATCCTCTGGCCGAACTGGTGAAGATTGAACCCAAAGCCATCGGGGTGGGCCAGTATCAGCATGATGTAAGCCAAAGCCAGCTGGGCAAGTCGCTGGACCGGGTCATCGAAGATAGTGTAAACGCGGTGGGGGTAGACCTGAATATGGCCTCTCCGGCGCTGCTTAGTTATGTTTCGGGTTTGAACAAAACCCTGGCGCACAATATTGTACAGTACCGTGATACCCATGGTGCGTTTACTAACCGCAAAACCCTGCTTAAGGTAGATCGGCTGGGGCCCAAAGCCTTTGAACAGGCTGCCGGCTTCCTGCGTATTTATCAGGGCGATAACCCGCTGGATCAATCTGCAGTTCACCCGGAGTCCTACCAGGTTATCGATGCCATTACCGCCAAAGCGCAGGTGTCAGTGGAAGCCCTTATCGGTAATACCGAGCTGCTTAAGAGTTTAGATGCCGCGGCGTTTACCAGCGATAAATTCGGTCTGCCCACTGTGCGCGATATTTTGAGCGAGCTGGACAAGCCGGGACGGGATCCCCGTCCCGAATTTAAAACAGCCTCTTTCAAAGAAGGCGTGGAAACCATTGCTGATTTAACCGTGGGTATGATTTTAGAAGGTGTGGTGAGCAATGTGGCGAACTTCGGAGCATTTGTGGATGTAGGCGTGCATCAGGATGGTCTGGTGCATATCTCTGCGCTCACTGATAAATTTATCTCTGATCCACGAGAAGTGGTCAAAGCCGGCGATATTGTCAAAGTAAAGGTCATGGAAGTGGATGCCGACCGTAAGCGCATTTCTTTTTCGATGCGCCTGGATGACACACCTGGCGCGCCCAAACCCGCACGCCCGGCGGCCAAAAATGCAGGTAAAAAACCCAAAGGTGGCAATAAGCCCGCGGCCAAAGCTCAGCGTAGTAGTCAACCTGGTAATGGCGCGATGGGCAATGCCTTTGCCGACGCTTTTGCTAAAGCCAAGGACAAGTAAACCACGGTAGTCAGGCTCTAGGCGCTGGCGGTAAAGCCGGCGTCAGTCCCTTGATAAGTATTGCGGTAAGTTTGCTGAATAAGCAGCCTCCGTGCCTGCATGCTGGTTTCATCATAATCAGCTGGACGCTCTGGTGAGATAGCCGCTGAGACGGCAGGGGTCAGGGTGTCTACCCATGCATCGATATCACTAAACATCCCGGCCCGCCGCTGGTTTTGCGGGTTGGCTGCCAGTTCACCAGCCAGGTCACTACGTGCTTGCTGCTCGGTAGCAGCCGCCTGCGCCGCCACTGTGCGATCCTGCATAGAGGGTTCGGCCGGGGCCAGCGCAGCGCGGCGTACCTGGCGCATTTTTTCAATGGTTTGCTGAGCCGTTGCGGCTTCGCTTACATCGATACTCACTTCGCCATCGGTTACATAACGTTGATTGTCCGGACCGGTGGTGTATTCATATTTCGGGGCCCCGGCGTACTGCCCCCCCGCCACGGCATGCGCCTGTTCATGGACCCGGACTTCCTGATCGCGCTGCTTCAGCGCCGCTATTTTTGCCTCCTTCGCCTGTTGTTGCTGACGCTGCTCGGCACTGTCACGGCCACTGCTTTGCTGACCGGCAGTGTCTGGCTCTGGTTGTTCGTTAGGTGTGTTTGCCTCGGCGCCAGGGTTGCTTTGCGGCTTGTCATAAGTCGCCGCTACCTGCTTTTGTAAGGAGGCGCGGGCTTGTTCACCCTCACTGCCCAGGCCTTTTTGGGCGTTATTTTTGTCGGACTCGGGGTTGGCAGGAATCGATTCGCGCAGCAGGTTGTCACGCCGCGCCGCTTCGGTGGCCATATTGGCCGTAGGCAACGCCAACGCAGTGGGAAGCGGCGTAACAATATTCATCGTTTCAGGCCAGCGTATCGATAAGTCGGCCCAGGGTGTCATTGCTGACCTCTAAGACCCGGGCGGCAGCCTGCCCCTGCCTGTTGCTGTATTGCAGCGCGACTATATCGTCGGTAAGCCCCCCGGCTACCGGTCCGGTGGCAGCGACCGGCGCGGACGAACTGTCTGTAGCAGCGGACTGTCCGGTTTGCCGGGCAATATTGTGCGCCGCCTCAGACATCTCCTGTGAAGCGCTATCCAATGCCTGTCGTGCACTACCAAAGGCAGGCATGGCCATGGATGTTCCTAAACTGATCACTACATCATCCTCCTGGTGGATGTGTAATTATTAACCAGCCTTTGCAAAATGTAAAAGTTTATCTGTGTTTGAGCCGGGTTGCCGCCACCGCTGCTAGGCCAGAAACTGGCGAATTACCTGCGCAGTCTGCTGAGGATGGGAAATAAAAGGCGCATGGGAGGCCTTAGATAGCACCACCGCATCGCAGGCTGGATGAAGGGCGCATAGGTGATCAATGGCACTGACCGGTACCAGACTGTCGAGCCGTCCGAAAATACGCAGGGTTGGCTGTTTAATCCGGGTAATGTCCTTCCGCAAATCTTCGGTGGATAACAGTGACAGCGCGGCGGCTAAGGCAGGCTGTGACGGTTCCGGATAAGCGGCCATGGAGCTTTTGATGGTTTTGATGTCCTGGCGCGCCGAGATGCTGCCCATGGCCTGGATAGCCAGAAAACGTTCCAGCGTTTTTTTGTAGTCGTTGACCAAATCCTGCTCAAACTGATTCAGCAACTCAGGCGCGATCCCCGGCCAGCCCTGCCCTGCCACAAAACGCGCCGTGGACGCTACCGTGACCAATGCGCGCACCTGCTCAGGCGCAGTCAGAGCCAGTTGCTGGGCCACCATACCGCCTAACGACCAGCCCACCACGGTGCTGTTTGACGGCAACATAGGTTGAATGGCGTCGGCCAGTCCGGCGATGGTGTATGAGGTGGGAGCACGCTGATGGTTTTCACCAAACCCAGGCAAATCAATGGTGGTCACCCGAAAGTGCTCAGTTAACAAGGGCGCAAATTCGCTGAACACACCGCTGTTCATGCCCCAGCCATGCAAAAAAACCAGATCTTTTCCTGTGCCCTGGGTACGGGTGATAAGTGCAGGAGGATTGCTATTCTGTTCAGCCACAGTCATGTCCTTAAATACACAATGAACCAATGAGTATGAGAAACTTATGCCATCTTGCCTCACAAGCCTGGCTAAAACGTCTGTTGCCGGGGCAGTGTTGTTTGTTGTGTAAACAGCCCAGCCACATACCGGTGTGTAGCTACTGTGAGCATGATACACGTTTTTTTCAACATGATGGGCGCCCCATTAATTTATTATTACGCCCGGAAATAGCCCGGCATGTTCGTCATGCTCACTACACCGGCTTACTGGCCTGCGGTTATTATGAGTGGCCATTTGATACCCTGATCCCACGCTTTAAATTTAATCGGGATTTTCGCGGCGTTGACTCATTATGTCGGTGGTTGAACGGGCCTATCGGGCAATATCTTGAACACCAGGTCGCGAGTATGCGTCCGCAACTGTTGCTACCGGTGCCATTACGAGCGACAGGTTACTGGCAAAGACAGTTTAATCAGGCGCAGATAGTAGCTGAAGCCATTGCTAATAAATGGCACCTGGAAGTGGGTTACGGGTGGGCGCAGCGGGTGGCCGGAAAGCCGCAACATCAGCAAAACCGTACCCAACGATTGCTGAATTTGCGCCAGGCCTTCAACGTTAAGCCGCTGCCCAGGGTCCATTCAATCGCCATTGTGGATGATGTTATCACCACCGGCTGTACTGCCGATGCGTTGGCGGGATTACTACGACGCCAACATCCACACCTGCATATTCAGGTATGGACGCTGGCAGTCACCCGCTCACCACGAGCCCGTTAGCGCTTTAACTGGCCATCATGATACAGCGCATTACTCATCAGCTTGTCGGTGCCATACCAATAGCCGCGAAAATGCACATTATCCACAAAGCCCACCACCAGGCCCTGGCCCATCGGTTCGGCAATGATGGCGGCGCTGTTGCTTATCATCGACACCAGTTCATCGGCGCTGTAGCCCGCCACCAGCGGCTCATTCTGATAAACCGCCGGGGTCGTGAACGGTGAGTTATCCGACTTTACAATCATGTTGGTGGTTTTAAACAACGGCACGGTGTCGCCCTCAAAGCCAAACAACAACGGGTGAGTCGTATCAACCCTGGCCCGGTAAACCGACCCGGCGATGATTTTTTTAGCCTGGCGGGCGCGCTGATCGCCAAATTTCAGACCCTCGGTGCTAAAGGCATCATCAACAATGTCTTTATCTACGATATCCAGATCCAGCCACTGCTGTTTTTCGAAAAACTTCAGCGCCGTGCGCATGCCAATTAATGTGCCGCCCTGCTTAACCCAGCGCTCAAGTGACTGTCGTGCTTTTTCGCGCAGGGTACTGTAATTGCCACTGGCAAAGATAATATGGGTGTAGTTGGCCAACTCGGTGCGTTGCAGACGTTGCTGTTCGACAATAGAGGCAGCCAGGCCCACCCGGGTGTCCAGATAATGCCAGATTTCACCGACTTCGTATTCACGGGTGCCGGCGCCCCCGACTATCAGCACCTTAGGTTCGTTTACCGGTACCATGTCGCGACTCCCCAAATCAGGGCCCGAGGCGGTAAAGCCGCTGCTGATAGAGTACACTGGTACCTGATGCTGCTTACTGAAATGTTGCAGCCGGGAGACCAGATTGTCAGGCTGAGCCAGGGGCGTGGAGATAATCATGGTCCCCGCCGCAAAGGAATGCTTGTCACCATTTACCAGTGACGCCGAGAAGCCCATGGGGGTCGAGCGAACCTGCACCCCTTCTTCCAGCAGACTTTGCAATAACGCCGGTGCATAGTAATGACGCCAGTCAATGGCGTAGGCATAGGCGTCAGCGTTAATCTGCGGCAAAGGCTGCGCGGTGGGCGCGCTATCTGCCAGGGTCACCCGCCGACGCTGTCCTTTACTTACCGCTTCATAGGTGAGGTTAAATGCCAGCGGTAAATTCCAGTTCGAGACATCATAAAAGGTATTATCAGCAAACGACTGACGCGTGGAAAATAGCGATTTTATTAGCCGGTAAGCAGGTTGGTTTAATGGTACCAATACGGCTTTGCCCGCCTTGAATGTATGCCCTTTCAGTGCCGCTTTATCGCCCAGCCACTGATATTCAATGTTATGTTGCTCAAGCAGGCTTAACATTTGTGAGAAGCGGGCCGTATCGGCGGGCTGCTCAATCACAAAGCCAAAGGTGCTGTCTTTTTCAATCAGTTGTGCCGTGTCCTGGGCAAATTCTTGCTGGTAAGCCAGCAACGCCGGTTTATTGGCCAGGGCCCCGGCAAAGGTACTTAACGACGTTGTCACCTGGTTGGCAATGGTATCGGTGAACGCCAATGGCCCGTTGATGGTATCCTGCAAATGGCCCCGACTGCTGGCCTGCTCAAACAAAATACCGACGGTCCCCAGCGAGTCCGGGTAGGACGACCCTTTACCATAATAAAAGTCATCAAAACCTTCTTCGGAAAAATACAGCTGTCCGGCTTTATCCAACGCCTCGACATGATAGGTTGCCAGCGCTTCTGTCAGGGTAACATTGCCTTTGGGCGTATTGGGATTTTTTCGGCTGGGCACGCCGGGCTGAAAAAAGTAGGTGCTGTTGGGGCCCATCTCATGAAAATCAGTCAGCACATGGGGGCGCCAGCGCTGAAACTGTTTAATCCGGGCGCGGGACTCTGGGTGGGTCAGTAACAGCCAGTCGCGGTTCAAATCAAACCAGTAATGATTGGTGCGCCCCGACGGCCAGCCTTCGATATGCTCACGGTGGGCCGGATCGGCCACCAGCTGCTGCCCCTTGTGCATATTGGCCCACTGCGCAAAACGCGACAACCCGTCCGGGTTGAAAGAAGGGTCCAGCAACACAATATTATCTTGTAACAAGGCATCGACTTGCGGGCTGTTCCCCGCGCTCAGATAATAGGCTACTAACAGCGCGGCATTGGCACCAGAGGGCTCATTACCATGGATGCTATAGCCCATGTACAATACCAGTGGCGCAGCGTTATCTTCGCGTTCACCCTGTTGCAGTTTACGCATGTGTTGCTGGCGCAATGTTTCCAGATTCGCATGATTTTCAGGGGCGGTGATGGTCAGCAGCAACAGCGGCCGGTTTTCGTGGGTGCGCCCGGTTTCCTGAAGACTGACCCGTGCCGAGGCCTGAGCCAATTCACGCATGTAACCCACCAACTGGTCATGGCGCACATGCCATTCACCCACGTTGGCCCCCAGATAAGCTTCTGGCGTCGGAATATCAGGGTTATAGGTTGTATTGGCTGGCAGGTAACTGGCGGCCGGACGGCCCCCTGGTGTATCGCCGGCACTCATCGCGATGGCAGGGACCGCAAGTAATGTCAGTGAAGAAAGTAGCAGCACGACAAAGCGCCGCGTGGTTTGGCCGGTAAGCGCAACTAGCTTTCGCATAAATCAAATTTCCGTTTGTCGTTGTAAAGCTCAATGAACCTGATAGTAAAATGCCATCAATACTTGACTGTTTTACTCAGGTAAATTTGTTATTATAACGTCCAAATACGATTCAACGCAGGACTTGGTAATGATTACTATATCAGAAGAAGCTCAGGCTCATTTTGCAAAATTACTGGAAAAACAGGAATCCGGCACTAATATCCGTGTATTCGTCGTAAACCCTGGTACCTCCTCCGCCGAGTGTGGTGTGTCTTACTGTCCGCCTAACGCCGTCGAAGATACCGATTTACGGTTTGAACTTAACGGCTTCGATGCGGTGGTGGATGCCGAAAGCGCCCCGTATCTGGAAGAAGCCGAGATTGACTATGTCACCGACCAGATGGGTTCTCAGCTGACCCTTAAAGCGCCGAACGCTAAGGCCCGCAAAGTGGCGGACGATGCGCCTCTGGTCGAGCGTGTTAATTATATGATTGAAGCAGAAATTAACCCGCAACTGGCCAGTCATGGCGGGCATATTGTGCTAGCAGAAATCACCGAAGAAGGGTATGCAGTGCTGCAGTTTGGCGGCGGCTGTAATGGCTGTTCCATGGTTGATGTGACACTAAAAGAAGGCATCGAAAAACAGATGCTGGAAGAGTTTGCGGGCGAGCTTAAAGGCGTAAAAGACGCCACTGAGCACGAGGCAGGCTCACACTCTTATTACTAAGCAAGCGAACTGACCGGTGATAAAATCTGGTGCCTCTGCTGCTGCCAGCTGGCTGTCATTGACGGCCAGCTGGCGACGTTTTAAGTGGGGTCTGGCCATTTTTTTAACTGGCCTGGCCGGTTTGTTGCTCACCAGCCAATGGCATGAGGTCGCCTACTATTGCAGCATGGCGATTCTGTTAGCCGGCTTTGCCCTGGCGATGGTGGGCTATGCCGGCATCTTCTGGCATCGCATCAGCGGCCTGAATCCCCGTGGGAAATCGTCTCGCCGCGATAATTAAGTCGATATAGCACCACGGCCAGCGTTACCCCCGGGCCAGCAAGAACGCCAGCAAGGCATACCACAACGCCATATTACCCTGGGTTTTAAACAGCCACCAGACCGGGAAAAAGACCGCCATCGCGCTTAAAATCATGGTGTCGCGCATGGCTGCGGAACGGGTCAAACCCACAAATACCCCATCGAACAAAAAGCACCAGTGCCCGACAAGCGGCAGGACGATCATTAAGGGTAAATAGGGCAAAGCAGCGTTAAACAACGATGGCAAATCGGTCAGTAAACCAATAATTTGCGTGCCACCTAACCAGAATATCAACGCATAACCGATGGCAACGACACTGGACCAGAATAACCCCGGTGGGTATGGGTCATCACCGCTTCGGGATCGCGGCGCCCCGTGGCCTCACCCACCAGCGCTTCCACCGCATAGGCAATGCCATCCAGCCCCAGCGCGATCAGCACAAAAAACTGCATCAGCACCGCATTTACCGCGGCGGCGGTTTCGCCATACCGGGCGCCTTGCAAAGTGACAAACGCCAGACACAACTGCAGTGCCAGGTTGCGCAATAACATATTGCCATTTAAGCGCATCAGCATTTTGCGTGCGGCGGCATTAAACCAGTGCCACTGAGCCGGCACAAACCCCACTTGTTTTAAGGCCACACCCAGCGCGGCTACCGCCATAAAGCTTTCGGCGATTACACTGGCAAGGGCTACGCCATCCACCGACATCCCCAGGCCAAATACAAACAGCATGTCCAGACCTGCATTGAGCAAATTACCGATGATTTGAATGGTCATAACAGCACGGGTACGTTGCTGGCCTACCAGCCAACCTACCAGCACCAGATTTAGCATGGCGGCCGGCGCGCCCCATACTCTGACAGAAAAGTAAGCACTAACGAACTGAGAGACGGATGCCGACGGTTCCGCCAACAGCAGGCCCGCTTGTAATACCCAGGTCTGCGTTATCCATAGTCCCAGTCCTAGCAGCAATGCCATCGCGCAGGCCTGATATAGTACTCTGGCAGGCTCTGTAGAAGCGGGCCTGGCGCCACGGGTCTGAGCGCTAAGACCGGTCGTCGACATCCGCAAAAAGCCACAGACCCAGTAAATCTGGGTCAGAATTAGCGCGCCAATAGAGGCACCCGCCAGCATGGCGGGCGAATCCATATGGCCCATTACCGCCGTATCCACCAGCCCTAATAAGGGTGTGGTAATATTGGCCAGAATCATGGGCAGGGCCAGGGCCAATAGATGCTGATGAGCCTTTAGCCCGGTCAGCGGTGCTGATTGAGTCACAAGTTTACATTACAAAATAAGAGGTGTTGCGGTGCAGTCTATCATGAGAATTCTGGTTTCTTCCTGGCTATTACTGGCCAGCCTGGCAGCAGTGGGTGAGACAAATTCCCCGGTGGTTCACAGTGCGCCGATCCTGTTGTATCACCATGTGGCCAATGATACCCCGGCCAGTACCAGTATCTCGCCGGCACAGTTTGAACAGCATATGGCGTATATTAACAAGCATCATACCGTGCTGCCGCTTACAGAGGTAGTAGCCGCCATCAAAGAGGGTGAGCCTTTGCCCGCGAATGCATTGGCCATCACCTTTGATGATGGCTATAAGAATATTCTCACCAATGGCCATCCCATCCTGAGTCGCTATGATTTTCCCTATACCATCTTCATAAATCCGGCTGAGATTGGTCAGCGGGCCGATCAGCTTAGCTGGCAGGAGGTAAAGCAGATGCAGCAGGAAGGCGTATTGTTTGCTAACCACACTCTGGATCATTTGCATATGCTTAACAAAAATAAAGACGAGTCTGATGCTGCCTGGTTAGAGCGCGTCTGGAACAATGTCACCGACGCCCAGGCCATGCTTGAGGAAAAACTGGGTACGTCGATAACCTATCTGGCCTATCCCTTTGGCGAATACAACCAGGCCCTGGAAGAGCGCTTAGAGCAACAAGGCTATGTTGGTTTTGGCCAGCATTCCGGAGCAGCCGGCGCGGCCTCACCACTGACCGCCTTGCCCCGCTTTCCGGCCGCAGGCCCCTATGCCAGCCTCAACAGTTTGAAAACAAAAATGGCCAGCCTGGCACTTCCGGTAGCCCAGACCAGCCACCCGCAGCCCCAGCGAAGCGCTAAAGCCCCGGGCACCATCACCCTGACCATAGACAGTGAGGACGTGCGCTTAAGTCAGGCCGCCTGTTATTTTAATGGCAACCAGATTAACACCCGCACCGACGCCCAACAGTTATCTTTTACCCTGGATAAAAAGTTGCCCACCGGTCGCTCCCGGGTTAATTGCACGGCGCCTTCAAAGCAGTTTAACGGACGCTACTACTGGTATTCCCAGCCATTTTTTGTGGCTAACGAAGCGGGACAATATCCTGACTAAGGCAATGTTGAAAAAGGCCGGCAGGCGGTAGCCCTGCCGGCCTTAAACCATGATAAAGACGATGTATTAAGCCTGGCGCCTGCCTGCAAGGCTATTGTTATCTGGGGCTAGCAATACCGCTGTTCTCTATTCTACTATCGCGATTTAACATGACCCACACCAGGCGCCGGGGGGTCTTCACTTTCTGATCCGCAGCCCCGGTGGTTCATCCTAACAATCCCTGGCCGGGCCTTCCTTTTCTTTAACTTGCGCTGCCACTTGCCTGGTTAACTGAATAAAACGCCCGTGGTGGTAGTGCTCAGTAAATCCCTGGGCCAGATAAAATAACCGCGCCGGGGTATTGTGATGATGGACGGCCAGCGTCAGTTCTTGCTTTGACAGTTGCCGGGCTTGCTGCTGCATAAACGTCAGTAATGCCGCCCCGATCCCCTGCCGACGCCACAGCGGGTGTATCGCCAGGTGCCCGATGCCTAATTCGTGGGGGCCGGGCCCGGCCAGCTCGCCGGTCAGTTGCTGACTGCGCAGTAGCACATCTAATGCTGCTTCCACGTCATAAAAGCGCGAAATGGAACGCAGCGTCTCGCGGCCAAAGTCTTCGCCCAAATGGTCATGCCAGCAGGTAACCAGTCCGACGACGGTCTGATGGTGCTCAGCCACCCAGTGTTGCTGATAGCCATACTGACCTGTCGCCTGGTGCCAGGCAAAATGCAGGTAGGCGGCCGCCTGGGCGCTGTTGCCATGACCAAATATGGGCACCAGCAAGGCCTCTCCTGCACTTAACAGTAGGGGTACTGCTTCCGTGGCGTCATTCGCGCAGGCGGGGCGGATGCGTAGCAGCGGGTTCATGGGTAGTTAGCGATGATTACCGGCATATCCGTTACAATATGTTCAGGCTTTACCACCGATAGCTGGCCTACTGTGCTATCAGGTTTAAATCGTCCCACCACCTGCGCCTTGGGCGACACCAGTACCACCGACGCGCTATGATCCACCAGGTAATCACCTTGTTCGGTGCTTTCGCTAAGTGCATACACCAAACCAAAGCTACGTACCAACGGAAATACCTGACCATGGTCGCCGGTAGCAGCAATAAAATCCTCATTAAAATAACTTTTGTAACTGGCTAAACGCGCTGGCGTGTCGCGCCCCGGATCTACGGAGACAAATAACACCCTGATAGGATACTCACTCTCGATAGCCTGCAACTGAGAATAAATACGATTGAATCCCGCCATGGTTGCCGGGCAGATATCCGGACAATAGGTATAACCTAAAAAGACCAGGGTCCACTGATTTTGCAGACTTTGAGCATTGAGAGTTTCGCCATTGGCACGGGTGAGACTAAAGTCGGGTAGCGAGCGGGTCGCCGGATAGGCCTGGAAATGCTCTGGCTCAGGGGCAGAAATGGCATGCTCCGGCGGGGCTATGGTTATCGCAGCCCAGATTCCGGCAACAAACGCGATGACCAGAACCAGGCCGATTATTGTGTTTTGCTTCATAGTGTTATGGGTATGTAATGGTCAATCAACAGAACCACAAACAATACCATGAGATGCACAATAGAAAACCGGAATGTTTTCATGGCCCAGCCGGGCTTGTCAGAAAACTTCAATTGCCAGGCATACCAGACAAAACCAGCATTAAGCAGTGTACTGCCCACCAGATAGATCAGGTACGACATACCGGTCAGATACGGCAAAAAACCCACCAGCATCAACAAGGCGGTATAACCAAGTACCCAGGTTTTGGTAAAGGCCTCTCCGTGAGTAACCGGCAACATAGGAATGTCGGCCCGGGCGTATTCTTTTTTACGATGAATGGCCAGAGCCCAGAAATGCGGCGGGGTCCAGGTAAAGACAATCAACACCAGCAATAATGCATGGGGATGAATGTCGCCGGTCACCGCGGTCCAGCCCAGTAACGGCGGGGCAGCACCGGCAAGCCCGCCGATCACAATGTTCTGGGGCGTAGCACGTTTTAAAAACATGGTGTAAACGCCGGCATAGCCCACCAGTGACGCCAGCGTCACCCAGGCGGTTAAGGTATTAACCAGCAGCATCAGACAGGCAAAGCCGGTGACCCCTAACGCCAGCGCAAACCACAGCGCCTGCCCTACCCCGACCTTACCTTTGGCCACCGGCCGGTTATAGGTGCGGGCCATGATGCTATCAATTTTGTGATCAACCACATGGTTAATTACCGCAGCGCTGCTAGCCAGCAAGCCGATACCCATCAAACCCGCGACCAGAATGTCTGCCGGTACCAGGCCCGGGGTGGCCAGACACATTCCCACTAAGGCGGTGAGCAACAATAGCATTACTACCTTGGGTTTGGTCATTTCATAAAAATGGCGCCAATTCAACGGGGCGTGAGCGGCCTCCTGGTCGTGTTCAGTCAACTCTGCAGATTTAGCCATGCGCTTTTTCCTTCAGGTGCGACAGCTGATAGGTTATCCACACCATAATCAGCAATAAACATGCTGCGACAAAGTTGTGCGCAACAGCAATGGTTAATGGCAGGCTCATAACCACATTACTGATACCCAGCATGACCTGGGCAATCAACACCAGAATAAGCGCCGCGCCGGCAGTGTTCATCAATTTTGATTGTAGCCGTAACAGCCCGATACCCAGCGCCAGTAAATACACAAATGTGACCAGGGCCCCTGCCCGATGCACAATATGCATGGTCATGCGCTCAGAGTATCCATGCACTCCGAATTCGTAGTTGTCTGCCACCGGCACGCTGTAAGCGCCGGGCATGTCGATTTGTGTCCACCACTGCCCTTCACACACCGGAAAGTTAGTACAGGCCAGCGCCGCATAGTTGGCTGAGGTCCAGCCGCCCAGAGCTATCTGACATCCTAAAATCAGTATGCCAAAGAACGCAAATCCCAGCATTCGACGCGCTGATTTTAGCTTGTCCTGACCCATCACCGGCTGCAGTCGCAGATACATTAAAAACAAACAGCACAATACGCCAAAACCACCTAATAAGTGCCCCATCACCACCACCGGCAACAGGTTCAGCGTGACGGTCCACATCCCCAGAGCCGCCTGAAAGACCACCAGGGCACACAAAAATAATGGTAATCCCATGGGCATCCGCGGATCCCGTCTGACTGCCGCCCGAATCGCAATAGCGAAAATGAGCAGGCCCAGGGTGCCGGCAAAATAACGGTGAATCATTTCGCTCCAGGCTTTACTTGCCTCCAGCGGGCGGTCGGGAAACGCCTGGTTTGCTGCGGCGACTTTATCGCTGGAAGCCGGTACAAATAGCTCTCCGTAACAGCCGGGCCAGTCAGGACAGCCAAGCCCGGCGTCGGTCAAACGGGTGTACGCCCCCAGCACAATAACGACCACCGCCAGCAACAAGCTACACAAGACAAGTTTTCTCATACCTGGACTCCTTTTCCGGGTTAGCCAATACGCGATAGTTTGAGCAGTTTACGAACATCCGCCAGAATGTCGCGGCTGCCCAGGATTGCCTGCTCCCGGCTGGCCGGAATCGCGTAGCGCAACATGGCATTGTTCATGGTATCCACCACCAGTACGGTATTGCTTTCGTTTTCGGGCAGGCTGGCTGAAGCCACTACTTCCAGGTTAGGTTGTTGCTGCAACTGCTCAATTTTGCTGGCATCGCTGGCGGCGGAATATAAAATAGTGGGCTGGGCCCGGTCCGTTGCCCGCCCCAATGCCAGCCATACCTGTTGGATACTGTAAATGGCGTTTTCGCAGGTGCTGTCACAATGAGCTGGCAAATGGTAGACCAACCGCCATTTACTTGGTTGGTCCTGCAAATACGAGGAATAGTCCACCACCGGCTGGATCAGCTGCCCCTTATTGGTCGCCCCCTGATTAAACCACTGATTATCCAGCGCCAGTTTGGCCAGCAGTACCGGTAAGACAAACACCGCCGCCACGGCCAGCATGGTCAGATGTTTATTTTTGTTTTGTTTGAACATGGGCGTTACCTCGCGAAAAAAATACTACACAGGCAATTACAGCAGCGGCTATTGCCAGACCAAACCACTGAATTGCATAACCAAGATGTTTCTCTGGAGACATCACCACCGGTTGCCAGTTACGCACAAACTGTGCATCTTCCGGGGTCTGAAGCTGTACCACGAAGGGTAAGAAAGCTTGTTTTGTCACTTGCTTTAAATGCGCTATATCTATTTGTTGTAGCAGCAGCTGGCCATCTTTCAGCCGGGTAGCCGTTTCGCGAATGACCGGGTTATCGGCGGGGATCCGGATGATTCCTTCGGCGTTGGTTAGTTGAGCAGGCAAGGTGACGGCCGGCAGGTGCTGACGTGACGAAGTTGCCGGCACCCAGCCAAAGTTGACCAGAACCTGCCCGGCGTCGGTGATGACCGCAGCCAGCACCTGATACCCTACCCGGCCATTTTCAATCCGGTTATCCAGGTAAACAATATAATCTGGCCGAACCCGTCCATTGACCGTTACCGGGTAGTCCTGGAGATCCGGATTGAGCGTATTCAGAGCCGCCAAAGAAAGAGGGCCATCGTGTTTTTTTTGCGCTATGCTAGCCAAACGCAAAGACTTTTCTTCCATACGCTCGAGCTGCCACATACCCAGCCGTACCATTATGGCAATGGCCAGCAGGGTCAGGCTTAGCCCGACCACCCAGCGCGGCTGACGCCAACGTGAAGAAAAACCAGACACCTTTCGGGAGACGCTATGCTGATTAAAATTATTGTGGTGGTGCTGTTGATTTATATGATTGTGAACCTGTTTCTGGCGATGCGGGTGATGATGAAAAACGATACGGCGGGCAAACCCATGAGCAAGTATATCGGCCGCCGGGTACTGACATCCGTGTGCATTGTGTTGCTCATCCTGTTGGCGATAGCTACCGGTCTGATTCATCCCAACCCCCGTCCCTATTAACGCCATAGGGCGTTAAAGGATATATACAAAAACAAACAGTATTACCCACACCACATCGACAAAATGCCAGTACCAGCTGCCCGCCTGAAAGGCAAAATGGTTATCGGGACTGAAATGGCCTTTCACTACCCGGCCAAACAGCACCATCAAAATAATGGTCCCCAGCGTTACATGCATGCCGTGAAAACCGGTGAGTAAGAAGAAGGTATTGCCATAAATACCGGATTGCAGGGTCAACCCAAGTTCCTGATAAGCATGAATGTATTCTTCTACCTGCAGCGTTAAGAACACACACCCTAGTAAAATGGTCAGACCTAACATCCAGGTCAGTTGTTTACGTTTGTTCTGTTCAAGCCCGGTATGAGCAAAATGCAGCGTCACCGATGACACCAGCAAAATCAGGGTATTGATGGCAGGTAAGCCGGTAGCTTCCATCTGTTGGGTGGTGGTGCCATTGGGGGTGGTCAACAGCGGCCACATGGCTTCAAATTGTGGCCACAGCACTGTGTTGGTCATTTCATTGTTGGAAGCGCCGCCCAACCAGGGAATAGAAATCATGCGGGCATAAAACAACGCACCGAAAAAAGCGGCAAAAAACATCACTTCGGAAAAAATAAACCAACTCATGCCCTGGCGGTATGAACGCCCCAGCTGAGCGCTGTAGAGGCCAGACATAGACTCGTCGATTTGGTTTTTGAACCAGCCCACCAGCATCACCAACAATGCAACCAGCCCACTGCCCAGAAGCAAGCTGCCATAGCCATCGGTGCCCTTACTGAACTCAATGACCACATTGCCCGCACCTACCGCGATCAGGAACAAGGCTACGGCCCCCACGATGGGCCAGGGACTTTGTGCCGGAACATAATATTTTTCATAAGGCTGTTGCATGACTTTCTCCTGTAGCCTTTAGGCGCGTTACACTATGGAGCGCCATCGGTACGTTTCAGATACGGGTTTTCACTAGCACCCAGTGTGTCGGCCCGGGCCGTCACGTCATATAATGTGTACTGCACGGTAAAATAAGTAATGTCGGTGGGAATTTGCGGGTCGACATAAAACGACATCGGCATCAGTGCTTCTTCCCCTGCCGCCAGCGGTTGCTGGTTGAAGCAAAAACATTCGGTTTTATTCAAAAAAATGGCGGCCTGCCCTGGCGACACCGAAGGAATGGCCTGGGCAATATAATCGCTACGCATTGGGTTGCGAACATAGAACTCCACCGTCGCCAACTCGCCGGGATGGACCTTCATTCGTTTGGTGCGTGCCTGAAACTCCCACGGCATGCCCGTATTAGTGCGGGTCAGAAATTCCACCGTGATCAGGCGCGATTTATCGATTTGCGCCGGCTGATATACCGCTGCCGTGGTCGAAGTTTTGCCGTTAATGCCGGCGACATCACAAAATACGTCGTACAGCGGTACCAGCGCAAAGCCGAAGCCAAACATGCCCACCACGATGATCACCAGCCTGATCACCATGTTGTTATTGCTGGTGCCGCCGGACATCTATTTCACCACCGGCGGGGTTTCGAACGTATGATAAGGCGCCGGTGATGGGATCTCCCACTCCAGTCCATGCGCCCCATCCCACACCTGATCAGAGACGGGATCGCCCTGCTTACGACACGCCTGGATCACCAGCGCCAAAAAGATCAGCTGCGATAATCCGAAAGCAAATCCGCCGATACTGATCCATTGATTAAAGTCGGCAAACTGCAACGAATAGTCCGGGATCCGCCGTGGCATCCCTGCTAGACCTACAAAATGCATAGGGAAAAACAGGACATTTACCGAAATCAGTGAGCACCAGAAATGCCATTTGGCCAGCGTGATATTAAACATCCGCCCGGTCCATTTAGGCAGCCAGTAATACACGGCCGCCATGATGGAAAAGATAGCCCCGGTCACCAGTACATAGTGAAAGTGCGCTACTACAAAGTAGGTATCGTGATATTGGAAATCCACCGGCGTAATAGCCAGCATCAAGCCTGATAATCCGCCAATGGTGAATAAAACAATGAAGGCCAAGGCAAACATCATCGGCACTTCAAAGGTCATCGAGCCGCGCCACATGGTCGCTACCCAGTTGAATACTTTGACGCCGGTCGGTACCGAGATAAGCATAGTGGCAAACATGAAAAACATTTCCATATAGACCGGCATGCCCGTGGTAAACATATGGTGCGCCCACACCACAAACGAAAGCAGCGCAATTGACGCGGTGGCATACACCATCGAGGCATAGCCAAACAGGGGTTTTCGGGCAAAGGTCGGGACAATATGCGAAATAATCCCAAACGCCGGTAAGATCATGATGTAGACCTCCGGGTGACCAAAAAACCAGAAAATATGCTGAAACATAACCGGATCACCACCGCCGGCAGCATCAAAGAAACTGGTTCCGAAGAATTTGTCGGTGAGCACCATGGTAACCGCCCCCGCCAGCACCGGCATGACCGCGATCAGCAGAAAAGCTGTGATCAGCCAGGTCCATACAAACAGCGGCATTTTCATCCAGGTCATGCCGGGTGCCCGCATGTTAAATATCGTTACGATCACGTTAATCGCCCCCATAATGGAAGAGATCCCCATTATGTGAACGGAAAATACAAACAGGCCGGTACTGTCATTGCTGTAAGTGGTGGACAGGGGCGCATAAAATGTCCAGCCGAACGCCGGACCGCCGCCTTCCATAAAAAGCGAGCCCAGTAAAATGGCAAAGGCAAAAGGTAAGATCCAGAAGCTCCAGTTATTCATTCTGGGCAAAGCCATATCCGGCGCGCCAATCATCATGGGAATCAACCAGTTAGCCAGACCGGTAAAGGCTGGCATCACCGCCCCGAACACCATGATAAGCCCGTGTACTGTGGTCATCTGATTGAAAAAATTCGGCTGCACAATCTGTAACCCGGGCTGAAATAATTCAGCACGGATTACCATTGCCATTGCTCCGCCCACCAAAAACATGATGAAAGCGAACCATAAATACAACGTTCCGATATCTTTGTGGTTAGTGGTAAGTACCCATCTCATTAACCCTTTAGGAATATGATGATCATGGTGATCGTGCGGATCGTGTGCATCTGCCGACGGCTGATGATCGTTATCGATCGTGGCCTCATGCGATGTCATGTTGGTTGGTTTCGTCATGATGCCCTCCTATTGGCCATTGATGAATGCGTTAACATCTTTGGGCTGAACCAGTTCTTCGGTATTATTGCCCCAGGCGTTGCGCTCGTAGGTGATGACTGCGGCCAGTTCTTTGAGGCTCAACATTTTGCCGAAAGCCTGCATCGCGGTGCCGGCTTTGCCGTTGACCACAATATCAAGATGCCCCTGCATATCTTCCAGAGCAATCTGACTGCCTTTGAGCGCCGGAAATGCGCCTTTTAGACCTTCACCATTAGGCATATGACAGGCAGCACAGGCGGCGTTGTAAACCTTTTTGCCTTCGGTCATGAGCTCTTCCATACTCATGCTCATGGCCAGTAAACGTTGCTCTTCCGCTTCTGCTTCCTGTTTTTTCTGCTGCTGATCGCTCATCCAGGCATTGAACTCAGCCGGTTCTTTAGCAATGACCACAATGGGCATAAAGCCATGATCCTTGCCACACAGCTCCGCACATTGTCCGCGGTATAATCCGGGCTCATTCACCTTGGTCCAGGCCTCGTTAATAAAACCAGGATTGGCATCTTTTTTAACGGCAAAATCCGGCACCCACCAGGAATGGATGACATCGTCGGAGGTAATCAGAAAACGGACTTTCTGACCGGTAGGAATGACCAGCGGCCGGTCAACTTCTAATAAATAGTTTTGGCCTTTTTCATAACGGTTGTCGATTTGTTCACGCTGGGTGGCCATCAACGAATAAAAGCCAATGTCCTCATCCATGTATTGATAATGCCATTTCCACTGGGATCCAGTGACCAGCACAGTCATATCCGGCTCGCTGGTGTCTTCCATTGCAATCAGTGTTTTGGCTGCAGGAAATGCCATAAATACCAGAATGAGAAAGGGCACCACCGTCCAGGCAATTTCCACTTTGACATTTTCATGAAACTTGGCGGGTTGCGCGCCCCGAGAGCGGCGATGCAGATAGATAGAGATAAACATAGCGCCGAACACCACCACAGCGATGACGACACAAATGGTAAACATCAACATGTGCAGGTCATAAACCTGCCCGCTGATATCCGTTACGCCTTTGCGCAAATTGAGTGTGGTAGCTTCCCCTGTTGCGCCATCGGCGGCGAATGCACCGGTAAATGCAGTGGTTGTTGCTAGCGTCCCCAAAGCCATCAATACGATATTCGTGAGCCTGATCACTCAGCACCTCCCTGATGGACGAATCCCAGGCGCATCTGTGTGGCTGTGGACTCGTGTTGTTACGACCAATTTCGTTATTGGTGGTTTTATCTATTTGTTATTCTTATGTTAATAACGGTATAAGAATTAAACAAATTTCACGCAGAGTCTAGTGTTTTGGTAAAATTTTATACAAAAAAACCTCAAGCCACTGTTTCTCAGCAGGCTTTAGGGCCATTCAGGCAATGGTGGTCAGGTTGACAGCAACGCCAACCAATTTTGGGACGCGCAGAACCACAGAAACACGGAAAAGCAGTCCGCAATTAAGGGGTAGCCGTTCAGCAAGAAGAGGGGTAGCCGTTCAGCAAGAAGAGGGGATACAGATAGGGGGAAAAAACGGCAACCATAGGTCGCCGTTAGGGGTACTTACATCCAGTCAGCGTTGCGAATGACGCCGACGGCCAACCCTTCAATAGTAAAAGGCTGAGCCGACAAGTCGACCTTGATCGGGGAGAATTCATCATTTTCGGCGTGCAATAAAACTTCGTGGCCACGTTTTTCAAACCGCTTTACGGTGACATCATCTTCCACCCGCGCGACCACAACCTGACCATTATGGACATCGGTGGTGCGATGTACGGCAAGCAAGTCGCCATCTAAAATACCAATATCTTTCATACTCATGCCATCTACACGCAGTAAAAAATCAGCGTGGGGCCGGAACAAATCAGGGTCCACCTGATAATGGCTCTCAATATGCTCTTGCGCCAGAATAGGCTCGCCGGCGGCCACCCGACCAATTAACGGTAAACCGTGGTCTTCGTTGGCAGCTTCATCTTCAAGGGGCGCAGTCAGACGAATCCCCCGGGAGGTGCCCGGCAGGATCTGAATCACCCCTTTGCGCGCCAATGCTTTAAGATGTTCTTCGGCCGCATTAGCCGACTTAAAGCCCAGCCGCTGCGCGATTTCCGCCCGGGTAGGGGGCATACCCGTATCTCGCATATTGGCTTTAATAAGTTCGAGTACTTCGGTTTGTCGGGGGGTTAGTGGACGCATAAACAGCCTGGTTTTACATACAGTTATTTATGAGTATATACAGGAACTTGCAAATCGCAAGGGCCAGAGCCCCATTTTATGCATAATTTGTTTAACTTTTTAACACTGTCGCCGTCGCATTTTATGCCAATAGTGGCCCTCCCCGGCATATCGGTGAGGGTGGCAAGCAGGTATACTAGGCTTCTTTGTCTGCCAGTTGGTACTTTATGCTTTTAAATGATGTGTTACGTCGCTTGCGCTTTGCGTTAAGTCTGGACAACCGCGCCACCCTCAGTGTGTTCAAACTTATGGATTACACATTAGAAGAAGAGTACCTGGCGGCCATGATGCTGCGTGAAGAGGAGCCTGGTTTTTTGCCATGCCGGGACAAAACCCTTGGTCTGTTTTTAGATGGACTCATCATTAAACAACGCGGCCGCAAAGAAGGCGCAGCGCCGCCGGTTTTGGCTGCTAACCAGCGACTGTCTAACAACGATATTTTACGCAAAATAAAAATTGCGATGAATTATCAGCAGGATGACATGATCCGGATATTGCGGGCGGCAGACTTTCCGGTAGGCAAAAGCGAACTAACCGCCCTGTTTCGCAAGCCCGATCATCGTAGCTACCGTGTCTGTAAAGACCAGCTATTACGCAACTTTTTGCAGGGTATGGTGATTGAACACCGGCCCGACGCGCGTCCGAAAAAACCGTCTTAACTGACGGGGCTTCGATCCCCACGGCTGCTTGTTGCGTTGTAATAACTCAGTTTAAATTTGCGGAGTGAACATGCAACAAGTCGCTATTGGTACTGCCTACGGCACGCAGAATCTGATAACCCAGGCGGTGGATATTCCCTCGCCGGGCCCCGGTCAGGTGCTGGTAAAAATGAAAGCCGCGGCGCTTAATTATCGTGACTGGGAAGTTGTGAATGGGCAGTACCACGAAGACTTTCCTGCCGGCCTGGTCCCTTTGTCAGATGGCGCCGGTGAAGTGGTTGAAGTGGGCCCCGGGGTAACCCGTGTCGGCAACGGCGACCAGATAGTCGGCAGCTTCTGGCAAGGCTGGCAAAGCGGCGAGCTGGCCGACTCACCGGGCGCGCAATCATTGGGCGGCCCGTTGCCAGGGTGTTTAAGCGAATATCAGGTCATGCCGGCCAATGGGGTGGTCAGCATGCCGCAAGGTTTATCCTTTTCGCAGGCAGCGACGCTACCCTGTGCCGGCGTCACGGCATGGCAGGCGCTGGTTACCAAGGGCAATATTCAAAGCGGTGACTGGGTGCTGGTGCAGGGTACCGGCGGGGTTTCGATGTTTGCCCAGCAACTGGCGCTGATGCATGGTGCGCAGGTCATTACCTTGTCCTCCAGCGACGCCAAACTAAAGCTCGCTAAAGAGCAGGGCGCCCGGCACACGGTCAATTATCAAACCCATCCGCAATGGGCCGAACAGGTGATTGAGCTAACCGGGGGCCGTAAAGTCGACCATATTGTGGAGGTCGGTGGGCCCAATACCCTGAGCCAGTCTCTGGCCTGCATCGCGCCGGGCGGGCAAATCAATATTGTTGGCTACCTGGGCGGTAAAGACGGCAGCGTCAACCCGTTACAGATTTTACAGGCCCATGCCACCTTACGCGGCATTGCTGTTGGCCCGGTAAGCTCTTTGCAGGCATTGTGTAATGCCATTCACGCCAACCACCTGGCGCCGGTTATTGACCGTGAATTTCACTGGCAACAATACCAACAGGCGTTTGCGTATATGGCCGCCGGCAAACATGTGGGTAAAGTGGTGCTGACCTTTTAACCGGCTGCGCTTGGTGGCCTCTGTGCTCGTGGTAGCCTCGGCGACCACCGCTGACCTGAAAAGGCATGGCGGGGCCCTTTCAGGTGCTTCGCCAGGCTGACCACTTAACCGTTAAAAGCGCCAGACACCCAACAGCTGCACCGCACTTTCATCCTCGTGGGTGCCAAGCTTGTTGTTCCAGTACTGATATTCAATACCTACAAACAATTTGTCCTGAGTACCGGTTAACGCCTGACCTGCGTCCCAACGCACCTGAACCTGGGTCAGCAGCCAGTCTTTTACCTGCACGGTGGGCACCTCGGTGCCACGTGAGTCGATATACTCAGCATGCCCTTCTACAGAAAAATTCTGAGTGCCAATCGTCACAGGATAACGCCAGGCAATATCCACCATCATGCTGTCGTCTTCTTTAGGCGCGCCGCCTGCGTCGATGCCATTGCTGTCATCAATATAGGCGGTGATGAGGGTATTGAAAAAGCTGAAACCGGGAAGGTTCCAGTTGATCTGAATACCGGGCAGGTATTTAAGCACTTCAGCATCAGGTCCGGCATTAATGCCGGCCACCAGACCAATATCACTAATCAGGCCGGAATAAGACACATCCAGCAACTGCTGACTACTAAAAACCGGGTACCACTCGCCATACAGGGTATCGCCATTGTCGGTACGTGCGTAATCAAAGAAGAAAAAGTTGCTGCCATAGTCCCAGCCACTGGCATGCTGGAACGTCACCACGGTGGTATCGATATCGGTGCCTGGTTGCGAGGCGAAGGGCTGATTCAGCTGCCCCTGCTGCAGGTGCAATTCAGTTTCGCTCCAGTTGGCCGCCACCGCGCCGGCACTCAACCAATACCCTAATCCTACTCCTATCACTGTCAGTCTCATATGGCCTGTTACCCTATCTGCAAAAAATGGTGCGCATTATAGGCACTACGGCGGAGAATAACAGGCTTCGCATAAAAAACGATAACCGCCCGGTCAGCGCACCGCGGTGGTGAAACGACACGGTTCACTGGCTGCCCCATACCCTGTGCAGCCATAAAACTGACCATTGGGCCCTGAACGCAGCGCCAGTGGTCGCGCACAGTTCGGACACAATGGTTGGGTAAACTGACAATCGGATTTGACACATACCGACTGGGTCTTTTGAGCAATCGCAGGTGCCTGACACTCAGGACAAACCCGGATTTGCGCCGGGCAGGGTTCGCCGGTGGTGCATTGATAAACCAGCCCGTCATGACCCTGGACCGGGGTTAGCACTCCCTGCTCACACTCCGGGCAGGCGGTGGCTTGCGACCGGGCCTCGGGCAGACTCTGGCCAAACCGTTCACTTAAGGTTTTCACCTGATACTCAGGCTGGCGTAACTCTTGTGCAAAGGGTGATGGCTTACGGGGATCAGCAATAATATAACAACTATGACGAGCCCGGGTCAGCGCCACATAACACAGCCGGCGTTCTTCGCCATAAGGAAATGCATCGACGCTGGGCAGCAGCGCTTCTACCAATGCATCATCCTGACTGGCGCCGGGAAAGCCCCGGCTGCCCTGGTTAAACCCCAGTAAAATACAATGATCAGCCTCCAGGCCCTTGGCCCCATGAAAGGTCCAGTAGCAAAGATGCGTCTGCGATAGTGGCCGCAACGCCTCTTTGGCCTGGGACAACCAGAACTGATAACGCGCCATAATGGCGATTTTCGCCTCAGGATTTTGTTTACGCAGCGCCATGACCACCTGTTTGGCCCGCTGGGCCGGGTCTTGTTGGGAATAAATCTGATCATCGAGCAGAAACACCTGTGGGGTGTCGCTTTGATGGGCACTGACCACCTGCTTTCGATACTGCTCCGGATTTTGCATCACAAACAAGCCGGCGGTATGCGCAATGCTGCTGTTATAACGAAAGGTCTGTTGAAGCAGGGTCAGACAATGACTGCCAAAATACGCCTCAAAGCGTGTCGTCAACGCCAGCTGACTTCCTGAAAAACGATAGATGGACTGCCAGTCATCTCCCACGGCGGTCAGGGTAGGAGCGGGGCCCTTATCCAATAACTGTTGCAGCAGCTGCATGCGCGGCGCCGATATATCCTGAAATTCATCCACCAGAATGTGGCGGTATCCGGGTTGGTAATGCTGTGAGCCAATCAGGTTACCGGCCTGCACAATCATGGCGTCAAAATCGATACTGTCGGTGCTGTGCAGCTGTTGCTGATAAGCCTCATGCAAGCGCTGCAAGGCGCTGGCCCACACCCTTGCGCTGGCTGGAGGGTAGTGTTGTAAGCGCGCTGCAAGCGTCTGATCGTCAAGATTTTGCGCCCGGACGACCGTTAATGCCCGGGTTAACCGCCGCAACGCCTTAGCCAGCAGGCCCTGTTCATGGAACCGGGTGAAGATATCCCCAGCCGATAGCACTTGTTCTAACGGCCTTAGCGCCCCTATCTGGCGGCGGAGTACCTGTAAAAACGTGCCCTCCAGCCATTGCTGATCACTGACGTCCAGCGCCACAGTATGTTGCTGATCCATCTGTTGTTGCCAGTGGAGCGCCAGCTCAGGGGCATCCGGATCCACATAGAGCAAATAGACATTTTCATGAACCAGCAAAAAGGTCGGCCGATAACTCCCGGGGGCTTGTCGGTAGGCCAGGCTTGCGCATTACGGGGTTGGTATTGATACTCGATACCATGCATACCTAGCCAGTTGGCGATGAGCCAGTGCCGGTAGTGAGCAACTTTTTCCCCATTAAGGGTGACCCAGTCCGTCTTATACTGTTGCTCCTCAGGCTCAGGCGCGCACACCAGCGGTATCAGCTGGCTGGTCACACACTCACTGTGTTCAAACTGTTGTCTGAGCCAGTCGGCGACCCAGCGCTGCAGGGCTTCCTCGTCCTGGGACAATGGCGAAAGCTGCAGGCTGTGACCACTGTGCTTCAAAATCTGACGTCCCAGCGCATGAAAGGTCAGCACCGTCGGTAAGGTCCCGGCACCGCCTGAAGCAACGTCTGAGTGGTGGGCGTTTGCCGGTACCGGGGATAAACCAAGGCTGGCGGCGCGCGCCGCCAGGCGTTCGCGTAACTCAGTAGCCGCGGCACTGTTGTACGCCAGGATCAGAATTTCATCGGCGTTAGCCTGCTTGCTTTGCAGCAGATACAGCGCCTTGGCCACCATTACTGAGGTTTTACCGGTGCCGGCGGCGGCCAGCACCAGATTACGATCATTGTTTCGAATCACTGCCTGTTGTTGCTCGCGGTTTAGCGGATGCGCTTCAGCCTGGGCAAAGAAATCGGTGTATTGCTGTTTTTGCTGTTGCTCAAAACGCTGACGCAAGGTAGCGGTATAATCGCCTAGGGGATGTACCTGTTGTAGTTTATCTAAGGTGCGTTGGGTATGGTCAGGTAAGGTCTGCGATTCGGGCAGAGATTGCCGGTAAAGCGCAAGCATTACAGCGACTTCCCCGGCCAGGCCGGGCTGCTGGCTGTCACGCAGATACCGGTTGCCAGCCTGCAGCACAAACCGGCGGTGGACGGCCGCCACCCGCTCTTGCGCCTGATGGGTAAGCAGCCGGGTAACCTGCTGGTGAAGCCGGGTCAGTTGTTGTTTGGGCAGCCAGCGCAGCATGATGGTGCCGTCCCGGGTTTTCAGTTGCCAGCGGGCGCTGAAGACCCCTTCAAAATAGCGGGGGTAGGCGATAAGAGCGCTTAGGTCAATACATCGGGGGCCGGCCATGCTTTGTACCACAAGCTGGCGTTCATCCAGGCGTAAGCCGGGCATCCCAAACCAGCGACCCGCCAACACCGGCCGACACTCCAATTGTACAAACATAGGGGCTTTCCCTGGTAATATTACAATATGCCGGCGCCAGGCAGTCACTTCAATGCGGGCACACCGACAATCCAAAAAGAAGCGAATGTTAAGCTATTTTTGGGTTGGACGCATTGCCTTACCATACTTTTTGCCGGGTCTGCTTACACATAACCCGGCACCGCCGGTGCCCACCTTATGGGTTAACCGAAGCAGTGCCCCTTGGAATCAACGAGTTTCATTGCGAATTCTTTACCAGCATGATATGCATAGCCTCTTTGATGAATATCCCGTCATGAGTCCAGTAGTTTCTGCTATCATGACATTTTACAAGGGCAGGTAGTTTTTTGGGCATGGACACATCCATCGAACAGGATATTAAAGCTATACAGACACTTGAGTCGGTGCCGACCATCTTAAGTATGATTGCCGACACCACCGGCTTACGCTTTGTGTGTATCTCCCGGGTGACTCCTGAAAAGTGGACCGCCTGTGAAGTGCTTGACGATGTGAATTTTAACCTGCTGCCCGGCGATAATCTGGAAATTTGTGATACCTTTTGTGACGTAGTGAGAATTTCCAACCAGCCGATTATTATCGACAACGTGCAACAGGATGAACAATACCGCAATCATCCAATCCCGAAAAACTTTGGCTTTGAAAGCTATTTTTCCTGGCCTATTTATGATGCCCAGGGAAACTTTTTTGGTACGCTTTGTGGCCTTGACCCATTACCCGTCAGACTCAAAACTGAAAAAACCAAGAGTATGATTGAGTCGTTCGCACAGCTTATTTCCCGGCAGCTTACCACCGAATATCGCTTAAGTGCGGCCAATCAGGCACTGCAGGAAGAGCAGCAGATGGCGCATCTGCGCGAGCAATACATTGCGATTTTAGGGCATGATCTACGCACACCACTGTCGTCCATTATGATGGGCCTGGATGTATTAAAGCTGATGCCCATCGCCAAAGAAGCAGCCTCGGTGTTAAAGCGAATGGAGAACAGTTCCAAGCGTATTTCCCTGTTGACCGACAATATTATGGACTTTACTCACGGCCAAATGGGTAAGGGCATTCCAATTAAAAAAACCACCTGCACTAATTTAACCGAAGTGTTAAAGCATACAATTTCGGAACTGGAATCTCAGCACCCCAAACGTGAATTTACTGCCCATATCTCGTTACCAGAACCGGTAGTGTGCGATGCCGGGCGTCTTGCTCAGCTATTATCTAATTTACTGATTAATGCGGTCGTGCATGGCGATCCTAACCAGCCGGTGCAGGTAGAAGCGCTTCAGCAAAACGGACAGCTGATAATCCGGGTTGCCAATGGCGGCGAGCCCATCCCCGATGAGGTGCAGGCCCGCCTGTTTCAGCCATTCTGGCGTAGTCCCTCGCAAAGCAGTCATAAAGGGCTCGGGCTGGGGCTATTTATTGCTTCGCAGATTGCTATTGCCCATCAGGGCACCCTGGCGGTCAGCTCCGATGATGACCTGACCACCTTTACCCTGACGGCAGACCTGTAGCCGCGACAAATTTAGCGGTTACTTTTGAACCAAATAGTGCCGCGCTGCGTTAGCACCATCATGACCACAAAAACTTCGACTTTTGGCGCCACCTATCTAAGCGTATTGATTGCCTTTGGCATTCTTGACGGTTTGTGGCTGGGCGTGGTTGCTCGCCCCCGCTATATGGAAGCGTTTGCCGGGCTCTTACGCGACCCGTTTATTACCTGGCCGTGGCTCACCTTTTATCTATTGTATGGTCTGGCAGTCGTTATGCTGGCGGTGCGTCCGGCCCGGTATCGTCCGGTCGGGGCTGCTGCCGCCAATGGCTTTATTCTGGGTGCCACAGCTTACGGTACCTATAACCTGACGGCGTATTCGATTATTGCCGGCTGGCCGTTGGGTATGAGTATTGTGGACTGGGTCTGGGGAGCGTTTGTCACCACCATTCTGGCCGCGGTCGGTGCCTGGACGGCAAAGCGTAAGCAACCTCCAGCATAGGCACGTTCTGCCGCGCCCGCCCCGCTTTAAGTTTTAGCCACGAGTTGTGGTACACTGCGCCGGTTTTTATCACACAGGATTTTTTTACATGTCGTGGATGCGTCGAACACTTTTGTCAGTGTTTCATTACCCGGTTAAATGGCTGGTCAAGCCGCATACCATTCCTTCGAATGTAGAATCAGAGCTGGGCATCGATCGTCAAAAGCCCATTATTTATCTGCTTCCCAGTAACTCTGTGACCGACCAGCTGGCCCTTAAAATGGCCACCAAGCGC
This sequence comes from Salinimonas marina, assembly GCF_015644725.1. Classification (NCBI taxonomy): domain Bacteria; kingdom Pseudomonadati; phylum Pseudomonadota; class Gammaproteobacteria; order Alteromonadales; family Alteromonadaceae; genus Salinimonas; species Salinimonas marina. The sequence goes on from NZ_CP064795.1 coordinate 3,625,967, forward strand.
CTGGGGCTGCCTGATCCAACCGGCCATCTGGCCCTCAGTGACCATGAGTATCCCACCTGTTTGTTTTTACGCAAAACCCAGCGGGTGCTCGCCCGAGGCAAGGTAAAAACCGATATTGAGAAAGTCTTCACCGATTTGTTTCATATTCACCGCGAAAATCCGGAGCTTGATGTGCAGGTGGTACCGGTCTTTATTTCCTGGGGCAGGGCGCCTGGCAAAGGCACGCCGGATTTGAGTGACTTAATTGCCGATGTGGCTGCGCCCTCATGGCTACGAAAATTGTTTATTGTGTTGTTTCTGGGCCGGGACAACTTTGTCAGCTTTAGTAAATCGGTTTCTTCCAGGGCGATGGCCACACAGCATGGCTCAGACGAATCTATTGCTCACAAGCTGGTACGGGTCGCCAGCACGCATTTTCAGCGCAAGCGCCAGAGCCTGACCGGCCCCACGCTGCTGGAACGTCAGGAGCTGCACAATGCCGTACTGGGCTCCGCCGCCGTCAAGCGTGCTATTAATGAACAAAGCAAGCAAAAAAACAGCTCCAGCGACCAGGCCCGTCAGGATGCCCGTAAGTATATCAATGAAATTGCGGCCGATTACCGGGAAGGACTGGTGCGGTTTGGCGATCGGCTGCTCACCCGTATCTGGAACAAAATTTACAATGGTATTGGCGTGTCTCACAGCGACCGGGTACGGGAACTGGCCCGTAACGGCCATGAAATTATCTATGTGCCCTGCCACCGTAGCCACATGGATTACCTGCTTTTAACCTATGTTATTTATCATGAGGGGCTGGTCACACCGCATATTGCCGCGGGCATCAATCTGAATTTCTGGCCGGTGGGCAAGATTTTCAGAAGGGGCGGGGCCTTCTTCTTACGGCGCAGTTTCGCCGGTAATAAACTCTATACCGCGGTTTTTCGTGAATACCTGGAGCTGCTGTTTAACAAAGGGTATTCAGTCAAATATTACCCGGAAGGGGGGCGCAGCCGCACCGGGCGTCTCATCCCGCCTAAAACCGGGATGCTGGCCATGACCATGCAGGCGCTGGTAAAAGGCGTCAACCGGCCGGTGAGTATTGTGCCGGTGTACATTGGCTATGAAAATGTGATGGAAGTTAAAAGCTACCTGAACGAGTTAAAAGGCAGCTCCAAGAAAAAAGAATCAACCTGGCAGGTATTTTCGGCCATCCGCAAACTTAAAAACTATGGCTATGGCTATGTTAACTTTGGCGAGCCAATCCATCTGAACCAGTACCTGGAAAAGCAGATCCCGCACTGGCGGGAAACCTTACCGGCAGAGCCTGATAAAAAGCCAGCCTGGTTAACGCCGATGGTGAACGAACTGGCCAATGAAGTGATGCTGCGCATTAACCGTGCGGCGGCAATCAATGGCATGGCGTTATCCGCCTTGTGTTTGTTGTCTTCCAAAAACAAGACCATGAGCGAAAGCGAATTGTCCCATGCCCTGGATAACTATTTAACCTTACTGCGCCAGGCCCCGTTTTCCGAAGATGCCACGATACCGGATAATACCGCTGAGGAGATGCTCTCGCATGTCCTTAAACTCGAGCGTTTTTCGGTCACCAATGATGGCTATGGCAAGCTGATACAGCCACAAAAAGATGCCGCCGTCTTTTTAACGTATTATCGTAATAATATTTTGCATCTGTTTGCCTTGCCCGGCATCGCGATGGCGGCGGTGTTTGGTCATAAAGCCTGTCGGCGCGACTATGTGCTGCGGCTGGTGGCCGCATTGTACCCCTTGTTACAGCGTGAATTGTTTATCCATATGACCCAGGATGAAGCGCTGGCGTATACCGATAAGCTTATTTCTCAGATGATTGAGCAGGGTCTGTTGCGCGAGCAGGGCGACTGTTTATTACCGCCTGAAGCCAACAATAAAGCCTTTCACAGTGCCTGGCTTTTGAGCCGGTGTATGCAGGAAACCTTCCAGCGTTATGCCGTGGTATTAACCATCATTGAAAAAGAGCGGGTCGTCAGCCGCGGGCAACTGGAGCGTACCAGCCGCAAAGTTGCTGAACGGCTTTCCACCTTGTACGGGATGAGCTCGCCGGAGTTTTACGATAAAAATGTGTTATCCAGTTTTATCAATGCTTTGCGCGAAAATCACTGGCTGGACTCAGCCGCCGACGGTGCGCTGAAATACTGTGAAGAAAGCGCAGCGCTGCGGCAGGACATCATGGCGCTGGTTTGGCCAGAAATCGTACAGCACCTGGAAAATGTTGAGCTGCACTGATCTTATATCTTCGTTGTACGGCGCCGCCCGGGTGGCGGCGCCGGCATCCCGGTTCCAACACACCTCAACCCATTAAGGAAAATCATGTTGTATCGTAAGCTCACTCATGGGGCAGCCACAGCGTTATGTATGCTGCTGGTCACGGCCTGTTCGCGCACCACGCCAACAGAGTTTACAACGCAGTTACCGTTCAAACTGGAGACCGCTCGCTTTGGTGAAGCCGTGGCTAATGATGGCGACACCATCTATGTATTCGGGGGCTCGCATGGAGGTAAATGGCTTAATGATGTGGAGATTATTGACCCCGACACTCAAAATATTCAGGTGCTGCATGATCATATTATTCCTCGCCGGTATTTTTCGGCGGTCTACGATGGCGCGGGGAAAATTTATCTGATTGGGGGCATATCCCATCAAAATGACACCTACACCTATGAAAGTCGGGTCGAAGTGTTTGATACCCAAAGCCGCACCATCACCGAAGTTGCCCCACTGCCGTATCCGACCCGGATGAATGCCGCGGTGTATCTGAATGAGAAAATCTATGTGCTGGGTGGCGGGCATCGTGACTGGGAGACCGGCAATATGACCCAGTCATCCTTGGTGGCGGTGTACGACACCAATACCAATAGCTGGTCGCTGGCGCCGCCTATGCCCACTGCCCGGGAAACCACCGCAGTGACCTATCAGGGCCAGATCTATGCGGTGGGCGGCTACGATGGCAAGGGTGCCAGCACCGTGGTAGAACGGTTCGACCCTGCCGCCAATCAATGGGAGACCCTGACACCTTTACCCCGGCCATTAAGCGCCCATTCCACCACGGTTTGGCAGGACCAGCTCTTTACCTTTGGCCATTACACCGACCTGAGCGCCTCTTTTGTACTGGACTTCAACACCCAAAAATGGACGCCGGCCAGCTTACCGTTAAAAGAGGGGCGGCATCATCAGGCTACAACATTAGATGACAAAGTGTATGTTATTGGTGGCTCCACCCCGGATAATGCCGGACTGGATATGATTCAGGTGTTTGATGCCGCCACCCTGTCGCAGGCGGCGGAGTAGGGACGGTTATTCGCTGGCCAGAAAGAACTGGTATGCTGGGTCGCTGGTGACGTCGGTATAGGTATAATCCAACGCCGCCAGATGTTCATCAAACACCATTCTGCTGGCCGGCGGAATATCAAAGCCCGCCAGCACCAGCCCTTTGGCCGCGCCATGGTTGCGATAGTGGAACAGGGTGATATTCCAGCGCTCGCCAAGGGTGTTTAAAAAACGCAGCAGCGCGCCCGGGTATTCCGGAAACTCAAAGGCAAACAGGGTTTCATTTTGTACCTGGGCCGAGCGCCCACCCACCATATGCCTGACATGCAGCTTCGCCAGCTCGTTGTCTGACAAATCAAAGCAACCGAAGCCTTTACGGGTGAGGTGCTGTTGCAACTCACTGCATTCTGACTGCCCCCTTTTAGTTTAACCCCCACAAACACATGGGCCTCGGTGCGATTACCAAACCGATAATTAAACTCGGTGATATTTTTTCCACCCAGGGTTTCGCAAAATTGCTTAAAAGCGCCGGGCCGTTCCGGCAAGGTCGCCGCAAATACCGCTTCTTTTTGTTCTGCCAGCTCACACCGCTCAGAAACATAGCGCAGAGTATGAAAATTGGTATTGGCGCCACACAGAATGCCGCCCAGCTGCAGATTTTTTACCTTATGCTGCTTGATGTACTTTCGAATCGCCGCCACCGACAATGCACCGGCGGGCTCGGCAATGACCCGGGTGTCATCAAAGATGTCTTTAATGGCACCACAAATCTCATCATTTGAGACCGTCATGGTTTCATCAATAAGCCGCTGGCACAGCCGGAAGGTTTCCTGGCCCATGGTTTTCACCGCCACGCCATCAGCAAAAATCCCCACCGATGGCAGCGCCACAGGTTCGCCGGCTTTCAGGGCCGCGGCAAAACAGGCCGACTCCTCGGCCTCTACGGCAATGATTTTGATGGAGGGCTTCAATTGTTTCAGATACACCGCAATGCCGGCGGCTAACCCGCCACCGCCTACCGCCACAAACACCATGTCCAGCTGTGGATTTTGCTCCAGTAATTCTTTGGCCACCGTGCCCTGACCGGCAATCACATCGGCATCATCAAAGGGCGGAATAAATGTATACCCATGGGCCTGCGCCAACGCTTTTGCCTTGTTACTAGCTTCATCAAAGTTGGTACCAAACAGCACCACGTCGGTGCTCTGGCCACCAAACCGGCGAACCGCGTCCACCTTGATTTCAGGTGTCGTTTCAGGCATCACAATGGTGGCCTTGATGCCTTTTACATGAGCGCCATAGGCCAGGCCCTGGGCATGATTACCGGCCGAAGCAGCGATGACCCCCGCCTGTTGCTGCGCCTCACTCAAGGTGCACAGCCGGTTGTAGGCGCCGCGCAATTTAAAGGACTTAACCGGCTGCTGGTCTTCCCGCTTCAGAAAAACCGAGTTGCCCAGCTCTCCGGACAATCGAGACATTGGCACCAGTTCACTGGCCACGGCCACCTCGTAAACCGGGGCTAACAGGATTTTTTTCAGATAATCGTGGTCACTGATGCTCATACATCCTCCAGCTTGGCCCGATCCCGCACCGCGCCTTTGTCGGCGCTGGTGGCCAGTAGCGCAAAGTTTTTCAATGACAGGGAGACCTGACGCTCACGGGTGGCTGGCTTCCACGGGCGGGCGCTGGCCAGCATGGCATCACGTCGCTGCTGCATCTGCTCGTCACTCAGCGCCACATTGATCCCGCGATTGGGGATATCGATTTGGATGGTGTCGCCTTCTTCTACCAGCGCAATACCGCCACCGCTGGCGGCCTCCGGCGAACAATGCCCGATGGACAAGCCGCTGGTGCCACCAGAGAACCGGCCATCGGTGATCAGTGCACAGGCTTTACCCAGCCCTTTTGATTTAAGATAAGAGGTGGGGTACAGCATTTCCTGCATTCCCGGCCCGCCTTTTGGCCCTTCGTAGCGGATCACCAGTGCGTCCCCGGCGACGATTTGGTTGTCCAGAATCGCTGCTACCGCTTCATCCTGAGATTCAAAAATACGGGCGCGGCCGGTAAAGGTGTGAATCGACTCATCGACGCCGGCGGTTTTCACAATGCAGCCATCCGGGGCCAGATTTCCATACAATACCGCCAGCCCGCCTTCCTGACTAAAGGCATGTTCCCGAGCGCGGATACAACCATGTTCACGATCGGTATCGGCTTGTGGCCACCGACAACTCTGGCTAAATGCTTTGGTGGTCCGGATCCCGGCTGGTCCGGCGCGGTAAAACTCATCGGCTTGTTTATTTTCAGGATTGGTGATATCCCACGCGCTGATGACCTCACTTATCGTACCCCCCAGTACATGATGCGCATCTCCGTGCAACAGCCCGGCTCGGTTCAGCTCATTGAGGATGCCCAGCACCCCACCGGCACGGTGTACATCTTCCATGTGATATTGGGGGGTGGCCGGCGCCACTTTACACAAATGTGGCACGTGGCGGGACAGCCGATCAATATCGTCCATGCTAAAGGGCACCTCACCTTCCATCGCGGCGGCCAGCAGATGTAAAATGGTATTGGTGGAGCCGCCCATGGCAATATCCAGACTCATGGCATTTTCAAAGGCCTGGAAGTTGGCAATCGAGCGTGGCAGGGCACTGGCGTCGTCATCCCCATACCAGCGCTTGCACAACTGCACGGCGACTTCGCCGGCCCGAATAAACAGTGCCTCACGATCAGCATGGGTGGCCAGCATGGAGCCATTACCTGGCAGGGACAAGCCCAGGGCTTCCGTAAGACAGTTCATTGAATTGGCAGTAAACATGCCAGAGCAGGAGCCACACGTAGGGCAGGCCGAGCGCTCTATCTCGGTGGAATCCTGGTCACTGACCTTATCATCCGCCGCCGCCACCATGGCATCCACCAAATCCAGTTTAATAATCTGGTCAGATAAGGTGGTTTTGCCCGCCTCCATGGGGCCGCCCGAGACAAACACCACCGGGATATTCAGCCGCATGGCGGCCATTAACATGCCGGGGGTGATTTTGTCGCAATTAGAAATACACACCAACGCATCCGCGCAGTGGGCATTCGCCATATACTCTACCGAGTCGGCGATAATTTCTCTGGACGGCAGGCTGTAAAGCATGCCGCTATGACCCATCGCGATGCCATCGTCCACCGCAATGGTATTAAATTCTTTGGCCACACCGCCGGCTTGCTCAATACTGCGCGCCACCAGCTGACCCATATCTTTTAAATGTACATGCCCAGGCACAAACTGCGTAAACGAATTGGCCACTGCAATAATAGGCTTGCCAAAGTCGTTGTCTTTCATTCCTGTCGCCCGCCATAATGCGCGGGCTCCGGCCATATTTCTACCTTGAGTGGTAGTTGCTGATCGTAACTTGGGCATAATACATTCCAATTTTTAGGTTAGTCGTAGACTGGGGTTAACCAGTTCCATTTGTCTTCGGTGGTACCATTAAACAAGCCGAAGAACTTATCCTGTACTTTTTCAGTGATTGGGCCGCGGCCGCCGTGGCCCACCGCAATGCCGTCGACACTCCGTACCGGCGTGACTTCAGCAGCAGTGCCACACATAAAGACTTCGTCAGCCAGGTACATTGCTTCCCGGGCAATATTTTCTTCGCGGACTTCATAACCCATATCACGTAACAGGGTCATGACGGTGTCGCGGGTTATGCCAGGCAGAATGGCAGCGGTTTTAGGGGTAGTGGTCACCACGCCGTTACGGACAATGAAGATATTCTCGCCGGCACCTTCACTGATGTAGCCATTCACATCCAGTGCGATACCTTCGCCATAACCATGGCGTCTGGCTTCCATGGAAATCAGCTGCGAAGACAGATAATTACCGCCGGCTTTGGCACCGGTGGGCATGGTGTTGGCCGCCAGACGGTTCCATGACGAGATACCGGCGTCGACCCCATTTTTAATGGCTTCTTCACCCAGATAGGCACCCCATTCGAAAGCAGCAATGGTCACTTCGGCTTCCTGACCAAAAGGCACCTGCAAGCCCATACCAATGTCGCCATAAAACGCAATGGGACGGATATAAGCGCTTTGCAGCTTGTTTTTGCGGATGATCTCAAGCGTGGCGTTGTTAATCTCTTCGACACTAAAGGGGATCGTCATTCGATACACTTTGGCGGAATCGAACAAGCGCCGGGTATGTTCCTGTAAACGGAACACACAGGTCCCTTTATCTGGGGTCTTGTAAGCACGCACCCCTTCAAAAACCGACGACCCATAGTGAATTGCGTGCGACATTACGTGCACGGTGGCTTCTTGCCAGGGTTTAATTTCACCGTTAAACCAGATGTGTTCAGCAGGTTGCTTTGCCATGTTTATTCCTTATCAGTCGGGCTATAACGCCCATGACGCTGCCGGATGACAGCAAATGAGTTATCAGGCAAATCATACAGCAGGTCGTAAAAACGCCCAAACGGCGTGATCAAACAATTCACCAAATGGACAACAATTTTTACAATCGCTTAATTTAACAGCACATCAATGTACTGACTTGGTCACTCAGATAAGGCACAACGTGAGCGCTGTGCGGTAAACAGCACAGTACAGACGGACCTGATACCGTTTTGATCAGGACTACAGAGGATATTCGGATGGTTATCACGCCAACAATTTACTTGTTTTGGAAGAAATGGCTGATCCTCCCGGCGGCGCGAACCCAATAAATAGCATAAAACAAAGATCATGTTCAAGCCTTTTACCTGGGTGGGCGAGGCCTGAAAAATCCACTTCTCGGCTAAAAGGGGCGTCGCTGGTGTCTGACGACTGGTTTCATTTTTTAAACGTGATTGGCGTCGCATTTTTTGCGGTCTCCGGCACACTGATGGCATACAAAAAAGATGTAGATGGTTTCGGGGTGGTGGTGCTGGCCTCCATCACCGCCCTGGGTGGCGGTACCCTGAGGGATGTTTTGCTTGATGAGCCTATCTTTTGGGTCAAACAGGCAGATTATCTGTATTCCACCTATGGAGCGGCGTTCATCACCATTCTTTTGTTACGCCTGAAGTCCAACTTACATGGCAATTATCTGATGATCGTCGATGCCTTCGGGTTAGGGTTATTTAATATTATCGGCATAGAAAAAGCGCTTATCGGCGAGACCGGGATGGTCATCGCCATTACCATGGGGACCACCACCGGTATTTTTGGCGGCCTGATACGTGATGTGATTTGCCGGGAGATTCCAATGGTTATGCGCGGCCAGTTGTATGCTACCGCCTGTTTAACCGGGGGCTGGTGTATGCAGGTCTGTTTTATCTGGCGGTACCCTATTCGCTGTGTATTCTGGGATCGTTAATAACCACCGTGGCGTTGCGGATGAGCGCCTTGCACTGGAACTGGGAGTTTCCTATCTTCAGACGCCAGATCGGGGATATTGATAAAGACGAGGTATAACCCCTCTTAAGGCCAGTACCGCCCCGGCCAGAGGCGCGATACCCTTAGGTTTTTCTACGTGTTGGAACCACCTTATGGGCTACGCCGTCATTCATACCCGCGCCGGCGAAGGCGTTAATGCGCCCAAAGTGCAGGTAGAGGTACATCTGGCCAATGGCTTACCGGCTTTTCATTTAGTGGGGATGGCAGAGACCTGTGTAAAAGAAGCCCGGGACCGGGTTCGCAGTGCGCTGATTAACAGCGGTTTTGAATTCCCTGCCAAACGCATCACCGTGAATCTGGCGCCGGCCACCATTCCCAAACAGGGCGGTCGCTACGATCTGGCCATCGCTCTGGGCATTTTGGTGGCCTGCGAACTGTTGCCCGAAACCGCCCTGCAAGATACCGAATTTATTGGCGAGCTTGGCCTTAATGGCGCCTTAAAAGCCGTACAAGGGGTGGTTCCGGCCCTGCTAGGCGCTCGCCAGATTGAGGCTAAGGTAGTATTTCCTGAGGCGAATTTAAGTGAAGCCGAACTTATTGACGCCTTACAGGGCTACGCCGCCGCCGACTTACTGGCGGTGTATCATCACCTGGCCGGCACCGTGTTGCTTACCAAACTGGCTGCCGCCTGCCCGGCTACTCCCCGCGGCCCTCAAGCGCTCGCCCGCTGGGATGATATCATCGGCCAACACCAGGCCAAGCGTACCCTGCTGCTGGCCGCCGCTGCCGGGCACAACATTTTGTTTGTGGGACCGCCAGGTACCGGCAAGAGTTTGCTGGCCAGTCGTTTATTGAGCTTATTACCGCCGCTATCGGTGGCAGAAGCATTAGAGGTCGCGGCCATTCATTCGGTAAAAGGGCAGCCATTACATCGGAATACCTTGTTTGAACGTCCGTTTAGGGCCCCCATCATACCTGCTCGGCGGTAGCATTAACCGGCGGCGGCAGTCAGCCCTTGCCCGGCGAAATTTCCCTGGCGCATAATGGCGTATTGTTCTTAGACGAGTTTCCGGAGTTCGGACGCCGCTCACTGGATGTGTTGCGCGAACCACTGGAAACCGGCGATATCTGCATCAGCCGGGCCCATAGTCAGGCCACGTATCCAGCGCGTTTTCAGCTGATTGCCGCCATGAACCCCAGCCCTACCGGGGATATCCATGACAACCGAAGCTCAGTCGATGCCACCTTACGCTATATCAACCGGCTGTCAGGGCCGCTCTTGGATCGGATTGACTTACAGGTGGAGGTGCCGCGCCTGCCTGATTATATTTTGTCGCCGCCCCCCACCGGCAAGTCTGACAGCGCGCTGGAAGCCTGTAAACAGGTTGCTCAGGCCCGCCGGTTGCAACAACAGCGGCAGGGCAAGCTGAACAGTCAGTTACAGGCTGATGAACTGGCCCGGGTTTGCCAGTTGCATACTAATGATCTGGAATTTTTACAACAAGCCTGCACCAGTCTGAAGTTATCCATGCGGGTGTTTCATCGTATTTTGAAGGTCGCCCGGACCATTGCCGATATTGACAACTGCGCCGGGGTAGAGCGGTCGCACCTGGCAGAAGCGCTGGGCTACCGCGCGCTTGATCGCCTTATCACTCAGTTAAGCTCCAGCTGAAGCAGGGCGTTTATCAAAGGTTCGTGACGCCGGGAATGCAGGCAGCATAACCCCAGCGCGTAAGGCGCAATATCGGCCACATTAATCTGGCTCACCTGGCCGGCCATCGTGGAATGCTCCACCACCACTTTGGGCACAAACCCCACTCCACACCCGAATGCCACCATACTGACAATCGCTTCATTGCCGCCCACCGAGGCATATACATCAGGCCGGATGCCCTGTTCGGCAAACCAGTGATAGACACTGCGCCGGGTCGGTCCATGTTCGGGCATAATCAGCTGGTGACGCCGCCAGTCGATGTGTTCAAGCTGAGTTAGTCGCCAATCGCGGGGCGCAATCAGCACCAATGGCACATTATCCAGGGCGGTAAATGATAAATCAGGGGGGAAATCAGGGGTGTGAATCGCAATACTCACATCACACTGCTGTTGTTTGACCGAATCGATGGCCCGGGCGGGATCTCCCGTGAGCAGGCGGATATCCACTCCAGGATGTTGCAACCGGAAACGTTGCAGCAGACCAGGCAGATGACTCTGACTGGCGGTCACTGAGCAAAACAAACTCAACTCGCCCTGTAAGGTCACGCTGTCATGCTGCAATTCGCTTCTTAAGGACTGCCACTCTCCCAGTACCTGTTGGCTGAACGCCAGTAGTTTGTGTCCGGCATGGGTCAGTGCCACTTTACGATTATCACGGACAAACAGGGTGGTACCACACTCTTCTTCAAGCCGCTGTATCGAACGGCTCAGGGTCGACGCAGAGACGTACATTGCCTGCGCTGTGTGGCCAAAATGCAGACTGGAGGCCAGATGAGTAAATAGCTGTAAGCTTCTAAAATCCATAATATTGCAAATTGTGAAATACAGTTTTGCGAATATATCATTTTTCAAAACAAAAAAATTCACCTAGTCTCAGGTTCTAGCGTTACACACAGATTCATCTGCACAGCGTGATACAGATGGTAACAAACAAGATATTCGGAAATCATTATGGCTAATTATTTCAATACCTTATCGCTACGTCAGCAGTTGAATCAACTGGCACAGTGTCGCTTTATGGAGCGCAGTGAGTTTGCGCAGGGATGTGCGTATCTGCAGGACAAGAACATCGTTATCGTCGGTTGCGGCGCTCAGGGTCTCAATCAGGGTTTAAACATGCGGGATTCGGGGCTGAATATCAGTTACGCCCTGCGTCAGTCTGCTATTGACCAGCAGCGCGAATCTTACCAGCGAGCGACCGACAATGGCTTTACGGTCGGCACCTACGATGCGCTGATTCCTGGCGCCGATGTGGTCTATAACCTGACCCCGGACAAACAACACGCCAACGTGGTCGAAACCGTGATGCCGTTGATGCAGCACGGTGCCACACTGGCCTACTCTCACGGTTTTAATATTGTGGAGGAAGGCCAGCAGATACGCAGCGATATCACCGTGGTGATGTGCGCGCCTAAATGTCCGGGGACCGAAGTCCGCGAAGAGTACAAGCGAGGATTTGGCGTACCCACCCTGATTGCGGTCCATCCGGAGAACGACCCTGAACAGTGTGGCTGGGAGATTGCCAAGGCCCTGGCCAGCGCCACCGGCGGTGACCGGGCAGGGGTTCTGGCCTCATCGTTTGTGGCCGAAGTAAAATCCGATTTGATGGGCGAGCAAACCATTTTGTGCGGCATGCAGCAAGTGGCGGCGGTACTCGGGTTTGAAAAAATGACCGCTGAGGGGATTGAGCCAGGTTATGCCGCAGCGCTGATTCAGTATGGTCTGGAGACCATTACCGAAGCGCTTAAAATCGGTGGCATCACCCACATGATGGATCGCTTGTCCAACCCGGCAAAAATCAAAGTCTTTGATATGGCTGATGAGCTTAAAGTATTGCTGCGCCCTTTGTTTGAAAAGCACCAGGACGACATCATCAGTGGTGAGTTTTCCCAGATGATGATGAAAGACTGGTCGAATGGTGATGAGAACTTGCATCGCTGGCGCGAAGAGACCGGCCGCTGCGGTTTTGAACAGGCCCCGCAATACGATGGCACCATCAGTGAGCAAGCCTTTTTTGATAAGGGCCTGGTACTGGTAGCGATGATCAAAGCCGGGGTTGAGCTGGCCTTTGATGTGATGGTGGAAGCCGGCATTCTGCCAGAATCAGCCTATTACGAGTCGCTGCACGAAACCCCACTGATCTCTAATACCATTGCCCGTAAACGGCTGTACGAAATGAATGTGGTGATTTCAGATACCGCGGAATATGGCAATTATTTGTTTGCCAATGCCGCCACACCATTACTGCGTGAACACTTTATGCCGGCCATCACCACCGCTGAGCTGGGCAAAGGCTTACAGCTGTCGTCAAACCAGGTAGACAATCGGCGCCTGGTAGAGGTTAATCAGGCCATTCGCGAACACGGAGTGGAGCGAATCGGTCAACAGCTTCGAGGCTATATGACCACGATGCAGGCCATTATTCAGGGCTAACCATTTCTGTCGTTAGGTGCTTTATAAAGCACTTTTGCCCGGCCAGTTTGGTCGGGCTTTTTCATTTCAGGCGTGCCTACCCGGCGGCTTTATCCCGGGCTTTATCACCAGTTTTTACCGCCACCCAGGCCAGCATAAAAAAGCCTAAAAAACCCAGGCCGATGGGGGTCAGGGTGGTCGTCAGAAAACTGTCTATAAACAATGCTACCGGCACCGCAATCATACTCGAAAACGAGCCGATAATAGCGGCGCCCAATCCGGCCATAGCGCCAAGTGGCTGCATCGCCATGGCATTGAGGTTACCAAATAAAATCCCGACGAAGAAAAACCCGCAAAACATAATTGTTAAGGTGGTGATTAACGGAGGCAAGCCAGAATAAGCCCAGATCACCGCACTGAAAACGAGGGCAAAAGTAATCACCCCGTACAGCGCCACATGCACCAGCTTACTCATTCCAAAACGCATCACCATGGTGCCATTAAAAAAGGACGCCAGCCCGATAGAAAATGCCAGGGTCGCAAAAATATACGGAAACCAGTCGCCGGTATGATAAATCTCCTGAAAAATAGTCTGAGAGGCACTTAAGTAAGCCAGAAAAGAACCAAAGATACAGCCCATGGCGATGGTGTAACCCATGACGGACATATGGGTCACAATAAAACGTGATGACCGCCAGAACTGATACCAGGAAAATGCCTTACGCCGGGCGGCTGGCAAGGTTTCAGGTTGACGCGCAAAAAACCAGCTACCGGCGATCACCGCCACCACCAGAAATAAACTGAAAATATGTTGCCATGAAAAGAAATACAACACCGTCTGACCGATAACCGGCGCCAGCATCGGTACCAGAATAAAGACCATCATGATGAATGACATCACCCGCGCCATCGCATCACCCACGTACAAATCGCGGATGATGGCCAGCGCGGCGATGCGCGGCCCCGAGACCCCAAAGGCCTGAATCAGTCGGCCCACCAGCATGGTTTGCATATCACTGGCCTGCATACACACCAGCGAACCTGCCACAAAAATACATAACCCCAACAAAATCGTCTGGCGCCGGCCCCGGGCATCGGCAAAGGGTCCAAAAAACAATTGCCCCACCGCCATGCCTGCAAAAAAGACCGACACAATTAAATGCGCCTCATGATCATCTTTTGCGTTCAGTGCCTGCCCGATTTGGGAAAGAGCCGGCAACATGGCGTCGATACTCAGCGCCACCAGCGAGGTCATCAGGGCCATTAAAGCCACAAATTCGTATAGCGACAGAGTGGGGGTTGTTGTGGTATCGGTAACCGGGTTAACCATTAAGGGCCTTTATCATGACAAGGCCGTTGCCTCACGCAGTGCGAGCACGACCAAACCCATTATGTTACACCATATCAGATACAATAATATGCGGATTTTATTGACATTATTTCTTCTTCTCCGGTCCCCGGGCAGCTTAGAGCTGCCTATAGGTACCCGCAATTATCAATAACAAAAGCGACCCCGTGGTGGTGCCCGGGGATGGCGGGTATAGCCGTTACCCCGGCCATTATCCACCACCCTGCCTTCGCCGGTAGCAGACTTACCGCAGATAGGTGGCCAGAAACCTCTCCATTTCTATAAATAACTTATGCCGGTTTGCCTGAATAGATAAATAGTGATCACCATTTTCCAGCTCTATGTAACGAAAATCGTCATGGCCGTTATCTTCAAGCTCCTCGGCCATATCACGGCTTTGCGACACCGGTACTGAGCGGTCTTCGTCACCATGGACCAGTAACAGCGGAGTCGTAATAGCCTCTGCCGCATAATAGGGTGAGCGGGCTTTTAAATCTGTGCTATCTGACCCCAGCTGATTTTTGATGTAATTGTAGGTCACGGTCCGACGCGAAGAACTGACTAATGTTTTGAGATTGGCCACTCCGGCAAAACTGATGGCGCAGCTAAATAACTCGGGGTTCTGACGGTCGCCATCATCGCCGCGTACCCCCCATAGCTGGCCCCCACAATACACAGCTTTTCCGCATCAGCCAGGCCTTCGTCTATCATCCATTGGGTCGCATCGGTGATGTCGTCCTGCATGGCCAGTCCCCAACCTTGCATCTGCGCCCGTGAAAAGGAAAACCCATAGCCGGAGGAGCCTCTGAAATTAGGCCGCAATACTGCATAGCCGCGACTGGTAAAATAGGCGGTCCAGTAATCAAAACCTGCATAATCCCGGGCGTCGGGACCGCCATGGGGATGGATAATAGTGGGATAAGGGGCGCTGCCGTGTTCAGGCAGCGTTAAATAGGCTTCTATTTCAAGCTTATCCCGGGTAGTGATGCTGTGCTTTTGATGCTGGGGGAAGGTGATGCTTTGCAGCTGCGGATACTGGTTAAACAATACCGTAAGTTTGTTATTCCGGGTGTCGCCCACACTGTAATACGGCGAACGGCCGTCTGCTTCTGAATATAAAACATAACGGGTCTCATCCTGGCTAAAACTCACCAGATAGTTTTCATAGCCAGGCATCGCCTGGTTAACCATTGCCTGCAAAGGCTCCCAGCGTTGGTCCCAGTAGTGTTTACCATTGGGGGCCTGGTCGTGGGTGATACCAATGGCGTCATTGGTTTTATTGGAATACAGCAGGCGGCCGTTGACATCATAGTTGTCATCGCTGAACACCAGCGTGGATTGCTGCGTACTGAGCTGCATCTTGTACAAGGCCAGATGATCGCCACGATAGGCACTGTAATATAAAATGTCAGGATCCAGCCCAAAACCCTGGGGGTAGAAGCCTTTTTCGTGCATGGCGTTGTAAGTAAAAAGCGGCTCCCAATCATCGTCTTTTTTCACCAGCACCCGGCGTTCACCCGTATCGTAATTATTGGTCACACCGAGGCGCAGACGCCCCTGCCGATCGGTCATCCAGGTGCGGATTTTACGTTTGGCGCGTTCTATCCGGGTTAGCTTATACGTATCCAGTGCTACCTTGTAGACCGACGGCAGATTTGGGGTTTCCATGTCCATGGCCATCAGGATGTGATTGGGGTCATCATCCAGCCAGTCCACCACGGTATCCATAAACTGAGGTACATGGTCCATCTTGCCGGAGGACAACAGGCGACTGACATTGGCCACCGGGCGCGGGCGCCCATCGGCCTTTAAATAATTAATCAAAAACATTTGCGTTCGGTAATAGCGCTTGCTGCGAATTTTTACTTCGTAGCGGGCACTGACCGCCAGGGTGTCTTTGTTGGCCCATTTGTACCAATTAATTTTAATTTTCTGGTTGTCAGACTGCAGCAGATAAAATGGCTTTTGCTTACCAAAATCATATACCTGCAAAATAGCTTTGGCTTGGTTGTTAACGGTGCTGTTCTGGATAAACGCCACCCGTTCGCCGTCAGGAGAGAGTTGCACATTCTGATATTGGGGTAAGGTACTAAATGCGGTTACCGGCATATCCATAGCCGGGGCGGCCATCAGCCCGCCCACCTTTACCAATATCAACACCAGCGCCGCGGTGATCCCGTGTAGACATCCTTTCATACTTCGTTCCCTGTGATAAACACTCAGTATCAGACACCTGTGCCTGGCGCCCATAATCCTAAAAATCCGTTCATCACATCATAGCGCCACTTTTTCCCCCTGCCTACTGTACCTGCCTATATTTGATCATGTCGGACCGCAGCGCCTGACCAGGCGGCTTTTATAATTGTGAGTTAAAACAAAAATATAAGAAACAAAATACAAATTTTTGTATACTCGGGGCAAACCGATAAATCCATCGTGCTGTAATAAACACAGGTGAAAAAATACGGTAACATCAACGCCGTTTTCGCATGGCGGGGCAGTTTTTCATGCATTCATATTCCGACAGCCGGGCTCGCCCCGTTGTCAGGCAATCTGCTTTAAGCGTTACGCCGGCTCCGCGTAATCCCATACAGTAACCAGAGGCTTCTTTAAAAATTTCATGAGATGGCTTAACGTGCATACAGCAATATTCGTCATTCTGAGTGCTTTGATGGCAGGATTTTCAGGCGTTGCTCAGGCTGAACTAAGCTTTGAAATTGAAGGCGTGGAACAAGACGAGCTGGAAGACAATATTCGGCTGCACCTTAATAGCCTGGATATTTCCCAGGATGCGCTCAACGACCCGTTTTGGCGCGAACAGCTGGCCCAGTCAGTCGCCACCGCGGTAGAACCCTTTGGCTACTACAACAGTGCCACGCTGGTGGAGCTGGCGCCCGACAACGAGGTTATCCTGCGAGTGTCGCTGGACACCCCTCTGGTCATTGCCAATGTGACCCGCGAAATTATTGGTCCCGGCCGCGCCGACCCTGAATTCCGACAAGTGTTTAACAGTTTTTCGCTGGCTGAAGGCGACACGCTGAATCAGCCGGTTTATGAACGGTTTAAATCCAATATGTTCAATTATGCCCTGTCTCATGGGTATTTTGATTTTCACTGGCAGGCCACCCGTCTCGATTTGGTTCGTGAAGACCGTGAAGCGAATATCTTGCTGATAGCCCAAAGTGGTCCGCAGTACCAGTTTGGCAAGATAAAACTGTTGGGCGATGATCGCGCCAGCGCGATTATCCAGCGCTTACGCCCCTTTGAACAAGGCCAGCCATATTCATCTAAAGTACTCACCGAATTTAATCGTCAGTTGAATCAGGCGGGATATTTTTCCCGGGTGATCGCCCGGCCGGTGGTCAGTGAGGCCGACAACTTACAGGTACCCATTGAAATCACCGTGGCGCATAAACCACGGGATAACTTCAACGTCGGTCTGGGTGCAGCAACGGATACCGGCCCGCGAGCCCGGTTAAAATGGCAACGCCCCTGGGTCAATGAAAATGGTCATTCCGCCTCAGCGGAGCTGTTTGTCTCGGCACCAGAACAATCGATAACCGCGGAATATCTGGTACCCATGGGCAACATTAAACGCGACTACCTGAAGTACGAAGCGGGTTATCAGTTTCTGGATTATTCTGACACCAATACTGAAAGTGAAACCTTGTCAGTCTCGGTCCACCGGATGGTGCAAGCCGATGATTCGCCCTGGCAGGACGATTATTCGTTAACCTATTTGCGTGAACAATACACCGTGGAGGACTCGCCATCACAAACCACCCAACTGGTGATGCCCGGTTACGCCATTCAGTATCTGGTCAAAGACGATCCGCTTAATATAACCCGGGGCAGCCTGTTTCGAACCGGCTTGCAGGTGGGTCAGGAAGGCCTGGGTTCTGATATTGATATTTTTAAAGCCGTGGCCGAAGCCCGCATTATCCGCACCTACCAGAAACACCGGCTGCTGATTCGTGCTGAAACCGGCATGCTGGCCACCAGTAACTTCGGGGAAGTTCCCGCGTCGTTGCGCTTTTATGCCGGTGGCGATCAAAGCATACGTGGTTTTGGTTATCGCGCGGTGGGGCCCGAAGAAGCCACTATTTTTGACCCCTCCACCGGCACCGAAGAAGATGCCGGGGGTAAATACCTGGCGACGGTGGGGTTGGAATACGCTTATCAGGTTTCTTCAAACTGGCGCGCAGCCGCATTTTTTGATGTGGGTACCGCCACCAATGAATTTGAAGAGGACCCCGCCTACGGAATTGGCCCGGGTGTACACTGGCTTTCGCC
This sequence comes from Salinimonas marina, assembly GCF_015644725.1. NCBI lineage: Bacteria > Pseudomonadati > Pseudomonadota > Gammaproteobacteria > Alteromonadales > Alteromonadaceae > Salinimonas > Salinimonas marina. The sequence goes on from NZ_CP064795.1 coordinate 3,644,397, forward strand.
CATCGGACCGGTCCGATTATATCTGGCCCGGGGGTTTTCGCCTGAAGAAACCACCTGGCGCTTTCACTTTATGCTAGGCCCTGAATTATGAGAAAACGTCGTATCGCGGGCTGGATTCTGGCCCCCGTCATGGTGGTACTGGTTATTATCGGGATTGTGCTGAGCCCGCTGGGCAGCCCGGTTATCCGGCTCGCCGCTAATACCCTGGTGCCCGGCCTGAAAATTGAAAATATTCGCGGCTCCTTGCTGAGCGATTTTTCAGTGCAGCAACTGCACTGGGAAAACGAAACCTGGCAGGTTAACACCCAGCAGGTAACGGTAAATGTTGTACTGGGCTGTCTGCCCTCACTGAAAGTCTGTATTGATAAACTGCATACCCAGGGCATTGAGGTAACTCAGAAGAAACCGTCAGAGCCGGGCCCCGAGGAGCCCCCCGCAGAAGGCCCCCTGGAACTGCCCGTGGCGGTTAAGCTGAATGATATACGCATTAATAACACCACCGTATCGCTGCCGGGTCAGCGTATCGCCTTAGAGAGCCTGCGCTTATCCGGTTATGCCCACAAACGTATTGAAATTGCCCCTCTTCAGCTTAGTGGCCTGACCCTCACGCTGCCTGAAGCAAACAAGGCCGAGCCAAAAGCCACCACCCCGGCCGACTATACCCTGAGCTACACCGCCCTGAATTAAATGACATCAGTAGCCCGATTGCAGTGCTTATTAAAGACTTCAGCTTTCGCAATATAGAGCTGATTCAGGGGCAAAGTCGACAGCAGGTTAAACATATCACCTTTGCGCAAGCCGGCATCGAGGAGTCCCAGGTTACTCTGGATAACTTAAAGGTTGAGCATGAGACAGGCCAGCTCAGACTGGACTCCCAGGCCACCCTGAAGGCTAACTTTCCGCTGTCCTTGTCAGGACGGGCCGCATTTGCCATCAGCGACGGGATTAGCGAAGAGATCAAGTTGCAGGCCGATGGCGCGCTGGATGATTTGACCCTGGCACTTACCGCCAGCGGTGCGTATAACGCAAACCTGCGGTTATCCGTTAATATTCTCAAAGATTCCTTACCGGTTCAGCTCAAAGCCACCTGGCCCCAGCAAACTCTGCCGGGCGATCAGCCGTTAACCCTTCAGGCAGGGCAGTTGAATGGCAGCGGCACCATGGGCGCCTATCAAATCAGCGCCTCGGCAGGCGCCACGGTGCCCCAACTTGGCCCGGTCCCGGTTACTGCGGACATTCAGCTCAACAAAAATACCATAAGCGTAAACCAGCTAACCACCAGGTTACTGGAAGGGTCGGTGGCCAATACCGGCACCTTGTATCTTAACGAGACGCTAAGCTGGTCGGGCACCACCACCATTCAAAATATTTCTACCACCAGTTTATCGCCCTGGGGGCCTACCCAGCTTCAGGGGCAGTTTACCAGCCTGATGCAGCTCACCCCCAAAGGCATTGAAGCCAGTATTTCCGAATTAACCCTCACCGGCACCCAGGATGAGGCGGCGTTTTCACTGGCAGGCTCGGCGGTGTATTCCCAGGCTAACGAACTGGTGGTCAGCAGTCTACGACTTGAGCAGGGGGAAAACTACGCCAATATCGCGGGCCAGATGCTGAAAAACCGTTATCTGAAAGGCACTGTGCAGGTGGATTTCCCCACGCTGTCCAGCCTTTATCCTGCCATTGATGGCGCCATTGAGGCGGACATCGATGTGGCGGGTAACTGGCAGGATCCGGCGGCAAATGGCAGTATTTCACTACACAATGTGCGCATTTCCCCCCAGCTGAATGCAGCAGCGGCGGGTCAGGGGGATATCAACGGCACCATCGCGCTAACCGGGGCACTGTCTGAGCATTATTTTAAGACCCGGATCACCACCGCCGAACACAGTATTAAGCTGGATTTAAATGGCGGCTGGGCCGATGAGCGCTGGAAAGGCCAGATCACCGACAGCGAGCTGGCGCTGGCGACCACCCGCTGGCAATTGCAACAACCCTTCACACTGGCCGTACGTCCGGCCCCTTTCAGTACCAAGGTTACCGGCCACTGCTGGCGTTCGCGTAAAGAAGGTCAGCTGTGCCTCAACAGTTTGTTGTATAAAAATGATGTGGCACGCTGGGACCTGAAGGCTGACGCACTTCCTTTGGGTCTTTGGGCCCGTGAAGCCGCCGGCGATTTTATCGCCTCAGAAGTAGATGCTTCTTTAACCTTAACCAGCACCGGTAAGATGCCTAAAGGGGGCGAGCCTGAAGGCAGATTTGATTTTACTATTTCTCCGGCCACCTGGCCGCTGGGCAAAAATGGTCAGGTGCCAATCGAAATTGATGAGGTTACCGCCAACGGCACATTAAGCAACGGAGAACTGGTGGCCGAAGCCGAGTTTGCCAGCAAGCAACTGGGGAATTTACAGGCCAATGTGACCACCGCTCCCTTTGTCGAAACCCCCGAGCTGCAAGGACAGGTGTCGGTACAGGGCATCAGTATTGCGCCTTTAAAGCCGGTGTCGCCGGCTATTCGGGAGCTCACCGGGCTGATTAACGGCCACATGACTATCAGCGGGGACTTAGCCGCCCCCCGTATTCAGGGCCAGATGAAACTGACCAACGGCAATATTGATATTGAAGATACCCCGCCCGAATCAGTGACTGGTCCCAAACGCTGGACTTTGATGGCAGTGATGTCAGCTTTGAGGGAGACTTTAAGCTCGGCGGTGGCCAGGGCAGTATGGATGGGGAAGTTAATTTCGAAGATCCCAGTGCCCCCGAAATCACTCTGAATCTTCAGGGCGATCAACTGGAAGTCCAGCAACGTGAGATTGTGGTCCGGGTGTCTCCGGATATTCAGGCCTCGGTTAAACCCGGTGACATCAAAATTACCGGCGACATTGCCGTGCCCTGGGCGCGAATTAAAATTGAAGAGCTGCCCGCCAGTGCGGTAGCACCGTCCAAAGATGTGCATTTGCGCGGCGAGCCGCCCTCAGAAGACCCGCTGGATATCGTCAATGCTAAAATCGATGTTCTGATAGACCAGGACCGGGTAGGTGAAGTAAAACTTGAAGCCTTTGGTCTGACAGCAAACCTTGCCGGGGAGCTGCAGGTGGCCAGTCAGCCGGCACCGGTGGGTTACGGCTCGCTGCAGATTATGCAGGGTCGGTTTCAGGCCTATGGGCAGGACCTGATCATCCAGACCGGTGAGGTGCAGTTTAACGGCCCGATAGATCAACCGCTGCTGCTGGTGGAAGCCATCCGTGATCCTGATAAAACCGACGATGGGGTGGTGGCAGGGATCCGCATTGATGGCGCTGCCGACAATCCGAACATCAGTATCTTCACCAATCCGCCGATGGAGCAGGGCAATGCGCTGGGTTATCTGCTGACCGGCAGTGCGCCGGGGTCGGGCACCGGCAATCCCGATTATGCTTCGCTGTTATTGGGTCTGGGATTATCCAATACCAACAAAATCCAGGGTGAACTGGGGCAGGCTATCGGTATCGATGACTTTTCTATTGGCACCACTTCGGGTGCGGCCGGCAGCGACACGAAGCTATCCCTCAGTGGTCGGCTGAACGAACGATTAACGGTACAGTATAATTTTGATGTAGGACTAGGCGGTGGTGACACCACCTCCGAAACCGTTCGCCGTCGTTCCGCGCCGCCGGATTTGGCCCTACGCTATCAGTGGTTGCCTCAGTTTTACATTGAAGCCATTCAAACCACCATCGAAGAGCAGACCGAGTTCGCGGTAGATTTTTATTATCAGTTTTTTCTGGGTGAAGCCCCCCCCGAAAACCGGCCTGCCAGCGACAAAGTAGCCCCCGAGTCAGAGCCCGAATCAGAGCCCGACGATGACTAGCCGGTCATTTGTTTCAACCCAGCGGCCTCGGCGGTAAACCGATGCTGCCGCTGCGCCGCCCAGTGATAAAAAATGCTCATCGCCAGGGCGTTGATTACCCAGATGCCGGCCAGCCATTGCCAGGATAAGCCGGTACTGCTGCCCTCCCAGCCACACATCCCGAATAAGCCGGTTAACAGTAGCTGAAACACCCAGGCAGAATGTTTGGCCGCTCGCGCTATACGAGCCTGCTGTCGGTATTGCTGGTGCAGCAACAATACGTAGTGCGCCGTGGGATGATCCTGCCAGAACAGGCTTTGCCGCCGTAGCCACAGGATATAAAGGGTGTAACCCAGTGCCATAATGCCAATCACCATTAGCCAGAGCCAGACCAGGGGTGAAAACAGCGCTTTTTGCCAGAATAAAAAGTAGCTTACCGGCACCAGCGCCAGTATATCGAGTATTACATAGCACCAGTGTCTGAATTGCATTCGGCGTAATCGTTTACGTACGGCCTGGGTGTTAATAGCTGGCGCGGGCTGGCTTTGCCACAAAGTTTGCAGCGGCTCGGGGGGTGAGGGGGTCACGAGGTTAACTCCTGTTGCAATGCTGCTTTGGCTCGGTTCAGAATGACGCCGACGTTTGAGGTGGTCAGGCCACATATCTGAGCAATATCCGTATAGCCGAGACCTTCCAGGGACAAGGTCAGCACTTGTCTGGACTGTATCGGCAGCGCCCGCACGGCCACCAGCAAACGCTGGCGCTGTTGCGTTTGTTCCAGTTGTTGTTCTGGCTGACTAGCAGCAGCGCCGGGGCAATACTGCTCACTAATCGGCTCCGTCAGGGGGCACCGAACGGCCTTTGAGACATGGGTAACCGCCCGATTATGCGCCACCTTTAATATATAGGTTTTCAGGCTGCTGTTACCGGCAAACCGGGCCAGACTTTGCCAGACCGCCAATACGATTTCCTGGGTCAGCTCTTCGCACAACGTCGGGTCGGCCTCATAACTACTGGCTACCCGGGTCAGTATCGGCCCATACTCCTTGGCTATCTGTTCAAATGTGTTGCTCAAGTACTGTCCTTCTGCGTCCCTGAAACCGGTTTCCTTGTAGTCACGGGTGGCCGCTATTTTATTACAAAATTAAGGTAATAAATTGGTCTGGTTACAGACTACTTTAAAACAACCCAACCACTATGAGGAATATATTGTGGGGGAATATTTTATAGAGAGTACGACCGTTTTGATTATCGTCTTAAGTTTTGCAGCGATGTGGGGCATGTCGTGGTTAGATACCAGGTACCACTGGCACCTGATGAGCCCCGATACCGCCGAACGCGGGACCGGCTGGGCGCAGAGCATAACCCCCTCAACCTTTGCACCCGCGTCCGGCCATGCCACAGTCCCGGCTAACAATCACCAACAAGCGGCACATCTGCAGGCACTCGAAGCACGCGTCGCCACACTCGAAGCGCTGGTAACCAGTCAGGCCTGCGAACTGAACCAGAAAATCAACAATTTGTGAGCAGGGTGCCCGGCTTCAGGTGGTGGTGTCGAGAAACCTGGCGATATGCCCGCAGGCGATATCCAGCAGGCATTGTCTGGCTTCCACTGCCAGCCATGCCGAATGAGGCGTAATTAACAGGTTATCCAGGGGCGCTTGCAGCAAAGGATGAGTGGCCCCAGGGGGCTCCTGCGATAAAACATCAAGTCCGGCTCCGCCAATACGATGTTGCTGTAAAGCCTCAAGGAGCGCCTGTTCATCAATTAAATCGCCCCGGGCTGTATTGATGAGCAGCGCGGAAGATTTCATTAACGCCAGGCGCTCACGATTAATAAGCTTATCCGTGGCCGCCGTTAACGGACAATGCAGGCTTACCACATCGGCACCGGGTAAGAGTTCGTTTAGCTGTGGTCGGGGGTCATTATGACTGCCAGGGCGGGCACAGGCAGTGACCTGCATGCCCAGCGCTTCGCAGGCATGGCTAAATGCCTGACCGGTTTGGCCGGTGCCCACGACCACCAGATGTTTGCCACTAAGCTGCTGTACCGGATGATCATTCAGACAAAACTGTTTTGCCTGCTGCCATGCGCCGGCTTGTACATCGCGGTGGTAAGCCACAAACGCGGTACAAAGATTTAACAGCAGCATCAGTGCATGCTGGGCCACCGAGCCAGTGCCATATCCTTCGACATTGGCCACAGTTATGGAGTGCGCTGCACAGTATTGGGTATCGATATTATTGGTGCCGGTGGCCAGCACGCCAATATATCGGCAGGCACTGTGCTCAAGTACCTCTTTTTGCAAAATGACTTTGTTGGTGAGCACGATATTCGCTTTAGCGATCCGTGACTTAATTTGTGGGTTGCTGGTATGCGGATAGATTTGCCAGTCTACCGGCAGGCGCTGGAGCGCCGCCAGGCTCAGCTCATCGGGTTTAAGAGTATCAAAGTCAAGAATTACGCCTTTCATCCCATATCATCCATTAGTTGTTGTAATGCCTGTTTAAACGCCGAGGGCACGGGCACCACCTGCTGGGTGCTGCGTTCAATAAATACATGCACAAACTGACCATGCGCCACACGCCGCTGAGTCTCACCCGCATACACCGACAGGCCATAGGTTACCGAGCTACGCCCCATTTTTATCACTCGCAAGCCCACGGCAATGGCTTCAGGAAATACCGCGTGGGCGATATACTGACATTGCGAACTGAGACAAAGGGCACCAGCCTGGCCTGGGTATAGTCCAGCTGGCATTGTTCCACCAAAAACTGATTTACCGCAGAATCGAAAAAACTGTAAAACACCACATTATTGATATTGCCCAGCGCAACGCAATCCTGGGGCCGGGTGTCTAAGGTTACCCGATAAGGATAGTCGGCTAAAGAAGGCGCAAAATCGGTCATCACATTCCTTTTATGGTTGCAGAAGTTAAGTTGGCTGGCCACCGTCATTAAGCCGCACCAGGTTGTCACGATGCACCACCTCATCACCCTGATAATACCCCAACGCCGAAGCAATCTGGCAGCTATGCAGACCCTTTATTGTTAGTAAGTCTTTACTATCGTATTGTACTAATCCTTTTGCAATAGTCACCCCGTGGCACTGAATCGCGACCGCATCTCCGGCACCAAAGCTACCGGTTACCGCCACCACACCGGCTGGCAATAATGAGGTTTGTCTGGTCATCAGTGCCTGCGATGCCCCGGTATCTATGTGTAAGGTGCCCCGGGTTCTGAGCGTGTGGGTTAACCAGGCGCAGCGGGCCCGGGCCGGGCTGTGTGAGGGGATAAAATGGGTGCCGTTTACCCGACCGGTTAGCAGCTGCTCGAACACGGCGGGATTTTTGCCGTTTACAATCAGGCCTTGAATGCCACTGTCCATGCACTTGTGTGCTGCCTGTAGTTTGGTCAGCATGCCACCGGTACCCACCGCAGACCCCGGCCCGCCGGCTAAGGCATACACAGAGGCATCAATATGACTCACTGTCTCGATAAGCGTAGCATCAGCATGGCGGCGAGGATCGGCCGTAAACAAGCCGTCAATGTCCGAACAGATAATCAGGGTATCGGCCTGCGCGACCATCGCGGTATGGGCCGCCAGATTATCGTTGTCACCCACTTTCAGCTCATCCACCGCCACCGTATCATTTTCATTTACAACCGGCAGCGCCCCGTGCGCCAGTAATTCACGCAGGGTGGCCTGAATATTTACATAACGCTGCCGATGCTGAAGATCAGCCGCGGTTACCAACACCTGGGCGCAGGGAATATCAAAAAAACGCTGCCAGTTGGCCATCATCTGCATCTGGCCGATGGCCGCCATCGCCTGTTTTTCGGCGATGGTAGGGCAATGGGTTACCGGCACCTGGCTTTTCCCCGCGGCGACACTGCCGGAGGAAACAATAATGATTTCTTTGCCGGCCGCACGACTGGCGGTAATAAAATGGGCAATGGTCAACAGATAACGGGCACTGCATTGTAAGCCATCGGGCGCAATCAGGGCGCTGCCAACCTTTAGTACCGCCCGTTGCCATGAAAATAGTTGTGTCACCGTTGTGTATTCTCAGCAGGAGGAAACGACTGATTTTACAATACGCTATTTTAGGTCAGATAAGAATGCTGACAGCCCCAGATTTGGCCTCCATATCAGCGATGAAATGTTAAAATGCGGTGAAATTTTGGGTAGACACGCTAAAAGCCTGCAAATTGTGGTTTAACCTCGCTAGAATAGCGGCTTTATTATTTTCGTAGGCTACATTAGCAAGGAAACTGCATGTCCAAACGACAAAACCGACTGCTCTGGCTGGTTTCTGCATTCTCAATGATGATGCATTTACCTGTCGCCGCCAGTTCAGCGATACAGCAAACCAAAGGTGATTTTGAAGATAAATTCCGACAACTGGATACTGCGCTACCCACTCCAAATGTCTATCGTAACGCGGCCGGGGAGCCGGGCCATCAGTACTGGCAGCAACAAGTAGACTACGTCATTGATGTGAAACTGGACGAAGACAAGCGTCGCATAGAAGCATCAGAGCGCATCACCTACAAGAATAATTCTCCTGACACCTTAAAGTATTTATGGGTGCAGCTGGATCAAAATAAGTTTCGCGATGACTCGATGTCAGCACTGTCCACCAGCTTTGGTGGTATTGGTAACCGCGGGCCAGCGACCCAGGCAGCCAGCGGCAGTAAGCCGGCCAAACTCAGCATGGGCGCGCTGCGTCGTCAGCAGTTTGTTGAAGATAACGAGCTGGGCTATCAAATCAATAAAGTTGCTACTGCCAGTGGCACCAAGCTGGACTATGTCATTGTCGGCACGCTGATGCGTATTGATCTGGATCAGCCACTAAAACCTGGTGCGTCTACCAAATTCGACATCGATTTTGCCTTTAATATTGTGGAAGAAGATGCCGTAAGCGCCCGTGCCGGGTACGAGCATTTCCCCGATGACGCCCGTGAAGGCGGCAATGATATCTTTTTGCTGGCCCAATGGTTCCCCCGTTTGGCGGCATACACCGATTATGAAGCCTGGACCAACAAAGAGTTTATTGGTCGCGGTGAATTTACCCTGGAGTTTGGTGATTATGATGTCAATATCACCGTGCCGGCAGACCATATTGTGTCATCCACCGGGACCTTACAAAATGCCGGGGAAGTGCTGACGCAAACGCAGCGCGATCGCCTTGAAAAAGCCAAAGACGCAGAGCGCATCGTGTTTGTGGTAACGGCTGAAGAAGCTCTCGAAAACGAAAAAGAAGGGACTTCCAAAACCAAGACCTGGCGTTTCGAGGCCGATAACGTGCGTGATTTTGCCTGGGCTTCCTCGCGTAAATTCATGTGGGATGCCAGAGGGGTCAAGCAAGATAGCAAAGACACCCCGCATGTGATGGCCATGTCGTTTTACCCCAAAGAAGGCGGCGACCTGTGGAAAAAATACTCCACCGAAAGTGTCATTCATACCATTGAGGTCTACAACCGCTTCACCTTTAACTACCCATACCCGGTGGCCCAGTCGGTAAACGGTCCGGTGGGCGGCATGGAGTATCCAATGATCTCCTTCAACGGCCCGCGTACCGAATTGCAGGATGATGGTTCACGGACATATTCGTTAGCAGAAAAGCGCTTTCTGATTGGGGTGGTGATTCATGAAGTAGGGCACAACTACTTTCCGATGATAGTGAACTCTGATGAACGTCAGTGGACCTGGATGGATGAAGGCCTGAACAGCTTTCTGGACGGCATTGCCGGCCGCGAGTGGGATCCGAACATTCCATGGGGCGTGGAGCCACGGGATATCACCGGTTACATGAAAGGCTCGTCACAGGTGCCGATTATGACGCAATCGGACTCGGTATTGCACCTGGGCCCGAATGCTTATACCAAGCCTGCGGCGGCACTGAACATTTTGCGGGAAACCATTCTTGGCCGTGAGCTGTTTGATTTTGCGTTTAGAGAGTATACGCGTCGCTGGATGTTTAAACGTCCTACGCCAGCTGATTTTTTCCGGACGATGGAAGAAGCCTCAGGGGTTGACCTGGACTGGTTCTGGCGTGGCTGGTTTTACTCTACCGATCACGTAGATATTGCCCTGGACCGGGTGTATAAGCTGCGGCTGGATACCGAAGATCCGGATATTGACCTGAAGCGTCAGCGCGATGCCGAGATGGAAAAACCCCTGTCCCTGACCGTTGAGCGCAACGAGCAGGAAGGACGTCAACTTTGGGTTGAACGGTTTGAGGACATTCGTGATTTTTACGATGACAACGACCAGTACACCCCAACCAACAAAGACCGTAACAGTTACCAGAGCTTTTTGAAAAAACTAGAGCCTTGGGAACGCAAGGCCTTTGAGCGGGCGGTACGTGAAGATAAGAACTACTACGTGCTGGAATTTTCCAATGTGGGTGGCCTGGTTATGCCAATCCTGCTGGAACTGGAATTTGCCGATGGTACCAAGCAAAATATGCGCATCCCTGCTGAAATCTGGCGTCGTACACCCAAACAGGTTTCAAAACTGGTGGTGACCGACAAAAATAAAGAGCTGGTGAGTGTGGCGGTAGACCCACGCTGGGAAACTGCCGATGTGGATGTAGAAAACAACTACTACCCGCGCCGGATTATTCCTTCGCGTATTGAAGCTTACAAGCGTAAGAAAAGCACTAGCCGGGTTTCCAAAGACCTGATGCAGGAAAGCAAAACTGAGCTGAAGAGCGAAAGTGATGACTCGGACGATGACAATTAAGCCTATGGGTCGTATGTTAAAACAATGGGGCCTGGTGGCCCTGTTGTACAGCATCAGTGTCTCATTGCAGGCGCACCAGATAAAAGCGGCTATCACTACGGTACTGTTCAATCCAAGAACGGAAAATATCGAGGTGATGCATCGCTTTAATCTGCATGATGCCGAGCACGCGGTAAAAGCGTTATTTGACAAGCAGGCTGATATTCTTGATGACAAGACCACCCAGCAGCAATTTGCAGATTATGTGAGTGAGCGTTTTACCCTGCTTAACCGCCAGGAACAACCGCTGGGGCTGAAAATCATTGGGTATGAAACTCAGGGTAAGTTTTTCTGGGTGTATCAGGAGACCGAACAGCCACCGGCCTTGACCGGCTTGAAAATTCAGCATGATGCCTTACGCGATTTATGGCCATCACAAGTGAATACCCTTAATGTGGAAGGGGTAGGCGATGTTAAAACCCTGACGTTTGATGGCAATGCCACCTTGCTGGAAGTAGGCTTTAACTCGGCTCACCATTAACCGGCAAAAATAAAGAAAAAAGCCTGGCAGGCAATCGGTTCTCAACTAGCAAAACATTATCTGTCAGGGTTTTTTATTGCCATAAAAGGTAAGTAAACACTTACACCCAAGGCATTCACTGTTTTCCGTCGGTGGTCATGGAAAAGGGCATGCTCATTTCAGAGTCCACTTTTTCAGGCTCCCCCACCATCTCTTCATAGGGAGAATCGTAGGTCATCACTGCTTCTTTAACATGACAATGGGAAAAGGCCTGACGGATCTCTGCAGCGTTATTGAAGCGCTTGGGGCGGTCTTTATCCTTATCAAACACAATACCGGTCTTTTCACCAATGGTAAGTTTGAGGATATACACATTCATTTCAAATGACTGCACTTCTAATCGATCAATATCGGTAGAAGAATCGGTCACTTCGTTAAAGAAAAACTTATCCATGGACGCTCCTGTTAATAAACGAATTGTCTATGGATACGCGACTACACTTAGACAGATTGATTTGCTGAATTAAATTCGCGCAAGCTTTTTGGGCTTTCGGACAGGTGGAACAACTGAAGCCGGGGAAAAAGATGAAGTAAGACACGCTCAAAAGCGATCAGATTGGGTACTTTTTGAGTAGGAAAATGTAGAAAGACAGAATTTGCCCTGTATTAAGAATAACAACTTTTCTGGACTGCGCACAAAGGGTATGATTTTTATTACAAAGTCGGTTCAAGGAATTAATTACATGGTGGAAATGTTATGAGTGAAGATACCGAAAAGCGTACAGTGGCACCGCATATTGTGCTGGCTGTCATCATTGTTATTGTGATTCTGGCAGTGGTGTTCTGGCCTTCTGACGATGATAAGCCGACGCCGGCCGAAACCCAGCCCACCACCGAGGAACAGGCGCCTGCGCCCGTACCTGAAGAAGATAACTTTGAACCAGAGCCCGCGCCGGCCCCCGTGGATATTGACCCGGATCGTGAAGTGGAGCCGATGGAGCCACAACCAGAGCAAGCAGAGCCCGACCCCCTGGACAGCAGCGATGACGGGATCCGCACCTCATTAGGCACGATTACCGAGGACCCGCAGGTTAATAGCTTGCTGGTTGATGAAGGGTTACTGCAACGCTTTGTGGTGTCGGTAAACAATCTGGCCAACGATGAAATGGCTACCCAACAGCCACTGAAAGCCCCTGAGCAGGACTTCAGAGTGTACTCGCAAGCCGGTAAGCAATGGATTGATGCCGCCAGCTACAAACGCTACACACCCTATGTACAAATGATTGAGTCGATGGAAAATGAGGCGCTGCTGGACTTGTACCAGCAATACAAACCTCAGATACAACAAAAGTTTGCTGAAATTGGTAGTCCTGATAAGCCCTTCGACGAAGTGGCGATTTCAGCCATCAATCAGTTACTGGACACGCCGGAAGTACCGGTGCCGGTGGAAGTATACAGCGACTCAGTGGCGTACAAATATGCCGACCCGCAACTGGAAAATCTTAGTGAGCCACAAAAGCAATTGCTACGCACCGGCCCGGATAATATGCGTCGGATAAAGGCCAAGCTTCGCGAAATCAAAGCGATGCTGGAAGACAATGGATCTTAGTCGGTTTAGCCAGCAGGTAACCGAGGCGGTAGACGGCGAAGCGCGCGCCCTGCCGCCGGTGGATAAGTGGGATCCGCCATTTTGCGGTGATATGGACATGGTCATCCGGCTGGATGGCTCCTGGCATTATCAAAATAGTCCGGTTGGACGCCAGTCGCTGGTAAAACTGTTTTCATCGGTACTTAAAAAAGAACAGGACCAGTATTATCTGGTAACGCCGGTGGAAAAAGTCGGCATTCAGGTGGAGGACGTCCCGTTTATTGTCACGCAGTGGGAAGCCGAAGATGATGGCATTGTGTTTACCACCAATGTAGGTGAACGCTTTGCTCTTTCATCTAATCATCCGTTAGAGTTACGCATGCCACCGGCCGCGTTAAAGGCCCCCGATACCACGCCGATCCCGTATGTCTGTGTGCGCACGAATCTGTGGGCACGGCTGCACCAAAATGTTTACTACCAGCTGATTGAACAGGCACAGCGGCGTTCCCACAATGGCACCGAACAGCTTTACATTACCAGTGAGTATGAACCGTTTATTATTGGTGAGATAGCCAGCGAGTAAATTCGCCTCGCACCTTCACATCTGCTTTACAACTGAGTACCGGGTACCCTACAGTAGTTTTTCCACTCAGCGTACAAAGAGCATGATAATGAAGAAAAAGCTGGCGTTATTAGTAGCAGGCTGCTGTGCCAGCAGCCTGACCTTTGCCGATACCTATATTCACGCGGGTAAGGTCTTCACCGGCAACTCTGACACCTTACAATCCGAAATGACATTGATTGTGTCCGGCAACAAAATATCTGAGCTGGTGAAAGGCTATCAACAGCCCGGAGACAGCGATACCGTTATCAATCTCAAAAACAGTACCGTACTGCCGGGCCTGATGGATATGCATGTGCACTTGTCTTCCGAGCACGGGGGCCCGCAAACCTACCTGGAACCCTATACGCTTAATGAAGCAGATTATGCGTATAAAGCCGCCAGCAATGCCAAAACGACCTTACATGCCGGGTTTACCACCGTACGAAACCTCGGAGATGGCTACAATGAAACCGTGGCCCTGCGCAAAGCCATCGATAAAGGTTTGCTGCCCGGACCGCGCATTTTTACGGCGGCAAAATCCATTGCCACCACCGGCGGTCACGCTGATCCTAGCAATGGTATGGCCAAATCTATTCAACCGGATGTGGGGCCAGAACAGGGTGTCATCAATGGCGTAGCCCAGGCCCGGCAAGCGGTGCGTCAACGCTATAAAGACGGTGCCGATGTGATTAAAATCACCGCTACCGGGGGGTATTGAGTGTCGCCAAAAGTGGTCAGAATCCCCAGTTTATGACCGACGAGGTCAGCGCCATCGTCGACACCGCTAACGATTATGGTATGACGGTGGCGGTGCATGCTCATGGTAAAGAAGGGATGAAGCGGGCCATTAAGGCCGGGGTGACCTCCATTGAACATGGCACCTACATGGATGAAGAAGCCATCGACTTAATGAAGCAAAATAATACCTACTACGTGCCTACCATTATGGCCGGCAAATTTGTGGCCGAAAAAGCCAAAATCGACGGCTATTTTCCAGAGCTGGTGCGACCTAAAGCTGCCGAAATCGGCCCGCTGATTCAGGACACCTTTGCCACGGCTTATGACGCCGGGGTCAATATTGCGTTTGGTACCGACAGTGGAGTATCTGCCCATGGCGATAACGCTAAGGAGTTCGGTTATATGGTTGAAGCCGGCATGCCTGCCGCGAAGGCATTACAGAGTGCCACCTCAGAAGCGGCGAAGATGCTTAACATCGATGATCGCCTGGGTAGCCTGGAGCAAGGTAAGCTGGCAGATATTATTGCCGTGAAAGGAAACCCTCTGGAGGATATTAACGTAATGAGCAAGGTAACCTTTGTTATGAAGGATGGCGAGATTGTAAAACAGTAGAAGGGTGTAATGGGAATAAGAAGTCAGCTCAGGGCAAGTACCCACAAGCTGGTAACCTCAAAAAATGTGCTACCCGGGATTACCATAGCCTCCTTCCTTGAATCGACTATTGTTCCTATCCCTTTAGAAGCGGTGATGGTGCCGCTGATGCAAGCCCGCCGGGAAAAATTATGGCTAATCGCCCTGATGGCCACGGTGGGCTGCTTGATTGGCGCTATTATCGGTTACGGTATTGGCTTGTATTTGTTTGATTTAGTTGGCGACTGGATCATCAATACCTTCGCCACCCAGGAAAAATTCGCGCAGGTAAAACAACAAATGCAAAGTCAGGGGTTCTGGTTTGTCCTGACCCTGGGGGTGGCGCCCATTCCGTTTCAGATTGCCATGTTAGCGGCCGGCGCCACTCAGTTTTCCCTGCCCTTGTTTGTGGCGGCAACCGTGGTAGCTCGTTCATTACGCTATTTCGGGCTGGCGTTAGTGGTATATATAGCCGGCAACAAAGCTGAGCGGCTCATTAAACGCTATAAGGGCCGAACCATCCTAGCAGTTACCATGGCAATTTTATTGCTCTGGTATCTCAGCACATTATTAAAATAAACGCATAATGCGTTATCCCAATTCACTCATACAAAGACACAATCACGTGCACTACTATGATGCCAGGAGGTGTCGATGATTATTAAAGCCTTTTTAGACCCCAAACAAAAGCAGTGGTTACAACAACACCCTGAGGAAGCCCGTACCCAGCGCACCGAACTGCATCAGCAGGCTCAGTACTTTCAGCAGCAGGTTAATCAGGCTGAGGCCTTGGAATACGCGGGTCGCGCCCTGGAAAGCGCTCACGCAGCCATTCTGGCACTGCAAAACCCGAATACTACCTCAGAGACCATTGCCGATGATTTTATTGCCTATGGGGCACTGACGGTATACCTGGCCGCCCGCTATCAGGATATTGAAGAAAACGCCGCGGCCCAGCAGGTTTACCAGGACAGCCAGCAACAACTGATGGCGCTGACCCCCTTATTTGCCAGTGAACCCGACATGGCGACACTCATTCAGTCTATTGTGCAGGGCTTAAGCCCGGCGGCTGACCCGGGCACCCAGTCACCCACTAACCCGGATCAGTTTCATTAGTAAGGCGGGAAACCCTGCGCAGTCGTCATGCTATATGCAAAATCATAAATATTAAGACGCTAAGTTAATCATTGTGCATGGTTTTACGTATACAGGATTATGTTAATAAACTGAATTGAGAATACTGTGACACAGAGTCTACGTACTGCCCTTGTATTTGGTGGTTATGCAGCCAAAACCGTAGTGTATTGTTTGCTGGGTTTGTTAGTGATTGGAACCGCCATCGGCAGCTTTCGACAAGACACTCCCTCGCAAAAATCAGTTTTTATTAAACTGGTGGAACAACCTTTTGGTCAGGTTATTTTAGGTATCGTGATCATTGGTATGGGCTGTTATGTTTTATGGCGTCTTACCCAGGCCTTTTTCAATACCGATGATTTAGGCACCAGTGCCAAAGACATCGTGATGCGTATTTTTTATGTTGTGTCCGCCATTATTTATGGCTTTGGTACATACCTGGCCATTAAGGTCTTTACAGGGGCACGCAGCGAGGGGGGCGGACAGAGCAACAGCGAACAAATGTCGTCAACATTAATGCAGGAAACTTGGGGGCTGTGGGCAATCGGGCTGGTCGGGGGACTAATAATCGCGTTTTCGTTTATTCAGTTTAAACACGCCGTTAAAGCCGATTTTATGGATAAGTTTGATTTGCATAAAATGTCTGCCAAGGCACGTTCGGCGGCGAACAAAGTGGGCCGCTTTGGGTTTTTCGCCAGAGGGATTATATACATTATGGTGGGCAGCTTTTTTGTGCATGCGGCACTTACCGCCAACCCGCAACAGGCAGGTGGCCTGCAAGAGGCGCTGGGGACCATCATGCAACAAAGCTATGGACAGTTCGCGTTGATGTTTGTGGGCGCCGGCTTGTTTACCTTTGGCTTATTTTGCGCTCTGGAAAGTCGTTACCATAAAACCTGAGCCCATATAAAAAAGCCCCCGCGGATTGGCTTGTCAATTCACGGGGGCTGCGTTAGCAGTTTGTTACTCCAGACCTTTTTTAATCAGGTACTGATAGGGCAACATTTCTGTTTGCTGGGCCACCAGCGTATGCTGCATAAACCGACAAAAGCTTGGAATATCCCGGGCTGTGGATGGATCATCGGCGGTGATGTACAAGGTTTCACCCTCGGCCAGTTTTCTGACTTTCAGACGAATCATCATCACCGGCTCCGGGCAACGCAGTCCCATCGCATCAAGTTCGTGATCGGCGTCTTCGAAATCGGTGACATCAGCCACAGTCATATCCCATACTGTTCACGGTAGGCATTAATGGTCTCGATATGGTGCTGCTGATCGCCTTGCTCTTGCAGGTAAGCCACCACATCTGCCAGCGTCACAATCGCCACCACCTGAGTATTGAAGTCGCGCTCTACTTCCTGAATCGCAGAAAGCTCGCCCTGACCTTTTTCCTGGCGATCCAGCGCAATCAGAACCCCGGCCAGCACCGCCTGGTTTTGCTCTATCAGCTGCATCGACTCACGAATGGCAGTGCCGGCGGTGATCACATCATCCACCAGCATGACGTTTCCGGCCAGCGGGCTGCCGACCAGGTTGCCGCCTTCTCCATGGGTCTTGGCTTCTTTACGATTGAAACAATAAGGCACATCCAGATTGTGTTCATCGGCCAGCGCCACTGCGGTGGTGGTGGCAATAGGAATGCCTTTGTAAGCCGGTCCAAAAAGAGTATCGAATTTGACGCCCGCTTCGGTCAACGCGGTAGCATAAAAACGTCCCAGACGGGCCAGGTCGCCGCCACGGTTAAACAGGCCGGCATTAAAAAAATACGGGCTGGTACGTCCTGATTTGAGCGTAAATTCGCCAAACTTCAGTACCCCGCGATTAATCGCAAACTCAATAAATTCTCGTTGAAAAGACTTCACCTGCGCTCCTTAGGCCAGCGCCGCTTTCTGGATATCAAACAGTTCACGCAGACCGTGTTTGGCCAGCTCCAGCATCTCGCTCATTTCTTCAAATGAAAATGCCTCACCTTCGGCGGTGCCTTGAACTTCAATCAGTTTACCGGTTTCGGTCATCACCACATTCATATCGGTTTCGGCTTTGGAGTCTTCGACATATTCTAAGTCAGACACCGGCTGACCATCGCAGATGCCTACCGACAATGCGGCAATCATATGCTTAAGCGGGTTGGTTTTGATGATGCCTTTGCTACGCATAAAGGTCAGTGCATCAACCATCGCGACACAGGCTCCGGTAATAGAAGCGGTGCGGGTGCCACCATCGGCCTGAATCACATCACAGTCCAGGGTCAGGGTATTTTCACCCAGTAACTTCAGATCAACCGCAGCACGCAGGGAGCGCGCGATCAGCCGCTGAATTTCTAAGGTACGGCCACCCTGTTTGCCGCGGGCCGCCTCACGCTGACTGCGAGTGTGAGTAGAGCGGGGCAGCATGCTGTATTCCGCGGTTATCCAGCCTTTACCCTGGCCTTTCATAAAGCGCGGTACGCCTTCTTCCACGGTTGCGTTACACAGCACTTTGGTGTTCCCAAACTCAATCAGAACCGACCCTTCAGCATGACAGGTATAGTTGCGGGTGATGGTAACCGGGCGAATTTGACTGGCAGTTCTGCCACTTGGACGCATAGTGTTCTCCTAGCAAGGCGGCGTAAGCACGCGGGCTAAATAAAGATGATAATTGAGACGAAAGTATAACGTATTTGGGCAATGAAAATGAATGAAAGAAAGGGCAATTGCATAAGTGCTAGGCACAAAAGCATCGATTGGCGTATGATCAGGGTTCAATACCAAGGCGGCAAACCGAAACGGATGAATTTATGATCTACAGCATGACAGCGTTCGCACGTAGCGAAACAAAGCAGGAATGGGGCACAGCGGTTTGGGAAATCCGCTCTGTGAATCAACGTTTTCTGGAAAACTATTTTCGTCTGCCGGAGCAGTTTCGTTCGTTAGAACCCATGCTGCGCGAGCGTTTCAGGAAAAAGCTGCAACGCGGCAAGATAGAATGCGCCCTGCGTTTTTCTGCCAGCGATGCGGCCACCGGCAAGCTGACCCTTAACGAAGAGCTGGCTAAGCAGGTCATGCAAGCTGCTGACTGGGTGCAGTCCCATGGCCAGTCCACCGGCGTAAATCCATTAGATGTATTACGCTGGCCCGGGGTCATCGCCGCTGAAGAAACCAGCATGGACACGATCACGCAAGAGGTAATGGCCGCCTTTGATACCGCGTTGGCTCAATTTATTGAAGCCCGGGCCGCCGAAGGTAACACTTTGAAAACGCTACTGGAACAACGTCTTGATGCCATTGAAACCGAAGTGAAAACGGTGGCAGCAAAAATGCCGGAAATTATGCAGTGGCAGCGGGATCGGGTACAAACCCGCTTTGAAGAAGCTCAGGTAGAACTGGATGCCGGTCGTTTCGAGCAGGAAATGATTATGCTGGCGCAAAAGGTAGATGTGGCCGAGGAGCTGGACCGCCTGAATTCCCATGTCAGCGAAACCCGCAATATCCTTAACAAAGGCGGAGCCTGTGGCCGCCGTCTGGATTTTATGATGCAAGAGTTTAACCGCGAATCCAATACGCTGGGCTCTAAATCCATCAGCACCGAGATAACCCAGTCTGCGGTGGAACTTAAAGTCCTGATAGAGCAGATGCGCGAGCAGATCCAGAATATTGAATAAAACCGCTGATTCCTTCGGTTGGTAAGCCTCGCCTACGCGGGGCTTTTTTATGCCTTATGACGATTTGTTTTAAACAGGCGCATTTCCTTCCCCGATAAATTGGCTTACCGTGAGAGCCAATACCTTTTTACACAGCATCTATTACTATGCAAGACATCACTATTCTGGATGGCGGCATGGGCCGCGAACTAAAACGCACCGGGGCACCCTTTGATCATCCCTACTGGAGCGCTCAGGCGCTGTGGGAAGCACCAGAGGCTGTGTATCAGGCCCATTGTCGCTTTATTGAAGCCGGGGCGCAGGTTATCACCGTCAATAGTTATGCGTGCGTGCCGTTTCATCTGGGTGAAACGCGGTACCAACAGCAGGGCCCGGCGCTGGCCGCGAAAGCGGCTGAAATTGCCCGCGAGGCCGTGAACCAATACCCCGATAAGCAGGTGCAGGTGGCCGGCAGCTTACCGCCGCCGATGGGCAGCTATCGCCCCGACTTGTTTGAAGCCACCGCCGCGCTTGAGATTTACCAGGAGCTGCTGCTGGCGCAGGCGCCTTTTTGTGACCTTTTCATCGTCGAAACGCTGGCCAGTCTGGAAGAGTTGCGAGTGGTTCAGCTAGCCGCGCAACAAACGTCTAAACCATTGTATTATGCTTTTTCATTGCAGGATGAGCCAGCCCAGGGAGCGCTGCTAAGGTCGGGACAATCTGTGGCTTCCGCCGTGGCCTTAGTATGTTCTGCACCCTTGCCCGCAGGCATCGCCTTTAACTGTTCGGTGCCCGAGGTGATGGCGCAGGCGCTCACCGAAACCCAGCAGCTTCTGCAACAGCAATCGTGTGCTTTGACGGTGGGCGTCTATGCCAACAACTTTGTGCCCATTCCTACCGACTACTCTGCCAATTCTGAGTCTCAGCCCATGCGTGAGCTCTCTCCTGAGGATTACCTGCAGTACGTCAGGCAGTGGGCAGAACTTGGCGCCACACTGATTGGCGGGTGTTGTGGGATAGGCCCTGAGCATATTCGTGCTCTGGCCCAAGGGAAGCACAGCTAAGTCAGAAAAATTATTCAGCTAAGCATGTGCAAACGCCAGTCAGACCAGGCCTAGGCTGGCCACACGCTGACAATCATAAAACAAAATTATCAATATGATAGTAATTGATAATTTTTAGTTTCCTCAGGCGTGCCGTAGTATTTGCAGCACGTTGTGGCCGGGGTGGCTGTTACCCAGCATACCCGCGGCGTTCAGCTACTGATATTAATGCAGAAAAGAGTGAGGAAACGATGAAGAATCTATTAGCAAAAGTAGTGTTCTCGATGGCTTTGGTATTGCCATTGTCGGCAATGGCGGAAACCCAAAAAGTACCGAATACGGAGACTCAGCAAGCCTATCCCAGAGCTTTTTCACATATTGGTATTTCGGTTCCGGATTTAGAAAAAGCGGTGGAATTCTATAGTGAAGTGCTGGGCTGGTACACCATTATGACGCCCACCAAAGTGGTAGAAGATGACAGCGCTATTGGCCAGATGTCTACGGATGTTTTTGGCAAAGGCTGGGGCAGCTATCGTATTGCCCATATGTCTACCAGCGACAAAGTCGGCATTGAACTGTTCGAGTTTAAAAACCAGAAAAATCCCGACAATAACTTTAAATACTGGGAAACCGGGGTTTTTCACTTCGCCGTGCAGGATCCTAATCTGGAAGAACTGGCACAGAAAATTGTGGATGCTGGCGGCAAACGTCGAATGGACAAGCCACGCTTTTACTATCCCGGCGACAAGCCGTATCGGATGATTTATATGGAAGACCCGTTTGGCAATATCATCGAAATTTATAGCCACAGCTATGAATTACATTATGCCAATGGTGCTTATCAGTAAAACCTAGCGATAACATGGTCTTTGGGGCAGTGTTTTTCAAAGACCATGCGCATTGGGTTATTATCGGGCCGGCTTCAGCGTCAACCGGTTATTTTCGATGTGTAACTGCAAGGGTACACTGGAAAGCAAATTAATCGCGGTATTGGTGGTATCCAGCTGGTACACCGGATGCGTGTTCAGATAACCATTAATAAGGCTCATGACCTGACCGCTTACCGGGGCCAGATTGCCTTTGTAGCTGCCCGCATCGACACTGCTGTCGAGCAATTTCAGCGAACGCAGAAAAATCGCTTTTTTATCTTGGTCGTAATAAGGCTGTCCTTCCAACTGCAACCTAACCTTGGCGGGATAAGAAAACCCAAACGCACTTACCGTGGCGGTAGCCGCCGTCCCCAATTGCACAATTTCACGCCCTTCAGGTCCAATGACCACACTCATATCGTCTACGGTCATGGTGACCGGAATCCCCGCCACTCGCGCCTGCTTCTGCAAGTCGGTCAGCTCGTTATCAAGCAATTCTTCCAGTTCGCTCTGAGTAACCGAATAAGACGATAATTCCGAGAAAGTGGCACAACCACTCAACCATAGAATCAGCAAACCGAATATCAGATGTTTCATGTGCGCGCGCCTTTCTTTGCCGGGTGATTACAATACAGTGTACTCATCCCGATAGATGATTACCACTGTCGCCAGCAAGCTGATAAGAAACAACAATGCTGCGTGTACACCTATGGGGTGTGGTTATGGCTTTTGACGCAGCCGGCTTTCGCGGGGGCGCCTGAACAGGTCAACAAGCTCCTTGATGAGATGCATGCGGCGGCTGCGACGGTCTGTTTTGACCGTTATTTTGGTGTGTATGCCCCTGATGAGGTTTCTACCGGCACCGGTGTCAGCGACACCTGGACGCTGTATCAGTTTAGGTCCTATACACAGCCGGTCTTTGCTAAAGGCCAGGGCTGGCTTGACCTATCGGCCATGACAATGCTATTCAGGATAAGGCAGAGCTTCGATACACATCGTACCGTGGCCTGGGGCCTGGTTTGGGAAAATCCTGAAAAAAAATGCAGGGCGCTATCTGAGGGAACCTGGGGCCGGGGTAGTAGAACACCAAGAGGGGGAGTTGGCAAATACAGCAATACCATTTGGCGATTCTGGTGCCAAATACTCTGGCGCAACAGGTTACGAGCCTTATTAAACAATCTCAGGGGCGGCGCTGAACCTGCGGGTAAGCATGGTTTCGGGCGCAACTACAGCGCAGCGCCCGGATTTTCTAGCGTATTAGGTATTTTCTTTGGTCAAAGGCTGAATTTCCAGCTCCACCCGACGGTTCTGCTGGCGGTTCTGAGCGCTGGTATTAGGCACTTTGGGCTGATATTCGCCCATACCCACCGTCGAGACCCGTTTTGGATTAACATTATAGCTGGTCAGCAGGTTTTTTACCGACTGAGCGCGCCGCTCTGATAACGACTGATTGTATTGCTCTGAGCCAGTGTCGTCGGTGTGACCTTTTATCAGCAGCACCGTTTTTTCATATTCATTAACCACGGTGGCCACATCATTAAGTACCGGGTTGAACTGGGATGCAATAGACGCACTGTCGGTGGCAAAGGTGATATCGCCGGGCATGATCAGCTTCAGGTTGTCACCTTCTCGCACCACTTCGATGCCGGTGTCCGCCAACTCTTTACGCAGTGCTTCTTCCTGACGGTCCATATAGTTACCAATCGCGCCCCCGGCGATGGCACCTACCGCCGCGCCCCAGGCATAACGGCTTTTATCGTTATCACCGGTGGCTTTTCCTAATAAAGCGCCCACTACGGCCCCAATCGCGGCCCCTTTTTGGGTGTTCGACGGATCATTTGCACAGCCGACCATGCCTACGCTCATTGCGACCACACCTGCAATCAGTGTTTTTTTCATAACATCCTCATTTATTGTCGATAAAAGAAAAAAGCGGCCTGCCGCTTTTAATGATTTCTTACCAAGGCTGCAAAAGTTATTCCAGTTGGTTTACCAAAGCCTTCTTAGTATAAGCCACCCAACCTGAACCTTAGCTAAACGCACAGCCTTTGGCTGTGGTAATGAAACGAGGCGGCGTTAACCTCTACTAGACGGTAATAGAGCGCTCGAAAAAAGTATTAAAATCAATTTTATAGTCACTGGCCAGTACCGCTGAGTCGATAGCCAGACGGGTATCGGTAGCCAGATTGATATTTTTTGGCTCTAAAAAATGATCGCCGGTTAAAGAATAAAATACTTTAACCACCGGTCTTAATGGCGAAGCGTTTTGTTCGGCCACCATGGCCAGTTTGTTGTTCGACAACTTAACCAGACTGCCCACAGGATAAATACCCATGCATTTAATAAACATCTGCACCAGATTACTGTCGAGTCTCTCGGGGCTTCGCTGAGCAATATTTTCATGGCTTTTTGACTGGGCATGCCGGGCTTATAACAGCGATCGGCCGTAAGCGCGTCATACATATCGGCAATCGCCAACATCCGGCCTTCCTTAGAAATCTGCGCACTGGTTTTGCTGGCCGGATAGCCTTTGCCATCTAATCGTTCGTGATGTTCACTGACTACATTTACCAGGGCTGGCGCGATGTTGGCGGCTTCCAATGCTTCTACGCCAAACTGCACATGCTGCTTCATCACCCCATTTCATCGTCGGTGAGGCGTCCTGGTTTGTGTAAAATATCGTCGGGGATAAGGATCTTACCCATATCATGTAAGAATCCTGCATAAGCCAGATCATTGACCTGAGCTTCCGTCATGCCCATAAACTGCCCGAAGTTGGCCAGTAAGATGGCCACGTTTAACGAGTGCTCCAACAAGTAATCGTCTTTTTCGCGAATTTTGGTCAAACATAGCAGGGCATCAGGATTGCGTTCGATAGACTCTACCAGCTTGCTGGAAAATTCCCGGGGGATAGTCTTATCAAACGGCAGGCCTTTTTGCACGGTGGCCAATAAGGATTTTTGTATCGCCTTGCCTTGGGCATGCAGTTTTTCTGCCCGCTGAATTTCTTTAAAAAAAGGAACTCTAGGTGGTTTTTCAGCTGGATCAGATGGCTCCTGGGGCGGCGGGGCCGTCGCTGAGGCGGGGCTCTCAGCGGCAAAGTTTTTGGCAATATCGACCACCAGCTTTTTCACGCCCTTCGCTTTCAGCATATCTACGATATTCTGCGAGGTGACCTTACCTTCAGACTTGATTTTAACACCACCGGCTTGCTCCACAATCCGGCTTACGTACATTCCCGGAGCAAGCTCTGAAATAGATATCGTCTTGAATGAGCTTTCTTTCATGAGTTCCTTCAAAAAGAAATAGTTAACCGCTAAAAATTACCGATCAGGCATAGCGCACAACAACATTATGCCTGTAATTTATACAACAAGGTATACATATCTGGGCGCCATAAGTAGTCCGGGAGCACAACTTTGTGACCTTTTATTGCAACCCCTTCAGCCAGCAGCCGCTGACGCTGCTCATGCGCCTGCTCAGAGCCGGCAGCAAATGCAATCGCCCCGGAGGCGCGCACCACCCGGTGCCACGGCAAACTGGCCTGCGAATGAGCTTTTAATACACTGCCCACCAGCCGGGCGCGGCCAGGCAACCCGGCCAAGTCCGCAATTTGACCATAAGAGACCACGTACCCCGAAGGTATCATCTCAATGGTAGCGACAATTTGCTGCCCAGGTGTCATATTAGGCATACTAGACATATGGTAAGTATAGCGAATAAAATTTAATGCGCCCCTATTGTTCTACTTGTGATTTTCCCGTTTCTACCTGTGTCTGTAGTGCCATCGAAAGCATAAGTTGTCCGGTAAAACTCATCATCTTACAGCACCACAAAGAAGCAGGGCATGCGAAAAATACCGCCCGTCTGGTGCCGCTTGTTATCCCGGACACGCTGATTGTAGCGGGCAGCCAACCTGAAGACTTTTATCCGGCGCAGCAATTATGTGAACACTATCAAAGCGCGGTCATTTACCCTAGTCCCGGCAGTCAGCCCATTGAAAGTCCGGCTTTTACTCAGGCCCCCCAGAGCAACTGCTGTTTCTGGATGGCTCCTGGCGCCAGGCCTTCGGATTGTACCAACAACTCACCTGGCTGCATCGGCTGCCCTGCTGGCATTTTGAGCAAGCCCCTGGCTCAGGCTATCGTATTCGCCATACCGACAAGCCCGATAGTCTGTCTACCTTGGAAGCGGTGGCCTACTGCTTATCGCAAGGGTATCAGTGTCACAGTACCCCTTGTTAACCTTGCAACAGCAGATGCAACGATTTTGGCAAGGGCCTGTGAATCATCAGCGTAACTCAAACTGAAACCAGCCACCAGAGCACCGGCACCGTAACACTCCAGAGCGCCAACGCCAGCTGCATGGAAAAGGATACCGGCTCGCACTGACAGCGCTGTAAGCCTTTCTTTTCTTTGCGTAACCGCGCCATGGCATGTTCCAGGGCATCTTTTCGGTACTTGGACTGGCGTTGCAGGTAATACAGTTTAGTGTCGATTCGTGATATTGCATGGTGCTGATAGGCCCGAGCTTTTTGCTGAGCCGAAAACAGCACATTGAAGGCCGTCAGAATCATTATGGCCAGCCCGGCACTAAACCCTACGCCTAATTCAGCATAGGGCAGATCGCCTGCCGCCGAAAGGGGTAACAGCAATAACAGGCTCATCGACGCCACCAGCAATATTTTCACCACATCACTGACCTGCTGCTGACATTTCATAGTATGCAGCGAGTCGGGTGACTGGGTTAGAAAATGCCGGTATAAAAAACGCGCCAGGCTAATCCCCTGGAACATATACAGCCACGCCATAAATACACAACCCAACATGATCATACGCTGAATGGTTGCCGGGAGTAGGGAGTCGGGCAGACTGTCAAAGATCAATGGATAACAGATAACCGCGGCGGTAAGCGCAGCAATGCAGTGGTTGCGCAATCGAATTTGTGCTCTTCGGCGAAAGGCTGCGAACTGACTCAGACTGTTTTGGTCCAGCAAGTACCCCAACATCGCACTGTGGGCCTTGTTATGAACGATGAGCAGGGCTGCCCAGAAACAGGCCGTTAAAACAGCGAGCAGCGTTACCCCGTTCACCAGACTTGTCATCAGTACCTGACTGATAACCGGAGTATTGATGGTAGGTACAAAAATCGATTGTAAAACCGCAACTGCCACCGCATAGCCGAAGGGGGTCAGCCAAATTGGCAGCGGTACGATGGTGTTCGACTGTATACTAAGCGTCATCAGACCTTTTCCGTATGTTTGCGTCAAAGTCCTTTAACATTGTTGTGTTCTGCCTCGGGCAGTTATTATTATGTATCCGACCCTCAATGGTCAGAAGGGCGCTAGTGTACTTATTCCACTTTGGCACGCAATGTTTTTGTTTAACCGAACCCCTGAATGAGTATGCAAATAAGCAATCAACGGACAATTATGGCTAACCGGCTGAACGGGTTAGCGACAAAACGACGCCCATAAAAAAACCCGGCATTTGCCGGGTTTTATCAAGCTTGCATACACTGAATATTATTTACGCATCTTTTGAATCAATCGCAGTTGAGCAATTGCTTCTGCCAGCTCGTGAGCGGCCTGTGCGTAATTAAAGTCAGCGCCTGGGTTGGCGATGTGCTCTTCAGCACGACGTTTTGCTTCTTCAGCAGCCTGTTCGTCCAAATCTTCTGCACGGACAGCGGTGTCGGCCAAAACGGTTACATTGCCAGGCTGTACTTCCAGTACGCCACCGGCAATGTAAATCATTTCTTCTTCACCGTGCTGTTTGACCAAACGCACCATACCCGGTTTAATTGCTGTGATCAGGGGCGCGTGACCCGGGTGGATACCCAGTTCACCTTCACTGCCGGTCACCTGAAGCGTTTCAACACGACCAGAAAAGATTTTCTGCTCGGCACTTACCACATCCAGATGTACTGTCATAGCTGCCATGTAAACCTCCTAAGGTAGGTAGTCAACGTAAAGACTGGTCGCCTGTTTTGAGACGACCTTCCTCATTACGCTTTTTTGGCTTTCTCTACGGCTTCTTCAATTGTGCCAACCATGTAGAAGGCCTGCTCTTGAAGATCGTCGTATTCACCATCCAGAATCGCTTTAAAGCCACTGATCGTGTCTTTAAGTGATACGTATTTGCCCGGTGCACCGGTAAATACTTCTGCTACAAAGAATGGTTGAGATAAGAAACGCTGAATCTTACGGGCACGGGTTACTACCAGCTTGTCTTCTTCAGACAGCTCGTCCATACCCAGAATCGCAATGATGTCTTTCAGCTCTTTATAACGTTGCAGTACGGTTTGTACACCGCGGGCTACGTCATAATGCTGCTGACCGATAACCAATGGATCCAATTGGCGTGAGGTTGAGTCCAACGGGTCTACCGCTGGGTAAATACCCAAAGACGCGATATCACGTGACAATACAACCGTGGCATCCAAGTGAGCAAAGGTGGTTGCCGGAGACGGATCAGTCAAGTCATCGGCTGGTACGTATACCGCCTGAATTGAGGTGATTGAACCGGTCTTCGTTGACGCGATACGCTCCTGCAGTACACCCATCTCTTCGGCCAGCGTAGGCTGATAACCTACCGCTGATGGCATACGACCCAACAGTGCCGATACTTCGGTACCTGCCAGAGTATAACGATAGATGTTATCTACGAAGAACAGTACGTCACGACCTTCATCACGGAATTTTTCCGCCATGGTCAAACCGGTCAATGCTACACGCAGACGGTTGCCTGGTGGCTCATTCATCTGGCCGTACACCAAAGAAACTTTATCCAGTACGTTAGACTCGTTCATTTCGTGATAGAAATCGTTACCTTCACGAGTACGCTCACCAACACCGGCGAATACCGAGAAGCCACTGTGCTCGATGGCGATGTTACGGATAAGTTCCATCATGTTTACGGTTTTACCAACACCGGCACCACCGAACAGACCAACTTTACCACCTTTGGCAAACGGACATACCAGGTCGATAACCTTGATGCCGGTTTCCAGCAGTTCTACCGAAGTGGACTGCTCTTCGTAGCTGGGCGCCGCACGGTGAATAGACATACGGTCTTCTTCACCAATCGGGCCTGCTTCGTCGATAGGGTTACCTAACACGTCCATGATACGGCCTAATGTGGCGGTACCCACCGGAACGTGAATCGCTTTGCCGGTATCTTCTACTGCCAGTCCACGTTGCAGACCATCGGTAGAGCCCATTGCGATGGCACGTACTACGCCGCCACCTAATTGCTGTTGCACTTCCAGGGTCAACCCAGATAAGTCACCTTCAGTGACTCGTAGTGCGTCGTATACACCTGGCACCGCGGTTTGTGGGAATTCGATATCCACAACGGCGCCAATGATTTGGACGACCTTACCTTGACTCATAATTTGTCCTCGTTATCTTTTCTAAACCTTCGCCTACACCGCCGCGGCGCCGCTTACAATCTCACTGATTTCTTGTGTGATTGCAGCCTGACGTGCCTTGTTGTATACCAGTTGCAGATCATCAATAAGATTGCCTGCGTTATCGGTGGCGGCTTTCATAGCCACCATTCGTGCGGCCTGCTCGGAAGCAGCATTTTCTACCACACCCTGATATACCTGAGACTCAATGTAACGAACCATCAGCGACTCCAGAATTTCTTTCGGGTCGGGCTCGTAAATGTAGTCCCAGCGATGCTGATAATTTTCGTCTTCTGACTTTGGCAAAGGCAGTAATTGATTGACCACTGGCGTTTGCGTCATGGTGTTCACGAAGTCATTAAATACCAGATAAATCCGATCTAACTTGCCTTCGTCGTATGCTTTAAGCATGACCCGAACCACACCCACGACATCACTTACTGTGGGGGCGTCGCCCATGCCCGATTCTGCCGCAAGCAAGTTGCCACCAAACCGTTTAAAAAAGGCACACGCTTTTGCGCCTAAGGCTGCAAAGTCGACTTCTACGTCTTTGTCTCTCCAGGATTTAATCTCCTGGGTAACACGCTTAAACTCGTTGGTATTTAAACCACCGCAAAGTCCGCGGTCAGTAGAAATGACAATGTAGCCAACCCGCTTCACGTCACGCTCTTCAAGGTAAGGGTGACGGTATTCGAGGTTACCGTTTGCAATGTGACCAATCACTTTAAGCATGTTCTGTGCGTATGGACGTCCGGTGGACATACGTTCCTGCGCCTTTTTCATTTTCGACGCGGCAACCATTTCCATAGCACTGGTAATTTTTTGAGTATTTTTAATACTCCCAATCTTACCTTTTATCTCTTTACCGCTGGCCATGACTATCTCCCGTTAACCTAACGTTGTGCCGGCTTTGCAGCCGGCACTATCGATTACCACGTTTGTGTTTCTTTGAATTTTTTCAAAGCATCACTTAATTGCGCAGCAATGTCGTCGTTGTAGTTACCAGACTCATTGATAGTGTTCATCAGCTCAGCGTGATCGCTGTTCATGTATGAATGCAGTGCAGATTCAAAATCAAGAATCTTGTCCAGTGCGACGTCTTTCAGGAAGCCCTTTTCAACGGCGAACAGAGACACACCCATATCAGCAATAGACAGTGGGGAATATTGCTTCTGCTTCATCAGCTCAGTTACACGTTCGCCGTGTTCAAGCTGTTCACGGGTTGCTTCATCAAGGTCAGAAGCAAACTGTGAGAACGCAGCCAGTTCACGATACTGTGCCAGTGCCAGACGAATACCACCGCCCAGCTTTTTGATGATCTTGGTTTGTGCTGAACCACCTACCCGCGATACTGAAACACCGGCGTTAACCGCAGGACGAATACCTGCGTTAAACAGGTCAGTTTCTAAGAAGATCTGACCATCGGTGATTGAGATAACGTTGGTTGGTACGAACGCAGAAACGTCACCAGCCTGGGTTTCAATGATTGGCAGCGCGGTCAAGGAACCGGTTTTGCCTTTCACTTCACCGTTAGTGAATTTTTCAACAAAGTGCTCGTTTACACGGGCCGCACGCTCTAGCAGACGCGAGTGAAGATAGAAAACATCACCCGGATAGGCTTCACGACCTGGTGGACGTTTAAGCAACAATGAAATCTGACGATACGCCACGGCTTGTTTAGACAGGTCATCGTAGATAATCAGAGCATCTTCACCACGGTCACGGAAAAACTCGCCCATGGTACAGCCTGAATACGGCGCCAGGTACTGCAATGCCGCAGACTCAGATGCTGATGCTGCCACCACAATGGTGTGCTCCATCGCGCCATGTTCTTCCAGCTTACGTACTACGTTGGCAATGGTAGAGGCCTTTTGACCAACCGCTACGTACACACATTTAATGCCTGTACCTTTTTGGTTGATGATGGCATCGACTGCCATAGCAGTTTTACCGGTCTGACGGTCACCGATGATCAGCTCACGCTGGCCACGGCCAACCGGAACCATCGCATCAACAGACTTGTAACCAGTTTGTACTGGCTGGTCAACTGACTGACGTTCGATAACCCCAGGGGCAATCTTTTCAACCGGCTCAAAGCCAGCAGCATCGATTGAACCTTTACCATCAATAGGCTCACCCAGTGTGTTTACCACACGGCCAAGCAGGGCACGACCTACTGGAACTTCCAGAATACGGCCGGTTGATTGTACTTTTGTTCCTTCGGTCAGATCCGCATAGGGACCCATCACAACCGCACCAACTGAGTCTCGCTCAAGGTTTAGTGCAATTGCATAACGACTACCAGGAAGCTCGATCATCTCGCCCTGTTTAACATCGGCAAGGCCATGAATCCGGATAATACCGTCGGTAACCGCAACGATAGTACCTTCGTTACGTGCTTCACTGGTTACATTGAACTGTTCAATTCTTTTTTTGATCAGTTCTGCAATTTCAGTGGAATTAAGTTGCATGCTCTTATCCCCGTTATGCTTGTAACGTATCGGCCAGACGTTCCAGTTTTGATTTAACTGAACCGTCAATTACTGTATCGCCAGCTTTTACTACAAAGCCAGCCACCAGGGCAGAATCTACATTACAATTAAGCTTCACTTTACGTGCCAAACGTTCTTCTAATGTTGCCGATATTTGCGACTGTTGCTGAGCGGTTAGCTCAGTTGCTGATGTAATATCCACCTCAATGACTTTGTCATAGTCGGCTTTAAATTTATCAAACAGTTCGCTAATGATTGGTAAGGCAACCAAACGTTCATTTTCTGCCAGAACCTTAATCAGGTTCTGACCGTTTTGGTCGAGTTGTTCACCACACACATTGATAAATATCTCTGCCAGAGCCTCAGGGGCGATAGCACCAGTTAATACCTGGTGCATGTCGTCGTTCTGAGCTACCTGGCCAGCAAATACCAGCATATCTTGCCATTGGGCAACAGTGTTGTGCTCGACTGCGAAATCGAAAGCAGCTTTAGCGTAAGGACGAGCAACGGTTGTCAATTCAGACATGGCTCATCTCCCTCTTAAAGCTCAGCGACAAGTTTTTCAACAATGTCGTTATGTGCTTGTGCATCAATTTCGCGCTGTAGGATTTGCTGAGCGCCGGCAACCGCCAGGGCAGCAACCTGCTTACGCAATTCCTCTTTGGCACGATTGCGTTCAGCTTCAATCTCGGCATAACCGGAAGCGACAATTTTCTCGCGTTCGGCCTGGCCACGTTGCGTTTCCTCATCAACTAATTGAGAACCCCGCTTCTTGGCCTGTTCGATAATTTCAGCTGCCTGCGCTTTCGCCTCTTTCAATTGTTCCGTCGCTTTTTGCTGAGCAAGCTCTAAGTCTTTTTCAGCACGATCGGAAGCTTCAAGGCCATCGGCAATCTTTTTCTGACGCTCTTCAATCGCGGCCAATAGTGGCGGCCATACGTACTTCATGCAGAACCACACAAAGACGATAAACGCGATTAATTGACCTATTAGAGTGGCGTTAATATTCACAACCGCTCCTCCTCATAAATGTTCGCTAATAGACGGTAGTTTTTTAAAATTAAGCACCAACAGCGAACAGAAGGTATAGGGCGATACCAACACCAATCATCGCGATGGCGTCAATCAGACCCGCTACGATGAACATTTTTACTTGCAGTTGAGGTGCCAGTTCAGGTTGACGTGCAGCAGATTCAAGGAATTTACCACCCAACAGACCAAAACCAATAGCAGTACCCAGGGCACCCAGACCGATTAATAGTGCAACAGCGATGTATAACATTTACGTCTCCGATTTAAGTTAAATATTAAAGTTAAAAGTTAAAGTTGAAAATGCATGGTACCAACTCACAACGCGCTGTGGCCCTGAGCTGATACCGGTACTTCGTTAATGGTCTTCGTGCGCCAGGCTCAGATACACGATGGTCAACATCATGAAAATAAACGCCTGCAGTACAATGACCAGAATATGGAATACAGCCCACGGGAAGTGTAACGGCAACTGCCATAAGCCCAGGGTTGCAATAAGAATGAAGATAAGCTCACCGGCGTACAGGTTACCGAATAACCGCAGTGCCAGAGAGAAAGGTCGAGCCAGTAAAGTCACACTTTCGAGAATGAAGTTTACCGGAATCATTGACCAATGATTGAAAGGCTGCATCGTCAGTTCTTTCACAAAACCGCCTACACCTTTAACCTTAATGGAATAGAACAGAATCAGGACAAATACGCCCAGACCCAGCGCCAGCGGCAAGTTCAGGTCGGTAGTAGGAACCACTTTCATGTACACATGGTGTGGATCTACGCCGGTAGCGGCAGCGCCAATCTGACCTGCGGCCCAGGGTAAAAGATCAACCGGCACCAAATCCATCAGGTTCATAAGAAAAACCCAGACAAAGATAGTTAATCCCAGTGGCGCAATCAGGTTATTTCTGCCATGGAAAGAATCGCGAACATTATCGTTCACAAATTCCACTACCATTTCAATAAATGCCTGTGTTTTGCCCGGTACACCAGTGGTTGCTGTTTTGGCAACCCGGCGGAAAAGCCATAAAAACAACACGCCCAACGCAATTGACCAGCCCAGGGTATCGATATTCCATACCCAAAAACCAGCTTCCTGACACGCCGTGGCGGCTTCTTCCAATCCCTTACCATAGTTTGTTGTCAGACCATCGTCTGTCATACACATGGTGGCATTGGTCAAGTGATGGACAATATACTCTTGTGTAGTTTGCTCAGATGCCATGCTTAAACCCAAAGTTGAAAGTGTAAAAATCGAATCAGTGCTTCAGCGCCGGTTACTTAATTGTTTATTATTGGCGATCATGTTGTTGAAGCAGGGCCAGCCAGTGGCTGACCGTGGCTACTGCAAAGCCGGCAAACAGTGCCAGCGGACTGGCATTAAGCCAGTTAAATGCAATAACGAATAAAATAATACTTAGTGCCAGTTTAACCTTTGCTCCCTGGCTAAAACTTCGGGCAACCTGCTGATTATGCCGTGCCCCGGAAAATCTAAACGCGAAAATGGCAAAAACCATGTTG
Organism: Salinimonas marina; assembly: GCF_015644725.1. Classification (NCBI taxonomy): domain Bacteria; kingdom Pseudomonadati; phylum Pseudomonadota; class Gammaproteobacteria; order Alteromonadales; family Alteromonadaceae; genus Salinimonas; species Salinimonas marina. Next base: position 3,678,147 of record NZ_CP064795.1, read on the forward strand.
GGCAATAAGCTTATCAATGCCCCGAAAAATACCGATAACCCGATTTTTGTGTCTGTCACCAACCCGGCAATTATCGCGATGACCACGGTAACTATGGCCTGTACGGCTATTGCACGCTTGGCAATAGATTTTCCGGTGGCCGCAAGGTCAGTACGACTGGTATTTCTCAACGTAATTCCGCCCAACTAAAAAGCGTCAGAAGTATACTGTTTTACCGATAATTTTCAACAGTACATCGGATATTGAAAGTGATTCTGAAACTTTTCTGTGGTGATTACGTTACAGCGGCCATTCTAGACATAAATCTGCTTACATTTCGACCATCTATTTAACAAAAGAGCAAAATGCGCTAATTCATTTTCGATAAAATACCATCGAGCTGCTCTAAATCACTAAAGTTGATAACGATTTTACCCTTGCCCCGGGCATTATGATCGATAGAAACCGGGGTGCCAAAATTTTCTGACAGACGGGTCATTAATCCCTGAACATCCGGGTCGATGGTTTTTTCCGGTTTTGGTCGTTGCGGTTCTAAAAATTTACGTACCAGCTTCTCGGTATCGCGAACCGTAAGCCCTTTACCTGATACCACCTGCGCGGCTTCGGTTTGCTGCTCGCCGGTTAAGGCCAGTAGGGCGCGGGCATGACCCATCTCAATATCCCCATGCTCCAGCAAAAGCTTAACATCCTCATTGAGGTTATTCAGACGCAACAAATTGGTCACGGACGTACGGGATTTTCCTACCGCCTCGGCCACCTCGGCATGGGTCAGTTCAAATTCCTTCATTAGCCGGTCCAGCGCCATGGCTTCTTCCATGGCATTGAGATCTTCACGCTGAATATTTTCAATCAGCGCAATGGCCACCGCCGCTTCATCGGGCACATCCTTAAGAATGCAGGGTACCACATCCAGCTCGGCTAACTGGGCCGCCCGCCAGCGTCGCTCACCAGCAATAATTTCATACTTCTGGGTCTCAAGCTGACGTACCACAATGGGTTGAATCACGCCCTGGGAGCGGATTGAAGAGGCAAGTTCATCCAGCGCATCTGGCGACATGTCTTTACGGGGCTGATATCGGCCCGGCTGCAAAAACTCTATGGGCAGCTTACATAGCTCAGAATCGGTTGGGGCAGGGGCTGCTTGTTCCGGTGCTTGCTGGGGTGAAGACTGACTGGTTGCCAACAGGGCATCCAGGCCACGTCCTAGTCCTCTTTTTTTTGCTGACATAGTATCCTCAAAAACTAACTTTACGCCGGTTGTGCCCGGTCATTGTTATTGATTATCCGGCTTTTGCCGCCTGCAAGCCGGCTTTATCGCGACGCCGCAGAATTTCACCCGCCAGGGCCAGATAGGCTTTCGCACCCGTCGACGATTTATCATAGTACATGGCCGGTGTGCCAAAGCTCGGCGCTTCGGCCAGACGCACGTTTCTGGGAATAACCGTACGATAAACCTGTTCGCCAAAATGGCGTTTTAGCTGTTCTGAAACATCGTTGGCAAGCCGGTTTCGTGGGTCGTACATTGTCCGTAACACCCCTTCAATTTTAAGATCGGGGTTCACCACGGAGGCGAGCTTGCCAATGGTGTCCATCAGCGCGGTTATGCCTTCCAGGGCATAGTATTCGCACTGCATGGGAACCAGCACCGAATCTGCAGCAGCCAGAGCATTGACGGTAAGCTGATTCAAGGAAGGCGGGCAATCAATAAAGACAAAATCGTAATAGTCGAGCACCGGCTTCAGGGCATTGCGTAAGCGTACTTCCCGGGCAAACATTTCCATCAGCTTGATTTCTGCCGCGGTAACATCACCATTGGCCGGAATCAGATCGTATTTGCCACTGGTGCTTTTTAGCGTTACCTCGCTGATAGGCTGCTCTTCAATAAGCAGTTCGAAACAAGTCGCCGGCACATCATACTTATCGATGCCGCTTCCCATCGTGGCATTGCCCTGAGGGTCCAGATCAATAAGCAGAACTTTGCGCTTGGTTGCCGCCATGGATGCGGCAACATTGACTGCGGTGGTGGTCTTTCCAACACCGCCTTTTTGATTCGCAATTGCGATTACCTTTGCCACACTAAATCCCGTTAAACTTTTCGAATGGTCACCAGGTGACGTTCACCGACAAGATCCGGCACTTTCAAGGCAGTTACAGATTCAACACGAAAGTGACTACTTACTTCATCGATTTCGCTTTGGGGGAACTGTCCCTTGAGTGCTAAAAATTTTCCTTCTGAATCTACCAGATGCTCGCACCAGTGCAACATATCTTTTAACGAAGCAAAGGCCCGGCTGAGTACTATAGCATAGGGCCGGGGGATTTGATGCTCTTCCACACGGCTATGCACACAGGTAACATTGTTTAATTTTAACTCATAAGCACATTGCTTCATAAAGCGAACCCGCTTACCCAGACTATCAAGCAGCGTGAAATTTACCTGCGGATTGATAATGGCCAGGGGCATACCCGGTAACCCAGGGCCGGTGCCCACATCAATGACATGGTCTGCATCAATCGCGGGTGCCACACTTAGCGAGTCCAGCAGGTGCTTTACTACCATCTGTTCCGGGTCGCGTACCGAGGTAAGATTGTAGGCTTTATTCCATTTGTGCATCAGACACACAAATTCAATAAGTTGCTGATGCTGGTGTGCATCCACCGCCACGGTCATTTTTTGTAGCCCGGCGGTCAGTATTTCACTAAGCCGTTGCTTGTCCACTGTCTGTGTCACGCGCTGATTTGCTCCTGCTTTCGTAATAGTCCATGCTTTTTAAGATAAACCAGTAACAAAGATACCGCGGCCGGGGTAATACCTGAAATACGCGATGCCTTGCCAATGGTCTCAGGCCGCGCGTCAGTCAGCTTGGCCACCACCTCATTGGATAAACCCGAAATCTTGCTGTAGTCAAAATCTTTCGGCAACAACGTGTTCTCATGCCGCTGGGTTTTAGCAATCTCTTCAAGCTGACGAGCAATATAACCGGCGTACTTTATCTGAATCTCGACCTGCTGGGCGGCAATCGGATCGCTAAGGCCAGGCCCCAGAGCATCAATTTGCATCAGTTTGTCATAGGTCATTTCAGGACGTCGAATCAATTCTTCCAATGAGTGCTCCCGGCTCACCGGATTTTTAAGCAGTGGGTTTAACGCTTCTACTGCACTGTGGTCCGGATGTACCCACTGACTGCGCAGGCGTTGCTGTTCACCTTCCACCGCTTCCATTTTCTGGTTAAAGGCGCGCCAGCGTGTATCATCTACCAACCCAATCTCACGACCTAATGCGGTCAGACGCATGTCGGCATTGTCTTCACGCAGCAGCAACCGATATTCGGCGCGACTGGTAAACATACGATAGGGCTCCTTGGTGCCCATGGTCGCCAGATCATCAATTAACACGCCCATGTAGGCCTGGTCCCGGCGCAGGATCAGAGGATCTTTTTGTTGCACCTGCAAGGCGGCGTTTGCCCCGGCAATCAGACCTTGGGCCCCGGCTTCTTCATAACCCGTGGTGCCGTTGATCTGACCGGCAAAAAACAATCCGTTCAGATGCTTGGTTTCCAATGTTTGCTTAAGGTCCCGCGGATCAAAGAAGTCGTACTCAATGGCATAACCAGGACGCACAATATGCGCATTTTCAAATCCGACAATGGAGCGCACCATTTCAATTTGTACATCAAAAGGCAGGCTGGTCGAGATGCCATTCGGATAGACTTCCATGCTGTTCAGCCCTTCCGGCTCCACAAAAATCTGATGCGAGGATTTGTCAGCAAAACGCGTAATCTTATCTTCGATGCTAGGGCAATACCGTGGACCCACCCCTTCGATAACCCCGGTATACATCGGTGAACGATCCATGCCAGTGCGAATTATGTCGTGGGTACGGGCATTGGTATGGGTGATATAACATGGCACCTGGCGCGGGTGCATATCCCGGTTGCCCATGAAAGACACCACCGGTACCGGCGTGTCACCAGGTTGAGCCTGCATTTTGCTAAAATCAAGACTGCGGGTATCCAGCCGTGCCGGGGTACCGGTTTTCAAACGATCCACCCGAAAAGGTAAGGCCCGGAGCCGATCTGCTAAGGCAATGGAAGGCGGATCGCCAGCCCGGCCACCCCGATAATTTTCCAGACCGATATGAATGGTCCCGCCTAAAAAGGTCCCGACAGTCAGAACCACGGTTTTGGCTTTGAATTTCAACCCCATTTGGGTGATCATACCGCAGACACGATCATTTTCAACAATCAGATCATCGCAGCTTTGCTGAAACAACGTCAGGTTGTCCTGCTGTTCCACCATGGTTCTGATCGCCTGGCGATACAGGGTCCGATCGGCCTGGGCCCGGGTTGCACGTACTGCCGGACCCTTACTGGAATTAAGCGTGCGGAACTGAATACCGCTGTGATCGGTAGCCAATGCCATAGCACCGCCCAAAGCATCGATCTCTTTGACCAGATGACCTTTGCCAATCCCGCCGATAGCCGGGTTGCACGACATCTGGCCGATAGTTTCGATATTGTGAGTCAACAGAAGCGTATTCGCTCCCATGCGGGCTGCAGCCATCGCGGCTTCGGTACCGGCATGACCGCCGCCAACCACAATGACATCAAACTCTTGTTGATAAAACATGCTAAACCTCACAACGCTACGGTGTAAAAATGATCCGGGACCCTTCGATCAAAAGGGCGCGTATTTTAGCTGACTTAACCGGTAATGAAAATGGTTAAATCTTCTTCAGTGAAAGTGCCTGAATCGGCCAGAGGGCTGGCCTTATATATAATATGATCTCTTAAGATCTCTTTATTTTTATTATTATTAGGATCGGCAAGATCTGTTGATAAGCGATCATTCTTCATAGATCACAGGATCTTAGCGGATTAACAACCCTTGTACATGAGAGATCATAACCGGGGGCGGATCCTGTGTATAAGGGGCCTATTTATCCACAGGCGGCCATTCACCGAAAGTTATCTAATTAATGATCAAAGCTTATACACAGTGCTGTGGGGGATCATATCCACAAGCGTGATCAAGTTGTGATCCCAGTGGGGATAAGTTGGTGAAGAAATTGGGATTGGGATCGCCGGATCGTGAATATAAAGGTCTTGAGCCTGATCGTTTTACACAGATGATCTTATCCACATTGATCAATAGATCCGAATTAACCCAGATCTTTTTTTTTCACATTATTGGGTTATGGGGGCTTGTTTAAGACAGAGCGTGATCAAAAAAGACTATTACAGGTCGAAATACCACCGATGTCAGCGCTCACGATCAGCTGATTTGCCTGCCCGATGGTCGCTATTTTACGCAATGATCGGGGGCAATGGCTGGCATTTATTAGCAATGACACACAGAAAGCAAAGTAGCAGGAGCGGGGATCTGACCTGAAGAGCTTCAGGTCAGGCTTTCGTTAGCGTACCTGGTTGGGTTGGTAGCGTAAGGGTGCGCTACTGGTTGGTTCTGCTTCACTGGAAGAAATACCACCACGACGACTGGGGCCGGAAAAGCGCACCCGGTAGGTGTCATATTCTTTGATGCTTTCGAAACAATAACGCCCAATGGCATGTTCCAGTTCGGCCAGATTATGATTGGTAATCAGGATACAGTTCTTTTTGTTCACCAGACGCTGACGCAAAAGATTACCCAGCCAGCTTTGGGTGTTCTTTTTCAGGACCGTTTCATTTACACACACCTCATCTAATACCAGCAGGTCGACCTCCAGCAGTTCCTGGTGGGCGGCGCGAAATTTTTGACCAATGTTGTCCTGAGCGCTGAAATCATAAGAAAAATAGCGCATTTCCTGGAGGGTCGATAGCTGTCGATACAAGACACTAATTTCATATTGATCAATTAGCTGGTGCGCAATGGCTCCGGCGATGTGTGATTTCCCCCGGCCATAATCACCGTAAAACAGCATCATATGAGAACCGGCATTGCGCCAGGAAGGATCTTCATGTGCAGCAATAAAGGACTGGGCAATACTGACGGCTTCGATGACATCTTCACTGTCTTCTATCAAATTGCCAAAGGTCCATTTGGGGTTTAAATCCGAACGTCCATGAATCTCTGCAATCCGATCTTTTTTACTGCGCAGCTGCCGCTGACGTACTTCGGCGTTTGCCTGTTGTTCGTACTGGGTACGTAAGGTTTTATAATCGATGTATTCATCTTCGGTAACGGCAGGTTTGCCCATGGCCCGGGCCAGACTATTAATACGATCTTTTATGGATTCCATAATCAGGACTTCTTCTGCGATGAATATTTGGCTACCAGCTTACGCGCATTATCATCTGCTTCCAAGCCGGGTGCAACCGGCACTTGCTGGCTACCCACCTGCTGCTTAAGTGGTGACCCCGATGCCAGCCGTTTTTGACGCATGGCATAGGTAAACTTCTGCGTCCATTGAAAGTGACTGAATACGGCCGCAGGCCGACCCAGCCAGTAGGCAATAAACTCGCCCACATCATTGTCATCAAATTCTTTATCAATCAGGCCCAGTAGGTTAGCCATTTGCTGAAATAATGCTTTGTCAGGTTGCCAGTTAGCTTTCATAGGCTGATGCTGACGATGCAAATGAGCAAAATCATCCTGCGCCTGAGCACACAATGGTAATAGCAACGCTTTTCCATTGAGGGATTGTTCAAAGCTCAGAGGCTGGGGCAGGGCCACCAGTCCCGCTTGTTCCAGCTGCCGAAGCAGGGCATTTATCTGTCGACCGCGATTGTAAGCGGCTCCCTCCGGCGCATCGCCATTTAGCAGCTTCAGAATAAATTTATAATTGAGCGGCTCACTGGCCGTAGTAACAAGATTGGCCGTAGGACGCAGCCCCAGGCTGTACAGAACCCTGGCTGCATTGCAAAGTGGTGTGCATAGAGCGTGGTACTCGGCCTGAGTAAACATTGTTGCGTTACCTTTGTGCCAGTTGTTGGGTAAACCATTCCACCGCCTTTTCTTCGGGCAGCGGGTGATGCAAAACATCAATATGCAGTGGTGCACTTAATAATGTGGCATGACCTTGTTCAAGCAATTGCGTCATGGTTTGTGCACCATAGCAGTAAGTGTCGTAGCTGCTATCACCCAGTCCCACCACATAGGCTTGCACGCCGGTTAAATCACGATCCTGCAGCTGCTTGGCAAATGGCTGGATATTATCAGGTAAATCTCCTGCGCCATGGGTTGAGGTGCAGATAAGCCAGGTGGTGCCGGGCGCCAGCGCTTCAATATCCGGCGTCAGCTGAATGTCGGTTTGATATCCCGCTTGCTGGGCAACCTCGGCCAGGGCATCGGCGACATATTCTGCCGCGCCAAGGACCGATCCCACAAGTATTGTAAGGTGTTGAGACATATATTGTATTTCCGATTAGAACGAGTGAGTGCCTGCTACTGAATGACGCACCAGCGCCGGTTTTTGCGGCAAGCCAGGTGCAGGCCATTCTAGCCTGTAGTACCACCCGCGCGTTGAAATATTACACAATGTTTCACGAGGAACATCGGGTGTATCACTGCAGCGAGGTATTTTCCCATAATCATGGCTATGGGGCGAGCGGCCCCGGTAATAGTCGCTCATTTTCGCATTGTTTTTAATTCAAGCTATTGATTAAAAGCAGTTTATCCTAGTTTAAGTACATTGCCTTTATTGCGGGTTATTACGACTATTCATACAACTTTCTTCGTACTATTCCACCTTGTTTCCTACTTGCACCTCTAGATTGGCGTTTATAATTTAGCTCGTTCCAACATTAAAAATAATTCATCAAAATGAAAACAAAACGCAACCGAATAAATTTCCACCTCATTATCGGCGTTGTGTTGCTTTTATTTTCGACTATTAGTGGCGCTGAGAATTTATCTTTATCGATTTACGGTGATATAGAGTCAAAATGCGAAATTATTTTTTTAGGGGGGAATAAAATAGATTTATCAAGTGTAAAAGAAAGAATGTTGCCGCTAGATATCTATTGTAATCAAGCGATGAGTATCAAAATAAACTCAAAAAATGGTGGCTTGAAATTACAAGAAAAATCGGACTTCCCTGCGATTGATTATATTTTTAATTTGAATATTGAAAAGGCGAATATTGCTGCTAAAGCTAGCAGCAAAGATCTCCTCTCCGGCCTTAATTTTAATAGTTCAGGAGTCATTCCTTTTGCCGCAAGTGGGCAGCTTAAGGTGACTCTGAAAGAAAACCTGCTTTACGCAGGTTCTTACTCCGACGTTATAGCCATTGATGTATTTCCATCAATACATAATGTCAGCAAGTAAACACACTCTGCGTAGTTGGCAGACACTAAAGCTCCGGCGGTTTCGAGCTCAATAAACATGATATCTCTTCAAAAAGGAATACAGTGATGAAAAAGTTAACAATGTGTGCAGCAGCAGTAACCGTGGTTCTTTCTACTCAGGCCAATGCGTCGCCAGGTGATGTGCAGCTGGTTGGATTTGTTTCACCTGTGTGCGAAGTTACCGGACTGTTTACCCAACTACTTGATTTCGGCAGTGTGGTGTCGTCAGGGCAATCAGTATCCACCCCATCGGTTTGCAATGTAATGATGTGGATGGTGCCACTGTCACCATGACAAGCTCTGAAGGCGGACTGGAGTCTGACGATGATGAAGATTTTGCCCTGACCTACACGGCCACGTTTGCTCCTGCCGGAGGGCTTCCTTCATTTTCATTGTTTGCCCCAGGCGGCCCTGGTCTGAATGATGTTTCTGCGTCTTTATCCTATAGCAGTACAGCGGCACTTGCCGGCGGTGTGGGCGGCACGCTATCAGTGGTTACTACAGAAGGCTCACCCTGGGCCGGTGGTTATTCAGATACGCTGACCATCAATATCACCTCCAACTAGTCGGTGCTTTCAGGAGGCTGGTTTGAGCCTCCTTTTTTATTTATGTTCACAAGGAATTTGTTATGTTTCGGTGGATAAGTGTTGTTGCTTTATTAATCATTTGCTTCCCCGCTCAGGCTTTCAAAGTTGAGCCGATGTCTGCTGAAATGCGACCTATTGGTAATAAATCGCAGATGTCGATGCGAATCGACAATACCTCCGATAAACCGCTTACCGTAGAACTCTTTTCCTACTCAATGACTATGGATGCTTACGGTGAAGAAACCCGGGTGCCTGCGGATGATGAACTGCTGGTGATTCCCGCTACCGCGATTATCCCCCTGGTCGTTCACAATCGGTCATGCTTCGGTATTTAGGCGATCCGGGAATTACCGAATCGAAGGCCTACCGAGTCGCCATAAAACAGGTGCAGGTGCACAGACAAAGCCAGCAAGTAGCGCAAATGGGGCTGTTATTTCAATTTAATACATTAATTAATGTCCGACCCAATAATACATCAGCACAATTGACCGTTGAAAGTATTGATCAGCAAGATGGCGAATGGCTGGTTGCCATAGCAAATTCGGGTAATAGTTATGGACGTCTGACCGCCGCGCGATTAAATATTTCGGATGGCGTAAATACAAAAATATTGAAGGGCCAAAAGATAAGCGAATATATAAAAGGAACGTTAGTGTTACCTAATTCAATCCGGTATTTTAAAATGACGCCGTTAGTGGGTTTTAATATTGACAATACCTTGATAACCATCGAATAGGATGAACAACAATGAGGCCGTTCCAATGTTTAATTATTGTGGCTTTGTTTTATTGTCCTTTGTCAGCGGCGATAATATTAACGCCTACTGTGATGCCCTTAAATATTGATAAGGGCGGGTTTGCACAGTTTGTCATCACCAACAATGCCACCGCGACGCTACCACTGGAAGTGTCGGTTCACCAGTTGTTATTTGAGCCAGACGGAAGCTACCAGTCTGCCACTGAGCCGGCCGCCACATTGATGGTGTTTCCTCCGGCGGCGATGATACACGCCGGTCAAAAACAGGCCTTCAGAGTGCAATGGAGCGGCGTCTCGGACTTACCGGCCTCGCAAAGTTTTTTTGTGCGTTTTGCGCATATTCAGTTAACCCCGGCCACGATGCCGGCAGGGCTGCGTCCCTCAGATACCGGGGTGAATATTCAAATCAACTACAATGCCTTATTGCATGTGTATTCGGATCGCCAGCGTGCCGATATTGTCTTACGGGTGGATGATGAAGGAAGTGCCAGGCTTACCAACCTTGGCGATCGGTTTACCTACACCAACCGGTTAAATTTCGAAGCCATTGACTCAGAGATACAGTCGCAATTCGAGACTGTGGTGGGTGACCAGTTTATTGCGCCCTATACAACATTGGTTGTTGATGCGGGCTTAACCCTTCCAGCCGGTGAATACCATGGACGCGAAATCGGATTCTAAGAGTACTTCGAGTTGGTTTGGTTTTGTGCTGTTGGCTATGTGGGTGTCTACGTCATTCGAGTTATATGCGGCTGAAGTACCCGCCCGTCTGAACCCTACCGGCCGCGATATTGAACTGATTTCTTTATTGCGCATGAGTGACACCATTCTGGGCGAGGCTCAGGTAACACTGACTGCTGAGGATGATATTTTGTTGCCCAAAGACAGCACCATCGTTCTGTTGGAAGAGGTGGTGATCCCCGAGGCGCTGAATATACTGCGAGCGGTGCCGGGTGAGATTCTGACGCCCTCGGATTTCAGGGCGGCCGGGTTGGATTTGATGTTTGATATGAGCAGCCTGGAATGCATCGTGACGGTGCCCGGCGAGGTCAGTCTGACCCGGTCTATTTCACTTATGGAACAAGCGGCCCAGGTCGACTATGTGAGCCCGGAGTTTTTCAGTGGATTTGTTAATCTCAATCTTATCGGCAATGAAAATCAAACCTTGCTGGAACGCAATGAGCGGCAAAGTATTTATGGGGCCAGAATTGAGTCGGCAGTAAACATTGGCCGGGCAAATTTTGAGTACGAAGCCATTTTTGAAAATTCCTCCCGCGACGATGCGCGCTACCAGCGCGAGGGCACCCGACTTAACCTTGATTTTCCGCACCAGGGCACCCGCCTGGTGGTGGGTGATATGTATAACCCGGGAGCCAGCTTTCAGGATGGCAGCGATATTTTAGGAGTCGGTATTACCCGGGATTTTACGTTGATCCCTACCCGCAACGCACGGCCTACTGCCAGTCAGCAATTTACCTTACTGCGCGCTTCCCAGGTAGACGTGGTTATTGATGGCGTGGTGGTGCAGCGACTCAGTCTGGGCGCGGGCAGCTATGATTTAAGTGATATTCCGCTGGCCCAGGGCACCAACGATGTGCAGCTGGTGATCACCAACTCGGTAGGGCAACGCGAGCTTATTCAGTTTTCTGTGGCCACCGGTAATGAACTACTGGCCGCCGGTGAGTTTGAATACAGCCTGATGTATGGGGTGCCCAGGGTGTTTGTTCAAAACGAGCTGGACTATCTGTTTGAAGAAAAAGTGTTGCATGGTTATTTTGAAGTTGGTCTGACCCCCTGGCTCACCGTAGGCATCAATGGTCAGCAACGAGAACAGCTTCATCAACTCGGAGCCAGTATTTTATTCGCCTCTGGGGTGGGGGTGACCGAACTGGCGGCCGCGCGCAGTACCAACGCAATGAATCGTCATGGTGAAGCCTATCGGTTGGCCTTCGATGCCCTGTTTGACCGCAACAGTGTGTGGCAGCCGCAGTTCAGCTTGGTATATGAATATCGCGCCTCAGACTTTGTTGGTATTAATCATGTGCAGCGCGAGCCTGTGCTGGATATTGAACCTTTGTTTAATACCACCAACCATTTTATTTCGGCATTCGGTTCGTTGCAGCTTAGTGAACAGTTACGGGGGCGGTGAGCTTTAATTACCGCAAAGGTGAAGAGAACCACGATGAGGTCTGGATCCTGAGCCCAGGGTTATCCGGAAACTTCTTTAGTACCCCCGCAACCTGGAGCGCCCGGGTTAATTTTCAGCATAATCGCAGCGGCGATCATGAATGGGGCGTGGGGCTCACCTTAAGCTGGCCGTTTAGTCAGGCCACCCGTACCGTGGGCCGTTATAACAGCCGCGAGGACGAGCTTAGGGTTGAAACCACCTATCAACAGCACATCGGCAATACTGGCGGTATTTCTGCTTACGCAGGGGTTACCCACAATCGTGACACGGATGCAGAGATTGATGCGGGAGTTAACTATGCGGCTAACCGTTTTCAGGTTATTGCTGACCATGGCACGCGTTTACAAAGCTTCAGTGAAGAGCTAAGAACGCACAATACCCGGGTAGAGCTGAGCAGTTCACTGGCGTTTGCCGGTAACCAGTGGGCGGTTGGCCGGCCGATACGTGAAGCGTTTGCAATTGTGTCTAAACACCCGAGCCTGCGAGAAAATCGATTAGCCATAGCGCCCACCGCTGATGGCGACCATGCAAGGGTATTCAGTTATGGCAAAGCGGCAGTAGTGGTGCCTGATCTGGTGGCTTACAGTCAGCAGCTAATTGACTTTGATGTGCAGAATTTACCGCCCGGCTACGACCTGGGCGACGGCGCCTTCTGGCTTAATCCGGGCTATCGCCGGGGTTATCAGCTCAAAGTGGGCTCCGACTCAGTATTAACCGTGATTGGAAAATTGCTCAACAGCGGGTCCGAGACACCGCTGGCACTGGTTGCAGGCGTGGCCAGTTATCTGGGAGAGGCGCCCCAGGCTGAGGTGGAGTTTTTCACCAACCGAAATGGGGTGTTTGCCTTGTCCGGGTTAAGACCGGGACGCTATCAGTTGACGCTGGATACGGCCGAACAGCAAACGGTAGAAATTCGCTTAGAAGAAAACAGCACTACCCTGATTCGTCTTGGAGAACTTTATGTGGACTAAAACGAGTTGTCTGGGCCTATGTCTTATCATTCTGATGTTACCGCTGCCTGCTATGGCCGCCTGTGAGTTTGGGCCATTGCACCTGGAGCCGGTAGGCGGTCAAAATCGCTACGATCTGTTTGCACCGGGGCCATTTAGTCTGATTACGGTGTTTCGGGTGCGCAGTACGATTGTGGGGTCGGGGTGCGAGGTCGAGGTCATCCTTAATCTGGATGGCGGAGAGCCCGCGTTAACGGGGCCTGAGGCACAGCGCCTGCATTTTGAATGGACGGGGGTCAAAGGCTATCGCCAGGCTAACAGCTGGAAAGTGATACTCAGTGAGCTGCACCCTGAAGCTCTGGTGCAGATGCGCTACGGGGCTGGTCAGTGGTTGCCGGCCGGTAATTATACCGGCGCGCTGAGCGCACATTTCAATAAACCCGATGTGGCTGCGGCTTATCTGCTGCCGCCAGACTCTATGGAGGTAAACGTGTGGGTGCCGCCGGTCTCAAAAATCCAGTTTTATGGGCTAAGTCAGCAGCATTATGACCTGGACATGGGAGTATTACACAGCAATAAAGTGATAAATTCGGCGCCAAAACTCTGGATTCAAAGCAATGCTGCTTACCGGGTGGTGCTGAAATCACAATATCAGGGCAGATTACGCCATCAATCAGATGACAGCCGCTGGGATATTCCTTATGATACATTGTTCAATAATCGTACAGTTGATTTGCGACAGTCCAATGCGGCATTGTCTTTTTTATCCGCATCGTCAGGCCATAGCGTGCCGCTACAACTGACTATTGGAGACACTCACAACCGCCCGGCAGGAAGATACCAGGATACGCTGTATATCTCCATAGAGCCGCTTCTATCCTCACCCCCGTAACACGCCGGGATAGCAGATAAAAAACATAACATTGGGAAACAGACCGTGATCTACCTGATTAAATGCGAAAAATCTAATCTATATCACTATAAGGAGAGCCAATAGCTCAGCACCTGCAAATGTTTTGGAAGTAACACCGAAAAGAGAGCAAAAGGGCACTATACCCATTTATAACAACCACAGGATTAGTGCAGGTTTAACACGTAATCTAATTAATACAATAGGATTGGTTATGTTAGGCGAGATACAAAAAAAGGAAATGGACACAAATATCCTGCTTATTGGCGAGTGCAGTATTCAAAATCAATTTATCCAACGTGAGCTGGAGAAAAGCAAACGCTTCAAAATACTTCGAAAGAGTCTTTCTCAAATCAGGGTAGCCACGCCGGTGGTGCCGTACACGCAGATAGTGGTTGCAAACACAGTACTGACCGACCGTGACTGTTTTGACTTTATTGTAAAGCAGGTCCCGGATATCGATTTGGTGGTTTATGATGTGCCCCTCGATATCGCTGAGCTGGTCCTGTTTTATTGTCCCAGTCTGAAAGGGGTTTTGCATGACAATGCGCCGATTGAGCATCTCAGTCGTTGTATTGAAGCGGTGCAAAATGGTGAATACTGGCTGCCCCGAAAGGTCATGGCTAAGATGCTGTTAGATTACAAGCCTTATGTACTAAGCTTACAGGAAGTAAACCACAACAGTTTAACCAAACGTGAAAAACAAATCTTAGACCGACTGGTAAAAGGATTGTCTAACCTGGAGATTGCCGAAGAGTTGTTTGTCGCTGAAAGTACAGTAAAGACACATATCTACAAGCTGTACAAAAAGCTGAATGTCTGTTGCCGCAAAGAAGCGATTCAAAAATTCAGTCATCTGCGCGCAAAAAAGCCAATCGTGACTGCTGCCCGGTTGAATGGCTCTCCCGGCAAATTGAATAACACCCAGTTGAACTGACCTGTATTAAGTCTCAGCCGTACAGTGGAGTGTACTTACCTCCAGAGGAACGGAATTCCTCTAAAAACCTTCATTCCTTCTCCTCGTTAACGCTTTTTACCCACACTTTTTTGTCGCTACACCAATCCCTTTTCGACCCAGGATCCTGACCCTAGAGCGTGATTATGGAGCGTACCCCAGAGATAGTAACCCGTTATATCCCCCTGATCCGTTTGGGGGCCAGACTCAGCCGCTCATCAGTCACCAGGTGGTTAGTGCGAAAACCAGGCAGGGGTTATCGGCTTATGGTATAGGCTAAAAGAGCATTGCCGGACTCACCGCCACTAAGGTAAAGGTTTTGATAAATAAATTATTAACCCAGAATTTTTGCTGGTCTGGCGTACCATCAGCTAGCGAGTAACCGCATCCGCTCAGGACCACAAGGCCCGACCGAATGCGGTTGAAGAAGGAAACAGTGTGCGGCTTATTTGCCGATACAAAATGAAGAGAATATCTGACCCAGCAGATCATCCGAGGTAAATTCACCGGTAATTTCGGTCAGGGCCTGATGGGCCAGCCGTAATTCTTCAGCCAGAAGTTCTCCGGCCTGGCTGTTGTGAAGCTGGTCCTGCCCACTATCAATATGAGCGGCTGCCTGGGCCAACGCATCCAGGTGCCGGCGGCGGGCGATAAACTGGCCCTCGGTGGTCGTGTCCAGCCCCATGCTTACGGCCAGATGTTCCCGTAGCTGAGCAACGCCGTCTCCGGTTTGGGCAGACAGCCCCACTACAGTCACGTCACCATGCTCTGTAGTAAGTACTTGCTCACCTATTGTCTCACCCGATAAGTCGGCTTTATTGCGAACCACCGTGGTAGGGATATTGGCCGGTAAACGGGCCATAAATTCTGGCCAGATGCTGTAGGGATCCACAACCTGGGTTTGCGTACTGTCGACCACAAATAACACCCGGTCTGCCTGGGCGATAGCCTGCCAGGCCCGCTCAATACCGATTTGTTCCACCTTATCCGGGCTTTCTCGTAGACCGGCGGTATCGATGATATGCACCGGCATGCCATTGATATGAATATGCTCTGTTAGAACATCGCGGGTGGTGCCCGCCACTTCGGTCACAATTGCGCTGTCCTTGCCGGCCAGGGCGTTAAGCAAGCTGGACTTACCGGCATTAGGACGCCCTGCAATCACCACCTGCATACCCTCACGAAGCAGGGTGCCTTGTTTGGCTTCGGCCTGTACCTTTGCCAGCGAGATGATGATGGCTTCTAAGTCGCCGGCCACTTTGCCATCCGATAAAAAATCAATTTCTTCATCAGGAAAATCAATGGCGGCCTCGACGTACATGCGCAGATGTACGATCTGATCGGATAACAGACTAATGGCATCCGAAAACTCCCCCTGCAATGAACGTAGCGCACTGCGGGCTGCCTGCTGGGAGCTGGCATCAATCAGGTCGGCTATCGCTTCGGCCTGAGCCAGGTCGAGCTTATCGTTCATAAATGCCTGTTCGCTAAACTCGCCGGGCCGGGCAAGCCGTACCCCGGGGGTCTTTAACACCGCATCAATCAACATATCCATGACGATTTGCCCGCCATGTCCCTGAAGTTCTAATACATCTTCACCCGTAAAGGAATTCGGCCCTTTAAAATAAAGCGCGATACCCTGGTCGATGATATGACCTTCAGCATCATGAAACGGCGTGTAAGTCGCCATACGCGGCGCAAGAGAGGAGGGCACGATAGCTTTGGCTACGGCCATAACCTTAGGCCCTGAGACCCGTACGATGCCCACACCGCCACGTCCCGGGGCGGTAGCCTGGGCAACGATAGTTTCATTGAAGGAGGTTTGCTGCATAACAACTAGTCGCGAAAATTAGTAAACTGAAACGGCTGACCAAAGTCTTCGGCCTTAATCAGGGCGATGGCTTGTTGTAAGTCATCCCGCTTTTTACCGGTGACCCTGAGCTGCTCGCCCTGAATCGAAGCCTGGACTTTCAATTTGGCATCTTTCAAAGCTTTTATCACTTTTTTGGCGACCGGCTGTTCAATACCTTGCTTAAATACAATGTGCTGACGGCAGGTGCGGCCGTGCTGGTCCATTGGTTTTACTTCCAGCGCAGAAGTATCCAGATTGCGTTTGGCACAGGCGCCGCGGAACATCGAGTCCATTTGCTGCAGCTGAAACTCAGCCTGCGCGGTCATCAGGACCGACTCATCTTTGTATTCAAAGCTGGCATCCACATCCCGAAAATCAAAGCGGGTGGCCAGTTCTTTATTGGCATTGTTGGTGGCGTTACGCACCTCTTCCATATTTATCTCAGATACCACATCAAATGAAGGCATAGTGTTGCTCCTTAAGACAAATCAGCCCGCAAACGCGGGCTGATGTTAGTAGTTATTTGGTTTTAAGACCGCGTTTTTCCATCGAGGCGTATATCACTTTCGCCTGAATCAGCGTGATGATATTACTCACCAGCCAGTACAGTACCAGACCGGCCGGGAACCACAGGAAGAACACACTCATGGCCACGGGCATAAACTGCATGATTTTCTGCTGCATGGGGTCGGTCACCGTGGTGGGCTGCAGCTTTTGCAGCAACCACATGCTGGCGCCGGTAAGCACTGGCAGCACAAAGTAGGGGTCTTTGGTAGATAAATCCGTGATCCACAATACAAAGTCAGCATGACGCAATTCCACACTTTCCAGCAGTACCCAGTAAAGGGCCAGGAAGATAGGCATTTGCAGCAGCAGTGGTAAGCAACCACCCATGGGGTTTACTTTTTCTTTTTTGTACAGCTCCATCATCGCCTGAGACATCTTTTGGCGGTCATCGCCAAAACGCTGTTTTAGCTGCTGCATTTTGGGCGCAAGATTACGCAGACGCGCCATCGACTCATACTGTTTCTTCGTTAGCGGATACATAATCCCCTTAACGACAACGGTGATCAGAATAATCGCCACGCCCCAGTTACCCACCAGGCTATGCAAGAACTTCAGTAAGCTGAATAATGGCTGCGATATCCAGAACAAGATCCCGTAATCCACCGTTAAATCCAGCCCCGAGCCATGCCGGCCAGAATCTCCTGGTCTTTGGGGCCCATATACAGGTTGGCGGAAATTGTGGCGCTGTCGCCTGCCGGAACCGCTACTGGCTGGCCTTTAAAACCAATAATCGCAAACTGGTTAGCCGACAACTTTGAATAAACCTCGTTTTTCTGATCCTGCGGCGGTACCCAGGCGGAAACAAAGTAATGTTCGAGCATGCCGACCCAACCTGCCACAGTAGAAATGTTCAGGTTGTCATCTTCGATATCATCAAAGGTATACTTTTCATAGCTATCGTTATCGGTACCATAAGCCGCGCCACGATAAGTCGGCATAAACATATTGCCGCCATCAGGCACCACGGTGGTTTGTTTTAACTGACCAAACTGCTGCATGCTAACGGCCTTACCAGTATTATTGGCAACCTGATAATTTACCGAAACATCATGTGAACCCTGCTCAAAAACAAAGGTCTTGGTAACAGTTAAACCTTCAGCACTTTGCCATACCAGCGGTACTTCCAGTGTGTCTCCGGTCAGTTCGTAGGTGGTCTGCTCGGTGGCATAGCGCGGACGTCCCTTACCATTGCTATCAGGGCCATCCCGGCCAATCAAACCACTTTGGGCCACATACAGACCATTTTGCGGGCGCAACAGGCTATAGGTTTCTTCAGAGCCCTGAGTTACCGGAAAGTCCTGCAAGTTGGCTGACACAACGTCACCACCCAAAAGATCGATACTAACTTTTAAAGCATCGGTTTGTACCTGTACCAGACGGTTTTGATTCTGTTGCGGCACGGCTGCCATGCCGGGTACATCACCGCTGCTACTGGGCATATCTGCTCCATTAGCCTCGATACTGGCAGACGGGATACCATTATCCTGCTGCTGGGCTGATTGTTCAGATTGAACTGGCTGTACGGGTTGAGGCCCATAATCTTTCTGCCACTGTTGCCACAGCAGAAAACTGACCAAAGCCAGGCCAATTAACAAAAAACTACGTTGCGATTCCATAGAGGTCTCTTTATTTTGAGTGTTTAGTGTCGTGTTTTTCAGGTACCGGATCATAACCACCCGGATGCAAAGGGTGGCATTTTATAATGCGTTTACACGATAACCAACCGCCAATTACAAAACCATGTGTTTTTAAGGCATCAATTGCATAAAACGAACAGGTAGGATGAAACCGGCATCGTTGCCCCAACATCGGGGAAATACACCACTGATAAAATTTGATAAGCGCCAGCGGCAAAAAGATTGCTATTTTGCGCAGCGTTTGGTTAGTTTTTTCCATTGCTTATCAAGCGTGGCGAACACTTCCTCATTTGAAAGTTTATCTGCACCAGATTTTCCCACAACAATAATGTCAACATTAGGTAACTTGTCTTTGCGATGACGAAAACTTTCACGAATTAACCGTTTCAAACGATTTCTATCATGAGCTTTACGTACCCGTTTTTTAGACAATGTTATGCCCAGTCGAGGTGCATCGAGTTGATTAGGTCTGGCAAGAAGCGTAAAGGAAGGGGATACCGCTGGTATTGCGTTTTCAAACACAAATGTAAAGTGGGAGGGAGTTAACAGCCGTAACTCCCTGGAAAATTGATTTTCACCCACTTTAGGATTATTTCTTTTATTAAGCAGAAAGGCGAGCGCGGCCTTTTGCACGGCGAGCCGCTAGTACTTTACGACCATTTTTGGTCGCCATACGAGCACGGAAACCGTGTGAACGCTTGCGCTTTAAGTTGCTCGGTTGAAATGTTCTTTTCATGACCAAAGTCTCACTTATTTAGTTAAAACACAGGCGGTATTGAAATAACGAAGACAGCAGACCAAAGTCTTTTACGTCGTTAGGTAACTAACACAGCCCATCCAAAAAGGATGCCGAATTCTAGAGATCTCGTGGCCTCCTGTCAATGTATAATGACGGAATAGACAACATTATTTGGTTATTTTTTCGCTAGTGGTGTTAACCCGAATCAAAAAAAGGCTATAACCGGGACATGCACGGCAAAAGATTGTGCATAACCGGGCAGAAGCCACAGATTTATCCACAGTTTTTCACTCTAATAAGAGTAACCTTGATCCTCCCGGGCAAAGAAGATCCCTCACGTTACCTGCACACTTGACAGGGCGTGGCGATCAGGCGATCGACAAGGATCAGAAAAGGGAGCGGATTCGGGATCAGTTGTATTAAGATCGATGGGATCCTGCAAGATCCCCATTTACATTCTGTTAGTAAAATAAGATAATCCACAGCGATAAGATCAAAAAACAAATTCTGCGCTGATACCCAAATACATGCATCTATTTTCTTCCAGGTTTCGCGGCATCTGACCGTGATGCCTGCTCTTTGCATGGGTTTGCTTTTCAGGCGTCATTCGGAGCCCTACATTACATGTCTTTATGGAATCATTGTCTTGACCGCTTGCGGCAGGAACTGCCCACCCAGCAGTTCAGTATGTGGATAAGACCGCTCACCGCCGACGAAGACAGCGGCTGCATTACCTTGTTTGCCCCAAACCGGTTTGTGCTGGATTGGGTTCGCGACAAGTACCGCAATAAAATCACCGAGCTGTTTGCTGAATTTTGTGGGGTGGATGCGCCTGAGTTGCGCCTGGAGGTGGTTCAACGTTCTACTTCACCAGCGCCGGCGCCTGCCCCAAAACCCAGTACACCTGCAACGACATCGGGTGGCTACAACTCACAAAGTGATAGTGGTCACTATCAGTCAGGGTATCAGCAAGCAGCGCCCAAACCATCGGCACCTGCACCTCCGCACGCCAATGGCGAAAATATCTCGGCAGCGGCCCGGGGGAATCAGGCGGCGGGGCGTTCACCCAATGTTATTCCCATTCCGGAAGGCATGAAGCATAAAAGCAATATTAACCCTAACTATCAGTTTGATAACTTTGTTGAGGGTAAGTCTAATCAGCTGGCCAGGGCCGCGGCAACCCAGGTGGCTAACAATCCCGGTGGGTCGTACAACCCTTTGTTTATTTATGGGGGC
Source organism: Salinimonas marina (assembly GCF_015644725.1). Taxonomy (NCBI): domain Bacteria; kingdom Pseudomonadati; phylum Pseudomonadota; class Gammaproteobacteria; order Alteromonadales; family Alteromonadaceae; genus Salinimonas; species Salinimonas marina. Next base: position 3,698,809 of record NZ_CP064795.1, read on the forward strand.
ACCGGCTTAGGTAAAACTCACTTGTTGCATGCGGTGGGTAACGGCATTGTGGCGAATCGCAAAGATGCAAAAATTGTATATATGCACTCAGAGCGTTTTGTTCAGGATATGGTAAAAGCACTGCAAAACAATGCCATTGAAGACTTTAAGAAATTTTATCGTTCGGTGGATGCACTGCTGATTGATGATATTCAGTTTTTTGCTAATAAAGAGCGTTCACAGGAAGAGTTCTTCCACACCTTCAATGCACTGCTTGAAGGTAATCAGCAAATCATTCTTACTTCTGATCGCTATCCTAAGGAAATTGATGGGGTAGAAGATCGGCTGAAGTCTCGCTTTGGTTGGGGTCTGACCATCGCCATCGAACCTCCCGAACTTGAAACCCGGGTGGCAATATTAATGCGTAAAGCGGCAGAGAACCGTATTCATTTACCCAATGAAGTGGCGTTTTTTATCGCCAAACGATTGCGTTCAAATGTTCGGGAGCTGGAAGGCGCACTCAACCGGGTTATCGCCAATGCGAATTTTACTGGTCGCCCCATTACCATCGACTTTGTTCGCGAAGCCCTGAGAGATTTGCTGGCGTTGCAAGAAAAGCTGGTCACGGTGGATAATATTCAAAAAACCGTCGCCGATTATTACAAAATCAAAGTATCAGATATTTTATCAAAACGCCGTAGCCGGAGTGTTGCCCGCCCCCGTCAGGTAGCGATGGCGCTGGCAAAAGAGCTTACCAACCATAGTCTGCCGGAACTGGGAAATGCATTTGGTGGCCGTGACCATACAACAGTGCTGCATGCGTGCCGTAAAATAGAGCAGCTTAGAGAAGAAAGTCATGATATAAAGGAAGACTATAAAAACCTTATCAGAACCTTGTCTTCTTAACCAATTCAAGCACGACGCGAGATAACAAGCCGATGAAATTTACAATCAGCAGAGAACAGTTTTTACAACCATTACAAATGGTTTCAGGAGCCGTAGAACGCCGTCACACGCTGCCTATCTTATCTAATGTCTTAATCAAGGTAAGTGAAGGATCATTGTGGCTAACCGGTACCGACTTAGAATTAGAGCTGGTCTCCAGTGTGATGCTAGACGGGGATTTTGACGAAGGGCAAATTACCGTTCCAGCCAAAAAACTGTTCGACATTATTCGTGGTTTATCTGAGGGAACCGACATCCAGTTTTCATTAGATGAAAACAAAGCGATTTTACGGGCCGGTCGCGGACGGTATACCTTATCCACGTTATCCGCCAATGACTATCCTAATTTAGAAGACTGGGAAAGCGAAGTTGAGTTTGAATTAAGCTGTAGTGAACTCAAAAAATTAATTGATAGCACCCACTTTTCGATGGCTCAGCAGGATGTTCGTTATTACCTCAATGGCCTGTCGTTGGAAACAGAAGAAAATCTGGTGCGTTCTGTGGCGACCGACGGACACCGGTTGGCACTATGCCGGCTGGCGTATGCTCAGTCTGCTTTACCTGCTCGCCAGGTCATTATTCCTCGTAAAGGGGTATTGGAGATTTCTCGTCTGATTAGCGATGATGATCAATTATTGCGGGTCCAGGTCGGCGAAAACCACATACGCTTGCAGGGCAGTGGCTTTATCTTTACCAGCAAACTGGTAGATGGGCGCTTTCCGGATTATCGCCGGGTATTACCGCGCGATGGCGATAAAACAATTTTGGCCAGTAAGGCAGTATTAAAAGAAGCCTTTTCTCGTGCAGCAATATTATCGAACGAAAAATTTCGCGGCGTAAGATTGAATCTTGCCTCTGGTGAGCTAAAAATTACGGCCAATAACCCTGAACAAGAAGAAGCCGAAGAGTTGGTGGATGTTGATTATCAGGGAGATGAGCTGGAGATTGGGTTCAATGTCGCTTACCTGATAGATGTTTTGAACTCATTAGTCGGCGAACAGGTTAAACTGACCTTATCAGACTCTAATTCAAGTGCATTAATTGAAGACGCCGAAGATGATGCCGCCTTGTATGTCATCATGCCAATGCGATTGTAACGGCTTGCGGGCGATAGACATTATCGCCTTTTTCTTTTCCTGATTCCTATTTTTGGTAATGTTTTTATTTTGTACGGTCTGTTATGAAACTGGACAAAGTCCAGCTAACTCATTTTCGCAATATTTCTTCCGCCACGTTGTTACCGTCCCGAAGCTTGACGGTAATTACCGGCAAAAATGGCAGTGGTAAATCTTCTTTGCTCGAAGCTATTTTTTACCTGGGTTTTGGTCGTTCGTTTCGTACCGCAAAACACCGGTCGGTGATTCAACATGAGCAACCCGCATTTAGTATCTTTGCGCAAGGCACCAATGATAACGAGGCGACTTTCAAAGTAGGGATGGAGCGGCGTAACACCGATCAGTTCACCTGTTCAATAGATGGTGAACATTCCCATCGTCTGGCAGATTTGGTCAGTCTGATACCGGTACAGCTTTTCACCCCGCAAAGTACCGATCTGGTGATTGGCTCCCCGGCAGAACGAAGGAAATTTATGGATTGGGGATTGTTCCACGTGGAACAATCGTTTCATGGACTTCACGCCGCGTATACCAAACTTCTTAAACAACGAAATGCTTTATTAAAACAAAACGCCACCCTCAAAGAGCCCCAGCACAACTATTGGCAAGAACAGCTGGTGGTGGTAGGCGAAAAGCTAGATTTACAGCGTCAGCGTTATATGGAAGCATTAAAACCAGTATTTAACGCTATTTCTAGTGAATTTTTACCTGAGTTTTCGGTGGAAATTTCGTATTATAAGGGGTGGGAAAAAGAGGCTTCGCTAGCCGAAGCACTAGACAAAAAATACGAATACGATTTTCGGGTTGGACACACATCATCAGGTCCACACAAAGCAGATGTCAGGTTCAAGGTGAACGGTATCAATGCCCAGGAAATTCTTTCTCGAGGACAGCTGAGAATGGCCGTCGCGGCATTGCAGTTGGCGCAAACCGCTTTGTTCTCGAAACAAACAAACCGCAAAAGTATATTTTTACTTGATGATGTCGGGGCGGAACTGGATATCGACAAAAGAGAACGGTTTATTGATGGGCTGTTGGCAATGGATACGCAGATATTTGTTACTGCGATAGAATCTCAGCAGCTCGAATTTGTAGATAAATACAATGATAAAAAGATGTTTCACGTGGAACATGGCCACGTGACAGAGGAGTAAAAGCTAATTATGTCAGAGCAGAATAACTACGACTCGTCCAGCATTAAGGTGTTGAAGGGCCTGGATGCCGTTCGTAAACGTCCGGGTATGTATATCGGCGATACCGATGATGGCACAGGTTTGCACCATATGGTGTTCGAAGTCGTCGACAATTCAATTGATGAAGCATTAGCAGGTTACTGCTCAGAAATTGTAGTACAAATTCATACTGATGGTTCGGTATCCGTGTCTGATAATGGCCGTGGTATTCCAACCGAACTTCATGAAGAAGAGGGTGTCTCCGCCGCTGAGGTCATTATGACCGTTTTGCATGCCGGTGGTAAATTCGACGATAATTCCTATAAAGTCTCAGGCGGCTTGCATGGGGTAGGTGTTTCGGTAGTTAATGCTTTGTCCAGCAAGTTAAAGCTACGAATCCGCCGGTCTGGTAAAACCCATGAGCAGGAATACCAACATGGGGTTCCACAGGCGCCCCTTGAGGTGATGGGTGAAACCGACAAGTCGGGTACTGCGGTTCGATTCTGGCCAAGCCACGACACCTTTACTAATACTGAATTTCATTACGACATCCTGGCAAAGCGTCTACGTGAATTGTCGTTCCTAAACTCAGGGGTGGCCATCCGTCTTAAAGATGAACGTGATGGCAAAGAAAACTTGTTCAAATATGAAGGTGGTATCCGAGCCTTTGTGGAGTATTTGAACGAAAAGAAAACACCGATTCATGACAAAGTTTTCCACTTCACCATGGAGCGTGAAGAAGATGGCATCGCGGTTGAAGTTGCCATGCAGTGGAATGATAGCTTTCAGGAAAATGTATTCTGCTTCACTAACAACATCCCGCAGCGGGATGGCGGAACGCATTTGGCCGGCTTTCGGGGCGCGTTAACCCGTACTTTGAACAACTATATGGAACAGGAAGGCTTAAATAAAAAAGCCAAAACCTCAGCCACTGGTGATGATGCCCGGGAAGGTTTGACGGCAGTCGTCTCGGTGAAAGTGCCTGATCCAAAGTTCTCATCTCAAACAAAAGAGAAGTTGGTGTCTTCGGAAGTTCGGCCCGCGGTCGAATCGACGATGAATGAAAAACTCTCAGAATTCTTGTTAGAGAATCCAACCGTCAGCAAAACCATAGCCTCAAAAATCATTGATGCGGCCCGTGCCCGTGAAGCTGCCCGTAAAGCACGGGACATGACTCGTCGAAAAGGTGCTCTCGATCTGGCAGGGCTACCAGGCAAGCTGGCTGACTGTCAGGAAAAAGATCCGGCATTATCCGAACTGTATATTGTGGAGGGTGACTCTGCAGGCGGTTCTGCTAAGCAGGGGCGTAATCGTAAAAATCAGGCTATTTTACCGCTCAAGGGAAAAATCCTTAACGTTGAAAAGGCCCGCTTTGACAAGATGCTGTCTTCGCAGGAAGTGGCAACCCTTATCACTGCATTGGGGTGTGGTATTGGCCGGGACGAGTACAACCCGGACAAATTGCGCTATCACAGCATCATCATTATGACCGATGCGGATGTGGATGGTTCTCACATTCGTACTCTGCTGTTGACCTTTTTCTATCGTCAAATGCCTGAGATTATCGAGCGTGGCTATGTTTATATAGCGCAGCCGCCTTTGTATAAGGTGAAAAAGGGCAAGCAGGAACAATACCTGAAAGACGATGATGCATTAACAGCTTACCTAACCAACATTGCCTTAGATGGTACCGCGCTGTACACCAGCGAAGATGCGCCAGGCATTTCAGGGGTAGGATTAGAAAACCTGGTTAAGCAATATCAAAGCGTTGAAAAGATGATAGATAGATTGCATCGTTTAATGCCGCCAGCCATTTTGTATCGCTTTATCTACTCACCAACGTTAAATTTGGTGGATCTGAAAGACCAGGCTACATTGGACTCGGTCGCAGATAAGTTTGTTAGTAGTCTGAACGATAGAGAAAATGATGGGGCGACCTATCGCTATGAAATAAAGCGTGATGATGAACTAAGTGAATTTTATATTCTCATTGTGATGCGTATGCATGGTATTGATTATGAGTACAAAATTGGCCATGATTTTATCGAGTCCACTGAGTACACGCGCATTCGTGAGCTGAACGAGTCCATCAATGGCATGATGGGGGATACGGCTTATGTACAGCGTGGCGAACGTCGCAAGTCGATTGATTCATTTAAGTCTGCCATCGAGTGGCTTATGAGCGAAGCGAAGAAGGGTCAGTACATTCAGCGCTATAAAGGGCTGGGCGAAATGAACCCTGAACAGTTGTGGGAAACCACCATGGATCCGGAAGGCCGCCGTATGCTGCAGGTAACCATTGAGGATGCCGTTGCCTGCGATCAGTTATTTACCACACTGATGGGCGACCAGGTAGAGCCGCGTCGGGACTTCATCGAAGCGAACGCACTTAATGTGGAAAATCTTGACGTGTAGCTAAGCTTTGTCATGTAAATAAAAAGACCGCCATTACGGCGGTCTTTTTGTAGGAGCAGCTAAAAAGGGAGCGGCTTATTGGCTTTTTAGCCTGACGGTAAGTTCAAGCTCGTCCGCATCGGTCTTCTCAAACGTGAACCGATAAGTCCCGGTATTATTCGGGGTGAACTGTAGGTTCTGGGCTTTGTCACCGCAAATCAGAGTGGCCGTATCTGAGACTGTTACCTGCTGGCCCTGATAGTTACCGCCACAGGTTTGGGCCGGCGTCCACGCACTATCTGCTACCTTAAAGTCATAAGGCTGGCCATCGGCAATCAATTCAATATCGGCATACCAGCCATCGCGACCCTGGCTAAGCTGATACGCAGGTGAGGCCTCCCACCAGTTAAATACCCCACGAAGATACAACTCTGACATATTTACCTGGGGTGTAGGACTAACACCGGGGAGTTGATTGACAATGCTGTTAGACGAGCAGCCTGTAAGAAAAGCAGCAATAAAGACAGAAGCAATTTTTTTCAAAACGGGAACCTCGTAAAAAAATGCCCAACAAACATGTTGGGCATAATGGATATACTATTGTTACGTGCGATTGCTGATTAAGATTTGGCCAGTAGCGAGATGTCAGCGGTTTTTAGAAACAGACTTCGTAATAGCAACAATAAGGCCAGGCGATTACCCCGCACCCGCTCATCTTCGGCCATCACCATAACATTATCGAAAAAGGCATCAATCGGCTCGCGTAATGTCGCCAGGGCCCGAAGTACTTCCCGATACTGTTGTTGCGCCGCGGCCTGGGTCACGGTTTCCTTTACATCCATCAGTGAGGTATAAAGGGCTTTTTCGGCGTCATCTTCCAGCAAGCCGGCATCGATATGCGCCTCACCGGTAATGCCTTGTTTGGTTAGAATGTTGGCCACCCGCTTATTTGCTGCTGCCAATGCCTCGGCTTCATCCCGTTGCTTAAACTCGGCAACGGCCTCAATACGGGCAACATAATCAGCCGGACGAGTAGGGCGACGGGCTGATACAGCCTGAATGACATCGGTACCCACACCCTGGTCCTGCAACAATGACACAAACCGGCCCAATACAAAATCGACCACCTGTTGTGACGTATTTTCATTTGTCAGCTTTTGACCATAAACCTCAATGGCCTTCTCAACCAACGTGGTCAAATCGAGGCTATAGTTGTTTTCACTGATCACTCGAAGCACACCAATGGCGGCCCGGCGTAATGCAAAGGGGTCTTTATCACCTTTAGGCAATTGATTGATGCCAAAGATACCGACCAGGGTGTCGAGCTTATCAGCCAGCGACACAGCGGCACTGACCGGATGTGAGGGCAAAGCATCACCGGCAAAGCGCGGCATATATTGCTCATACAAGGCTGTGGCAATAGGCTCAGGTTCATTGTCGTTTTGAGCATAGTACATGCCCATCACACCTTGCACTTCAGGAAACTCCATGACCATTTCGGTCATCAGGTCAGTTTTAGACAACAGCCCGGCACGGCTGGCATATTCCACCTTCGCGTCAATATGACCGGCGATAAATCCGGCTAGTGTGCTAATGCGTTGCGACTTTTCTTCCAATGTTCCCAGTTGCTTTTGGAATAATACCGAAGACAGGCTGGGTAAACGAGCTTCCAGGGTCTGCTTCTTATCGGTATTGAAGAAAAACTCAGCATCGGCCAGGCGCGGACGAATGACTTTTTCATTGCCACTGATAATCAGTGAAGGGTCGTGGCTGTCTATATTACTTACAAACAAAAAGGTGCTCGCCAGTGAACCATCGCGATTAAGCAGCGGCACATACTTTTGATCATCTTTCATGGTATAGATGAGCGCTTCTTTAGGAACCGCTAAAAAGCTGTCATCGAATGAGGCAGTCAGTACTACCGGCCATTCCACTAACGCGGCAATCTCTTCCAGCAGGGCAGTGTCGTAATCTGGGGTAAGCTCGAGATCATTGGCGGTCTGCTCCAGGCTGTTTTGAATCGCTTCGGCTCGTTCGGTGAAGTCGGCCATAACATATTGCTTTTTAAGCGCCTGAGCATAATTGTCAGCATGATCTAATTCAAACTGGCCATCACCATGAAAACGATGACCTAACACCATGCGGTCGCTGTTAAGGCCCAATGCGGTGACCGGGATAACCTGCGCGCCGTACAAGACGGTCAGGGTATGCACCGGCCGGATAAACTGGGTAGTGTAGTTACCCCAGCGCATTGGCTTGGGAATAGGCAGCTTCGACAATGCCTGGTTCAGCAAGCTTTCAAGCAGCGCGGCGACCGGCTGGCCCGGCACCTGCGCACGGTGCAACAACCATTCGCCTTTATCGGTAACCATGCGCTCAGCATCGGCGACTTCAATGCCATTACCCCGAGCCCAGCCTAAAGCTGCCTTGGTGGGCTCATTATTGTCATCAAAGGCAGCGCTGATAGCAGGGCCGCGTTTTTCTACCACCTTATCTTCCTGTGCTTCTGCCAGCGCCGAAACATAGACCGCTAACCGGCGGGGCGCTGCGAACCAGCTTACCGAGCCAAAGGATAGCTGTGCGCCTTCCAGGGCCAGCTGAAATTGATCAGCAAAGCTTTGACCAAGTTGTTTCAAGGATTTAGGAGGCAGCTCTTCTGTGCCCAGTTCAATCAGTAAATTTTCAGTGCGCACAATTACAACTCCTTCTGGCAAAGCGGAAAGCCAAGTTCTTCACGGGCCTGGTAATAGCTCTGCGCACAGGCTTTGGCCAGTGTGCGCACACGCAAAATATAGCGCTGGCGCTCAGTCACTGAAATGGCATGTCGTGCATCCAACAGATTAAACGCGTGGGAGGCTTTCATGACCTGTTCGTAAGCCGGCAACGGCAGATTATTTTCAATAAGACGGTTACTCATTGCTTCACATTCATCAAAGGTGGCGAATAAAAAATCGACACTGGCATGCTCAAAGTTGTACTTAGACTGCTCAACTTCATTTTGATGAAAAACATCGCCGTAGGTGACCTTGCCCATGGGGCCATCAGTCCAAACCAGATCGTAAATAGAGTCAACGCCCTGGATATACATAGCCAGCCGTTCAAGCCCATAGGTAATTTCACCGGTTACCGGCTTACATTCAATTCCGCCAACCTGTTGAAAGTAGGTGAACTGAGTCACTTCCATGCCATTTAACCAGACTTCCCAGCCAAGGCCCCAGGCGCCCAGAGTGGGGGATTCCCAGTTATCTTCAACAAAGCGAATATCATGCACCAGAGGATCAAAGCCAAGCTCTTTTAATGAACCAAGATACAACTCCTGGATATTATCCGGGGAGGGCTTCATCATCACCTGAAATTGATAATATTGCTGTAGCCGGTTGGGGTTTTCACCGTAACGACCATCCGTAGGACGACGACAAGGTTGAACATACGCGCTACTGATGGGCTCGGGCCCCAGCGAGCGAAGAAATGTCATCGGGTGGAAGGTACCGGCGCCAACTTCCATATCCAGTGGCTGGATAATGACGCAGCCTTGTCGGGCCCAGTAATCCTGCAGAGCCAGGATAAACCCCTGAAAGGTCTTAATATCGTATTTGTGCATACAATTGCTGCTTCGTTTTAAACTATTCAAAGGTGGCATAGTATACAATTTGTCTGGCACTGTATGTAGGGTTAAAGCGTCAAATGCGTATTAAATCAACACCAAAAAGTGAGAACACCGCATGAAGGAACAACCAATACGCTGCGCATGGGTGACCGCGGATCCTATTTACCGGCAATATCACGATACTGTGTGGGGGCGACCGGAAACAGACAGCCAGATGCTGTTTAAAAAATTATGCTTAGATGGCCAGCAAGCGGGGTTGTCGTGGCTCACTATTTTAAAAAAGCAGGCGAATTACGAAGCCGCGTTTTATAACTTTGAGCCTGGCCGAATCATTCAGATGACCGACAAAGATATCGAACAGCAGATGCTCAATACCGGGATTATCCGTAACCGTTTAAAGATAAAAAGTATTATCAAAAACGCCCACGGCTATTTAAAGATTGAGGAGCAACAGCCCTTTAACGAGTTTATCTGGCAGTTTACGCAAGGCAAAACTCTGATAAATCATTGGTCCAGTGCCCGGGAGGTGCCAGTGAGTAGTGCCGAGTCAAAAGCAATGGCAAAAGCGCTTAAAAGTTATGGCTTTACGTTTGTGGGAGAAACCATTTGTTATGCTTTTATGCAGGCGACGGGGATGGTTATGGATCACGAAGCAGGCTGCCACTGTTATACAGCAGCCTGTCGTGAGGCGTTAGCTTAATTTAAACAATGCTGTGGCAGTAGGTTTTTATCTCGGGTAACTCAGCAATAACTTTGGTTTCGTGCTCAGCTTCAATTTCTTCACGGGCCTGATCTTGCCGGCGCTTTTCTGACTTAGGCAATTTATTGCGCTCTTCCAGAATTGCAAAGCCATTCACCTGGGCGAACAGGGTATGAATATGGGGAAACTTTTTTGCAAAATTTGGCGGTGACTCCAGGGGCAACGCATTGAGCAGATTAACGATCCGAATAGTTCCTTCAGACAAATCACATTGCTGCTGTTCCATGGCCTTGGCTATCACAAGAATGCTTTCGGTGATGGATTGGGTGCGTTTGTCCCGGGCTGCCGTGTGTCGCTGTTTTTGCTGTTTTAGCATAAACAGCAAACGACCTGCATACACACCTAAAGCCAGAATAATGACTATCGCTATAATGATCACGATGGTCGTGGCCATGAGACATCCCCTTTACTTTTTAAAATCGTCCATCTTGATAGCGTCTAAGTCATCTAATGGATCGTGGTCATCGTCAGCTTCTTCATCAGCTTCAGGGTCGATACCCAGCAACTCACAAAGGGTGCGGTGACGAGCCATTTTCTCATCCATAAAACGCTGTTCGGCTTTGGTCATGGTCTGACCTTCGTCGGCTTTGTCCAGCAACAGCATCAATTTACTGTCTGCTTCAATGGCGGCGAGTTCTTCAGCTGGGGTGGCATACGTTGGCACTGAGGCCTCTTTCACCAACGCCACGGGCTTTTTACTACCATGGCGCGGATCATTGACCTGCTTACGCTGGCTATGGTTGGTGCTGTCCTGCTCCTGGGCATTACGGGTGCCTGAAGGTTTTCCTTTCCCTTTCTTTTTACCCTGTTGCACAGTGGTACGTGGTTTTCTGTCAGGGTCTTTTCTTACCCCAATCTGACCGACTTTTCTGGTTTTCTTGCTTCGAGACGACATAGTTGCTCTTTGATACCTTAATTTATAACGGTGTAGTATAACTTTGCTTGTGCATTAATACGACATCGGCGCTAACAAGATGCACTTTATATCCATATTTACGGCCAATATAGTAGAAAGTTTCATCACTGAAAAAACTCACATGGGTGGGATCGTTTTTATAATGCCAGTTTGCAAAGCGCTCAGCGCTGATCACCCGTTTGGTCATTACACACAGCCATCCTGCATTTTCAAGACAGGCATCGAGCCGGGCCAGTTCGGTGGCGGGGGAATGAAAGTGCTCGATGGCTTCGGTACAGGTTATAAAGTGATAACGCTGGTTGAGTACTTTTGTGTCAGGATAAAAAAAAGGATCGTACAGCTGCACGTGGTGACCGGCTGCTTCTAGTATGCCGGCGAGCACCGGGGTAGGCCCACAGCCAAAGTCCAGCCCCGTTGCAGGGTGCTCAAGCCGTGCACAAAGGGGGCCGCGGCCCGGATTAAAAATTGCCGGTAGCCAGCATCATGGGCATGGTTTTCATGTAACTGGTATTCCGCCTGTTCATTCTGGGCAGTAGGTAAATAGGCCGGGGCCACAAATACCAGATGGCAAACGCTGCACTGATGATAGATTCTGCGGCGATCCTGATGATAAAAAGGCGCTTTGGGTGTGCGACAAAGAGGGCACATTGGGTCAGACATGAAGTGGTATTCGAATAGGCCAGAAAAGAAAAAAGGGTGATGGCTTGCGCCATCACCCTCGATGTTTCAGTGTCGTATGACACTTCTCCCGTTTTGCACACCTTGTGCTACATTGGCTTCCTAGCCCGAAGTGCTCTACTTTTTATTGTTTTTTACAGAGCTGGCATTGTTGTTTAAGGTCTTCCTGACGCTTTATCCAATCTTCCATATGCTTATTATTATTGTTTTATGTTTCAGCTCGCTTTAGGCGAGTACCAAAACTAGGACTGTAGCTTACACGAAAAAAAACAGATTACAACACCCAGGTTAACAGAAAGTTAACATGTGGGCGGTTTTTTAATGCAATCCGGCTAAATAATCGGCAAGGGTTTGCATTTCATCGTCGGTGAGTTTCATGGCGATGTCGCGCATCATCCCATTCATATCGTTATGGCGCTGTTCCGACTGAAACGCTTTTAGCTGAGCCACAATATACTCCGGATGCTGACCGCTGATGTCCGGGAAGCCTGCTAACCCCATGCCATCTCCCCGGGGCCATGACACGCGATACAAGCGGCCAGGCCACGATCTACATCGCCACCACGGTACAGGGCCTGGCCCGCCTCAACAGCACTTTCAGGAGTGGTTCCCAGCTTGGGTTTTTGTTCAGCATAGTAGGCTGCCAAATCCTGCATATCCTGTTCAGATAAAGGGGCTGCCATCCCATTCATTACTGCGTTATTACGGCCTTCTTCACCACCAGTCTGGGAAGCCAGTTTAAATTCTTTTAATTGTTTAACTAAATAATCCTCATGCTGGCTGGCTAGCTTGGGATTCATGGGTATTGCACTGTTACCGTCCGCCCCGTGACAGGCTGCACACACCGCGGACTTTTCTTTACCTGCCTGCGCATCGCCCTGAGCCAGGGTGGTGCCGGTTAAACCAAAAGATAAACACACCATAAAACACAGTTTTTTCATAAGTTAACTTCCGTAAAGGATCCAGCGGTATGGCTGGTATACGTGGTATTATTGTTATTGAGCACATTTAATGCATCTGAAATCCAAACCCATAGTAAAACGATGCTTTAAAAATGTACAATCTTGTGAACATAATTTTTTGATGATAATCAAGCAGTATAGACGGACAGAACACTATGACGTATTACACCCAAGCCAAGTTTAGCACCAGCGCCCCCGATATCCGTCATCTTGAGGGTGATGAAGGCATTGAAGTGGCCTTCGCCGGCCGCTCAAATGCAGGTAAATCCAGTGCGCTAAATACGCTGGCACGACAAAAGAACCTGGCGCGTACCAGTAAAACGCCGGGGCGCACCCAGCTGATCAATGTGTTCGAACTTGAAGAGGGCCGCCGTCTTATTGATTTACCGGGATACGGCTTTGCCCAGGTGCCTATTGCCATGAAAAAGAAATGGCAGCAGGCCCTGGGTGAGTATTTACAAAAACGAAAGAGTTTAAAAGGGTTGGTGGTATTGATGGACATTCGCCATCCTTTCAAGGATTTGGATCAGGATTTAATCTACTGGGCGGTAGAGGCAAATATTCCGGTACTGGCCTTGCTGACCAAATCAGACAAACTAAAAGCGGGTAAACGGAAAGCCCAGCTGATGATGGCACAAGAGGCTGCTTTGGCCTTTATGGGTGATGTAACGGTACAGACCTTTTCTTCACACAACAGGCAGGGATTGCCTGAGCTTGAGCAAATGCTGGACGGCTGGTTTCATCGACACGAAGAGAAAAAATAAGCCTCTGGAAAAGAAAAAGCCCCATCACAGCAGGATGGGGCAAAAGGACTGAGAGAAAACACATAAAAACCATAGATATAGAGTCAGCTGGTCAGCGTTAGTTCCCAAAGATTGCAAAAAAAATACAAAACTATTAAAAACCTGTTTTAGTTCAGACAGTTAGGTTTTTTAAGGCGGGCTCAATTATTCTCAGACATAAAAAAACCCCAGCATAAGCATGCTGGGGTTAAAGCAAAGGTTTGAAAACAGCTTTCTCACCTCTGTACCCTACAGAAGGAAGATTACCGTATCCGGCGCAAAAAAAGCAAGCTATTTACGTAATTTTATTACCAAAATTGTCGGGTAAATCTGCTGATTTTGACAATTCTGTAATATTTTTACTTTTTAGTGGGCTTCATCCCAGTTTTTCCCCACTCCGGCTTCTACATCTAAAGGCACGGACAAGGTGGCGGCGTTTTCCATCAAGTCGACAATTTTGGTGATAGACTCCTCTAATACCGACTCGTGAATCTCAAACACCAGTTCATCGTGTACCTGCATCATCATATAGATGTCATCACTGTTGAGACTGGTTATCCACTCATCGACCTGTAACATGGCCATTTTGATAATATCAGCAGCGGTGCCTTGCATCGGAGCATTGATCGCGGCACGTTCAGCACCTTTACGACGGGCGCCATTACTGGCTTTAATATCCGACAAATATAAGCGGCGGCCAAAGACCGTTTCAACATAGCCTTTTTCTTTAGCCAGCGCCCGGGTGTCATCCATATATTTGAGCACGCCTGGATAGCGTTCAAAATACAGGTCCATATATTGCTGAGCTTCGTGCCGGGGGATGTTTAACTGGCGGGATAGCCCAAAGGCCGACATCCCGTAAATCAACCCGAAGTTTATGGCTTTGGCGCTGCGGCGCTGCTCGGAGGTGACCTCATCCAACGGCAGGTTAAAGACTTCAGCGGCCGTGGCCTGGTGAATATCTTTACCTTGAGAGAAGGCGTTTAATAAGCCCTGATCCTGGGACAAATGCGCCATAATACGCAATTCAATCTGCGAGTAATCAGCCGCTACAAATTTGTAACCATCCCGTGGCACAAATGCTTGTCTGACCCGACGACCTTCTTCGTTGCGAATAGGGATGTTCTGCAGGTTGGGATCGGTAGAAGACAACCGGCCGGTAGCGGTAACCGCCTGATGATACGACGTATGCACCCGCCCGGTGCGATGATTGATCATCTTGGGCAACTTATCGGTGTAGGTACTTTTTAATTTACTCAGACCCCGATATTCCATGATCATCTTGGGAATAGGGTAGTCCAGCGCCAGTTCCTGCAATACCTCTTCTGAGGTCGAGGGCGCGCCTTTCGGCGTCTTTTTAATAACAGGCAGGTCCAGTTTTTCGAACAATATTTTCTGCAGCTGTTTGGTTGACCCCAGGTTAAAGGTTTCGCCGGCTTCTTCATGAACCGTTTTTTCCAGTTCATCTATCCGTTTTGCCAGATCCTGGCTGTGCTGGGCTAAGCGTTGGCTATCGATAAATACGCCCAACTGTTCCATCCGCGACAATACGCTGGCCAGGGGGACCTCAATATCCAGCAAAATAGACTTAAGCTTTTCGTCGTCTTTAAGCTTTTCCCACAACACTTCATGCAAACGAAAGGTGATATCAGCATCTTCGGCGGCATACGGCGCTGCTTCTGATAAATCAATTTGGTTGAAGGTTAGCTGCTTTGCGCCTTTACCGGCGATATCTTCAAAATGAATAGTCTGATGATTCAGGTATGCCAGCGCCAGGGAGTCCATATCATGACGGGAGGCAGTACTGTTGAGTACATAGGACTCCAGCATGGTATCAAAAGCAATGCCGGCCAGATGAATATCATAGTTGGCCAGTACATTTTTATCGTACTTCAGGTGTTGGCCGACTTTCTTAACATTTTCATCTTCCAGCAAGGGTTTAAGCTGTTCAAGCACCCAGTCGCGATCTAACTGCTCGGGGGCATCCGGGTAGTCATGGGCGACCGGTACATAAGCGGCTTCACCAGGTGCGATACAAAAGGACACGCCGACCAGCTCCGCTTCCATATATTTCAAACTGGTGGTTTCGGTATCAAAGGCTATTAACGGTGCGGCAGATAATTTTTCAAGCCACTGCGAAAATGTGGCTTTATCGTAAATGGTGACATAGCCGCTGCGATCAATCTCCAGTACCGAGGCAGGCTCTTCCTGGGTTTGTTCATGGGTCTGTTCGGCGGCCTCTTTTGAAGACACTTCATTGAGCCAGCGCTTGAATTCATACTCGGCAAACAAGGTTTGTAACTGCGCGTTGTCCGGGTCGGTGGGGACCAGGGTTTTCGGTGCAAAATCCAGCGGTACATCACATTTGATGGTCGCCAGTTCATACGACAAGCGGGCCTGCTCTTCGTATTCCTGCATTTTTTTCGCCATCGATTTACTGCCACGGAAACCCAAATCGGCAATTTTGTCGAGGTTTTGATAAATGTCATCAATCCCGCCGATTCCGTTTAGCAATGCCTGCGCGCTTTTATCGCCGACCCCCGGCACGCCGGGAATATTGTCCACCTTATCGCCTTTCAGCGCCAGAAAGTCGATGACCAGCTCTGGGGGAATACCAAACTTTTCTTTGACCCCGGGAACATCCATCAACTGGTTGGTCATGGTATTGATCAAAGTAACATGCTGATTTACCAGCTGAGCCATATCTTTATCGCCGGTACTGATCAGACAGTCTATACCCTGTTCGGTGGCCTGAGCCGCCAGCGTGCCGATCACGTCATCTGCTTCCACACCGTCTTCCACAATGATCGGCAATCCCATAGCCCGGATGATTTCGTGCAAGGGTTTGATCTGGCTGCCCAGCTCGTCTGGCATCGGCGGGCGATTGGCTTTGTATTCGGTATAAATATCATCGCGAAAGGTTTTGCCTTTGGCATCAAAGATCACTGCCATATGCGTGGGATTGTACTGGCGTATCAGGCTACGAAGCATGTTGATCACACCGTAGATCGCGCCCGTATCCTGTCCTTTGGAGTTGGTCAGTGGCGGTAGGCCGTGGAAGGCTCGAAAAAGGTAAGATGATCCATCTACCAGGATGAAAGGTGGCTGTTGTGTATTAGACATAGACCCGTTTTTGTCTCAAGAGTTGTTACGGCAAGGATGCCACAGGCAAAGGCTGATCGCTACACAGCATTGCGCTGAAACCCACAGAAGAGATCTGTGGATAACTTTGTGATCTGTGTCAATAGGCGATCCGATAAAAAGATCGGGCTTGACTTTAGATCAATCTTTCTACGCCAGATAAAATAAGGGTTACAGAATAGTCATCAGAGCGCTACCGTGCGTCATTTTTCATCCTTGAAAATGTGGATAAGTTGGTGGTTATGTTGCTGACACCATTCGGCTATAGCCAAATGGGTTGAGTAATGTAGCATATTAAAAATCAAATCCTAAAGGGTTATCTCAGATCTTTTTTTAATCAGGTTGTTTGTTTTTTAATCTAAAACGATATAAGCCTGGGACAGGCACAGGAGGATAAAATGAAGCATGTAGCAGTAATTTTGAGTGGGTGCGGTGTCTATGATGGTAGCGAGATTTATGAAGCGGTCATCACGTTGCTGTCGATTCGTCAGCAAGGAGCCACGTATCAGTGTTTTGCGCCTGATAAAGACCAACTGCACGTGATCAATCACCTTACTGGCGATACTGAGCCTGGTGCCACCCGCAATGTACTGACAGAGTCAGCGCGTATTGCCCGGGGTGACATAAAGCCGGTGACCGAGTGTAAACCGGAAGATTTCGATGCGCTCATATTGCCCGGCGGCTTCGGGGCGGCAAAGAATCTGTGTACCTTTGCGGTGGACGGGGCAAACAGCCAGCCTGATACTGAGGTCCTTAACGTGTGTAAAGCCTTTGCTCAGGCTAAAAAACCAGCCGGTTATGCCTGTATCGCTCCGGCGCTGGCAGCCTCGGTGTATGGGAACAATACTAATATGACCATTGGCAACGATTGTGAAGCCGCCCAGGGCCTTAATGCCCTGGGTGCTCAGCATGTTGACTGTCCTGTTGATGAGATTGTAATCGACAGTGAGGCGCGCCTGGTAACCACGCCGGCTTATATGCTGGCCGAGGATATTTTACAGGCTCATGCCGGGCTTTCGAAGCTGGTCGAAACGGTGCTGTCTATGGACTAATTCGGACAATGGGCGAAAGAACCTTTTCCTTTCGCCCGGTTCCTCGCATAATAAGGCCAACACTCGCAATGCATGCCTGTATGTGTTGAACCTCTACTAATAAAAACAAGGCTTAATGGAACATGCACTACCGTGCGATAGTACGAATTCTGGGACTACTGGTAACACTATTTAGTGTCACCATGATTCCACCGGCACTTATCTCGCTGATTTACCAGGATGGTAGTGGTTTACCATTTATCCTTGCTTTTATCCTTTGTGTACTCACCGGCTCGGCAATGTGGTATTCCAACCGCGAGCATCGCCAGGAGCTCAGAGCCAAAGAAGGCTTTTTGATTGTCGCGCTGTTCTGGACGGTACTGGCCAGCTTTGGTGCGATTCCGTTTATTTTGCTTGAACAGCCTAGCATGAGCGTCACCGACGCTTTTTTTGAATCGTTTTCAGGACTCACCACCACTGGCGCCACGGTGATCGAAGGTATTGAGTTTTTACCCCATTCCATTCAGTTTTACCGCCAGCAACTGCAGTGGCTGGGGGGATGGGGATCATTGTCCTGGCGGTGGCGATATTACCGCTGCTGGGCGTGGGGGGCATGCAGCTGTATCGGGCCGAAACTCCGGGGCCGGTCAAAGACTCAAAAATGACCCCGCGGATTGCCGATACCGCCAAACATCTTTGGTATATTTATCTGTCGCTCACTCTCAGTTGTATGGTGGCTTACTGGCTGGCAGGCATGAGCTGGTTTGATGCAATCTGTCATTCTTTTTCCACCATTGCCATCGGCGGGTTTTCAACCCACGATGCCAGTCTGGGGTATTTCAATAGCCCGATGATCAATGTCATTTGTTCGGTGTTTTTGTTGATTGCAGCGCTTAATTTTTCGCTTCACTATGCTGCTGCGAGTACGCGGTCGATGAAAAACTACTGGCATGACCCCGAGTTTAAAGCCTTTTTTACCATCCAGGCGTCGCTGATAATGCTGTGCTTTTTGGTGCTGGTGTTGACCGGTTATTACACCACCGCCGAAGAAGCGCTGGATCAGGCCATGATTCAGGCGGTATCGATTAGTACCACGGCCGGCTTTGCCACCACCGATTTTGCCGCCTGGCCCACTTTTTTGCCGATCATTCTTATTTTTGCCAGCTTTATCGGCGGGTGCGCCGGTTCTACCGGCGGCGGGCTGAAAGTCATTCGGGTATTCTTGTTGTTTTTGCAGGGGCGGCGCGAAATTGACCGTCTAATTCATCCTAAGGCGGTGTACGCCGTAAAGCTGGGTGAACGGGCTATGCCAGATAGGGTGGTGGAAGCCGTGTGGGGCTTCTTTTCAGCCTATGCAGTGGTGTTTGTGGTGATTATGATTGGCATGATTGCCACGGGACTGGACAACATTTCAGCATTTACTGCCACAGCGGCGACCCTGAATAACCTGGGCCCGGGGCTGGGCAGTGTGGCATCGACCTATGCTGAAGTTAGCGACCCGGGCAAATGGCTGTTGGTGCTGGCGATGCTGTTTGGCCGGTTAGAGGTGTTCTCGTTACTGGTATTGTTCTCGCCCACCTTCTGGCGTAGCTAACCCTATTACTAGCCAAAGAAGAAAGCGCTGGGCTGGAATAGCTTTTCCACATCATTGATATATTTTTTGTCGACCAGAAACAAGATGACATGATCGTTGGCTTCAATAACGGTATCGCTGTGGGCAATGATGACCTGGTCGTCACGTACCACTGCCCCAATCGTGGTACCGGGGGGCAGCTTGATGCTACCAATTTCACGGCCGACGACTTTGGAGGTATTTTCATCCCCATGCGCAATGGCTTCAATGGCCTCGGCCGCGCCCCGGCGTAGCGAGTAAACATTGACAATATCGCCGCGGCGGATATGGGTGAGTAGGGCCGATATAGTGGCTTGCTGCGGCGAAAAGGCGATATCAATCTCGCCGCCCTGAACCAGATCCACATAGGCACTACGCTGAATCAGAACCATCGCTTTTTGAGCGCCCATCCGCTTCGCCAGCATCGCTGACATGATGTTGGCTTCATCATCATTGGTGACGGCAATAAAGGCATCGACCCGTTCAATGCCTTCTTCAGACAGCAACTCTGGATCCGAGGCATCCCCGCAAAAGACAATAGTTTTATCCAGATGCGCCGACAGATAATTGGCGCGATCACGATGATATTCAATCAGTTTCACATTGTGATTATGTTCAAGCCGTTTCGCCAGACCGGCACCAATCAAACCGCCGCCGGCAATCATGATGCGTTTGTAACTGGACTCGAGTTTTTGCAGCTCGCTCATTACCGCCCGGATATGTTTAGTCGCGGCAATAAAAAAGACTTCATCATCGGCTTCGATAACCGTTGTGCCCAGCGGTCGAATGGGCCGCCCGCGCCGGTAGATGGCCGCCACCCGGGTTTCCACATTCGGCATATGATCTTTTAAGGCGGACAGCGCATGGCCTACCAGCAAGCCACCATAATAGGCCTTCACCGCCACCAGACTGGCCTTACCTTCGGCAAACTCCACCACCTGCAGGGCTCCAGGATAGTCAATCAAACGCTTGATAGATTTGGTAACCAGTTGTTCCGGAGCAATAATATGATCAACCGGAATATCTTGCTGTTTGTACAGCTGTTCCTGGTAAATAATGTATTGTTCTGAGCGAACCCGGGCTATCTTGGTGGGGGTTTTGAACAGGCTATACGCCACCTGGCAGGCCAGCATATTGCTCTCATCGCTGTTGGTCACGGCAATGAGCATATCGGCATCTTCAGCGCCGGCTTTTTTGAGCACATCGGGGTGGGATCCAACGCCGACCACAACCTGTAAATCCAGGCGATCCTGCAGGGCACGTAACCGCGACTGATCAGAATCAATCACGGTGATTTCATTTTTTTCACCCACCAGGTTTTCCGCCAGTGTGCCGCCAACCTGGCCTGCACCAAGAATGATGATTTTCATGTAGTTGCGTTATTCGCTCTGTAGCCGAGGTTCTGTGTTGTGCGACTTTATCAGCCTGCAATAATAGAAACCATCCATTTGTTGCTCACCAGGAAGAATTTGCCGTCCCGGACACTCAGGTGTTTCGGCGTCCGTTAAGGGCTGCAGACTGGCATCGGCGTGGCGCGCTAAAAACTTCCGCATCTGGTCGGTGTTTTCTGCCCGTAACACTGAACAGGTGGCATACAACAAGGTGCCGCCGGGTTTAAGCGTTGGCCACAGCGCTTCTACAATCGTAGCCTGTAATAATACCAATTGTTCAATATCCGCTTTATTACGTAGCCAGCGAATATCCGGATGACGACGAATCACGCCGGTGGCCGAGCAGGGGGCATCGAGTAAAATGCGATCAAATAACTGACCATCCCACCAGGACTCAGGCATACTGGCATCCCCCTGCTGGATGGTAACCTGATGCTGAAGGCGTTGCATGTTCTCACTTACCCTGGCCAGACGCTGAGCATCAAAGTCCAATGCCAGTAAGTGGGCCAGGTCGGGCTGACGCTCCAGCAAATGTCCGGTTTTTCCTCCCGGGGCCGCGCAGCAATCCAGAACTCGCTCATGCGGGGCAGGCTGCAGATATGGCGCCGCTAACTGGGCGGCGCCATCCTGTACCGCAAACCAGCCTTCATCAAACCCCGGTAAGCCCGGAATATCGGTACGGGTGTGCAAAATCACGGCATCGGGGTGATGGGGCGCCGCTTCGGCCTTAACATTCACTTGCGCTAACGCCTGTAAATACTCTTCGCGACTGACTTTTAAGCGGTTTATCCGTAGCCAGATGGGCGCGACGGTATTCATCGCCTGGGTAATCGTCTGATGATGCTCAGGGTAGTCAGCCACCAGCATCTTATACAGCCATTTAGGTAACCCTGCCTGAATACGGGGATCCTCAGAGCGTTGCTGACTAAGCTCCTGGCGCTGAAAATTACGCAACACCGCATTCACCAGACCTTTGAGCCCGGGCGCTTTAAGCGCCTGCGTGGCGTTAACGGTTTCAGCCACCGCCGCATGAGCCGACACACGACTGAACGCCAGCTGGTAGAGACCCAGCATAATCAGGTGTTCGACAATCTTTTTATTGCCTTTGAGCGGTTTATCAAGGAGTTGGCGCATCCACAGTTGCAGCTGGGGCAATTGCCGCAGAACCCCCATCGACATCTCCTGCAGCCAGGCCCGGTCTTTGGGAGCATGCCGCAGTTGAACCGTATTCAGACAATCCCGGGACGACTTACCATGCTCCAGAATTTGAAAGACGACCCACGCGGCATCTGCCCGCAGGTCAGGGGTTTTGGCTGGAGGGGTATTCATTGTTCAGTATGTCCGCCAATAGGCTGGCCCGGCACAAACCACTGGGGCGGGCATTGATAATATCCGCCGCAGCCAAAGGTTTTTTACCCGGTATTTGTAAAGAAGTGATATTTAGCTGTCCCTGGCCGGTCGCCACCACAATCCCGTGCTTGTCGGCGCGAATAAGCGTCCCCGGCGCGGCATTATCCGCTTCGTCGAGTACGGTGGCCGCCCAGAGCTTGATGTTTTCATTGCCCAGGGTAACCCAGGCCGCAGGCCAGGGGTTGAAGGCCCGTATATTTCTTTCTAACTGAGCGGCTGGCGCCTGCCAGTCAATTTGTGCTTCAGCTTTGGATAATTTTTTGGCGTAGGTGGCCAGCTTATCATCCTGTTCCACCGCCTCTAGTGACTCAATGGTATCCAGTACTTTCACCAACGCTTTGGGCCCTAAATCTGCCAGCCGCTGATACAACGAGGCGCTGGTTTCATCAGGGCTGATGTTAAGCTGCTCGGTGTGAAGCATCGCCCCGGTATCCAGCCCTTCATCCATTTGCATTATTGTTACCCCGGTATGAACATCGCCGGCCCATATCGCTCGCTGGATGGGCGCCGCGCCGCGCCATTTTGGCAACAATGAACCATGCACATTGATACAACCCAGGCGGGGGTGGCTAATACTGGTGAGGGCAAAATGAGGCCGTAGGCCACCACCACCATAATATCAGCCTCAATTTGTGCCAATTCGGTCTGGGCCGTTTCATCTTTTAAAGAGACAGGCTGATAAACAGGAATATCATGTTGCTGGGCCAGTTGCTTCACCGGGCTGGCAGTGAGCTTTTTGCCCCGGCCGGCTTTGCGATCGGGTTGCGTATAGGCTGCCACCACCTGATGCTGCGTGTTCAGCAGCGCCTGTAAATGTTCAGCGGCAAAATCCGGAGTCCCGGCAAAAATAATACGTAGTGTGTTCGCCACAATATCCCTTACGCTCGGGCTGCTAGCCGGGCTTCTTTTTCAAGTTTTTTACGAATACGCTGACGCTTAAGTGGTGACAGGTAATCAACAAACAATTTGCCTTTAAGATGATCAAGCTCGTGCTGAATACAGATAGCCAGTAGGCCTTCTGCTTCAAGTTCAAAGCGTTCACCCTGGTCATCCAACGCGGTAACCCGGATGTGTTCGGCGCGCTCAACCTTGGCATAGTTGTTAGGTACTGATAAGCAGCCTTCTTCGCTGATGGTAGAACCATCACGTTCGGTGATCTCGGGGTTAATAAATACCCGGGGCTGGTTTTGATCTTCAGAAACATCCATCACTACCACCTGCACGTGACGGTCAACCTGCGTGGCGGCCAGGCCAATGCCTTTTTCATCACGCATGGTTTCAAACATATCGGAGATCAGCTGTTTAATTTCATCGTTTACCTCGGCAACCGGCTTCGCAACGGTGCGCAGCCGTTCATCGGGGAAACGTAATACGTCTAATATCGCCATCTGTCGTTATTACACTCTTGCTGTATGAATTAATATACGATTCAACTACCAGCATTCTTTACACTGGAAGAATGCATACTATTCTACCGTATAACCACTATACGTGCAGTTTTTTAATCCAGTAGCTGAAAATCTATCGGTACTAGCCGATATAATGGCTATGCGGGAAATTTCAACAATTATGAAGGTGAAAAGGATGATACATCGCCCCCAAAAAACAGCGATGAAGCAGATATTGCGAGCTTGGCTACTGGTTATATTTTTCTTACCTGCGGCTTTGGTTCAGGCTGCGGTTACGTTAAAAGAAAGCGCTCCCCAAATTTATACGGTTAAAAAAGATGACACGTTATGGGACATTGCCAATATCTTTTTGGACAAGCCCTGGTTATGGCCGCAGTTATGGCGTACCAATACGCAGATTGTGAATCCGCATCTGATTTACCCTGGCGATGTATTACGCATCCGCATCGTTGACGGCCAGCCTGTACTGGAACTGGCGCGCGAGAAAAAACGTTTAACATTGGGCCCGACTACGGTTCGCCAGACCAAAGCAGCGCCAATCAATACGCTGCCCTGGTCTGCTATTGCGCCCTACGTGAACCAAAACGAGATCGTGAATCAGGACCAATACCAAACCCTGCCGCATTTGTTGGGCAATCAGAATGGTGATATCCGTTTTATCAGTGACGATCTGGTGTTAAGTCGCAGTTATGGCCGGCCCTCGGATCAGTATCGGGTGGTGCGAAAACAATCTACCATTACCGGTCTCGATGGTGAGGTGCTGGGCATTCAGATTCACCATATTGCCAATGCAAAAATGGTCGAAAGTAACATTGCCAGTCAGTGGCTGGTTCAGGTCGATGAGTCAAACCTGGAAGCACGACGTGGCGATCGCTTGTATCCCGGTGATTTCAGCGCCACCCAGGATATGGTGTTGCAGGCAGCCTCGACGCAGCGCGGCAATGTAGTTGGAAACCTGCATCAGCATCAGTTACTGGGCAAAAACGATGTCGTTATTCTGGATCTGGGTAATACCGAGGTTTCGCCCGGCACGGTGATGGGTTATATTCGCAAGGCCCGGACATCATCGATGGAAATGAGCCCAAATACGCCAGCGAAGCCAACGTCATTCGCAGTGTGTTTAAAGATGGCTCCACAGTCACGCAGCCCGCCCTGAAAATTGGCGAGCTGGTTATCTTTAAAACCTTCGATAAAGCAAGCTACGGTATCATCACGCGGGCCCGGGCTCTGGTCAAAAATGGTGACATTGTTGCCAACCCGTAGGGCTAAAGGTTAAGTGAGCAACATTGCCGTGGACTTTTAGGTATGCGGTGTCATGCAACAAGGATCTTATTCAGTTTCAGAGAATAATGACGGGTCGGCCACCATGGCCTGTCTGACCCTGGCCAGTGTGGCCGGGGTAGGGGCTGCCCAGTGGCACAAGCTGTGTAGTCGCTTTAATACCACTTTTGAAGCACTGGCTGCGGGTACCGCCGCTGACCTGGATGAAGGGTTGGCGGTAAAGCTCACAAAGGCGCTGTCCCGACAACAGCACCACCGGGTTGAGGCCAGCTTAAACTGGGCGGCGCTCAGTCCGCACCATTACCTGCTTCCCTATACCAGTGAATACTATCCCCCGTTAATGCGGCAGTTGCCTGATGCCCCCCTGATTTTGTTTGTGAAAGGCAATGTCAAACGTATTGCAGATGTCCAGCTAGCTATCGTGGGCAGTCGCAATGCCACCCGGGCCGGCATCGACACCACCCGGCGCTTTGCCACAGAACTGGCACAGGCCGGACTTACTATTACCAGTGGCATGGCCACAGGCGTAGATGGGGCCGCCCATCAGGGGCGTTAGCGATAGACGGTAAGACCATTGCCGTGACCGGAACAGGCCCGGATATCACCTATCCGCGTCGTCACCAACGATTAGAGCAGTCTATTATGGAAAGCTCTGGCGCTATTATCACCGAGTTTTGGCCGGGGACCGGAGCGCATCCGGGGCACTTTCCCAAACGCAACCGATTACTTGCAGCAATGACCCTGGGAACCATGGTTATTGAAGCAAAAATACGCAGTGGCACCTTGATTACCGCAAATTTGGCCGCAGATATGGGGCGCGAGGTGCTGGTGGTACCCGGTAGTGTCAATAATCCTCAGACTCAGGGGTGTCATCATCTGATACAGCAGGGTGCTGCCCTGGTTACCTGCACCCAGGATGTACTCGAACAGCTTCCCGTAAAGGTACGTAATAACTGTGCCAATGTGGCTCAACATAGCGAAAAAAGTGATGGAGAAAGCTTGGCAACCGATAAATTATTAGCTAGTGTGAATTATGATGTTACCAGTGTGGACATCATAACCGAGCGCAGCAATCTACCAGTTTCAGAAGTTCTGGCATCTTTATTACACTATGAGTTGCGTGGTTTGGTAGCCGCGGTTCCTGGTGGCTATATCAAGTTGAGGGGGAAATAACATGTTCGACATCCTCATGTATTTGTTTGAAAACTTTATACACAGTGAAACGGAAATTCGGGTTGATCAGGATGAACTCACCGAAGAATTAGTACGTGCCGGTTTCCACCACGACGAAATCTACAAGGCGCTGGCATGGCTGGAAAAGCTCGCCGCTTTGCAAGAAACCGATATAAAACCGTATTTCAGCCGGGGCATCAGCTCCAGTCTAAGTCGTATCTATACTCATGAAGAGCAAATGCGTCTGGATGTGGAATGCCGCGGGTTTTTGCTGTTTTTAGAACAAGTCTCCGTACTTGATGCCACCACCCGGGAAATGGTTATCGACCGGGTAATGGAAATTGATTCCACCGAATTTTGTTTGGAAGATTTGAAGTGGGTGGTGCTAATGGTGCTGTTTAATGTGCCAGGCAAAGAAAACGCTTACGCGCAAATGGAAGATCTATTGTTTGATGAGTCAGACGGTGTTTTACATTGATTCGCCAAACAGAGGGTAATCCAACCATACATGTCTAAAATTGACTCGTCTTTATTTAACGCCTCCGGTCAGGATTTGGGGGCGTGTCCCGAATGTGGGGATGCGCTGCATATCCGCAACAGCAAGACAGGTCCTTTTATCGGATGTTCGGCCTATCCGGCTTGTGCTTTCAGCAAACCGCTGCATGATAATCAAACCACAGTATTAAAAGAAATAAACGGCACCCATTGTCCGCAGTGTGATAGTACCCTGGCCATCAAAAAAGGCCGGTTCGGTATGTTTATAGGCTGTACGAATTTTCCTGAATGCCATCATATAGAGCCCATTAAAGAGCAGGAAGATACACAATTGTCCTGTCCCCAGTGTAAAACGGGTCATATTATTGAGCGTACAAATAAATACGGTAAACGTTTTTTTGCCTGTGACAATTATCCGAAATGTCGTTATGTGTTAAATTCGCCGCCTGTTGCAGGGCCATGCCCTGAATGTGGCTGGCAGTTGCTCATACAAAAAAAAGACAAACTTTGTTGCCCCCAGCCCCTCTGTGATTATCAGCAAGACAACCCTGACTGAGAAAATACCATGCAAGATAAGGCCTCTGAAGATCCTATCGTAAACGCTTTTACGGCAGGCGAGTTATTGGTGTATCCCACCGAAGCGGTAATGGGCATCGGCTGTGATCCCGATAATGAAGCCGCGGTTACAAAACTACTCCAGCTAAAAGAACGGCCGGTGGAAAAGGGTTTGATTTTACTGGCGGACAATTATTCACGTTTGCTGCCCTATGTCGATGATAATGGCATCGGTCAGGATCGGCGCTATGCCATTTTCTCCAGCTGGCCCGATGGTATAACCTGGTTATTGCCCAAGTCTGCGGGCACACCGGCGTGGATCAGTGGTAGTCATGCAAAAGTAGCCGTGCGGGTCACCTCGCATCCGGTGGTGAAAGACCTGTGTGAAAAGTTGGGTAAGCCATTGGTCTCGACCAGTGCCAATGTTGCTGGTGCACCTCCGGCAATGACCACCGACGAGGCCTATGCTTACTTTGGTGACACCGTCACTTATGTATCCGGAGAAGTGGCTGGACAGGCACGCCCCAGTTCCATCCGCGACGGCGAAACCGGCCAGGTAATTCGGGAGTAACATGACTAAAATTTCCAATGCTGAAGCCATTGCTCAGGTAAAAAAATATTTGTTGTCGCTGCAGGAAAATATCTGTCAAACCCTGGAGCTGGTGGATGGCCAGGGCCATTTTGAGCAGGATGAATGGCAGCGGGAACAGGGCGGCGGTGGTCGTTCCAGAGTATTAAAAAATGGTGCTGTGATTGAACAGGGCGGAGTAAATTTTTCCCATGTTCACGGCGATGCTATGCCGGCTTCTGCTACCGCGGCGCGACCAGAGTTGGCCGGGCGTAGTTTTCAGGCTATGGGGTGTCATTAGTCATTCATCCGCATAATCCTTATGTTCCTACCTCCCATGCCAATGTGCGTTTTTTTATTGCTGAAAAGCCTGGTGAAGAGCCTATCTGGTGGTTTGGGGGCGGTTTTGATTTGACCCCTTTCTATCCGTTTAAAGAAGATGTTCAGCATTGGCACAAGGTAGCCAAAAAACTGTGTGCGCCTTACGGCGACGCGGTTTATGCTGATTATAAAAAATGGTGTGATAACTATTTTTATCTCAAACACCGCGATGAAACCCGAGGTGTGGGCGGGCTGTTTTTCGATGATCTGAATGAGTGGGGCTTCAAGCCCAGTTTTGCTTTTATGCAAGCAGTGGGGGACGGTTTTCTGGATGCCTATGTGCCAATTGTAGAACGCCGCAAACAAACCCCTTATGGCGATCGGGAAAGAGACTTCCAGCTTTATCGTCGGGGTCGCTATGTTGAGTTTAATCTGGTGTGGGACCGGGGTACGCTATTTGGCTTACAAACCGGAGGGCGCACCGAGTCTATATTAATGTCGATGCCGCCACTGGCCAGATGGGAGTATGGATTTGAACCGGCCCCCGGAAGCCCGGAAGCCAGGCTATCTGAGTGGCTCAAACCGCGACAGTGGTAGTCTTCACGGGCAGGTTTGTGACAGCACAAGGTTGCCCGTATGGTTCCGGTTGCTTTATCTGCGCCTGTTTCCCACAAACTTTCAGAGACTACCTGATGCGGTAGCGCCCCTTTTCATACCAGTAAGCTTGTCTAAGTGCTTTCCCGAATGCTCTCCCTGACCCCTTTTCTTTAACAACTTTTTTTGCGGCCTGCCTATCCGCCTCTTCACCTGAAGTAGAGGAGGTACAATGCGAGCTTTGCAAGCAAGCTAAAAAAGTCCCAGGCAGATATGCAGACGATGACCGAGGCTTGGTGTGATAACGACGCCACAAAGCAGACAAATCCCTAGCCGTTACAATCTGAGTATGGAGTTGGACAACATTACCTGGATAGCTGCTTTCAACGGGCTTTGCCGGGTACCTCAGTCCTAATTTGAATTAACCGGCTTTGTTATCCATGGTTAGTTATCCTGATTAATCATGTGCTCGGCCAGTTCATCCAGCGCGGCCAGCAACCGATTGGCAAGAGCTAAATCAGAAACATGCTGATACATAGCTTTTTTCATGCAATACATCCATTGCGCCTTAAGCGCAGGGGTCACCGTGAACGGCAGGTGCCGGGCACGCAAGCGTGGGTGCCCGTACTGTTTTTCGAACTCATTCGGTCCGCCTAGCCACATCATCAGATACAGCGAAAAAACATGACGAATACGGGTAAGCGGCTGTGGATGTAAGGCCAATAATTCGGTGGCCATAGGATCACTGGCCATAATGTCGTAAAAACTATTGGCGATAGCCTTGACAGCCGGCTCTCCTCCGATAGCCTCATAAGGCGATTCGGCCAGCCGGGCGGGTTTGTTTTTATTTCGACGGAATAAGTGTAAAAAGCTCATGAAAAAATTTGCTGTTTTTGGAAACCCTGTGGCCCATAGTTTATCACCAACTATCCATCAGATGTTTGCTGAGCAATGTGACGTAGCAATTAGTTACGACAAATTGTGCCCCCCGCTGGAGGATTTTGCAGGTAGCCTGGAACATTTTTTTGAAGATCCCCACGCTGTTGGCTGTAATGTCACTATGCCATTTAAAGGTGAGGCGGCCAAACTGGCCACCAGACTTGATCATGCCGCCCAACTTGCCGGGGCGGTCAATACACTGCACCGCCAGAATAGCAGCATGCGAAGTGAAGACTCCCGAAGCGAAGTGTCATTGAATGGTTACAATACCGATGGCGTAGGGCTGGTGGCAGATTTGAAAAATCAGGCTGTGGCACTGGCTGACCAAAGGGTGTTATTGATTGGGGCGGGCGGCGCTGCTCGTGGGGTTATCCACCCCTTGCTGAACGCCGGGCTTAAGACTCTGATCATTACTAATCGTACTATGGCAAAAGCCGAAAACATTGCGAGCCAGGCGGGTGATAGCAGGGTGGTAGCGTTAGATAAACCAGGTCTGGCCGAGTGTAGGCCAGACATTATTGTTAATACCACTTCTGCCAGCCTGGGCGGCGAATTACCCGATCTGAACAATATCTCGTTTACCCAATGCCAGCTTGCCTATGACATGGTGTACCAGGCTGAGCCGACGGTTTTCATGAAGCAGGCCCTTGAGTTGGGGGCACAAAATGCTGCTGACGGGCTGGGCATGCTGGTGGAGCAGGCCGCAGCCGCCTTTACTATTTGGACCTCTATGCAGCCTCAGACCCGGCCTGTTATCGAGGCATTACGTCAACAATTACGAAGATAGCCCTTCTTCCAGGTATTCATTTTTGAGTTCAACATAGTTTTGCGCAGATTGGCTTAAAAAATTAACTTCGCTCTCTTTCAGGGGGCGTTTTTTTATCATGGGATTACCAACATATAAGTAGCCACTCTCCAGGCGTTTATTAGGGGGGACCAGGGTGCCTGCCCCAATAAAGACATCATCTTCTACAATTACCCCATCCATCACGATAGCGCCCATACCCACCAAGATACGGTTACCAAGCTGACATCCGTGCAACATACACTTATGGCCAACCGTGACATCATCGCCAATAATAAGGGGGTACCCTTCAGGGTTCGAGTCGGTGCCCCGCGACACGTGCAGCACTGAACCATCCTGGATATTGGTGCGCTTGCCAATCTGAATGTAATTCACATCACCACGGCCGGCGACCAGAGGCCAAATGCTGGCATCTTCCGCAATTCTGACATCACCCACTATCACGGCCGACGGATCGATATAACAGCTCGACTCGCTTTTAGGGGTTTTGTTTTTATAAGTACGTAGGGTCATTTCATCTCCAGCAACTGAATTCATGTACAGGTTAAAATAATTACCAGCTCTTTGATATTAGTTAGGTACTGACGCATGCAGCCAGACGCTTAAAATAGTAATGAAATAATGGGCTCCCTAACAAGCAAAGCAGAAGAGCCGGTAGCTAAAAGTACAAAAAGCGCAATAGTAGGTTGGAAAGACACAATCAGAACCATAGCAGCTGGTTCTAAAGTTGTTGCCAGAGTCTGCCATAGCTCGCTACGCACACCACCGCCAAATCCGACTATTGGTTGCTGAGTCAGGTCGGGCTTGAAACATTACCCCCTGAAGCTGTGCCTATAGGGATCGGTGGGCATCGAAATACAGCTGTCTTTGCTGAACTCGCCGTTACACAGGGGACAGTGGTTTGGCAAACGGTGCCGGCGCGACCTCGATATGTATTTAAGGAGCATGGGAATTAAAAAGACGGGCAGTAAGGTGCTGGCTAGCTGACGTGTTCTCCTTTCCCTGGGCCATGTATGCTACAAAGTAAAAAGGATACTTGTCATCCGAAGCATTGTTTTACGATATTAGCGAGAAAGGGGGGGACAATAGGGTTCATTACAACCCCGGGTCTCATGGGTAATGACCAAAAATAGCGGGAAAAGTACAGAATATGAACGCTTTGCAGGCTTTATAACCAAACAAGTCGAATTAAGTGAAATGTTTACAAATAAGTATTGACGGTGCGCCAAAAATCTCTAAAATGCGCCTCCGCTTCGACAGGAAAACAAAGCAACATTCCAGTTTAAGCTAGTCATTACTTACCGTATGGACGAGTAATGGCGAGGGTTTTAAGAAAATCTCTTCTCATTTTAAAATGAAAAAAAGATTGACAAAAAATCCGAGGGGCGTAGAATGCTCGCCTCACTTCAGCTGCTTTGCAAAGCAAGGTTCTGAAGTCGCTTTTTAGCTTCAGCCGCTTTTAGAAAAAAACTTTCAAAAAAGGGTTGACGCAAAAAACGAAACGCGTAGAATGCGCATCCCGCTTCGGGGAGAAACGAAGCAGCGAAGAGTAACACTTCGCACTGTTCTTTAACAATTTAAACAAGACAATCTGTGTGGGCACTCGTTAAGAGTGTCAACCGAAGATTCATAAAAAGTTTTCGATATATTTAATTGAAGAGTTTGATCATGGCTCAGATTGAACGCTGGCGGCAGGCCTAACACATGCAAGTCGAACGGTAACATGTCTAGCTTGCTAGATGATGACGAGTGGCGGACGGGTGAGTAATGCTTGGGAACTTGCCTTTGCGAGGGGGATAACCACTGGAAACGGTGGCTAATACCGCATAATGTCTACGGACCAAACGAGGGCTTAGGCTCTTGCGCAAAGAGAGGCCCAAGTGAGATTAGCTAGTTGGTGGGGTAAAGGCTCACCAAGGCAACGATCTCTAGCTGTTCTGAGAGGAAGATCAGCCACACTGGGACTGAGACACGGCCCAGACTCCTACGGGAGGCAGCAGTGGGGAATATTGGACAATGGGGGCAACCCTGATCCAGCCATGCCGCGTGTGTGAAGAAGGCCTTCGGGTTGTAAAGCACTTTCAGTGGGGAGGAAAGGTTAACGGTTAATACCCGTTGGCTGTGACGTTACCCACAGAAGAAGCACCGGCTAACTCCGTGCCAGCAGCCGCGGTAATACGGAGGGTGCAAGCGTTAATCGGAATTACTGGGCGTAAAGCGCACGCAGGCGGTTTGTTAAGCTAGATGTGAAAGCCCTGGGCTCAACCTGGGACGGTCATTTAGAACTGGCAGACTAGAGTCTTGGAGAGGGGAGTGGAATTCCAGGTGTAGCGGTGAAATGCGTAGATATCTGGAGGAACATCAGTGGCGAAGGCGACTCCCTGGCCAAAGACTGACGCTCATGTGCGAAAGTGTGGGTAGCGAACAGGATTAGATACCCTGGTAGTCCACACCGTAAACGCTGTCTACTAGCTGTTTGCGACTTTAAGTTGTGAGTAGCGAAGCTAACGCGATAAGTAGACCGCCTGGGGAGTACGGCCGCAAGGTTAAAACTCAAATGAATTGACGGGGGCCCGCACAAGCGGTGGAGCATGTGGTTTAATTCGATGCAACGCGAAGAACCTTACCTACACTTGACATGCTGAGAACTTTCCAGAGATGGATTGGTGCCTTCGGGAACTCAGACACAGGTGCTGCATGGCTGTCGTCAGCTCGTGTCGTGAGATGTTGGGTTAAGTCCCGCAACGAGCGCAACCCTTGTCCTTAGTTGCCATCATTTAGTTGGGCACTCTAAGGAGACTGCCGGTGACAAACCGGAGGAAGGTGGGGACGACGTCAAGTCATCATGGCCCTTACGTGTAGGGCTACACACGTGCTACAATGGCATTTACAGAGGGAAGCGAGACAGTGATGTGGAGCGGACCCCTTAAAGAATGTCGTAGTCCGGATCGGAGTCTGCAACTCGACTCCGTGAAGTCGGAATCGCTAGTAATCGCAGGTCAGAATACTGCGGTGAATACGTTCCCGGGCCTTGTACACACCGCCCGTCACACCATGGGAGTGGGATGCAAAAGAAGTGGTTAGCATAACCTTCGGGAGTGCGATCACCACTTTGTGTTTCATGACTGGGGTGAAGTCGTAACAAGGTAACCGTAGGGGAACCTGCGGTTGGATCACCTCCTTACCAAAAGAATCGACGAGCACTCTTAGCGTAGTGTCCACACAGATAGTCTTGTTCTAACGAGCAAACCAGAAATGGTTGTTCTGCTTTTTATAAGCAGGAAGCTGTTTTCTGTATAAAACACAATAGTGTTTTATAACGTTCTTTAACAATTTGGAAAGCTGATATTAATTAGTAATCAATCAAAATTGAGTAACTGAGATTGAATATCGAAAGATGTTCTTTCAAGTAAGCTACTCTACTTGACTTAAATTACTTGTTATCAATCTTAATTTGATAGCAAGGCAATTTATCGATTAGCTTGTCATCGTACAGCAGGTGTTAACTCACCGCCTAACGCAGAAGTCAAAAGGCTGCTTGGGGTTGTATGGTTAAGTGACAAAGCGTATACGGTGGATGCCTTGGCAGTTAGAGGCGATGAAGGACGTGTAAGTCTGCGAAAAGCTGTGGTGAGCTGACAAAACGCATTTGAGCCACAGATGTCCGAATGGGGAAACCCACCTGTTTACAGGTATCTTATAGTGAATACATAGCTATAAGAGGCGAACGAGGGGAACTGAAACATCTAAGTACCCTTAGGAAAAGAAATCAACCGAGATTCCCCTAGTAGCGGCGAGCGAACGGGGATTAGCCCTTAAGCATTTTATAAGTTAGTGGAAGCCTCTGGGAAGTGGCGCGATACCGGGTGATAGCCCCGTACACGACAACGAATTAAATGTGAAATCGAGTAGGTCGGGACACGTGTTATCTTGACTGAATATGGGGGGACCATCCTCCAAGGCTAAATACTCCTAACTGACCGATAGTGAACCAGTACCGTGAGGGAAAGGCGAAAAGAACCCCTGTGAGGGGAGTGAAATAGAACCTGAAACCGTATACGTACAAGCAGTGGGAGCCTCTTTTATGGGGTGACTGCGTACCTTTTGTATAATGGGTCAGCGACTTATATTTGGTAGCAAGGTTAAGCAAATAGCGGAGCCGTAGCGAAAGCGAGTGTTAACTGCGCGTTGAGTTGCCAGGTATAGACCCGAAACCCGGTGATCTAGCCATGAGCAGGTTGAAGGTTGAGTAACATCAACTGGAGGACCGAACCCACTGACGTTGAAAAGTCAGGGGATGACTTGTGGCTGGGGGTGAAAGGCCAATCAAACCGGGAGATAGCTGGTTCTCCCCGAAATCTATTTAGGTAGAGCCTCGGACGAATTCCATTGGGGGTAGAGCACTGTTAAGGCTAGGGGGTCATCCCGACTTACCAACCCTTTGCAAACTCCGAATACCGATGAGAACTATCCGGGAGACACACGGCGGGTGCTAACGTCCGTCGTGGAGAGGGAAACAACCCAGACCGCCAGCTAAGGTCCCTAAATATTGCTAAGTGGGAAACGATGTGGGAAGGCACAGACAGCTAGGAGGTTGGCTTAGAAGCAGCCATCCTTTAAAGAAAGCGTAATAGCTCACTAGTCGAGTCGGCCTGCGCGGAAGATGTAACGGGGCTAAGCAATATACCGAAGCTGCGGCAGTACAGTTTACTGTACTGGGTAGGGGAGCGTTGTGTAAGTGGATGAAGGTGAACCGAGAGGTTTGCTGGACATATCACAAGTGCGAATGCTGACATGAGTAACGATAATGGGGGTGAAAAACCCCCACGCCGGAAGACCAAGGTTTCCTGTCCCATGCTAATCAGGGCAGGGTAAGTCGGCCCCTAAGGCGAGGCGGAAACGCGTAGTCGATGGGAAACGGGTTAATATTCCCGTACTTGTATAATCAGTGATGGAGGGACGGAGAAGGCTAAGCAAGCCTGGCGTTGGTAGCCCAGGTGAAAGTGAGTAGGCTGAAGAATTAGGTAAATCCGGTTCTTCAAGGCCGAGACACGAGACGAGCTCCCAAGGGAGTGAAGTTGTTGATGCCATGCTTCCAGGAAAAGCTTCTAAACGTATGATTATGTGAACCGTACCCCAAACCGACACAGGTGGTCAGGTAGAGAATACTAAGGCGCTTGAGAGAACTCGGGTGAAGGAACTCGGCAAAATAGTACCGTAACTTCGGGAGAAGGTACGCCCTTGTTGGTGATAGAACTTGCTTCTTGAGCTGATGAGGGCCGCAGTGACCAGGTGGCTGGGACTGTTTATTAAAAACACAGCACTCTGCAAACTCGAAAGAGGACGTATAGGGTGTGACACCTGCCCGGTGCCGGAAGGTTAATTGATGGGATTAGCGTAAGCGAAGTTCTTGATCGAAGCCCCGGTAAACGGCGGCCGTAACTATAACGGTCCTAAGGTAGCGAAATTCCTTGTCGGGTAAGTTCCGACCTGCACGAATGGTGTAACCATGGCCACGCTGTCTCCACCCGAGACTCAGTGAAATTGAAATCGCAGTGAAGATGCTGTGTACCCGCACCTAGACGGAAAGACCCCGTGAACCTTTACTACAGCTTGGCACTGAACATTGAACCTACTTGTGTAGGATAGGTGGGAGGCTTTGAATCGCAGACGCCAGTTTGCGTGGAGCCGACCTTGAAATACCACCCTGGTATGTTTGATGTTCTAACATAGGTCCCTTATCGGGATTGTGGACAGTGTCTGGTGGGTAGTTTGACTGGGGCGGTCTCCTCCCAAATAGTAACGGAGGAGCACGAAGGTTAGCTAATCACGGTCGGACATCGTGAGGTTAGTGCAATGGCATAAGCTAGCTTAACTGCGAGACAGACACGTCGAGCAGGTACGAAAGTAGGTCATAGTGATCCGGTGGTTCTGTATGGAAGGGCCATCGCTCAACGGATAAAAGGTACTCCGGGGATAACAGGCTGATACCGCCCAAGAGTTCATATCGACGGCGGTGTTTGGCACCTCGATGTCGGCTCATCACATCCTGGGGCTGAAGTCGGTCCCAAGGGTATGGCTGTTCGCCATTTAAAGTGGTACGCGAGCTGGGTTTAGAACGTCGTGAGACAGTTCGGTCCCTATCTGGTGTGGGCGTTGGATGATTGAGGGGAGCTGCTCCTAGTACGAGAGGACCGGAGTGGACGAACCGCTGGTGTTCGGGTTGTTATGCCAATAGCATTGCCCGGTAGCTACGTTCGGAACGGATAACCGCTGAAAGCATCTAAGCGGGAAGCCGAACCCAAGATGAGTCATCCCTGACCTTTAAGGTCTGGAAGGGTTGTTGAAGACGACAACGTTGATAGGCAGGGTGTGGAAGCGTTGTAAGGCGTTAAGCTAACCTGTACTAATTGCCCGAAAGGC
This sequence comes from Salinimonas marina, assembly GCF_015644725.1. Taxonomy (NCBI): domain Bacteria; kingdom Pseudomonadati; phylum Pseudomonadota; class Gammaproteobacteria; order Alteromonadales; family Alteromonadaceae; genus Salinimonas; species Salinimonas marina. Next base: position 3,735,267 of record NZ_CP064795.1, read on the forward strand.
TTAACCATACAACCCGAAGCGGCTTTAGCGCGAACGGTTGTAGAAAGACAAGCTAAATATTGAAAGTATAAGTCAGAGTAGCATGTTACTCAGTGATTGATTGAATATCAGATTTCCCAAATTGTTATGTTATTAAAGTAAGGCTGACTTGACGCGCAACTGAGCGTACTGATAGTCCTCCTTGCGCAGAATATGAAAAGATATTCTGCACGATAGTTTTTTGCTTGGCGGCCATAGCGACGTGGCACCACCTGATCCCATTCCGAACTCAGAAGTGAAACACGTTAGCGGCGATGGTAGTGTGGGGATTCCCCATGTGAGAGTAGCACACCGCCAAGCTCCTCATTACACGAAAAAGCCCACTCATTTGAGTGGGCTTTTTTCGTATATGCGCAGCATAGCTGCGCTATTCTTATATAGGGAACCTAACCCATCGGATAACAAAAAACATCGGTTGTCCGCACAACAATCAGGTAACAACCCGTCCTTGGTGTAATGACCAGTCGCGCCATCCCTGGCGCGCCGCTCCGGTTGCTGCGAATGTCTGTTGACATTCGGTCAACCTACGCCCCCATGTGACAACGTGGTTGCCAGAGATAGCTCTCGGCACGAAGTGAACTGTCCCTTGCCGGCTACGGAGCTCCTCATTACACGAAGAAGCCCACTCATTTGAGTGGGCTTTTTTCGTATATGCGCAGCATAGCTGCGCGTACGCACATGATAAAATGTAGTGGCAGACTAAACCCAACACATCGTGTAGTTGAGTCATTGCATTCGGAAACATCCATGTTGGTTAGTGCCAGGGCGTACTTCCTGTACGCCCGTTCGTTGCTTTTAAGGTGACGTTAAGTCACCTTAAATTTGCGTTGCAAACCGGAGCCTCACCCATCCATGGCGAGCCGTAAATCACTGACGAGGATACTTAATCCTCGCCCTGGCGTGATTTACCCCCATGTGACAACGTGGTTGCCAGAGATAGCTCTCGGCACGAAGTGAACTGTCCCTTGCCGGCTACGGAGCTCCTCATTACACGAAGAAGCCCACTCATTTGAGTGGGCTTCTTCGTATATGTGTCTCATTCTCAATAGTGTTGACTCTTTGTTCCCGTTTGGGCTAATGCAAACCCACACTTCCATGTGGCGTAGTGCCAGCTCGCACTTCCTATGCTCGCGTTCGTTCCTTTTAAGGTGACGTTAAGTCACCTTAAATTTGCGTTGCAAACCGGAGCCTCATCCACTCCTGGTGTAATGTCCAGCTCGGCCAGCAAGCTGGTCCAGCCCCTTGCAGAGCTCGGGGCGTTCTCACGGAGCAAATGAAACTATTCATTTGCTTATTACCGTGTTCACCCATGCCTTGCGTTCATCGCTTTATTCGCCACATCCTTGTGGCTCACCTGCTGAAGCAGGCCAGCTAAAGCGGTTCAAACTGCTTCCAGACCAGTTTGTCGGCGTGCCACTGGCAGCTCTCGCTCGCAACGCTCATCGCTCTTCACCCAGTGTGGTTCCAACCCCAAGTTACACAATGTGCTACCAGAGATAGCTCTCGGTACAAAGGAAAGTGGCTCTTGTCTGTTGTGGAATTCCCATTTATGAAGAAGCTCTTTTGAAAGACAAAGTTTTTATTAGGTATAGCAGAAGTGTTCTCTGGCGTGCGGTAGGGCATCATCGCATTTATTGCCCGGCCTTCTTGCAATAGCCTTACGGTAAGTAGCCTCAGCAGACTGCTTGGTATCGTGTACTCGATAAGAAATAAAATTGTCGATAATAATTTTAACGAATTTCGTAGCTGTAAGGCGAAGGATGAGCGCTCGGAGTAACCACATATTGATTAGTGACCGGTACAAGCAAGGGAGCAACATCGCGGCCAGGCAATCAAGCAGGGTATGCTTTACCTCGTCTATAATTAGCTGGGTAGGTTATATCGGGGTTTGTATATGATCTCTAGAACCACAGAGGCTTAATGGAAAGGAAAAAGAATCAACGCGGAGTATGGTGAAGATTGGTAATGAACCTAAATCGGCTATCATGAAAAATCGGTAGAGCTACAAAGCAAAAGGGCCTGAAAATTCAGACCCTTAAAAGGAATTACTTATTCTTCAGCTTCTTCTGAATTGCGATATTCCTGATATTCACTGCGTGTTATCCGGTTATCGTCATTTTGATCGATTTCACTGAAAGTTTTGACCACACCGGTTTGTGAGGCTTCTTCTTTAGTAACATGACCATCGCCGTTTTTATCCATCATCTGGAATTCATTACGAGCTACAACATCACCTTTGGGCTGACCCGCTTGCTCACTACTATAGGCTACTTCACCATCATGATCCTGCTCAAACTGGTTGGCAGAGTCCTGGCCATGAGACTTGGCAGCATGTTCCATAGTATTTGCTTTTCGCATACCCTGGGTCATATCTGAGCTGCCTTCTTCAACCGTGGCTGAAACATTATTTTGCTGATAATCCATATCTTCGCGCGACTGCTTGGCGACTTTATCCATGTCAGCTTCAACCCGTGCTTTTGTCATCTGAACTTCATCTTTGACCTTGTCAGAAAACGCGTCGGGGTTGTTTTGTAAGAAAGTCACATACTCATTTTCAGAAAGCGACTTATCACCATTTTTATCCATTTTCGAGAAATACTCGGATACTGGTGCATCGTTAACTTCACTCATTGATACCATTTCGTCGCCATTGGTATCCAGGCTATTAAATGTGCTATCAATTTTTTCCATATGGTGATTGGCAAATGCAGCGGTAGACAATGTGCCTGAAATCACTACGGCTAAAGTTAATTTTTTCATCTGTATCTCCTTTGTCATGCCCCCGTGGAAACTACTGACCGGAGGAAAAATTCACAAAGGGTCATTCACTTACCGTGCCTAATTATAAAATATCAATAAAATCAGATGTATCGGACTGTTTTAAGGGTATTCAGAAACATTGACATGGAAGATCTTTACTCACCGGTTTGCAATTTATTCGTACGATCTGTTTCAAAAGTGATGTGCATAAGCCACAGATAAAAAATCCAATCCCGGGTTTTTATCATTTAATCCGGCATTGGAATAATGCATATAACGCACACTAACCTGAGATGTTTGCTTTTCATTCAGACTAAAGATAAAACCGATACGGTCCTCAAACTGATAATGAGAGCCCATGTCCTTTCCCGCGAACTCCCGGTCATTGACCAGGCTGGCGCCGATACCAAATTCAAAATAAACCGGATAAGATTCAGCGATGGTGCCAATACGTTTTGTCAAAACAGGCGAGACTGATAAGGCAAAGTTACTGGAATGAGTATTGTCATCGCCATACTCCCAAAAATTCATGCTGGCTTCCCAGTAGAGGTTAATTTTTCCAAACCAGTCGGTGGTAATCTCATGGGAAGCCGGACGATAAGCCAGGCGTACGCCTTTTATATCATCTGAGCCCTGAAGATAATCTACAGCCACCGTTTGGGTAGCAGCAAAAACAGGTGAGGCGCCGCCATAACAGCACAAAAAAACAAGCATGGTCAGAACACGTAACATTTGATGGCTCCTGATAATAACGGGTCAGAGAATTAGCAAATGTACGGCCGATTTTATAAGCACTTAAAATGCAAAAGTTTATCTATATTTCATGGCGGTATAGATAGATATTTTTTTGAAAAATAGTCATTAGGTTTGGTATATTTACACAGTGCGAGACGCTGGATATTAAGTTAACTTTATGTAATAAATGAGTTTTATTGAAGCTAATGAAAGTCTCTGGATAACACCGTCAACTGGTCGAGCCATCTGCTTCGGTCCACCAGTTTTCCTGCGATAACATGAATAACCCCTTCAGGGGAACGCTCCAGAATGCCATCTACCTGCAGTATTTTTGCCTGTAAATAGGCTGCTTGTTGTTCACGTGCAGTGGTTTGCCAGATGACGACATTGGTATTCCCGGTATGGCCCTCGATGGTAAAAAAAGTAACGCCTGAAGCCGTCCCGGGGGCCTGCTTACAGGTCACACACCCTAAAATGTGTACCACACTTTTATTCTTTTTTTGGGCTAGCTGCGAGGCAAGGGTAATATGAGGCAGCTCGTGCTGCTGGTGAATCAAAGCGATAGGATGATGCGTTACCGATAAACCCGTGGCAGCGTAGTCCTCCATCATGTTTTGTTCATCAGACAGCTCGCCCGGCAAGGTAAACTGCTGTTGGTTGCTAAATAATGGCAATTCATTTTGTTTATCCATTATTTGCCAGCGAGCCTGATAACGATCGCCGGCGATTGACTTGAAAGCATCGGCACTCGCCAAAGCGGCAATATCATCGGTGCGTAATAGCTTTGACGATCTCAGTTCCTCCACACTGGCAAACCCGGTCGCGGGACGGTTGTTCACCATATGCAACAGGTGTGACTCACTGAGTCCTTTAATCAGTCGAAAGCCTAATCGGATTTGCTGTTGATGGCCTTCAGTCACCAATGAATGATCCCAGTGTGACTGATTAATACAAATGGGAAGTACGGTAAGCTCATGACGCTGGGCATCCTGAATCAGCTGGCTGGGAGTGTAAAAGCCCATGGGCCAGCTATTAAGTAAGCCAACATAAAACTCTGCTGGAAAATAATGTTTCAGCCAGCATGAGACATAGGTGAGTACCGCAAATGACGCTGAATGGGATTCTGGAAAGCCATAACCGCTAAAACCTTTTATTTGATCAAAAAGCTGATTCGCAAAGGCCGGGTCATACCCTTTTTCAAGCATGCCATCCACCAGCTTTTGTCGGAACTGGGCTAAACGGCCATCTTTTTTCCAGCTGGCCATAGCCCGACGCAACTGGTCTGCTTCTCCGCCTGAAAAACCGGCGGCCACCATGGCTAACTGAATTACCTGTTCCTGAAAGATGGGCACGCCCATGGTACGTGATAAAACCTGCTCTACCGCCGGCGAGGGAAACACAACTTTTTCATTTGTCTGTCGACGGCGTAAATAAGGGTGCACCATATCGCCCTGAATGGGACCAGGTCTGACAATGGCTATCTGTACCACTAAATCGTAATATTTTCGGGGTTTAAGACGGGGCAACATGCCCATTTGAGCCCGGGACTCAATTTGAAATACGCCGACGGTATCGGCTTTACAAATCATATCGTATACCTGAGGGTCATCCCCCAGACCGGTGATAAATGGTATCGAGACTTTGTCAGAAAAATGCGGATTGATGAGTCGAAATGCTTTTTGAATGGCGGTTAGCATGCCCAACGCCAACACATCCACTTTAAGCAGGCCCAGCGTCTCCAGATCGTCTTTGTCCCACTGAATCACCGTACGTTCTTCCATGGCGGCATTTTCGATGGGCACCAACTCATACAAAGGGCCGGCGCTGATCACAAACCCGCCAACATGCTGAGACAAATGCCTTGGAAAGCCAATGATTTGCTCTACCAGATAAATAAGCTGACGAACCCGGGGTGAAGCCGGGTCCAGCCCCAAGCGGGAAAGCTGAGACTGCCAGGGCATCGCTTTGTCACGCCGGTTAATATTTTTGATCACATGATCAAGCTGAGTTTCTGCAAATCCAAGTGCCTTACCTGTTTCGCGAAATGCGCTTTTGAAGCGAAACGCGATAACGGTTGCCGCCAGGGCGGTACGCTCGCGCCCGTATTTTGAATAGATGTATTGTATAACCTCTTCGCGACGGTGGTGTTCAAAGTCCACATCGATATCAGGGGGTTCATCCCGCTCTTTAGATATAAACCGCTCAAACAGTACATTAATTTGCCGGGGATCCACCGCGGTAATCTCAAGGCAATAACACACCACTGAGTTGGCAGCGGATCCTCGTCCCTGATAAAGAATGTCCTGGTCTCGGGCAAACTGGACCACATCGTAAATTGTTAAGAAAAAATATTCATAGTGTTGTTCCTGGATAAGCTGCATTTCTTTTTCGATAATCGCCCGAATATCGGACGATGGCTCCCGGCCAAAACGTTTCTTAATCCCTTTTTCTACACAGTGGCGAAGATAAGACTGGGCGGTGTAGCCTTCAGGAATAATTTCAGCAGGATATTGGTAACACAGCTGCGATAGGCAGAACGTACAACGTTCAGCAATATCTACCGAGGCCTGCAGCCATTTTTGGGGATAGAGTTTTTTTAGCTTGTTCACCGGCTGTAAGCCTCGCTCAGCATTGATCTCAATCCGGGTCCCTAACCGTGCTACCGTGGTATTTTCGCGAATAGCATGCAAGACCTGCTGTACGGGCAGGCGATCGCTGTGGTGAAATAAGGCCTGTGAAGTGGCGACCACAGGCAAGTCAAACATAGCTTCAAGACGCAGGATTTCTGACCAGGCGGTTTCATCTGAGCCATCGAGGTGACGGCTGGCACCCAGCCAGCAGCGTTGGGGCATGTGCCGGCTCAGCCACTGACCCCAGAATGTATTGACCTGTGAACAAGCCCCGGGTAACCAGATAGCCAGACAATGCTGAATCGATTTTAAGTCCCACTCGGCCAGTTGATACTCGCCTTTGGCAGAACGCCGTCGGGCATTGGTAATAATCCGGCATAGCTCGGTATAGGCCTGTTTATTCGGGCATAAAAGCACAACCTCAAAATCTTCGTTTAGGACCAAACGACTGCCCACAATTAATTTGACCGGTAAGTTATGGCGTTTTTTTTCGGCGTAGGCACGCACCACCCCGGCCACAGAGCATTCATCGGTAATCGCCAGCGCCTGATAACCTAAAAAGGCGGCACTGGCCATCAGTTCTTCGGGATCAGAAGCACCGGTTAAAAAGCTAAAATTAGACTGACAGACCAGCTCAGCAAACATCAGCAGTACCAGCCCTGAACAAACCATTCATTTTGAGGCGACCTGAACACCGACAGCCGGCGCCCGTCGGGGGTACGGGCAATGAAATAATCGCGCTTTTGGATGTCGTTATCCCACCACCCGGCATGAATGCGGACGGGCCCATACTCAATATGACAATGCTCGTTAAGCGGCTGACACGAGAACAAATACACCGAGGGTACGGCGGCTTTAAAAGCAGATTCGACCCGGGGTGGGTTGGCGGTGTGGTGGCTTAGCCGATGGTCATCACCGCCTACTGGGGTGCTCACCGCCGTTGCCCCCAGGCGGGTTTGCAAGCGGCTGATCAATTGGTTTTGAGCAAAGACATGCTGACGGTTGTGAAAAAAGTCTCTGGTTTGATCGCTGATCTCTTCAAGCTCATCGACCTGTAACTTCAGCTGAATAACCGGCGCAGGCAGCGTCAGGGTTTCGAGTTTGAGCTGTACCAAACTTTGCCATTGGGCAAATTGCGACAGGGGCGCGGCGGCCTGAACCACCATCGGCTGGGGCGGCAAGTCCCGAAACAGTAATGTAAACGGCAAACATGAGGTCAGCTTATTGCGTAACCTGGCGTAGGTAACAAACTCTTTCAATAAAGCCTCTAACCAGGGCGCCAGCCGGACCGATTCGCTGATTTCATACGATGGGGTCAGGTGTGCTGAAAAACGGTCCGGCGGATGATAGGTAACTCGGGCAGGGGTAACTTCTGCGCGCAATGCATATAAGTAACTAATAAAGGCATTATCAAAACGTTTGCCTATTTCGGTAACGGGCAGCTCTAATAAGCGTGATAAAGTATTAATGCCCACCCGCTCCAATGCATGGCGTTGTTTGGGCGATAGCTCTAAGGCTTCCAGCGAACAAGCCTGCAGACCAGAACGGATCTGGTCAGGGGTCGCCAGCAAGAGGTTCAGCCGCTGGTTGGCCAGGACCTTGGCAGCCTCTATGCTCCAGGCAGAGGCAAAATGGTAGTGCACGCCCGCCTGGTGCAGTTCGCGGGTTAAGGTGGCCCACAGACAATCAAGGTCCCCGTAATATTTGACTAATGTATCAAGTCTGATGGCGAGTCCATCAGGCGCACATACCACAATATCTGCCGCCAGTTCATACAACCGGTTGGCCAGGGCGCTAAGACGCTGAGCTTCATGTTCCGCCTGATAATCAATAATCTGCAAATTAGGACACAAAGCTGCCGCTTCCGCCATGCCCATTTGCGGTCGCAGACCAGCCTGGGCGGCGCTTTGATTCACCTGCACCAACTGATTGGTGGTGTCCGCATAGACCACCGTCGGCAAGGGCTCAACCTCGTTGATATGGTCCGCCAGGAGATCAAGGGTTAGCTGATAAAAATGAAAATAGGCCCACAACATGGTCTTTAGCCCACCTGCTCAGCCAGGGCCTGTAACGCGGCGCTATTATTCATCGCCCGGTAAATTGCATGGTTGGTGGGCGTATGGGTAAATTCAATACAAACCTGGCGGCCGGCCCAGGAACCGGTATTTTTGTGTACGGTTACCCTCAGGCCCGGGCCGCTGGGGGCTAGTTCAATATCCAGAGCTACCGGCAATGCACAAAGTGCCCTTGCACTGGATTCATACAGCAAGCAAAGGGTGTTGTGCTGGGCCGCCGCCACCTGTAACCGGCGGGCTTGTTTGGCATCGATACCCTGCTGCCACACGATGACCAGATAACATGCCTGGCTTTTCAGGCATTGTTCAGTTGCCCATAAACAGTGTTCAGAGCTTTGCGGATAAATGACCTGGGTAGTCGGAGAATCACTTTCTGTAGTCTCAGGACTGGGGTTAACCGATGCCTGCATCTCAGAGAGCCAGTTTTGGTGAATTTTTCCCGGTGGATTAATAAACGCCAGCAGTTTTTGCTGAGGGTTATGAGCAATTAAATGTCTGAATACACTGACTTCACCTATGGCCCCGCGACTACGCACCCTCACCAGGCCTGAAGCCGGAAAGCCCCCAGCAAGTATTGAATTGAGGTCCGGGTAGCCGGTATCAACACGCGCAATGGTGTGATGTGAAAAAGCGTCACTGGCTCGCCATAGCTGTGGATGCTGGTGTAGTAAAGAGATCGATTGAGTCATAAGTCACCTGTATGTATATACAGTATTATAGGCAGTCGTTGACCGCTGACAAGACCCAATAAAAAAATCGCCGCTAAGTATGTAACCTGGCGACGATTTTTTATTAATTTATGTTCATATTACTAAGGCTGAGGTGGCTTTCCCACGGCGGCATAACTGAGGGTTTCGCAGGCACTGATAAACCCCTCCGGGGTGTTTTTGGCCCAGGCCATCCGCACCTGACTTGGCTGTTGCTGAAGAAACGCTCGCAGGTCTTCCATGGTCAGCTCATTGTGATTGTTGAGCTGCCGGTTCACCGCTTCCTCAGTGGTATTGCTATGTTGCCAGCAATCCATGACGATATCGGTAAACCGGGTGGTAAGAAATCGCAAAACCGATTGTTGCTGACCGCTAATCAGGCCTTTTGCCGCGGCGGTTTCGATGTTTTTCGCGTAGACCTGTTGCAGGCGCAGCACTATTTCGCCTAACCCACTTAAGGCCTGATTGGCCCGGATTGTCTGGCTTTTAGTGCTGCTGCGAAGTGACGTAACTTCCTGCTGTAAGGTTTGGATGCGCAGGGCAAAATAAATCAGTAACAGCACTAAAATTCCGATAATACCAGCGGCCAGCATACTTACTTTCCTGGCTGTTTATGTTGGATAAAATCGTCAATATTCTGCTCTAAAACAAACAGCGGAACAGAGCCATGGGCCAATACCGCGGTATGAAATTCGCGAATATCAAACTGCTCTCCCAATGCCTGTTCGGCTTTGCTTCGCAACTCCTTGATTTTTATTTCACCAATTTTATAAGACAGCGCCTGCGCAGGCCACGAGATATAGCGGTCAATTTCCGTTTTAATATTGTGCTCTGAAAGGGCGGTATTTTTCATCATATAATCAATGGCCTGTTGCCGGGTCCAGCCAAACATGTGCATGCCGGTGTCGACGACCAACCGACATGCCCGCCACATTTCATAGCTCAGACGACCAAAATGATCATAGGGGGTCTTATAGATGCCTGCCTCAACCCCCAGAAACTCAGAGTACAGCCCCCAGCCTTCCCCGAAGGCTGAAATATAGGTTTCCTGTCGCACGGCAGGTAAGTTCTTCATTTCGCTGGCCAGCGAAATTTGCAGATGATGGCCAGGTACCGCTTCATGTAAGGTCAGGGCGGGTAACGCATACAACGGCCGCTTATCCAGCGCATACGTATTTACCCAGTAATAGCCCGGTTCGGTGTCATTAGCCGCATGAATGTAACGTCCGGTGGTGTATTTTGGCGCAATATCTTCAGGCACCGGCGCCACGCCATAAGGGGTGCGCGGCAAGGTTTCAAACAGTGCAGGCAGGGCGGCATCGGCGCGCTTGGCGATATAAGCAGCCTGTTTCAACAACGCTTCGGGGGTGCTGGCATAAAACTGCGGGTCGGTGCGCAAAAAATGAATAAAGTCGTCGATGCTGCCATCAAATTCTAATTCATCGACAATTTTTTGCATGGCCCCGCGGATACGTTTGACCTCACTAAGACCAAGCTCGTGGATCTGGCGGGCACTCATATCCGTGGTGGTGTAATGTTTGATTCGATTGTTGTAATACGCTTTGCCCTGGGGCCAGTCGGCCGCCGCAATGGATTCTCGCGCACCAGGAATATATTGCTGTGTTAAAAAGTCATGATACTGCTGATACGCTGGCACAATCTGATTTTCAATAATGCTGGTGGCTTGCTGACGAAAGTCTCTGGCCTGAGCCTGGGTGATAAATGCCGGAAACGACGTAAATGGGCTATAAAAGATACTGTCACTGGCCTTTTCAACTAAAAAGGGGGTGACTGAGTCCTCGTAATCTTCTAACACGGCTTTAGGCTGAGTATAGCCTTGTGCTAGTCCGGCTTTCATATAGGCAATATTTTGCGCCATATAACCGCTGATGCGTTCAAGCCGGGTGATATATTGTTCATAATCTTTAGCGCGGCTAAAGCGCGTGGCCTGGGGCAGGGTGGCCAGGGCACTGTGAAAACCATATTCAGAGGTAAGAGGAACTTTGTACGCCTCAAAGCGGTACTGATCAATGTCATTTTGTAACCGGTATTGCTGCATCAGCAAGGTGATTTTTTGTTCTTTCGACAAATTTTCAGGGTCGATTTGCTGAGTCTGCTCTAAGAAGGTGGTGTATTGCTGATGCTGTTGTTTAAGAGCTTCGGGGGAAATATCTGCCGGTCGCTGTTGCTGGAGGGTGCTCTCGTATTGCCAGATTTTATCTATCAGGGCATCAAAAGCCTCATTGGCAGTAGCAGGAACGGCAAAACACATGGCCAGAGGCAAACTTAGCCGGGCCAGGGCAGAAATAACACAACGGTACATTTTCATCATAATAGCTTCCGGGCTCAGACGCCCGGAACGCAGTAAACCAGGCTAATCTCTTTTGGGTGTGTATATCGGATTGGGAAACGCCGTCACATTATCCGCTAATCGTGAAATTTTTGCGGTTCCCTGTTTTTTCACTGCATCTATTCGTAACACATTATGCATCGGAACATAAGTTGTTGTCACATCTGCAAATTCAGACTTGAGCTTTTCATGGCTTGGATCCACTACCACACTCGTGTGGGCATCCCATACAAATTCGCCTATTTCAACAAAACCGAATAAGCTTCCCTGAGCAACCTGTTTTACATACACCTCATAACGTTCCCCATTACTGACAAACTGCACACGGTATAAAGGCTCTGAACTACTCATATGTCACCTATTTTAATATCGATACGATTAATATGGGGACTGGGCAGGATTTTTTAAGCGGATAGGATTAAAAATATCACCTGCCTGGTCTGTTGGTAGTGAGCGTGTTCATTAATTGCAGATGGTCGCGTGTTTACGGTAATGAACGAAAAGCCTGACCGGGTATATTTGTTATTCAGACGGTCTGGTATACCATCAGTCATTCACAAAACAACAACATCACTAACGACTATGATAAAAAAACTATTATTAGGCGCAATGGTATCCGCCATTAGCACCGCCGCGGTAGGGCATGGAGCCGCCTCGTCATCTTTCGAGCCGGATACAAACCGGATCAAATCACATTTGTTTTTCCTGGCCGATGATTTACTGGAAGGCCGTGATACTGGCTCTCGTGGCCATGATATCGCCTCTTTATATATTGCTACCGAATTTTCAAAATACGGCCTTAAGCCCATGGGTACCGATGGCTATATGCAGTCGGTTGAGTTTCGTAAGGCGATGCTGGAACAAGAGTCCCCGGAATTTACCCTGAGCACCGATGAGGGTGAAATCTCATTGTCTTACCCTAAAGAATATCTGACCGGACCGAGCCTGCTCAATACGGCGAGTCAAGTCAGTGGCGAACTGGTCTTTGCCGGTTATGGGATTGTCGCTGATGAGCTGGAACACAACGACTATCAGGATTTGGACGTGGAAGGCAAGATTGTCGTCATTTTGTCTGGTAAGCCAAAATCTTTTCCCAGCGAAATGGGAGCGCACCTTGCTTCAGGCTCTCAAAAAGCGCGCTATGCCGAAGATCGCGGAGCGATTGGGATGATTTCCGTGACCACCCCAACCGCTGAAAAAGTGCGTCCCTATCAGTCTCGCTTAAGCTATATTCATACCCCGCGTCTGGCGTGGCTGAATGAAGACGGTGAGCCAGCCAACGCCTTCCCACAGTTAAAAGGTTCTGCCTTTTTGAGTGAAGGTGCCGCCCGCCAGTTATTTAACAATGCGCCGGTATCCCTTGATGAGATTTATGCTCAGCTGGAACAAGACAAAGCCCCTAAAGGATTTGCGCTGCCAGGTACCGTGAGCATGAGCAAAAAAAGCAAACATTCGCAAATCACCAGCCCCAATGTAGTCGCGGCGCTGGAAGGCTCTGATCCCGAGCTAAAAGATGAATACGTGGTATTTTCGGCCCATTCTGATCACATCGGTTTTGCCAAAACAGTAAAAAAAGACAACATCAACAATGGTGCTATGGATAACGCCTCTGGGACGGCGGTGATGCTTGAAACCGCCCGTTTGTTTAGCCAGATGGAGCAAAAGCCTAAGCGTTCCATTTTGTTTGTGTCGGTAACCGGCGAAGAAAAAGGTCTGCTGGGCGCCGATTATTTTGCCCATAACCCTACCGTACCGGTAGAAAAAATGGTGGCCGACGTCAATCTGGACATGCCTATTTTAACCTATGAGTTTGCCGATGTGATTGCCTTTGGAGCAAGCCACAGCGACATGAAAGCCTCGGTAGAAAAAGCAGCAGCCAATGCCGGTATTGAGTTAAGCCCGGACCCATGGCCAGAACAAGCTCTGTTTACCCGCTCTGATCACTACGCATTTGTAAAACAAGGCGTGCCCTCGGTGTTTTTGGTTCCCGGTCTGAAATCAAAAGATCCGGAAGTGGATGGCAGCAAAGTGTTTGGGGAATTTTTATCCACCCATTATCACAAGCCCAGCGATGATACCAACCAACCCTTTAACTGGGAGGCGGCCCGTACCTTTGCAGAAGTGAATGCACAAATTGGTTATACCCTGGCCACCCAGGAACAAAAGCCAAAATGGAATGACGGTGACTTCTTTGGGGAAACCTTTGCCAAAGATCGTCAGTGAGTAAGTCTCAGGTTAAACGACGCTGAATAAAAAAGCCCCCTGACAGTTAGGGGGCTTTTTTGATGCTTTACAGAAAATGTCTTACAGGAAGGTTTGTTTGTAGCATGCCCAGTGCTCGGAAAATTGTTCAGTAGGCTTACGGGTAAAGCCACTGCGGATAAACATATTGATGCGGCCATCGACATAACATACAAACATATTGGCCAGGACGGTTTCATCAGCCGAAAGGTCGCGTCCTTCACGAAGCTTACGTTCACGCAGGACCTGCTTAAACTGGGTCTCAAGCCGCTCGAATAACTTAGCGATGCGTGCGCGCAGCCGTTCTTGCTCACCCAGCAGAGCGTCACCATTGAGGATCCGGGTAATGCCTGGATTTTTTTCAGCAAAGCCCAGCAACAAATGCAAAATCATCTGACACCGAGTGCTGGAGTCTTTTTCTTCATTTAAAATTTTATTGATGCGAGAAAACAAGGTGTCTTCAATAAATTCAATCAACCCTTCAAACATCCGGGCTTTACTGGGGAAGTGACGGTACAGGGCCGCCTCGGAAACTCCTACTTTTTCGGCCAGTTTGGCAGTGGTAATTCGTTGACCCGGGCTGGATTCCAGCATGCCAGCCAGCGCCTGAAGAATTTGGGCACGGCGATTCGTCTTTTTTACAGCAGGCATAAAGCGACTAATTCCTAAGCTATGGGCATTCACCCATTCCATGTACAAATAACCTAATAAAGGCAACGATTGTGGTTAGAACGTCTTTATATCGACCAGTAACGGCTTAGTTTGACGTTTTCTTATTAAATTGTGTTGCTACCAGCGACAACAGTTCTGCAGCCAGTTGCACTTTGGGTTGGGGTGGCAAATGATGCTCACCGTCACGCCATATTACGTGCAACGCATTGTGGTCGCTATTAAAGCCTAATCCGGCTGTGGCGATATTGTTCGCCGCAATCATATCAAGCTTCTTGAGGTTCAGCTTACTACGGGCGTAGTGCTCAACATTCTGACTTTCGGCGGCAAACCCCACCGTAAATGGCGGCGTTGGCAAATTGGCTACCTGCTTGAGAATATCAGGGTTTTTCACAAAAGTAAGGGTTAACTCATCATCCTTTTTCTTAATCTTATTGTCGGCCACCGTTGCGGGCCGGTAGTCAGCGACTGCGGCGGTAGCAATAAAAATATCGCACTGCTGAACCTGTTGCATCACTTCGCTGAGCATTTGGGCGGCGCTGGTGACAGGGATTTTAGTAATTCCCGGCGCCACGCCAAGGTTGGTGGGGCCGCTGACCAGAATGACCTTAGCATTTGCCTGCGCCGCCACCTGGGCCAGGGCATACCCCATTTTTCCTGAGCTGTGATTAGACAGGTACCGGACCGGGTCCAGCGCTTCTTGGGTGGGACCGGCGGTAATTAAAATCGTCTTGCCAGATAAATCCGGCAGCGCCGGGCCGGGGGCTGAATTTTTCAGGTACTGAACAATCTCTTCAGGCTCACTCATGCGTCCGTAGCCGGTGTCCCCACAAGCCTGGGCGCCACTGGCTGGACCCACAAATTCAACCCCGCGAGCCGCCAACACCGAGCGGTTATGCACAGTCGCCGTCGCCTTCCACATTTGCTGGTTCATGGCCGGGGCTACCACTATCGGCGCGCTGGTGGCCAGGCATAAGGTGGTGAGTAAGTCATCGGCAAGCCCGGTGGCAAGTTTAGCCATGATGTTGGCGGTGGCCGGTGCAATCAGCAAAATATCTGCCCATTTAGCCAGCTCAATATGGCCCATGGCGGCTTCAGCTGCCGGGTCCAGCAAGCTATCGTGAACCTGCTCCCCAGACACCGCCTGTAACGACAAAGGGCTGACAAATTCTTTGGCCGACGCCGTGACCACCACTTTGACAATGGCGCCCTCGGCGGTCAGTTTACGTACCAGATCGGGCGTTTTATAGGCGGCGATGCCACCGCTGATCCCCAGCAGAATTTTTTTATTGTGAAGTTGCATAGGTCAAAAGAATAGCGCTTGCGAATAGCTCAAGCCTAACACGCAAGCTGATGGACCGGTAGTTTGATAAACGCGTACAAAGGCCAGTTTTGCTTTACTGCCCCGGGGCGTATAACACCATGACTGTGTTTTTTAAGGCATTACTGTATGCGAATTCAAGATCTGCCGATTGCCGAGCAGCCCCGAGAAAAGCTGTTGTGCGCTGGGCCCGAAGCCATGAACAATACCGAACTGCTCACCGTATTTTTAGGCAGTGGTTCACAAGGGTACAGCGCGGTACAGCTGGCTCGACAGTTGCTGATAAAATTTTCTACCTTTAGTCACCTTTTTACCGCCTCGGCAGAAGAATTTTGCAGTATCAATGGGGTAGGGATGGCGCGCTACCTGCAATTGCAGGCAGCCAATGAAATGGTACGGCGTATGCTTGAGGAACCATTGCAACGTCAGCATATTTTTACCGAAGTGAGCCAGGTTAGCCAGTATCTGGTAGCCACCTTCAAAGGGGTAGAACAGGAAATATTTGGTATGCTGATGCTGGATAGCCAGCATCAGCTTATTGTCTATAGGCCTATGTTTTTTGGTACAATTAACAGTGCCGCTGTGTACCCCCGGGAGCTGGTAAAGCAGGCGTTGAAGGAAAATGCGGCAGCAGTGATTCTGGTGCACAATCACCCTTCGGGGGTGCCTGAGCCCAGCCATGCCGATGTTGCTCTGACCAGGGAAGTGGTGGCCGCGATGTCGCTAATGGACATCACTGTGCTGGATCATTTTGTGGTCGGAGAAAATTTAACCGTTTCTCTGTCACAGCGGGGATTGATGTAATGTAAAAGGGCGGTTATACTGGTAAATAGTCGAATTCTGACCTGCTTTGTTATATTGCTGGGATGGATTTTTAGTAAATACGACGAAGCTTTGTTTAAAGTATGGCCAATAGTGCCCTAATGCTTTAGCATGGTGAGTTGGTGGAATTTTGAAAGGACCATTATGAAAAAGTCATTAGTTTCATTGATTGTGGGTGCTGGCTTAGCTTTTTCTGCTACAGCTCAGGACCAGTCTGGCTCAACTGAAAGTGCCAACGGTAGTGTTACCACTGGTGCCATCGCAACTGGTGTAGTTGCTGTGGGTGTATTGGGTGCTGTAATTGCGAATAACCGTGGCTCTGCTGATATCCCGGAAGATGACATTCCTGGTGGTAACGGCTGTAACGGTGATGATGAGCTTAACGCTGACGGTTTCTGTGTAGGTACAACCGACACAGTAACAGGTACTGCGACAGCTACTACTATGACCTCAGTAACATTTACTTACGCACCTGCTGCATAAGTGATTTGATACTGTAAATCAAAGCCGCCTGGTGCGGCTTTTTTTGTTTCTGCAAGACCCTTTTTAGCCACAAGACCGCCGTATTTCTTCATGAATAAATTCAGTTTTTTAAAGATAGCAGCCGGTGTTTTGCTTGCCCTGCTACTGGTAGCGTGCTCGTCTACCAACCAGGCGTATTACAATACACTCAAGCTCGCCTTAGAGGCTAACGAAGCTCAGCCTGTCACCCTTGAGCAAGTCACCCAAAGTCAGGCCGACCTGCTGCAAGTCACTATTGGCGACCGGCCCCAGGCGTTATTGGCGTTGGGGTATATCGAAAACGGCTTAAACAAATGGGTGTCCGCTGACCAGGCGATTATCAAAATCCACGATGGGGTCATTGTGGCCACCGAAGGATTTAAACAGGATTTGTTGTATACCAGCAATTTGGAAAACAATCCGCTTAGTGATACCGGCATGGTGCGGTTTTCGTGGCCACGGCAGGTGGATATTGAAACCATCGGCTATGGCCTCACCGTGAAGAGCGAGTGGCAAGCGCAGCAGCAGGAAGCGCTGACGATTCTTGGCCATACCTTTGAGACCCAGAAAATTACCGAAACCGTCAGCTTCCCTAAGACCAGTCCCTATCTGGAAACACAGACTCAGTGGCAAAATACCTACTGGTTAAATCAGGACAATGGCGAATTGCTGAAGGCTTCAGTAAAAAGCATGCCAATGGCTGAGCGTATTGAGATGGTCTATTTGAGTCGGGCGGCCCGAAGAATTGCCCCCCAGGAGTCTTCACAATGAGAGTGTTAATCTCGGTAATGCTGGCGCTGGTGGCAACCTTCAGTGTGGCAGAGGTCAGTATAAAGCTTAATAATCAGCAATACCGGTTTCAACAACCGGTACGTTTGTCGCAGGTGTTGTCGATAGTGGCTGATAACCAGAACTGGTATTGGCCGGCGAGCGGATTTTTTCGGTTAGATGAAAGTGTAGAGCCGCAACGGGCCGAAGTCCTTAATCTAATCGACCAGCTGGTGATGGAGCTGGAACCCAGCGATGAGCGCGCCATAGGGTTACAGGCCCTGCGTCAGCAGATAGAAAGCTGGAAGCTCGCTAAGCGTATCCAACGGCCGGTGAACTACGATCTGGCGCGGGTGAATATGGCGCAGAATCCAAAGCTGTTGGACGGCAAATATTTAATCACCCTCAGCCCGCGACCCGACATGGTGTATCTGAGCGGGCTGGTGAAAACCCCCGGCCCTTATCAGCACTTATCCGGCGCGAATGTGCATCAGTATATTCACAATATAACCTTGCGGGCCGATGCGGAACCCGACTTTGTGTATGTTATTACCCCCGCTGGCGAAGTTCAGAAAGTCGAAACCGCCTACTGGAACCGTGAATATGTTCAGCTTATGCCTAAAAGTCAGCTGTATGTACCCATTTTTTCTTATCTTCTTACCCCTTCGCTGTCTGAGCTGAATCAGAAAGTGGCGGAGCTGGCTGTACATAGGGTGCTGTAATGTTTTCATGTAAACCAACCTCTCTTTCTTTATTGATCGCGAGCACCTTTGCGGCGACCGCCAGTGCTCAGCAGACCAGCGATACCTTAGCTGTAAAGCCCTCGCAAATGGTGCAGGGTGGGGCCGGGCTTATTCAGACGCCGACCTCCAGAATGCGGCCTGAGGGTGAGCTATCATTAAACTACACCGATAATGATGAGTACCGTTTCTGGACGGTAAGTATGCAGCTATTTCCGTGGATGGAAGCTACCGCCCGTTATACGGATGTGCGGACCCGTCTGTACAGTAATGTCGAAAGCTTTAGTGGCGACCAGACCCTTAAAGATAAAGGGCTGGACGTAAAGTTCAGGTTATTGGAAGAAAGCTTTTATTTACCGGAAGTGTCGGTGGGGTTCCGGGATATCGGGGGCACCGGTTTTTTTGAAAGCGAACATGTTTCTGCCAGTAAAGCCTGGGGCCCGTTTGATTTTCACCTGGGCATGGGCTGGGGATACCTGGGGACCGCTGATGACTTGACCAACCCCTTTTGTGAACTGCGTGATAGCTTTTGTACCCGGCCCGGCGGCTTTGGCGGCAACGGTGGCAAGGTGGATTATGATCAGTTCTTTAAAGGACCGGTAGCCCTGTTTGGTGGTCTGGAATACCAGACCCCGTGGGAGCCGCTGACGCTCAAGCTAGAGTATGAAGGGAACAACTATACCCAGGACCGGGCCGGACGCTTAACGCAAGACTCACGCTGGAATGCGGCGGCAGTGTATCGGTGGAATAATTTCGATTTTACGGTGAATTATCAGCGTGGCAATACCGTAGGTTTTGGTATTACCTACAATTTTAATATGAACACCTTCAGTCAGGTTAAAATTGATCAGCCGCCGCGCCCTATCGTACATTCGAAGCCGCCTGCCACAGCCGCCGACATTGACCGGGCAGCATTGTCCCGGGGGCTGCGCTCTGAAGCGGGCCTGGTGTTACATGATGTGCGTATCGAAGACGATAAAATTACCGTGTATGGCCAGCAAACCGCCTATCGCGATTTGGTGGAAGCCACCGAGCGAGCGGGCCGGGTCCTGGCTGATGAATTGCCAAACACGGTAAATGAGTACCGGGTGGTGGAAACGAACAGCGGGTTGCCGATGACCACCACCGAAATTGATGCCAGTGCCTTTAAAGCCGTTGCCCGGTATGAAGGGGTCGAAAGCAAGATAGAAGACAGCTACACCCGTCTTAGCCCCACCGCTGAAGATTTACAGCACTACGACCCTAACGGCGTGGCGGGGCTGGGGTACTCGGCTGATTTTTTCTATACCCAGAGTTTTGGCGGGCCGGAAGATTTTTATCTTTATCAGGGCGGGCTTATTTTAAGTGGCAGCTATACCCTGAATGAAAATCTGGGGCTGTTTGGCTCAGTGCGCACCACCTTGTTTGACAACTACGATAAGTTTAATTACACCATCGATAAAGCCGAGTCGACGCTGCCCCGTGTGCGTACCTACATTCGCGAGTATATCTCAGGGTCTGATGTGGCCCTGGATACCTTGTATACTCGCTGGATAGACAAGGTTGATGACAACTGGTATGCCCAGGCGTATGGCGGCTATTTAGAAACAATGTTTGCCGGCGTGGGCGGCGAAGCATTATACCGGCCGGTAGACAGCAACTTCGCCTTTGGGGTGGATGTAAACTATGTTCAGCAGCGCTCGTTTGAAAATGATTGGGATCTGTTCGACTACAAAGCCTTTACCGGTTTTGCCACCGCGTACTGGCGGCCCGACTTTTTGCCCGATACCCGGCTATCGGTCAGCGCCGGACAGTTTCTGGCAAAAGATAAAGGGGTGAACATTGATTTTGCCAAGCGCTTTGATAGCGGCATTGTGGTAGGGGCCTACGCCGCCTTTACCGATGCGTCGGCCGAAGATTATGGTGAAGGCAGCTTTACCAAAGGCTTTTATATTTCGGTGCCGCTGGATCTGTTTATATTGCAACCGGCCAAAGGCAGCGGTCGCTTCCCGTGGGTGCCTATTTCCCGCGATGGCGGTCAAATGCTGAACCGGCCGTCGCAGCTGATTAATATTACCGCGCCACGCTCGCCGTTTATGGAGTAGATCTGGGTGGCCATGCCGGTGCGGATAAGCGTTACCGGTATAAGTTAATCGTTACCATAGAAATTGTTGATGTGCCGGTGGGCTGATATCCCCCGTGCGCATTGAGGATAGACCATGAAAATTCTGCATGTACTGATTTCCAGGGTTTCTCTGCCCCCGGTTAAATACGGAGGTACTCAGCGTGTTATCTGGGCGCTGGCCCAGGCACAACAGGACCAGGGCCATGAGGTTCGGTTCTTGTGGGGAGATGCCCCCAGCGTCCCGCCGGGGACCACCATCGCCAAAAAAGGACAGGCACTGGATCCATTAATCGGAGACTGGCCGGATATTGTGCATTTTCATCGCGCGCCCGATGAAGCCATTAGTAAGCCCTTTGTGGTCACTGAGCACTTTAATGCCGGGGGCCCGCAAACCTATCATCAAAATACCATTTTTCTATCGCGACAGCATGCCAGCATCCATAATGCTCAGCGCTATGTTTACAACGGGCTGAACTGGGCGGATTATGGCAAGCCGGAATACTCACCGACCGGTAAGTATCTGCACTTTCTGGGTAAAGCCCGGGTGGCCACAAAAAACCTGTCCGGGGCCATAGACGTGGCTCGGCAGGCGGGCCAGAAGCTGGCGGTACTGGGTGGGCCGCGGATAAAGCTGGGTCGCGGTGGTTACATTCATTTCGCGCGCAATGTGTCTTTTAAGGGCATGGTGGGCGGTGAAACCAAAAACAATCTGATTCGTCAGTCCCAGGGGTTACTGTTGCCAGTTCGCTGGCACGAGCCCTTCGGGCTGGCCTATACCGAAAGTTTGTATCTGGGGTGTCCGGTGTTTGCCACACCCTATGGCGCGATCCCGGAAATTGTCAGCGAACCCGAAGCCGGTTTTTTATCAGCATCAGGCGCTGAGCTGGCCGAGGCTATCACCAATCTGTCGGGTTACAACCGGCGTCTGTGCCATGAACTAGCGGTGGAGCGATTTGGGCATCAGCAGATGGCGAAAGGGTATGAGGCATGCTACCAGCAGGTGTTGGATGGCCAGCCGTTGCATCAAAATGCCCCGTATGCCACTGAAGATCTTACCGCGTTGCTACCCTTTACCGCACAGTGAGGGATGATCAAAACCCAGCGTTTCGCGATCATGGATAAAAAAGCCGCAGAGATCTTTTACTGTGGGCGCTGGATAGGGTAGAATCCGGCGCCGGGATCTGAAACAGATCCACACATTTTAGGGTCATTTGCCAGGTTTTTTTTCTGGTTGCCTTGTATTTGGAACAGCTTTGCTGTATAAAATGCGCCCTCTTATTTATAGTATTAACGTCATTTGACCCAGTGACTAATGAGTGGTGGGATCGATTGGCGCGACAGTTATCGTTGTTCTGGAGACAAATACATGTCAAAAGTATGTCAAGTTACAGGTAAGCGTCCTACGGTTGGAAATAACCGTTCGCACGCAAGAAACGCGACCCGTCGTCGCTTCTTACCAAATCTTCACTCTCACCGTTTCTGGGTTGAGAGCGAAAATCGTTTCGTTAAATTGCGTCTGTCTGCAAAAGCCATGCGTATTATCGACAAGCGCGGCATTGATGCAGTATTGACTGACATCCGTGCTCGCGGTGAAAAGATCTAAGGAAGCCTGAAAATGCGTGATAAAATCAAACTAGTTTCATCAGCAGGTACTGGATTTTTCTACACCACTGATAAGAACAAACGTAATATGCCTGGCAAAATGGAGATCAAAAAGTTTGATCCCGTAGTGCGTAAGCACGTTATGTTCAAAGAGGCCAAAATCAAGTAATAAAACTTGCTTTTGTCTCCACGAAAACCCGGCTTTTGCCGGGTTTTTTGCGTTTAGGCTTGTGACTTTACAAACGTCGTATTCCTGATAACTTTTGATGTCATCCTCTTTTTGGCGAGACAACAATCCATGGCAAAAACCCGCTTATCCTCCAAAGCCATGAATAATGTGGTGATCTTTGCCATGCTATTCATGATTGTGTTGTTCAACTTAGAAACCTTTTTGCCGACGTCCCCAGCCCCGCAATCCCGCCCCCTGATTGCCCCAAATGCTTATTTACTGCGTATTGAGCAGGACAATTTTAAACTGGAGCGAGCCGGTCAGAGCTGGCGTCAGAGCCAGTTAACCCAGGCTACGTCAGTGAGCCCCTCGCAACAGGTACAAGCCTGGAAGCAAGGGTTTCTGGTGCCTGTGTCGCCGGCGCCCACCGGCCTGAGTAGCGATTCGGCCTATATTGTGGTGGTATGGCTGGCTGGTCAGACCGAAGGACAGGTCTATGCGTTTTACCCGCAGGCAGAAGCAACCCTGGTGCTGGTGGATGAGCAGTGGTTTGAGCTGGAAGGCACCAGCCTGGGCCAGCTGTTACCGTGGAATAGCCCCTGATTATTAAAGGACAACAACCGATATGCCTGAGTTACCCGAGGTAGAAGTCAGCCGCCGTGGTATTGAGCCCTGGCTACTGGAGCAGCGAATTGAACGTATTATTGTGCGCCAGCCAAAACTACGCTGGCCGGTGCCCGAAGCTATTCAGTCGGCAGTCGGGCAGACCATTCGCAGTGTTAGACGCCGGGCCAAGTATTTGCTCATAGAAGTGGATACCGGCACCATTATTCTGCATCTGGGGATGTCAGGTAAACTGCGGGTAGTAGCGGGGTCTACCCCAGTGGTAAAACACGATCATATTGATATTGTGGTACACAGTGGCCAATGTTTGCGGCTCAATGACGCCCGTCGTTTCGGGGCCTGTTTGTGGGAACCGAAAGGCGAAAACAGCGTGTTGCTGGCCAATCTGGGACCGGAGCCGTTGACCGAGGCATTTGATGACGCACGGCTCTACCAGCGTTCCCGGGGACGCACCCAGGCGGTAAAAAACTTTATTATGGACAACAGTAATGTGGTGGGGGTAGGAAACATCTACGCCAATGAGGCCTTGTTTATGGCCGGTATCGATCCACGCCGGGCGGCAGGCAAAGTCAGCCAAAAACGCTATGTGCTGTTAACCCAGGCGATAAAACAGGTACTGGCTAAAGCCATTACCGAAGGGGGGACCACGCTCAAAGACTTTACCCAATCAGACGGCAACCCTGGTTACTTTAAGCAGCATCTGTGCGTGTACGGTCGTAATGAGGCGCCTTGCGAGGTTTGCGCTACGCCCATCAAAAGCGTGGTAATCGGGCAGCGCAATACCTTTTATTGTCCCACCTGTCAGCGTTAGCCGGCCGGCTTGCCATGCAAACGTTCAATCAGGGCTTTTTCTACTTCTGGATGACAAAACTCATTGACCCGTCCACGGTGGCGGGCGACTTCCTTCACCAGCGTCGAAGAGATAAACGAGTTTTCTTCTGCCGGGGTTAAAAACACGCTTTCAAGTTTGGGGTTTAGCCGCCGGTTCATGTTGGCCAGTTGAAATTCGTACTCAAAATCTGACACCGCCCGCAAACCCCGAATTAAAATGGTGGCATGTTGCTGATCAGCAAAGTCGGCCAGCAGTCCGGTAAAGCCCTGTACCTCAACATTCTCCAGTCCGGCGGTCACGGTTTTGATTAGCTCTACCCGCTCTTCTAAGGTAAATACCGGCTGTTTACTGGGGTTAGAGGCAATCGCCACTATCACATGGGAAAACATCTGAGAGGCACGCTCAATTAAATCGGCGTGACCATTGGTGATAGGGTCAAAGGTGCCCGGATAAATCGCTCGTGTATGCATAATTTATCGTCATGTTTACATTAATTAGCCGCACATTACCGAGTAATGCCATTAGTTGCAATTAACTTGCTTGAAAGCAAAGGTGCTTACCGCTGTTGATAGCCCTCACGCAGGGCAGCAAAGTTATCCTGGTGCCAGAAAAACCTCGGACACCGGCTCAGTTCTTTTTGTAATGAACGATACAACCGCGCCAGATTCTGTTCCTTCCACTGTTCGCCAGGCCGTTGGTAGCAACGGTCAAAGTCGATGATCCAAACCTCTTCCCGGGCATCCAGCATAAGGTTACGTACATTCAGATCATGATGGTATACCTGCAGGTCGTGCATCTTACGCACGGCCCGTCCTACTTCCTGCCATAGCCGGTCAGACAGGGGTTGCCCGGTAAGGTGATGATGCAGATCGGTGGCCGTATCAATACGTTGGGTAATTAAATCAGCCCGGTAAATCAGGCCATGTCTTGCTACGTGGGCGGCCACCGGGGTCGGCACCTTTAAGCCGGCTTCACACATGGTGTTAAGTAACCGCATTTCCTGAAACGGGCGGGTTTTCGCCAGACCGGTATAAAAAAACTGGTCATTCAGTATTTTGCCTATTAGTCCGCCGCGGCGATAATGGCGAAGGACCCAGCACGAATCGGGGGTATTTTGTACAAATAGCGTGGTGCCACGGCCTTTAGCCTGACCAATCACCGCCTTTTTTTTACGCCAGCATACTTCCGAAAACAGGGAAGTGTCGGCACTATATAGAAAGTAAGTATTCACTAACGTATGGTGGTCCATACTTATTTTTTGGTGCTCTATGCTCATGAACCGCTAACTTATGGTAAATTCATCATTGTAATTGGTTTTTTGCACAGCGCACCCCCGGGAGGCCTTCATTGGGAAAAAAAATCTGTCTGGTACGGCTATCAGCCATCGGTGATGTTTGCCATGCGGCTGCGATGGTCACCCGCATCCGGCAGCAGTGGCCCGACGCCGAGCTTACCTGGGTGATTGGTAAAATTGAATACCAGCTGGTACAACTTATTCCTGATGTCCGCTTTGTGGTATTTGATAAATCGGAAAAAAAACAAGCGGTAAAAAAGCTGCGCTCGACGCTGCGTGATGATCACTTTGATGTGCTGCTGATGATGCAGGTGGCCTTACGAGCCAACCTGGCCTCCCGGGTTATCAGGGCCAAACGGCGTATTGGTTTTGACTGGGCTCGCAGTAAAGAACTGCACTGGTTATTTACCAACGAGCGCATCGCTCCCCGTCAGCATGCGCATGTTATACAGGGCTTTATGGGATTTGCTGATAAGCTGGGCGTGCCTGAAACACCGCTGAGCTGGGATATCCCATTAGAAAACTCGGCGCGGGAGTGGGCGGCCGCCCAGGCTGATAAGCTAGGGACGTTTGTCGTGATTAGCCCGGCGGCCAGCAAAGCGGCGCGTAACTGGAGCGCCGACCGTTATGCCGAGATTGCCGGTCGGCTGGTCGACAGCGGCTATCAGACGGTAGTGTGCGGCGGACCAGGAAAGCTGGATCGCGAATTAGCCGATGCCATTAAACAACAATGTGCGCACCAGCTGTGCGATCTGGTCGGTGCCACTACTTTGCATCAGATGGCCGCTTTACTAAGCCATGCCCGATTAGTGATTGCGCCAGATACGGGGCCCGCGCATATTGCCGCCGCTATGGGCACGCCCGTGGTGGGGTTATACGCACACTCAAATCCACGGCGTACTGGCCCGGTGAATAATCTGCAGCATGTGGTGTCGGTTTATGATGAGGTGATTGAGCAGCAACATGGCAAAACCTGGCACCAATTGCCCTGGGGCTTGCGCGCCAGGGGCGAAGACTTGATGCAGCGTATTAGCGTAGATGATGTGTGGCAGAAAATTCAGCAGATAATTTAACTTATCGTGTATACGGTCGATTCATTGAGCGCTATTGAGCAAAAATTACTACACTTACTAATATTGATGTTTAAGAGTAGCCAGACCAGGGAGAACAACCGGATGGCCTTCAGCAGGATGTCTGGTGGTAAAAACCGGCCAAAAAAACAATTACCGTGGGCAGTGATATTCTTTGTCATGCTATTTTTGCAGTCACCGGCCCATGCTCAGAGTAACTCCATCCGGCTGATCTTTCACCCTGATATCCAGCAGCAGACCCTCACCCAGGGTCAGGCCCGCCAGATTTTTTCTGCGCGTCAGCAGCATTGGGAAGATGGCTCCAAGATACATGTGTTTGTGCTGGATACCGACACCGCCATGCATCAGCGCTTTTGTCGACAAATTTTGCAGATGTTTCCGTATCAGCTCGAACGTATCTGGAATCAGATCACCTATTCCGGCCAGGGCGATCCGCCGCACATTATAGACTCGCCCGAGGCATTGATAGAGGCTGTTTACGCTACCCCTGGCGCGGTAGGCTATGCCAGCCACGACGTATTAGAAAACCGGCAAGAAAAGGTTAAACCGCAATGAAACAAGTGTTAATTTTCTCACTTTTTGCGCTAAGCGCAGCGGTGCAAGCCGACAACTTCAGCTGGCATGGGTATGTGTCGCAGGGCATCACTCAGTCAAAAGACAGTAACTTTATTACCGACAATAATGACATTACGCTTAACCTGACCGAAGTGGGTGTTAATGCGCGCTGGGAATTGAAACCTACTCTGGCGTTGGTGGGACAGGCGAATTATCTTGATGGCGGCAATCGCTACAAGTCGGGCGGGCGGATAGACTATCTGTTTTTTGACTGGAAGCTGCCAACGGTGGCGAGCTGGGATACCCGGCTAAATATCGGCCGCTTTAAAAATCGTCACTGGCTGTACTCCGCCACCCGGGATGTACCGCATACCCGGGCAACTGCGGTGTTGCCTCAATCGGTCTATTCTGACGGTTCGCGCGACATTGCCTTAGGCAGTGACGGCATTTCGTTGCAGTCGACTCGTAGCGCAGCCCACGGCTCGTGGGAAGTAAACTGGAGCTATGGCAAATCGCCGCTGAATCAGGGCGAGATAGGCGCCTTTCTAGGTGCCGGCGCCCTGGGCGAAGCCGAGCAGGATTTTGTGCACCAGTTCAGTGTTTATTATCAGCCGCCCTCATTGAATTGGCGGGTGGGGGCCAGCTGGCTGAGCTCTGACTTTTCCTACACCGCTGCCGAGGTGGATAATTTTTTTGACGGACAACGCAGTGTCGACCGGCTGATGCTTTCGGCTATCTATTTCAGTGAGTTCTGGGAGCTTAGCGCAGAGATCGTGCGCGACGAGCGACGGGATGCTGGCGCCTATTTCCCCGATTTTCGCAACGAGCGAACCAGTGAAGGTGGTTATATTCAGGCCCGGTATTTGTTCACCCCCCGGTTAAGCGGCCTGGTGAGCCTGGATACCTATACCCTTAACCGCGATGATCCGGACGGCGAGGGGCTGAATCAGATCAGTGCCGGTCTGATTCCGGCATATTATGGATATCAGGATACCCTGGCGCTGGGAATGCGTTGGGATTTTGCTACCAACTGGCGTTTACAGGCGGAGCATCATTGGGTTGAAGGGGCCGCCCGTTCAACCGGAATAATTCTGCCGCAAACGGCGACACAAACAGAGAAGTACTGGCGCATGTGGTCGGTACAATTGATGTACTGGTTTTAAGCATTTATGCAGGTAAAGCTTTCCTTTTTAACAAAGGTGATGTTGTTGTTGTTGTTGATGATGGCGTGTATCACTGCGGTGATCAGTTCGTTGCTGATTCGTCAGTCGAACACCGCCATCGATACCCAGCATCAAGTGGTACAGCAACAAATATGCATCGCTATGCGTTGCTCGACACCTTGTTGACCGAGCGGATCCTGCTATGGTCAGAAACCTTCACCCAGGACAAGCGGGGCTTACCGGCGTCGGTGAGCGAATTGCGCCGGGGCATTGAAGATGCCCGCAATACTATGCAGATGAATCTGCAAATCGACAATGTCTGGCTGTTTGATGCCCAGGCGAATCTGGTCTACGGTGATGCCGCCGCGATGCCTGGCTTTGTGGGTAAATTGCGCTCTAGCGCCCTGGAGTCGTTGCGACCCCAAATTCTTACCTCCTGTGCCCATCTGTGTCGCCGTTATATCGCTGCGCCGGTAATGACTCATAATGGTGAACCGGCAGTGATGGTGTTTGCGACCGGGATGCAGGAATTACTGGCGCTGTTGTCCCGTTCGGCGGATGTGGGTCGGATTGCCATTGCCCGAGGCTCAGACAATGCCGGCTCAATGAATGTCATCAGCCGCTTGTCGATGGTCAACAAGGATGCCGTTGCCAGTATCATCAAAGCGTTACCCGAAAATACCGCGATAGACACCCTGATTTCCCGTGGCAGTCGGGTGGTGTTTGAAGGGCGGCTGTTGCTGGTGAGTTTACTGCCCATGTTGGACGGGCGCTTACCCGATAGCTATATTCTGTTTGCCCGGGATATTACCGAGCAGGTGCGCTCGGCCAGCACCTACCAGAACTGGGTGGTGGGCAGTGCGGTGTCACTGGTGGCCATCTTTGCCCTGTTGCTGTATCTGATCTTAAACCAGTATCGCAGCCGGCTGATGGCCTTAAGCCACCGCTTACCGCTGCTTGCCGAACACCGCTACGAAGAATTCAATAAGAATGCCAGTCGTTCCCGGCCGGTGCGCAATAAAACCCTCACCGACGAGCTAGACGTGTTAGAAGAGGCCGCCAGCAATTTGGCCAACGAGCTGGAAACCATTGAGAGTAAGATGGCGCTGACCACCGCCCAGCTGGAAAATATGGCCATGTTTGATGTGCTAACCGGGTTACCCAATCGCAACATGCTGATGTTTCAGATGGAAAAAGAAATTTCCCTGGCCTCCCGTGAAGACCTGCCGCTGGGTTTGTTGTTTTTAGATTTAGATGACTTCAAACGTATCAACGACGGACACGGTCATGACATTGGCGATAAGCTGATTCAGGCTGCGGCTCAGCGGATCCGCAAACCCTTACGAGACAGCGATATTGCCGCGCGTTTCGGGGGCGATGAATTTGTTATCCTGCTGCCGGGCCTGCGCAGTATTCTGGAGGTTGAACAGGTAGCCAATCAGCTGATAGATGCCTTCGAGCCACCTATTCAGTTTGATAATCATCAGTTTTATGTCTCACTGAGTATTGGCCTGGCGTTTTGCAACGAAGGTGATATCACGGCCATGGAATTACTGCGGCATGCCGATATTGCCATGTACGAAGCAAAAGCAGAGCAGGGTTCGGCGTACTGTAAGTTTGACCGGATCATGAATCAGCGTGTGCTGCGCCGGGTGGAGCTGGAAAAAGAAGCCCGCATTGGTTTGAACAACGGTGAATTCTCGCTGGCACTGCAGCCACAGCTGGCCCTGGATACCCGCAAAATGGTGGGCATGGAGGCCCTACTACGCTGGCATCATCCGGAAAAAGGGCCGGTGTCGCCAGGTGAATTTATCCCGCTGCTGGAAAACACCTCGTTAATGATGACCATCGATTACTGGGTGATTGAGCAGGCCATTACCATACTGGCGCAGTTACGCGAGCGGGGTTACCGGGATATCAAGATGGCCATTAACATTTCGGCGGCGCACTTTTTGGATCCGGCGCTGCCCAACTTCATTGCCGAGCAACTCAGCAACTTTGGCATCGCCCCGGAGTTCATTGAGCTGGAGCTGACCGAAACCGCATTGGTGTCGGATATTGCGCGCGCTTCGGCGACCTTAGAAACCTTACGCGCGATGGGATGCCATGAT